>NZ_MPOI01000019.1:0-297340 GCF_001896145.1 Archangium sp. Cb G35
GGCCACGGGCATGTCAYTCACCGTCACGCCGGTGAATGACATGCCCGTGGCCAGGGCCCTGTCGTTCACCACCCCGCATGGCGAGCCGGTGTCCGTGCGGCTCGAGGGCACCGACGGCGATGGCGACGCGCTGTCCTTCGAGGTGGTGGGGGCTCCCGCGAATGGCACGCTCTCGGGTACCGCGCCGGCCCTGGTCTACACGCCCTCGGCCGGGTTCGAGGGGGCGGACTCCTTCACCTACCGCGTGAGCGACGGGCAGGGCGCCTCCGAGCCCGTCACCGTCCGCATCACCGTGGCGCCGGCCCCGGTCACCCAGCCTCCCGTGACGGCTCCGACGGGCGGTTGCGGAGGCTGCGCCTCGACGGCGGAGGGGGCCTCACTCGCCTGGGCGGGACTGCTGTTGCTGCTCGCCCGGGGCTCGTGGCGGGGCCGGCGCGCGGCCCGGCGGGCCTGAGAGTGTCCTCGCTGGAGCGCTTCGACGAAGCGTGAGCGGCGCGGAGGCGTGGTTCGCTCACTTGCCGCGCATGGCGTCTCAGACCCGGCCTTCGAGGATGACCTGGGCCGAGGGGGAGGCCCACATCGCGCCGTCCGGGCGGGGCAGCCAGGGGCCGGCAACGGGGAACGCCGCCGCGTGCCGCCGGTTCTCCCGGTGGAGGAAGATCGTCACTCCCCCGTGAACCCCGGCGGAGAAGGGCCCCGGGCGTGGCCCCACGAAACCCTCCCAGCCGGAGAGCGCCCCGAGCGCCTCGGGCGTTGCTTCCCAGCGCTGGCGCGGGAGACGCCTGTTGGCCAGGTCCCGCGCGTCGAGCGGGCGGACCGCGAGCGCCACGCCGCTGGGAATCTCCCAGAGCCGCAGCGCCTCGTTGTCCCCGGCCGAGACCAGGCGGCGGTTGTCCTGAGAGAAGGCCAGCGCGTTCACCGGGACGCCATGGCCGGGGAGGGTGACGAGCCGCTCTCCACCGGCGGCGCTCCAGAGCTCGATCGTGCCCTCCTTGGTGCCGCCAGCGAGCCATTGGCCATCCGGCGAGAGGGCCAGGCACACGAGGCCACCCCGCGACGTCTCGACCCGGGCTCGGAGCGCGCCAGTGTCGGTATCCAACACCTCGGCGTTGGAAGAGTCCTTCTTCGCGACCGCGTAGCACAGGCCATCGGCGCTGAATGCCGTCAGGAACCAAATCACGTAGAGGACGTTTGTCCGATGGGCCAGCCGCTCGCCGCTCTCCGTGTCCCAGACGTGTACGCCCCCCTCCAGGGAGATGATGCGCCGGGTCCCGCAGGCGAACCAGTGCTCTGGTGGTCCGCCCTCCAGGTAGTTCCCCCGCTGGATATCGAGCTTCCGGAGGCGCTGCCCGGTGGCTCCGTCGTGGAGCCAGGCACCCATCACCAGGCGCCGGCCATCCGGTGAGAAGGCCATGGGCGCTGACGGCTCGGCCTGTCTGGGCTCCAGTGCACGCAGCCGCGCGAGATCCCAGACCCGCACCACCTGGCCATCCGTGGTCACCAGTCTCCGGCCATCCCCCGAGAGTGCCGCGCCCTCCGCGTCGTGGATGGGCAGGCACTCCTCCTGGCCGGTCTCGATGTCCAGGAGGAAGAGGCCCGCGCGACTCGGCGCGAGCAGGCGCCGGCCATCCGGGGAGAACACGGGCTTGTCCCAGAATGGCCGCGGCCCCTCCCATTTCCGCAAGAGCCGCCCCGTGGCCGCCTCGTAGAGGTGCATGAAGCCGAAGGCATATTCATCCCCGTGTCCGACGAGGGCGAACAGGGCCCCGTCCGGCGAGAAGCTCCCCGTATTGGCGTTCGCGTCCACTGGAATCTCGAGCTCGCAGCGGTGCGTGTCGGTGGCCACATCGTGGAGCGCGGCGCTCTCCCAGGCGCGGGTAACGAGCTTCAGGGGAGGCTCTGGAATCACCACGTCCCGCCTGTCGACGAGCGTTCCCTCCTCGATGTCCCAGTGGCGGTAGGCCATCCGCTCATCCAGGAGGACATGTCCCTCGGCGGTCATCGGCGAGAGGAGCCGGTGGGGGCGCGCCGTGCGCAATTCGGCGAGCAGCGGACCGCCCGGCACGAAGGGGGGTGGTCCCAGGGGACGCACCCACACACCGTGTGGCCCTCCCTGGGCGTGTTCCTCGCTCCAGCGCCGCGCGAGCCCGGTGAGCTCGGGGCTGTCATGATGGGAGCAACGCCAGTGGAGCACCGCGAAGAGAGCGTCTGGGTAGACCCGCAGGAAGGCGAGATCCATCTGGAGCGCCGCGGCCAGCCCCTCCAGCGCCGTGGCGGAGGGGGAGCCGGGTGGAAACTCCGCCGAGAGCGCCAGCAGCCGTTTCCGATGGGCGGCCAGCTCCCCCTTGCCGGCCGCCTCCTTCAGCGTGGCCAGGCTGCTCAGGACCTCGAACGCGCGCCGCGGATCTTCCGTCATGGCGGCGACGCTAACACGCCCGTGTTACGGCCCCCGGAGGATGAAGAGCATCGCACTCGGGGTGAATACAAGACAGCTGCGTCCGTCATCAGATGCATGCACGGCATCTTACGCAGCACGGTGCTCACAGCACTGCTGGCCACGTCCGCGACGGCGTGGGCCGAACCCTCCGCATCTCCAAACGCAACGGTGTCCCCGGTGCCGTTGATTGCCCTCGTTCCTGGCAAGGTCGTCTACGTCGACTCGGGGGGCTCGCGAACCCTCGCGGAGTGCCAGCAGGTGGAGGAGCGCCGGATGCTGGGCGGACCCGAGAAGGGCAAGCTGTTCCGGGAGACGGAGCCGTGCTCGCTCTGGTTCCTCGCCGTGCACCCACCCACGGGACGCTGGGCAATGGCCGCCTCGGTCTCGGGCGATACCTCGTCGTCCCGTCTGGTGAGCATGACGCTGTCGGGCCGGAAGCTCGAGGTGCCCACCGACAAGGCGGGGCGCGTCAAGCAGGGCGGCCTGCTCGTGATGGGGGACCTGGAGGGGGTCGTGGCCGTCACCCCCGGAGCGCCGGCGCAGTGGACCAGCAACCACGTTCACCACTCTCAGATTCCTGAGCTGTTCACGGCCGACGGCTCTCGCGTGCTCGTGTCCAACGGGACGGTGACCACCTCGGAGTGGTGGAGCTGGAGCTTCGGGCCCCGGCCCGAGGGCATTCGTGTGTTGCCGGCGCATGTGACGGACACGGCGGGCAACGACCTGGTCCTGGGGGAGCCGCGCACGGTGATGAGGCATGAGCGGAGTGGAGTCCGGATCGCCACGATGGACCCCACGGGCACGAAGCCCTGGAAGCTGGGGCCTCCCATGAAGCAGAAGCGAAAAGGAATGCTATCGCCCATGCTGCTGGGGGACACGATGGTCTTCTATCGCGAAGGAGTGACCGATGAAGGGGGCTGCGACGAGTCGAATCCCGGCACCTATCGTCGCCTCGACCTGCGCACCGGGCAGGAGCGGGTCTGGCGGACGCATGATACCTACTGCAGTGGCTTTGGGCTCGAGGCGGTGAGCGCGCGGCGCGGGACGGTGTACTTCATCGAGAGCAACTACTACTCCACGGGCGTCTCCCAGCTGTACGAGTACTCGCTCGACCGGGACGAGGTCCGTGCGCTGAATGCCCAAGGCTTCGAGGGGACGCACGACATCAGCGGAGATGGGCGGACGCTCCTCCTGTACGCGCGAGGCGGCGCGGTCAGCGTGTACAACGCCGACACGGACGAATCGGTCTGGTTGAAGGGGCTCGAGAACATCAGGGACGCGGGGTTGCTCGACCCGCGCTGAGCGGGGCTTTGCTACATCCCCGGGTCCCTGGGCAGCTCATCGAAGATCGGGGCCTCACGATGGCGCCGGTGACGACGGGCAGCCACAGCGTCCAAGCGCCAGCCAACTCGGTGGCTGGTGTGGAGGCAGGCTTAAGGGTGCAAGCATCTTCATGCACAGCAGCGAGGCTGCCAGCGGCACGCGCGGATTGGCGACGTGGGGTGCATCCGGTGCCGCTGGCACTCCGTCTCGCTACCCCAACCGGCGCAGCTCGCCGGTGTTGCCGTCCAGCCGCACCGTGTCGCCCGTTTTGAAGCGTTTCGTGGCGCCCGGCAGGTTCACCACCGCCGGAAGCCCATACTCCCGCGCCACCACCGCTCCGTGCGAGAGCGGGCTGCCGATCTCCGTGGCCAGTCCCGCCGCCCGGCAGAAGTACGGTGCCCAGCCCACGTCCGTGTACGGCACGATGAGGATCTCCCCCTCGCGCATCTCCACGGCTTCCTCGGGCGTTCGCGCCACCCTCGCCAACCCCACCACCATGCCGCGGCTCACCGGTGTCCCGTGCATCGCCGCCTCGGCGTCTCCTCCCTCGCTCGAGGGCGCGAGGGGCACGGGTTTGCCCCTCATGACGCGCGGGAACTCCAGTGCCATCTTCTGTGGATGCAGCCTGCGCCGGTGCTGCGCGCGGCGAACCAGTGCCCGTTCCTCGCCGTTCACCAGCTGGCCCAGCTCCTCGTGGGTGAGGAAGAACACCAGCTCCTCGTCTGGCAGCCGCCCCTGCTTCACCAACTGCCGGGCGATCTCCAGGTAGCCGTACCGGAGCTGCCGGGTGCACCGGACGCTCAGGGACTTGGAGCGCTCGCGGAGCACCACGGCCTCCCGGGCCCTGGGCAACAGCCAGCCGATGAACCGGCGAGCCCCGGGGGTCAGCCGCGCGAGCACCTCCTGGGTCCTGTCCTCCTTCCGCGCCGGCGGGGCCGTCCGCGGCACGCTCGCCGCGCGCTGGAGGTTGAGCACCAGCGGCCGAGGATCCTCCTGCCAGTCCCGCGCGTGCAGCTCCATCTCGCGGATGCAGCGGTGCCCGTGGTCACGCAGGAAGCCGGCGAACGCGGTGCGGATGGGCTCGGGTGCGCCCTCGCGCAGCCAGGCCAGCGCCTCGTCCTGTCCCAGGGCGACGAACCGTGCCGACGCCTCGGCGTCCGCCCAGAGCGCCGCCGTCACCTTGTCCATCGCCTCCGCCATCCCCAGGGAGCTCGACGCCACGTGGGCGTTCGTGGCCCCCTCGCTCGAGTGAGCCAGCAGTGCCGCCGCGTCCGCGTTGTGTTGCGCCTCGGCCCGCTTCCCACCGCTGAGCACCCGGAGGATGAGGGAGAGCAGCGCGCTGGAGAACGTCGAGGTGTGGATGTGCACCGCGAAGGCCTCGCGGACGACATCCACCGCCTCGTAGAGCCGCCGGTACGCGGTGGCCATGTCCTGGCCAGGTGTCCAGCGGAAGTCCGCCGTCTGGCGTGTGAAGGTGTCCAGCCGCTCGCGGGCCTGGAACAGCAGCCGGAAGTACCGCACGGTATTCAAGAGCCGCCGGTGGAACGGCGCGTTCGGGCCCAGGTCCACGTCCGGCAGCACGCACCCGGCGAGCGCGTAGTCCATGTCCTCCTTGCTCGCCCCCAGCACCTGCGTCCCCAGGAAGTACATGGTGTTCATGTTGATGAACTGGTGGCCGTAGAAGTTGAACACCAGCGGCCGCCCCTCCAGCTCCTCGGGCGGTACGCCGCAGCGCACGTACATGTCGCTCATGATCGTATCGAGCCGCCGCCCCAACACGCTCGAGGTCAGCGGCGTTGCCGCCCCGGGCATCACCTCGCTGACGTTGTAGGTGGTGAGGACGCAGTCCGGGGGAGGGGGCGGTGAGTCCAGCTCGTTGAGATCCGGCGCGTCCAGGGTGGTGATGGGCCGGGCCTGGAGCCAGTACAGCGTGCCGTCGGAGGCGATGGCCCACTCCATGTCCACCGGGTGCCCGAGCTTCGCCTCGGCCGTGAGCGCGTCGGAGAGCAGGGCCTGGAGCATGGCCGCGTCGATGGCGGGAGTCTCGCCCCGCGCCTGGGACTCCAGCACCTTCCCGTCGCGCGAGAGGACGAACTGGTCCGCGGCGCTCTGGCCGGAGACGAGCGCCTCGCCCAGGCCGGGAACGGCGTTCACCACCACCCGGTCCCTGGCGCCGCTGACGGGATCCACGGTGAAGAGCACGCCGGCGGCGCGGGCGTCCACCATGCGCTGCACCACCACGGACATACGGGTTTCGCCAGCGGCGCTCAACCCGTCACGGTAGGCATCCGCCCGGACGCCGTGCGCGGACCGCAGGCAGCGCTCCACCGCCTCGCGCAGGGCCTGAGCGCCCCGCACGTCCAACACCGTTTCGTACTGGCCCGCGAAGGACGTCTCCGCGCCGTCCTCACCCCGCGCCGACGAGCGCACCGCCAGGGCGGTATCGCCCAGCTTCGCGCACGCCTCCTCCAGGCCCTCGGGCAGCTGCCCCGGAGTGGCTCCGACGATGACGTAGCCCTCGGGGACTCGCAGCCCCATCCGGATGAGCTTCGCCAGGCCAGAGGCCTTCCCGCCCACCTCGTCGCCCTCGCTCCGCTCCAGTGGAATCAACCTCGGTCCCTGCGTGCTCATGCTTGTCCTTCTCCTGAAACGGTTCTGCTCTCCTCAGGCTCCTCGTTGGTGCGCCGCAGCGGGAGGTCCTGGAGGAAGAAGCCCATGAAGGTGGCGGTGGCGAGGACGCCGGTGGCCACCAGGAAGACGTGCGCCACCGCGGGCGCGATGCCCTCCTCGAGGCGCCGTGCCATCAGCGCACCGAAGAGCGCCACGCCCAGGGTGCCCGACAGGTTGCGCGCGAACGACGGCAGGGACACGCTCACTCCCAGGTGGCGGTGCTCCACCGCGTTCTGCGCCGCCAGCGACAGCGTGGGCAGCGTCAACCCGTACCCGAAGCCGATGAGCGCCAGCGCCGCCATGATGAACGAGGGCGTCGTCGAGGGGTTCAGCCGCGAGAGGGCGAACGTGCCCGCCGTCGACAGCGCCAGCCCACAGACGGCGATCCATCGGTACACGCCGGTGCGCGACACCAGCTGCCCGCCGATGATGCTTCCCACCACGAGCACCAGCATCATCGGCATCATCACCATTCCGGTGGCCGAGGCGCTCGAGTGCAGCACGCCCTGCATGAACAGCGGGATGAAGACACCGCCCACGTACAGCGCCGGCCCCGAGACGAACGCCGTGGCGATGCAGAGGGCGAAGACGGGCCGGCGGAAGAGCTCGAGCGGCACGATGGGCTCGCTGGCCCGGCGCTCGACGAGCACGAAGAATCCCAGCATCAGCACCCCCACGATCAGGGGGATCAGCCGGATGGACGCCGCGGCGTGCTCCGCGCTTCCCTCGCGGGCCGGGACCGCCAGCATCAGCGGCACGATGGCTCCGATCAGGGTCAGCGCCCCCAGCCAGTCCAGGGAGCGCCCGCGGTGGCTCGCCATGCCGGGCAGCCTGGCGAGCACTCCAATGGCGATGAGCCCCAGCGGCAGGTTGATGAGGAAGATGCCGCGCCAGCTCCAGTGGTCAGCCACCACGCCGCCCAGGATCGGCCCCACCAGGCTCGCCAGCGCGAAGACGCCGCTGAGCAGGCCCGTGTAGCGGCCGCGCTCGGACGGGGGGAACAGGTCTCCCACGAGCGCCGAGGAGCTCGCGGAGATGCACCCGCCGCCCAGGCCCTGGAGCCCGCGCGCGAGCACAAGCACCTCCATGCTGCGCGCAATCCCTCCCAGGGCGGAGGCGGCGAGGAACAAGGAGATGCCCGCCAGCATCATCACCTTGCGCCCCAGCACATCCCCCAGCTTGCCCCCGATGGGGACGGCGATGGTGTACGCGAGCATGTACGCGGTGAAAACCCAGGAGTACAGGTGGAGCCCGGACAGGTCCGCCACGATGCGGGGGAGCGCCGTTCCGACGATGGTCTGGTCCATCGCCGAGAGGAACAGCGAGAGCATGATGGCGGAGAGAACGGCCTTGCGGCCCTGCGGAGCGGGCGGGGCACTGGGAGACGGCGCGAGGGGCGTGATCATGGTCTGGGGTGCGCGGCGGCTGAAGCCCGTGGGCATGCGACGGAAGCGTTGCCGCCCTGTGAAGAAGAGGTGCGTGGTGCCGTCCGGAAGGGGGCTCACCCGGTAGGCCATGCGGCTCAGGTGCCGCCTTCATCGACGATTGCGTGCGTCTCGGCCTCGCGTCAGCGATGGGGAGAGGTGAGACGTGTCACCTTCGTCTGGGGGGCTCGACGCTCGTCGCGTGCGCCGCGGGGGTGCGCGGCGTGTCGTCTTCCTGCGCCCGGTAGGGCCGTCCATGTACACGGGTGTTTACTTATAGACGACGGACTGGCTCATGTCCAGGGATTGTCACGGATGTGTGAATGGGCTTGCCGCGGTGGCGTGGCTTTCCCGTGCTTCGTGCGGTTCGCCGGTCATGAGCAGTCCAGGACCTCCGAGGCTGTTTTCTCGAAGGTCGCGAAAGCCGTCGCATCGAAGGGCTTTGGGGCTGGTTGTCTTCATGAGGACCCTCCCGCAGGGCCGCACCCATCACGAAGGGGCCTCCGTTGGTGTGGGGCCTACCCGGCGCTCAGGTGCAATCCGAATCGAGGGCGCAGAACTGGCTGCGGCAGCCATCACGCTTGCCGCCGCGCCGCTGTCACATCCGCTTGGGGCGAGAAGGAGGGGGCTCCGGGAGGGTCCGACGCAACGAGGGCCTCCAGCCCCTCGTTGCGGGCGTCTCGCCAGTCACGCCTACCTGTCTCAGGAGAAACAGGACGGCGGAACCTGTGAGGCAACACCAAACAGCCTGGTTGAGGTGGTGGATTGTCCGTCACCCGTACGACATGTTGCTGAAGTGGAACGTGCTGTTGGCCTGCGTGGTGGTTGACCAGCAATAGTAGTAGGTCTGGCCGCCACCAGTCGTGCCCGTGTAGGCATCCCGGCCGTCGGCGGTCATGATGCGAAGTTTCCAGGTGGGCGGAATGGCCACGGTCTGGCCGGGGGGCTGCGCCCAGAGTTCCGCGACCCAGCCATTGTCATGCAGCAGATAGACAATGTAGTAATTGCCCGTGTCATTCGTGACGACGCAGCTGTAGTCAGAATCCCGGCTCTGGGTCTGGCCTGCGGCCAGGATCATCCGCCTGGAAACGGCGGGCGGAGAAGAGGGGTCGATCTGTACTGATGTGGCTTTTGCTATACTCATAGCATCTCTTCCTTGCGAGTGATGACCATGGAAGTGAACCCGCCTCCTTTTTAGGAGTAGGTTCGACTCAACCGGCCGAAACCGGGCTCGGCAGCCGGACTCAGTTCCACTCCACGTTGTCCGTGAACCATTGGTTCAGGTCCGACGTCCCGTAGCCGAAATACGGGCAGTGGAGCGCGCAGATGTAGATCATGTGCTGGGTGCCCAGCGCCCCCTTGAGATCGTCGTAGATGGTTCCCGGGTCCTGGTTCGACGCGATGAAGTAGGAGGTTTCGGTAACCTTCTTCGCGCTCGGATAGTCTCTTTCGAGTTTGACGGCGACCGGGGAACGCCCGGAAGAGTCGGCCAGCAGGTTGAACGTCACGATATAGGGTCGCATGGCGGAGTACCAAGCAACCGCCAGGCCAACCCGGAGCGCCCGGGCTTTTTACGCCCAGAGCGTCATCCTGGAGTGAAGGAGCACGCGCGGTCCTTTTCGGAGAGGGAATGGAGGAAGGCTTTCACCCCGGCGTCAAAGGCTGACATGTCAACGCGGAGGGCTGACGTGTCAACGCGGAGGGCTGACGTGTCAACAACCCGGACATCGGTTGCTCGACCCGCGCTGAGCGGGGCTTTGCTACACCCCTTGCTACAGCTCCGCGTCCGAATCTCCTTGGCACTCGGAGGTCATCGCCTCTGTTGCAGCCAGGCGGAGATGCGCCGCAGGACGGCCTCACGCACCGGCTGGGGGAGCGTCTCGATGACGATCCGGCGCAGCACGCCCTGGGTGAAGGTGGCGCCACGAAGCACCTTCGCCTCCTCCAGTTCCTTCCAGGGGGCGGCGAGCTGATCGAGGTTCAATCCCAGCACGCACGCGGCCAGCTCCAGGCTGAAGTCCGCTCCCGCGAGCGCCACCGTGCGCGCCAGCCGGAGCGCATCCGGGGACAACCGCTTGAGCCGCTGCTCGACGATCAACGTCACGCGGTCGGACGTGGGTGGTGCGGCGGGGAATCGTCCGTCGAAGCCAGCGGCGAGCAGGCTCCGGGCCGTCTCGATGACGAAGAACGGATTGCAACCCGTGTACTTCGCCATCTGTGGAACGATCGACTTCAGCTCGGGGACGCCGATGTCGTCGATCAGCTCGCCGACGGATGCCAGCGTCAGCGGCTCCAGGGAGAGCCATGCCGCGAGTCCCGCCTCCCGGTGCTCGCGCAGCCTGTCCTCGAAGGCGGGGGAGAGCTCGCCCGTGCGGAAGCAGGTGAGCATCCGCAGTGTTTCGCCTTCGGGCCCCGGCTCCAGCAGCAGATCCTGCACCCGCAGGTGCAGCTCCAGGCTGGCCGCGTCCGCGCGGTGTGCGTTGTCGAGCACCAGGGCCGACATCTTTCCGCAGTGGGTGCGGATCAGCCGGGCGAGCGCCTCGGCGAGCCGGGCCTTCTCCTCGGGGCTGGAGGGCAGGGGCGGTGCGCTGGGCTCGAGTTCCGGGACGAGCCGGGCAATCTCCTGCCGCACCCAGGGCTCCAGGGGCCGTTGTGGTTCGAGCCCCAGGACGAAGCGGGAGAGCCGGGCGCTCGTCGCGTAGGGAGCGGACGGATCAGCCGGCCTGGCCGCGACGAGGAGCCAGGAGCCCTCCTGGGCACTGCAGAAATCGGAGACCAGCCGCGTCTTGCCAATGCCCGCCTCGCCGAACACGTAGACGGGACGGCCCGCGGCCCAGGCCTCTTCCAGGAGGGCCCACTCGTTGTCGCGGCCGAGCAGGTGCGGAGGGCAGAGGTCATCGAGGGACCTGTCCTCGGGGGGACGGGTCCGGGAATGCTCCTGTTCCGTGGGCCGCTCGAGGTCCTGGACGAGTGCCCGGGTCTCCGGGGAGGGATCGATGCCAAGCTCCCGGTGGAGTTGTTCCTTGCAGTCGCGATAGGCCCGCAGGGCGGAGGACCGGTCCCCGAGCTGGAGATGAAGGCGGATCGCCGCCTGCCAGGCATTCTCGGAGGTGGACTGCAGCTGGAGCAGCCGCCGCACCACGTCGAGCGCGGCCTCGAACTGGCCGTCCTGCTCCATCCGGAGGGCCTCGGTCTCCGCGGCACGGCATTGCTGGTAGTGGAACCGGGCGCGTTGGATCCGGAGCCAATCCTCGAACTCGTCACAGCCGTCGTAGGTGAAGCCGGCGAGCAGCTCGCCCTGGTGGATGAGCTTGGAGTATTCGCGGGCCTCGAAGTGCTTCTGGAAGAGGAGGGCGTCGACGAGGATGCCCTCACACAACCCGATGGGATCGACTCCCTCGAGGCCTTGTGCACCCAGGGGACGCCGCAGCCTGTGCAGGCTTTGGCGGAGGTTGCCGGCGCTGTCGGGTGCATCCGGCCACAGAAGGCTGGCGAGCCGGCTGCGTTGGGTGGGACCCTCGATGGCCAGATAGGTCACCAACGCCGCCGTCTTGCGCTCCATGTGTACGGCGCCCGTGGGCAGGGTCAACCGGGCACGGCCAAGCACCTCGATACGCGTGGCAACGGATTGCATGGTCCCCCTCCAGAAGAGTGGGATTGTTCACGCACCGTGATGTAGGCCGCAAGACTGATGTGAGCCAGGTGCATGCGTGCGGACATGCCGCTGTCACGCCGCGGTCACGCTTTGGAGCGTGGTTTCAAAGCCTCGCATCACGCGCCAATCACGCCGTGGGTGCACAGTGCTCGTGAAGGCGCGGGGGCAGGACCCGCTCCTTTCCGGCCCGGGCCGGGTGCTCTTGTTTCACGGGGGGGGAGACGATGTCCGCGACACATGGAGGAAAACACGTATCGGGGAGGTTCGTTCATTGCTGCCTGGGATTTGTCTGCCTGTGGACGTTGCCGGCGCTGGCGCAGAACAAGCCCGTGTCCGTGGTGCCCGCCGTACCCTTGGCGCCCGTGGCTCCGGTTCCGCCTCCGGTCCGCTATCCGGAGTTGGTCGTCACCGAGCTGCGCAACGAGATTGCCTCCCACAGCAGCCGGATCGCGCGGTTGCTCCGGGAGCGCGCGGCCCTGGATGAGCAGCTCGGGAAGATCGGGCCGGATGAAAAGGCTTCCACGCAATTGAAAGAGCAGCGGGCGCGGCTCGTCCGGGCGGTGGAGGAGAAGAACAGGGAGCTGAACGAGGCCGTCGTGCGGCAGGAGACGCTGTTGTCCATGGCCGCGGAGCATGCGGAGGCGCTGGAGGAGCTCGGGAACGAGCGGAAGCTGCTCCGTTTCATGGTGGGAGGCGGCGTGGGGCTGAGGCGGCTCGAGGACGTCCAGCTCGGGCCGGGGGGCGGCGGGGCTTCTCCGGGGGCAGCACCGGTGGGCACGGATGCGCCCCGGGTGGACGTGCTGGGCGCGGTCGCGTTCCTGCCCGTGGACTTCAACAGCCGGGATCGCCACCAGACGTTCAGCCTGGGCGTCATGGCGGGGCTGGGGGGCAACGGCTTTCCGGCCAACGTCTACGCCGGACTGACGCTCAAGGTGTGGGTTCTGTACCTCAACGCCGGGGCCAACTTCCGCAAGGAGGATGCCTGGCGCCAGGGGCCGCCGACACAGGCCGCGTTCTGGCAGGGGGCGTGGACACCCACCCTGTTCGCGGGGGTGGCCCTGGACAGCGAGGCGCTGCTCGCCATCCAGCGGGTGTTGCCGCCGAAGCGTGCGCCAGAGGGTTTGCAGGTTGATCCGAGGTGAGGGGCGGGAGGGGGGTGCCCCTCATCTCGGGTCTTTTTCAGCTTACGGCAGCGCCAGGGCAACGCGCTGGCGCAGGCGCAGGAAGTCGTCGGACAGGACGTAGTTGAGGATCTGCTGCAGGTCGGCGCGCTCGCGCAGGGCCTGGAGCAGGGGCTCGGCGTTGTCCAGACGGGCGGTGGCGAAGTTCGGGTCCTCGCGCAGCACCATGGTGAGGCCCACCGACACGTCGCCGCACATCAGCACGCCGGCGCGGTCCGCCGAGTACGCCATGCCCGCCAGCACGGGCTCCAGCTCCACCCGGGACTGGGGGCCCAGATCCAGGGCGGCCGGCTCCAGCGACTTGAGCGCCTTGCGCGAGTAGGCCCGGCGGTACTGCCGCACCATCTCCTCGTTGTTGCGGCCCAGCGCGGTGAACAGCGGGGCGAAGATGCGGATGGAGTTGCCGAACAAGTCCTGCGTCTCGCCGCGCGACAGCTTGGAGAGAACCGCCGTCTTGTTGAGCAGGCCCAGCACCGCGCGGCCGAAGAGGAACTTCTGCTCGCGGGCGTTGAAGCGGCGCACCACGTCCTGGCCCACGCACACGCTCAGCGGCTCGGTCGTCTCCAGGCCGATGAGGCCGCGGCGGGCCTGGTACACCTCGAACTCCTCCACGCCGAACACCTGCGCCACGGTGCGCACGGCCTTGAAGACGGCATGGTCCGGCTTGAGCTTGTCCGTCTTGCGGTCCACCCCGAGCAGCTCGAACTGGGCCGGGTGCAGCTTGCTGAGCTGATCACCCACGGAGCGCATGACCTCGAGCAGCGGCCCGCGGGAGGAGGGGTGCATGAGCCCGGCGTCCACGTCCGCCACGCTCAGGCGCTCCTGCGTTTCGGTGGGCAGGCGGCTGCGCATCTCCGAGTAGAAGGTGGCCTCCGCCTCGTTGGCCGAGCGCAGGAAGTGCAGCACGGCGGCGGCGCAGAAGGCCTTGTCCGTCTGCCGGGTGCCTTCCCACAGGCGGAAGAGCGCGTGCAGGCTCTCCACGCGGGTGGGATCCAGCTTCAGCAGCTGCCGGTTCTCCTCGATGGCGAGCTGCGAGGCCGCCGCGTCGCGCATGTACAGGGCGGCCAGGGCCGAGCGGGCCGGGACGTTGGCCGGGTCCGCGTCGACGACGTGCCGGTACACGGTGATGGCCCGGGTGGGCTCCTCCAGCGGGCCGGCGTACAGGTCCGCCACCTTCAGCCGCAGCGAGGCGGCGCGCTTCGTGTCGCCGGTGGACACGGCCTGGGCGGCCTGGGCCTCCAGCATCTGCGACAGCTCCAGCAGGTTGCCGGCGCGCTCGTAGAGCACCACCAGCCGGTCCACCAGCGTGATGTCGCCCGGGGTGAGCTCCAGGGCCTGGCGGTAGAGCGTGGAGGCGGAGGCGCCGTCTCCCAGCCCCTGCTCGTGGATCTGCGCCAGCGTCACGGTGTGGCGCGCGCGCTCGGCCATGGGGAGATCCATCTCCAGCAGCCGGCGCAGGCAGTCCATGGCGCCCTGCCAGTTGCGCACCAGCTGGAAGAGGGTGGCCATGCGCTCCAGCACCTCGGTGTTGCGCGGCAGGCCCTCGCGCGCGGCGTGCAGGTGCATGGCCGCGCGGCTCGGCTCGGACAGCTGGTCCTGGTACAGCGCGCCGAGCGTCAGGTGCAGCTTCGCCACGTGGGCCGGCTCACCCCCGAGCGGAATGCGCTGGGCGAGCATCGCGGCGGCGTCGGCGTACCGGTGCTCCTCCAGCAGCAACTGGGCGCGCAGCTCCAGGGCCTCGGCGTGGGCGGGCTGGACGGACAGGGTGCGCTCGAGCAGCTCCAGGGCGCGGGCGCGGTTGCCCAGGGAGGACAGGTGCGTCTTGGCCGCGCCGAAGAAGGCCGCAGCGGCCGAGGCGGGATCCTGCTGGGCCAGCCGGGCCTCGGCGCGACGCTCCTGCAGCGTGGCCAGGTCCGCCGCGCCACCGCGCGCGGCCAGCAGATCCTCCAGGCCCGCGGTCGCCTGGGCGTCCAGCGGATCCTTCTCCAGGGCCTGGCGGTACAGGGCGATGGCGCCCTCCGAGTCCTGCAACGGGCCCGCGGCGATCCGGGCCGCGGCGACGAAGGCCTCGATGGCGCTGCGGGGATCCTTCGCGACGCGGGCCTCGCTCTCCAACAGGACCCGGGCGGAGGCGGCATCGCCCTTGCGGGACAGCAGGCGGCGCAGACCCTGCATCGCGGGCAGGCACTGCGGCTGCAACTGGAGCGCGGCGCGGTAGGCCTGCTCGGCGCGGTGGGGGTTGTTCAGCCGCGACTCGTCCAGCTCCGCGCAGCGCAGCATCAGCTCCACGCGCTCCAGCTCTTCGCCCACCACCTGGAGCCGGCGCATGTAGAGCTCGGACAGGCCGGCGGCGTCGCCCGCCTGGCGCAGGGCGCGCTCCAGGTAGAAGGCGAGCCGCACGTCCCGGGGGTTCTCCGCCACGGCGCGGCGCAGGGCCTCCAGGTCGGTGCCCTTGTCCAGGTCCGTGGCGGCGTTCACCCGCAGGGCGGTGCCCAGGCGCGGATCCTTCACCACCTCGGCCAGGCGCAGGCGCAGCTCGCCGCGGCGCGCCCGGTCACCCGCGCGGATGCGCTCCAGCGTCTTGAGGGCCGACAGGTGGCCGGGCTCCAGCGCCAGCACCGCCTCGCAGCACTGGGCCGCGCGCGCGGGCTCCTGGAAGTGGTCCAGGTACAGCCGCGCCAGCTTCATGTACGCGGCCACCTTGGCCCCCGGCGTCTGGGCCATCTGCGTCTCGCGGTCCAGCAGCGCCACCAGCTCCTTCACGTCCTCGTCGGCCAGGAACAGCCGCTCCAGGGCGCGCAGCGTGGCGGCGTGGCCCGGCGCCATCCGCAGCACCTCCTGGAAGACCTCGATGGCCATCTCCGGCCGCTTGAGCTGATCCTCCCAGATGGTGGCCGCGTGGTAGAGGGCGTTGGCCCGCTCCATCGGATCCGTCCGGTTGGCGGCCTCGGCGCGCAGCACCTCGATGAGGCTCTCCCACGCGCCCTGGGTCTTGTAGAGCCGCGCCAGCGCGCGCAGCGCCGGGAAGTGGCTCGGCGCCAGCGTCAGCACCTCCTGGTAGGAGGCGACGGCCTGGTGCTCGTCCTTGAGCCGGTGCTCGCACAGCTCGCCGATCTTGTAGATGAGCGACGCGGCCGTCTCCGCCGTGGGGGCGAACTCCGCCTCGGCCCGGTACATGCGGATGAGCAGATCCCACTTGCCCTCCTGCGCGTACAGCCGGCCCAGCGCCTTGAGCGCCGGCAGGTACGAGGGCGTGAGCGTCAGCACCCGCTCGTAGGCGGCGATGGCACCCGCGCGATCCTTCAGGTGCTCGTCCAGGATCTCCGCGTTGCGGTGGTAGAGCGAGAGCACCTGCTTGGTGTCTCCCACCAGCGACGCCTCCAGCTCCTGGTTGGTGATGAGCTCCTGGAAGCGCCCGGCGCGCTCCAGCAGCCGCGACAGGTTGCGGATGGTGGGCAGGTGGTCCGACGCCAGGTCGAGGATGCGCCGCATGCACTCGATGGCGTGGTCCAGATCGCTCAGCCGGTCCTCGTAGATGACGGCGACCTTGTTGAGCGTGGTGATGAGCTGATCCCGATCCTGCGTCTGGAGCAGATCCTGCTCGTACATGGCCACGAGCTCGGCGAAGCGGCTCTGGCGCTCGTAGAGGCGGGTGAGGGCCTTCTGGGAGGGGAGGTAGCCCGGCTGGAGCTGGAGGCAGGTGTTGTAGCGTTGAATCGCCTCTTCCTGCCGGCCGAGCCGCTCCTCGAGGATCTCCGCCGCCTTGAACATGCGCGCGGCCTTCTCCTTGGGATCCGGGCTGGAGGCGCTCTCGGCGTCGAAGACGGAGACGAGGCCCTCCCAGTTCTGCATGCGGTAGAAGAGCTTGCCCAGGCCGGCGAGCGCGGCGGCGTGGCCGGGGATGCGCGAGAGGATGGCCTGGTAGCGGGAGATGGCGTCCACCTCGCGCTTGAGATCCTCCTCGTAGAGGGCCGCCAGCCGCAGGTTGATGGCCACCAGCTCGCTCTCGTCGTTGATGCAGCCCACCCAGGCGAGCAGCACGTCGGCGAGCTCCTCGAAGCGCTGGCGCGTCTCGTAGATGTTGGCGAGCGCGGCGAGGATGAGGGACTCGTTGGGGCTCACGCGGCGCGCGTCGAGCAGCGCCGCCAGCGCCTCCTCCTTGCGCCCGAGCCGCTCGTACATTTTACACAGCTGGAGCCAGGCGGGAGCGCCCTGGGGCCCGAGCACCTCGGCCTCGGCGGTGAGGACCTCGAGCAGCTCCTCGGCGCGGCCCTCGCGCAGGGCCACGCGCTTGAGGGCGTTGAGCAGGAGCAGATCCGTGCGATCCAGGGTGAAGGCCTCGCGGAAGCAGGCGGCGGCCTCGTCCTGCCGCTTGAGCCGCTCCTCGAGCACCAGGCCCGCGGCGGTGAGGTAGTGGGCGCGCAGGGCGGGAGTCTCCAGCGCGGCGGCCAGCAGCCGGTACACCTCGACGAGAGAGGCGTGGTCATTGCGCGCGGCGAAGATGGCCTCGAGCTGGGTGAGCAGCGAGGGATCCTGGGGCCGCAGCTCCAGACACTGCTGGAAGGCGGCGGTGGCATCGGCCTCGCGCGACAGGCGCTCCTCGAGCAGGGTGCCCTTCTCGAAGAGGAGGGTGGCGCGATCGGCGGGGGTCTCGGTGGCGTTCAGCTCGGCCTCGAGGAGCTGGACGGCCATCTGCCAGTTGCCCACGTCGGCGAAGAGCCGGCGCGCGGCGCGGAGGTTGGCGAGGAAGCGGGGCGCGAGCCGGTAGGCCTGGTTGTAGGCCATGGCCGCGTTGCGCGGGTTCTTGAGGGGATCCTCGAAGAGGCGGCCCATCTCATGGAAGAGGAGGGCGGCCTGGGGCTCGTTGCCGAGTGCACGCGCCTCGCGCTCCAGGGTGGTGATGCGCTCGCGGGCGTCCTGCTCGGGGCTGGAGGCCACGGGAAGCGTGGCGATGGTGGAGGCGAGGGCCTCGGTGGCACCCGGACGGGTCGGGGTTCCTCCCGTGGGGGTTCCTCCCAAAGTGACGGCGCCCACGGGGACACCGGGGGAGGACACACCAGGAGACGTCGAGGTGGGCATCCTCGGCAGATCGTTGCGCTCGCTCATGGGGAAACGGGCTCCGTGAGGGGAATCAAGGCGAAAAGTCGCACGCCTTTCGGGGTCGTACCATGTGCTCGGAAGCCCCTCAAGTTCCCGACTTTCTTGGAATTTTGCCCGGCTTGCAGGCCGGGAGGGCGAGCCAGCGTTCGCTGTGGGGCTGGCAACCCGTACCGCGAGGAGGGGTGCCGGAGGCGGTGGGCTTCCTAGCTTCCAGGCGAGGCCCGGGCTGGCCGGTTCCGAGGGGAGCCGGAGGCGGTGCGCGGGTGGCGGCGGGACGCCGGGGGGCGCTCGTGGGTAGCTATCGGATCATCCGGAGACTGGCGGTGAACCCCGTGGCCGAGGCCTTCCTCGCCCGGAGCACGGGGCCCGGGAGCCCGGAGTCGCCCGTCGTCCTCGAGCGCCTGCTGCCCGGAGTCGCCCGGGATGCCTCCTTCGTGGAGCTCTTCCTGGAGCCGGCGCGGGCCACCGGGCCGGGGCACCCGAATGTCGTGCGGGTGCTCGACGCGGGCCTGAGCGGAGAGCGGCCCTGCCGGGTGCTGGAGCTCGTGGACGGGGAGCCGTTGGGCGCGCTGCTCGCGGCGCGGGCGCGGGGGATGGTGATCGGCCTGCGGGAGATGTGCTTCATCGTCATGCAGGTGGCCGAGGGGCTCGACAGCCTCCACCAGGCCCGTGCCTGCCACCGGGGTCTGCATCCCAGCCACGTGTGGATCTCCCAGGGAGGCGCGGTGATGCTGGTGGACACGGGGGGCGCTTCCCGGAGCAATCCGCCCTATCTCACGCCCGAGCAGGCCCGGGGCCGTCCCGCGGATGGGCGCGGTGACGTCTTCCGTCTCGGGTTGATCCTCTACGAGCTGATCGCGGGCCGGCCGCTCTTCGCGGGCCCGCCGCCCCAGGCCCTCCACCACATCGGCACCTTCGACGAGCGCGTCCTCGAGCCGCTGCCGGGGTGTCCGCCCTCGCTCTGGACCGTGCTGCTCCAGGCCCTCTCCGCGGAGCCCGGGGCCCGCTTCGGCTCGGCGCGCGTCTTCGCGGACACCCTGCGGGCCTTCCTCGAGGAGCGCCAGCTCTGTGTGGATCATCTGGACATCGCCAGCCTCTTCACCCGGCTCTTCCCCGGGCGCCGCTCGTCTCACGAGGAGGGGGTGGACGCGCAGGGCGAACGTCTGGAGATTGTGCCCCACGCCGTCCGGATGGAGCCTGGGAGCCATGTCCAGGCGGAGCCTCCGCCGATGCTGTACCCCGTGGGGCCGCCTCCGCCGCCGGACGCGGCACTCGAGGAGGCACCGGAACCGATGACGTTGCAGCAACTGCAGGCGCGGCTGCTCGACGAGGCGTTGAAGTTGGTGGGAGGGGGCGCGGAGATGGCGCCCCTGCTGGTCCGGCTCACCCGCCGCTGTGTGACGTCGCTGGGGGGAAGCTGTGGCGAGGAGGCGCTGGCCGTCATGGCGGCGCGCACGCTCGTGCTCGCGGCGCGGTTGGAGGAGCCCCGGCGTTTCGTCATGCCCTCGCTGGCGCGGGTGCGTTCCCTGGTGGAGGGGTTCCCGGAGTTGGGAGAGGTGCTGTCCGCCGTGCTGCTCACGGGGCACGACTCCCTGCCTCCCGCGGGGCGCGCCGCGAGGGCCCTGCTGTGCGCCTCGGCCTTCGTCGCCCAGGTGCGGAACGCCAGTCCTGGAGTGGTGGAATCGGCCCGGGTACTCGGCCAGTTGCGGCAGGATCCGCGGCTGTCCCCGGGGGTCCTGGAGGCCCTCTCCGCCGAGCTGGGCGTGAGCGCCATGCTGCCCTGTGTGACGGCGCGCCAGGCGTTGCTCAGGTAGCGCCCCCGGGGCGGGTCTGTGATACGGCGTGCCCCGTGGACATTGCCGACGCGAAGCCTTCTTCCTCCATTGAAGAGTCTCCTGACGAGTCTCCCCGAGGACTCGGGACGCTGTTGTTCCTCGTGCTTCTGTGGTTGTTGCTGCCCGGAGCCCTGGCGAACCTGTTCCGGGCCGTGCTGGGCCTGCCTTTGTGGGTGGGTGCCGTCGCCGGAACCGCGGGCGGGGTGGGGGTGACGTGGAAGGTGCTCGCCTGGCGGCGTGCGTGGCCCACCTACGGGCCGCTCGTGCTCATCCAGGTGCTCTACCTCATCACCACGCTGGGCTTGACGTGGCGGATTCTGGGCATCCCCGCCCTGGGCGGTCTGGTCTCGATAGGGGGAGGCGATGCCGGCAACCACGCCGCGCTGCAGATGGACTTCGTCACCCACAAGCCCAAAACCTACGAGGGTTTCACCTTCTTCCACACGCTGACGTACGGGCTGAGGTGGCTCTTCGGTCTGGACACGTTCACCAGCTTCCGCGCTGGCTTCTACCTGGTGCCCGTCAGCATGGCCCTGGCGCTCGCTGGGGGCCTCGAGTTCGTTGCCGGCCGGCTCTGGCGCTCGGGCCGCGCGATGGTGGCGGCGCAGGCCACCTTGTGGGTGGCCACGGTCACGGCGTGGCCGTTCCTGCTGTTGCGGTTGCTGCACTACCACCAGTCGGATGGCTTCTATGCCCACCTCTTCGGCACGGTACCGCTCGTGCTGGCGTGGCTCGCCTATGCGCTTCCGAGGTCCCCCTGGGTTCGCTGCGCCGCGCTGGCCGTGTTCGTGGTGTTCTATCGCTACACCTACGGGCTGAACCTTGGGGATCTCCTCGCCGCCAGTGGCCTGCTCGTGCTGCTGGAGGCCACCCGCGTATCCGGTTCGAAGTACCGCGGCGGGGTGGTGCTGCTGGGGCTCGTGTTCCTCGCGGCCGCCACGTACGCGTATTGGCGGCTGCTGCCCCTGAAGGACATCTCCGGAGGCATCACGTTCTACTCGTACGCGCGTGCGCTGCGGGTGCAGTGCTGGACGGTGGTGGGGTTGCTGGCCGTGCGCTTCCTCTCCTCCCGAGAGGAGCCCGTCGAGCGGCGGTTGATCGACTTCGCCTTGCTGTTCGCCGGAGTCAACGCCCTGGTGCAGCAGGCCTACCTGGGCGCGGGGTGGCGCGTGGACTACTACTTCCTCAAGTACGGTTTCCACGCCGTGGTGCTCCTGCTGTGCTTGGGGCTGCTCGTCATCAGCATCCGGGTGGGGGGGCTGTTCCAGAAGGGACTGGCGCGTGCGGGGCGATGGGAGTGGGCGCTGGCCGTGCTGGTCGCCGTGGGGCTCTTCGAGGTGACGCGCGGGTGGGGCCGGGCTTTCAAGATCTACGTGCCGAGCTACTGGGATCGCGTGCGCGCTGAACCTCCCTTGCCCAACCTCGATGCGCTGGAGGACCGGGGAGCCGTCGCGCTCGCCCGCCAGGTACTGCGCGAGGAAGGCAAGAGCTTTGGAGGGTATCTGAGCCCCTCGTGGCCGCGGACGAACTTCACCAACGTCGAGCTGGGCTGGGTGCCGGACGACTGGAGCCGTACCAACGGGCACTGGCCGCTGTTCGTATCGGGGCAGGTGAGGCAGGGGCCGGGCCTGTGTGTCTTCTGGGAGGCCTCCGCTTCGGATTGGGAAGGCTACCAGCGCTTCTCCAAGGAGGAGGGCTCGCCGTTGGCGGACGTCGTCCGTGGGCTTCAGGCCCGGCCGGACGCGGTGTGCAGGGAGCACGCCGCGCCCTGGGTGGCGAGCGGCTCGCGGACGCTCTGCTACCGCTGCGACTGAGGCCGTCTACGCGCGGCGGACGAGCTCCAGCACGGCCTCGCGGACGTAGCGATCGAACCAGCCCCAGGGAGACTGGGGGAGCGCGGCGAGCCGTTCCAGCTCCGCGCGGGGCATGCGCAGCAGCTCCAGACCGGTGCGGGTCAGCTCGCTCCATGCGCGCAGCATCCGTTTCTCCTCGCGCCGCAGGAGGACGCAGCTGCGGGCATTGTAGGAGAGCGCCTCTTCGCGGAGCAGCCGCTCGTCCTCGTCGAGGGAGGTGTCGAAGGCGGCGAGCCGGGCCTCGCAGGCGGCGCCCAGGGCACGCAGGACACGCTCCTCGTTGGCAATGCCCAGCGGCTTGATGGAGCCCAGGCCCGTCAGGAGCCGGGGAGCGAGCCTGGGCAGCTCGAGGGGCGCGGCGCAGGCCACGCGCAGGAAGGAGAACATCCGCTGGGTGGACGCGTGCTCGAGCTGGAGCGGCACCTTGAAAGGCTGACGCGCGGTGGGGGACGAGAGCCCGAGCAGCTTCTGTTTGGCGGAGGCCATCGCGGTGCCCTCGGGGAGACCGAGGGAGAGGAAGACCTCGTCCTGCTCGTTGTCGCTGGCCACGAAGCCGAAGTGGAGCAGGAGCAGATCATTGCTCTTGGCGCCGTAGCTGTCGTGGATTTCCAGGCCGGAGGCCACGGCGTTCTGGGCGGTCATCACGAAGAACTGGCCATCGGCCGAGGTGTCCCACAGGACATCGGGAGGCCGGCGGTGGTTGAGCATGTCCGCCAGCGGGACGAGGGCGCGCCCCTGGAGGCCGCCCACCTTGAGGCCGAAGTTGCGGGAGGACACGGAGAGCCGGGCCCAGGCGAACTCCTCGAGGGAGAAGTGCTCGTAGCCGGGGACCTTCTGACAGAGGAGGGCATGGTCCTGCCGGAGCGAGTAGCCCTGGAACTCCAGCAGCGTGAGCAGGAAGGAGCCCTTGAGGAGGGCGTGCTCGGAGTCACCGAAGAAGAGGGGGACGTGGGGGAAGGCCTCGGGCAGGGTGTCCACGTAGGGCTTCCAGAAGGAGTCAGGCCGGAGCTTCTCCTGGAGGAGGAAGGAGGCCAGGTAGATCTCCTCGTTGTCTGGATTGACGTGGGACTGGATGAGGCGCCCGATGTCGGAGCTTTTGGCGACGTCGAGGGTGATGAGGTGGCCGCGAGGAACCTGGAGGACGGCTTCACCCGCGGCGATGTCGGACCGGGCGAGCACGGAGCGCTCACCGTTCTCCTGCCGGGCGATGTGCAGTTTGGGGAGGCGGGCTCCGCCGTCCTCGAGCCAACGCAGCAGGGTGGCGAGCTTCTGATCCGAGTCCTCGGGGGAGGTCCTCAGTTCTGACGGCGGGGGAGTGGCCGATGGAGGGGCGAGCGTCATGCGGGTCTATATGTACTACGGTCTCACGCGCCATGAGCGCGTACAACGACACCTCAGGCCTACCACCCAAGGAGCCCCTCATGCATTGGCGTCAATCCTTCCTCGCACTGGCGATCGCCGGTGTTCTTTCCTCCTGCCGTGATGGCAATGGCGGAGGCGGAGAACCCAATCCCGAGCCGCCGGCACCCGAGCCCGCGGCCTACAAGGTGACCGTCGGTACCGCGGCGGGCCGGGCCGACAGCCGCCTGGCCTGTTTCAAGGGCAATGGTGAGGCCGAGTGTGGTCTGCGTCTGTATCAGATCATGGTCGAGTCCTTCGTCGATGGTGACAGCACGGCGGATTACAACACCGGCTATGGCACCAGCCCTCACAAGGGGGACCTGCAGGGAATCATCAACAGTCTCGATTACATCCAATCAACCGGCGTCAATGCCCTCTGGCTCACCCCGATCTTCAACAGCGTGCGCGTGGCCGGTCAGAGTGACTGGTCCGATCGTCTCGATGCCACCGGCTACTTCGCCTCGGACTACTTCAACGTCGACCCCCACTTCGGCACCAATGACAAGCTGAAGGAGTTGGTGGCCGCCGCCCATGCCCGAGGGTTGTATGTGTTCCTCGATGGCGTGTTCGGGCATTACAAGAACAACGCGCAGGAGTACGCCTCGCCACAGGGCCGCAAGGTCTCCACCACCGGTGGAGCCGAGGGGGAGACCGGACGGTCCGCCGTCTATCCGGCCGACCTCGAGTTCTTCAAGGAGGTCGCCGCGCATTGGGTGACCGAGTACAAGATCGACGGCTGGCGTCTGGATCAGGCCTATCAGGTGCCGGTGCAGTACTGGGACGACCTTCGCACCGCCGTCGCTGAAGCCGCGGCCAACACGAGCTACACCAACCGGGCCGGCCAGACGGTCCATCCGCTGGGCTACATGGTGGGGGAGATCTGGCGGAGCGCGGGGGAGATCTCCAGCCAGGGTTATGGCTCCACGGACAGTCCGGGGCTGCTGTCCGTGTTCGATTTCCCCGTGCGTTACAGCCTGGTGCAGACCCTCGCCGTCGAGGAGAGTGGCACTGGCAACCGCGCGGCGAGCAACCTCCACACGGGTTATCAGAACCACCTGGCCTATCCCGCCCATGCCATGCCGAACCTGATGCTGACCAACCATGACGTGGTCCGCTTCGGTGATCTGCTCCAGCGCGGAACCCTGGCGAATCCCACGGACGCGGCGTACTGGGCGCGGCACAAGGCCGCCTTCAGCTTCATGGCCTCGTACAGCGGTCCCATCACCCTCTATTACGGCGATGAGATCGGCCAGGAGTTGCCGGGTTTCGCGGCTCGCGAGAGCAACTCGACCTGCGCCGTCAACGGCCACTGCGATGACCATGTCTCCCGGACCACCGCCGTCGTGGAAGGCGTTGCGTCCACCGCCGGCGGCACGCCCGCGGTGCTCTCGGCCGAACAGGCCAGCCTGAAGAATCACGTGGCCGCGCTGATGGCCTTGCGCGATGCCCACCCGGCGCTGGCCAATGGCAGCCGCACGCACATCTTCTCGGACACGAACATCTACATCGATCGCAAGGACAAGGGAGATGACCACGTCCTGTACGTGTTGAACACCAAGGCGGACCCGGCGGTGGTCACGGTGGCGGGCACGGCCATCGGGAGCGCGGGGGCGCTCGCCGGGCTGCTGGATGGGGCCGAGGTGGTGGGCTCCGGTGGCAACTACGAGCTCCGGTTGAAGCCCTTCGAGGCCAGGTTCTTCGACATCGTTTCGCCGACGGCCGAGGGTCCGCAGGTGGGCGAGGGGAGTGATCTCTCGGGCGAGGGACCGCTGGCCGACTGCCACACCCCGGCCGCCGAGGGCCTGGGTCCCCTCAGCAAGGAGATGTTCATCCGGGGCAGCTACGCCGGCGGAGACAACTTCGGCGCGACGCCGGCGAGCCGCCGCTTCGCCTACAAGGGAAACAATCTCTATCAGGTGGTGGTCCACGAGCCGTCGCCCACCGCCTACACCTTCAAGTTCGCCAGCGCGGATTGGTCCAAGGAGTTCGCGGTGCGGAACTCCGCCGCGGTGGTGATCGCCACGGAGCAGCCCATGGCGGTCGCCGCGGGCAATGGCACGGAGTCGTCCGTCGCCATCCCGGAGGCGGGTACCTACGTGTTCAGCTTCCGCATCAACGCCACCCTCACGGGCGGCGAGATGATGGTGAGCCAGTGCCAATGACACACGGAAGGTGAGTGCGACAGGGAGGAGGAGGTCTCCCACGAGGCTTCCTCCTTCTGTCAGTGCTTTCTCGACCTAATGCGTCAAACTTGCGATGTCATGATTCTCAAACCTCCGTGAAATCGAGGAACTCAAGGCTTTCTCTTTAATTCTTGCAAAGCGATGATTCACGTGTAGAGTGCAGTGCATCCGTACCGCCGCACTCCTTCCCCCCACACGTGGAGCAGTCATGGCTTTGACCCATCGGAAGTTCCTCGTTGGTGCCGTTCTCGCCTCGGCCGCTGTCCTGTCCACCGCCGCGTTCGCCCAGGTTCCCCCCGACCACGCCATCAATGTCTGTCAGAGCGCGAGCTTCTACGCGGGCTACAACAGCGCGAGCGGCCCGTATGGCTTCAAGCGGACTCTGTATTACGGTGACAAGGTGGGCCACACGCGCGGCGCGCACCCCGTCTACAACGGCTGGGCGGCGTCCTTCGACTACGGCCCGAACGACTGGGGTTATATGCGCTACGAGTGCCTCGGCGGCTGGGGCTCCTGGTAGTCCAACCGCCTGCGGACCGGCATCAATCCCTTTCACTGAATCGAGGAACCGATCATGCGTTTGAACCGCACCGCTGTTGCCGTTGTCGCGCTGCTCGCCGCGGGTGCCGCCGCCGCCGCCATTGGCCCCTACGCTCGCGCCCGCATGGGTGTGCGCCAGACCGTCTGCGCGCAGAGCCTGTACTTGCGCACCGCCCCCAACGACGGTCCCTGGTCCGGAACGCTGGTATACGGCGAGACGTTCACGCCGGAGTCCCGCAACGGTGACTACGTGTATGGCTTCGCCTATGGCCAGCTCAACCGCAAGGGCTGGGTGCAGGACGGCTGGTTCTGCAACTGATTCGCGGCCAATGACGAGATGAGCGCGGTGGGCCCGGTTGCGCGATGCGCGGCCGGGCCCGCTGCCGTTTCCACGCGGGTGTATACCCTTGCCGGGTGAGGCGTCTCGCGCGAGGAGGAGAGGCGATGCGAATGTTCTGGGTGTTGGCGCTGCTGCCGGTGGTGGCGTGTTCCGAGAAGCAGCCGCGGCCGCAACCGGGTGGGTCCGGGCAGGACAGCGGAGCGGGTCAGGCGCTCGAGTCCGAGGCCGCGCTCGGGAACAAGGACGAGGCGTGCCCCGGCGGGACGGTGAGCGGCTGTTGGGATGCGGCCATGGAGGCCGAGATGAAGGGGGACATCGCGCGCGCCACCGGGCTGTACACACGGGTGTGTGACGCGGGCGGCGCCCGGGCGTGCAACGTGCTGGGCATCCTCGCGTCGAAGGAGGGCGCGGCTCCGGAGCGCATCTACTCGCTCTTCATGCGGGGATGCGACGGTGGCGACATGTCGGGCTGCTACAACGCCGCCATGTGCCACAAGACGGGCGGGTGCGCCGGGAAGAACGAAGCCGAGGCCACGAAGCTTCTCCGGCGCGCGTGTGACGGGGGTGACGCGGATGCCTGCGGCCACCTCGGCGCCCGGTGACGCTCAGCGGCTCTCCCGGGCCTCGCTTCCGGCGCCGGGGTGTCTTCCGAGTCCCTCCCGCTTCAGCAGGGCCCCGAGCACCGCCGCTCCGAGTGCGATGAGTGCTCCCGCGGTGAAGGGGGCGCTGGCACCGAGGGACTTGTACAGCGCGCCGCTGGCCACCGGCCCCAACGTGCGAGCGAGACCTCCCGAGGATTGTGCCAGCCCGAGGGTCAGGCCCAGCAGCGAGGGATTGGCTGCCTGGGAGGCCAGACTTCCCAGGAGGGGCTGGATGAGGCCGAGCCCCGTGCCGAGCAGGAAGACGGAGGCGATCAAGGAGAGGGGCTGGGCCGAGACGCTCACGCCCAGCATGCCGGCGCAGAGCACCAGGGTGCCGAGAATGAGCAGGCGCACCTCGCCCACGGCCTTGGACAGCGGGCCGATGAGACCCCCCTGGATGACGAGTCCCAGTCCCCCCACCAGGGCGAAAACGTACCCCACCTCCTTCGCGCCCCAGCCGAGCCGCTCCTGGGCGAGCAGGGCGAAGGCCACCTGGAGTGTCGTCATGGAGAGGAAGACGAAGAAGTAGAGCAGCAGCATGAGCCTCAGCGCGCGCTGCCGGGGCGAGCTGTGGAACACGCTCAGCCGCGAGGGGGGCTTCGCCGCGGTGGAGCGGTTCGGATGGGTCTCGGGCATGGCCAGGAGCACGCCGATCGCGCCGAGCAGGGCGAGCGCTCCCGCCGCCAGCGGGGGGAACCACGCTCCCCACTGGGAGAGCTGTCCGCCGATCATGGGGCCCAGGACGAGCCCCAGGCCGATGCCGGCCCCGAGCCGGCCCATCGCCTGGGCGCGGTTCTCGGAGGGGGTGACGTCCGCGAGCACTGCCTGGCACGCCGAGATGTTGCCCGAGGTGGCACCCGCGAGGATCCGCGAGGCGAAGAGGAGCGGCAGCAGGTGGTGGTAGCTGGCCAGGGAGAAGAGGCCCATGGCCACCGCGTTGGCCGCGAGGCTCACCAGGATGATGGGCCGGCGGCCGTAGCGATCCGAGAACCGCCCGAGGAGCGGGGTGGCGAGCAGCTGCGTGAAGGAGAAGCTGCCGAGGAGCACGCCGACGGTGAGCTCCGAGCCTCCCATCGACTGGACGTAGAAGGGCAGGAGCGGGATGACGATGCCGAAGCCCACCAGGTCGAGGAATACCGTCATGAAGACGAGCGCCTCGATCCGGCGGTGCGGCCAGGGGGCTGGGGCCATGTCCGCACTCTATTTCATGGCACCATGGAGGACATGATTCGCACGATGTTGTTGCTGTGGGTGTCCCTCTCGCTCGCCGCCTGCGCCCGCTCCACCGCGTCCCAGCGCGCGGACGGGGAGGCTCCGGCCCTGGCCTTCAAGTCCTCCGTGACGGTGCTGCTCGAGCACCGCGACGAGCTGGCCCTCACCGCCGAGCAGGTGGACCGCTTCGAGAAGTTGGAGTTCTCCCTCCACGAGAAGAACATCGGGCTCCATCACCAGCTGGAAACGCTGCGGGCCCAGAGCAAGAAGGACAACCGGCCCTGGCACGGGGGCTACATGGGCGGCGGGACGCATGACGCCCACGGAGGAAAGGGCAGCAGCTCGGGGCCGCCGGACGCCGAGCAGGCGCGTCTCGTCCGGCGCGATCGGCTGGAGCGCATCGGCTCCATGCTGCGCGAGATGCAGGACAACGACACGCTGTCCTACATGGAGGCGGAGAAGGGGCTGAGCGATGCGCAGAAGCCCCGCGCGCGCGAGCTCTTCACCCAGGAGCGCGAGAAGCTGCTCAAGGAGCTCGAGGCCCTCCACTTCCAGCTGCGCAAGGGCGACTACTGACGCCGCCCGTGCCTCAGGGCGTGACGTGGTGGATCCAGATGTTCCGCGTCGCGAGGTGGGACTGCGTGAGCATGTCCGCGATGCGCTGTCCCGGAGGCACGGGCCGGTGGAACGGGCCGCCCGGTTCCCGCTCCTCGTTCCAGGGCGTGAGCATCACCATGAAGCGGAAGAGCATGCCCTCGCGCCGGCCGCGCGGCAGCAGCAGGTTCACGGGCCAGCCGCGCTCGTGCACCACGGACGCGAGGCTCGCCGGCCGGAAGATGACCGCCTGCTCCGAGGGCCGCAGCGTGTGGTCGAACTGGTCCATCTCCATCCACATGCGGCGATCCTCGGCGAACGCATCCGCCGCCAGGTAGATGCGCACCGTCACCTTCTGCTCGTGCGGCAGCAGGTTCTCCACCCGGAAGAAGTAGTGGAAGGGCTCGTGGGACAGGTGCTGCTTCACCACCTCCCGCCCGTCCGGCAGGCGCACCACCTGTTGCGCCATGAAGGTGTTCAGCGCGTGCGTGCTCGCGCGGAAGGAGGGGGGAGGGCTGGTCCAGTACTCTCCCCCGAAGGTGGCCTCGCCCCACCGCTGGCCGTCGAAGTCCGGGGACGTCCCGCCGGGGATGTCCTTGACGAAGCACAGGAGGATGTCCGGGCTCTGGTGGGCCGGGTAGATGCCCTCGCCGAGCCACTTGCGCACCAGCACCTGGGGGCCGTGGGAGACGTCGTACGGCGGCAGGTGCGTGCTCCGCCAGGCGTCGAGGATGTCGTCCACGTGGCGGTGCCAGCGGTAGAAGAGCGGATCCCTCGCCGCGGTGGCCGGGGAGGTGAGCACCCCGGGCAGGCCCGTCTTGTTCTGGGGCGCCGTCAGGCAGCCGAGCAGCACATGGCCCAGGTGGTGGTGCGCGCCGTAGGGGCCGAGCGGGTCCGCCCAGGCCTCACCGTCCACCGAGCCCGGGTTGGACTCGGCCGTGTCGGCCAGTTGCTCCACGTGCTCGATGACCACGGGCGATTCGTCCCGCCACAACAGCCCCGAGGAGGCCGCGGTGAAGAGGAGGTCGCGGCGCATGGCGTGGTCCGTGACACCGTAGCCGGGCAGGTCCCTCGGGCTCAGGCCGGGCGGCCGGGGAGCGAAGCCGGGCAGCCCCGCGTCATAGCCCTCGTTGATGGGGGAGGCGTAGTCCCCCAGGGGCACGGTGCGCGGCATGCCGAACCCCAGCCGCTCCGTGTCGTAGCGGGCCAGCAACTGCTGGCGCAGGGACGCCAGCAGCTCCGCCCGTCCCTCCGGGTGCACGCGGCGCTCGGGGCTCGCGGGGTCCGGGTGGCCCGCCGCCGGGTACAGCACGGGCCACGCGTCCACGTGCTCGTTGAGCCCGCTGTCCTCGCGGAAGTAGTCCAGCCACATCTCCGCGCCGGGCGTGCCGGGGTTGCCCTTCCGGGGAATCTCGGGGCGCCCCGAGGGCAGCACCTGGTGGGGGGCGCGCTCCCGCAGGGGCGGCACGGACAGCCGGCGGCCCTCGGGGTGGTGGGCGATGAAGACGCGCAGCGCGTACTTCGCCCACTCGGGGTCGCCAGCGAGGGCCTGCCGCTCGGCCTCGTCCAGCACCGCTCCCAGTCCTTCGTCGCCCGGCCGCGTGTTGGCCAGCTCCATGAAACGGGCCGCCAGGGACAGCGCGAGCTGGAGGTGGGACGGCAGGAAGGGGAGGAACCGGTTCTGGAAGGAGGGAGGCCCGAACAGCGAGGGCTCCCTCCGGGCCGTCATCGGCAGCGGGGTGGGGGAGGACTCCCGGCTCAGCAGTGCCCGGGCCCGCTCCTGTGGCTCCACCGGCGCGGGGCTCACTTGAGGCCGACGTAGATGTTCTGGACGTCGTCGTCCTCGTCCATGGCTTCCAGGAACGCCTCGACCTCGGTGCGCGCCTCTCCCTCGAGCGACACCGGATTCTTGGCCACCCACGCCAGGTTCTGCGCGCTCACCGTCCAGCCCATGCCCGTCAGGGCGCGGCTCACGGTGTCCAGGTCCGTGGGCGCGGTGAGGAAGCGCGTGCCGCCCTCCTCGCCTGGCTCCAGCTCCTGCGCGCCCGCTTCGATGGCGGCCGTCTCGGCATCCGCGCCCGCTTCAGGCGGCGTGGCCTCGATGACGCCCAGGCGGTTGAAGTCCCAGGACACCGCGCCGCTGGTGGCGATCTGCCCCTTGCGGAACAGCAGCCGGATGTTGGCGGCGGTGCGGGTCTTGTTGTCGGTGAGGCACTCGACGATCACCGGCACCTGGTGCGGGGCGAAGCCTTCGTACGTCACCAGCTCGTAGTTCACCGGCTCGTCCAGCAGGCCCGCGCCCTTCTTGATGGCGCGCTCCAGCGTGTCGCGCGGCATCGAGGCCTTCTTCGCCGCGTCCATCGCCATGCGCAGGCGGGGGTTGCTGTTCGGATCAGCCCCCCCGGCCTTGGCGGAGACGATGAGTTCCTTGACCAGCTTGGTGAAGAGCCTGCCCTTCGCGGCCGCGTGCTCCGTGCGGCCCTTGTGCTTCCATTGAGCGCCCATGGAGTGCGCTCCTACCTCATTCCGGGGCCGCGTTCATCAACTCCGCGGCCCGGACCGCCGGGCGGCGCTCAGAAGTGGTCGCCGTAATCGGTCTCGGACATCCGCTGCCACATGCCGCCCTGGAGCCGGAACTTGATCTCCTTGTAGCTGACCAACCCGTTGTTGTTCAGGTCGCCCTTGGACGTGATGACCAGATCGCCATCGCCATTGAGCAGGACCTCATAGCGGTAATAGAGGTGGCCGTCGGGCGCCCAGCCCAGATCCTTCCAATGGCCCAGGTCCATGTTGAAGCGCTGCTTCTTGCCGTTCGGCTCCTCCACCGGGTTGAACGGCAGGTCCGGCGCATCCCCTCCCGGGAACTTCCCATTGTGGGCGGAGGTGTACTCGTTCAGCACGCGCATGATGGAGTTCATCATCAGCTCCCGCTCGGCCTGCTTCGAGCGCAGCATGATGTTCTGGAACTCCGGCAGGGCCACCGTGGACAGCAGGCCGACGATGCAGACGACGATCATCAGCTCGATCAGGGTGAAGCCCCGGCGGGTGTGGACGGGGTGAAGCTTTCGGTTCGCCATGACATGCCCCCTTCGAGGCGATGGGAAAGAGAGGACCGCGGGATTCTTAAGGAGAGCCATTGCCCGCGGTGGCCGGAGCCTTCGCGGTGGGAACGAGGAGCCAGGCGCCCGGACCCTGGGGCTTGAGCTGCATGCCGCTGGCCTCCTGCTGCTTGAACCACGCCTCCTGCTGCGGCGTGGCGGGTCCCGTGCGCAGCGAGCGCACCAGGATCGATCCGTCGGACGAGTTGGGGATGACGACGGTGTCCGGAGGCGAGCCCGATTGGGTATAGGCGGCGGGGGGCGCCACGGTGGCCGTGCCCTGGGTGGCGTGATAGGCGGCCACCATGGCCACCGCCAGGCCCAGCCCCACGAACAGCGCCTTGTTCGACTTCTTGGGAGCGTTCTGCGAATCCGGCTCCTGCGGCTGGAAGGTCACCTTGCCGGTGGCCGCGGGCTTCTTCGGCGCCGGATGCGGGTGGGCGGGTGCGGCCGGCTGGGCCGCGGCCGCCTTCACGTTGGTGGAGAAGTCCACCGCCTCCTGGGTCAGCGTCTCCCAGGTGCGATCAATGGCGAGCCCCAGGTCCGGGGTGGCGGGCGTCGCGGCGCGCAGTGCCTCCAGGACCCGGTCCACCTCGGCGAGCAGCGCCTCGAGCGCCGCCCGATCCACCCGGCCTCCGGCGGTCAGCAGCAGATCCTGCGCCGCCGCCAGGCGCCAGCGCACCGCGACGGCCTCCCGCAGGGAATCGGCGAGGCCCTCGTCCATGAGCGCCTCGCGCTCGGGCAGGGTCAGCTTCTCCTGCAGCCTGCGGGCGTTGGGCAGGGAGATCGCCAGCGTCCGCTTGCCGCACAGCACCTCCAACGCCTGGAGCTGGGAGGGCACGTTGCCGGGCCAGATCGCGGGCTGCTCCAGTTTCTTGTGAGCATGCGCCACCGCATCGGCCAGGCTCTCATCCGTGGTTGGGGGAACAGGGGTCTGCTGATCGTTTGACATGGGCCCACGCGGGACGACGGGGCCTCCATCATCCGCTCTCCGGGGGGCCCAACACAATCGTCCGTCCGCCCGCTGCCGCCCGGCCCACTCCAGACGTCTTCCCGCGATTCACCCCATTGAATGCTTGCAGGTGCAACAGAAGTGGGGAGGCCGGGAAACGTGGAAGGTCAGGACAGGGGCCGTCCGGTGGAGGCCTGCGCCATGCGCACCGCGCGCTCCATCAGCTCGCCCTGGGACCAGCGCTTCTCGCCCTCCAGTGCGCGGCGCTTCCACGACCCGTCCGCGTCGAGCACCCAGGCGTGGGTGTTGTCCGAGAGGCTCCGGTCGAGCAGATCCCTCACCTGGGCGAGCAACTGTGGATCCTCCACCGGGGTGAGGGCCTCCACCCGGTGATCCAGGTTGCGGGGCATCAGGTCCGCCGAGCCGATGTAGCAGCGAATCCCACCACCGCGCTCGAAGAGGTAGATGCGGGAGTGCTCGAGGAAGCGGCCGAGCGTGGAGACGACGCGGATGTTGTCCGAGACGCCGGGGACGTTGGGGCGCAGGCAGCAGATGCCGCGCACGTTGAGGTCCACCTTCACCCCGGCGCGCGAGGCGTCATAGAGGGCGCGGATCATCGCCGGGTCCACCAGCGCGTTCATCTTCATCTGGATGCGGGCGGGGCGCTCGGCGGAGTGCTCGGAGATGGTGCGGCGGATCTGCTCCAGCAGGCCCTCGCGCATGTTGATGGGGGCCACCAACAGCTTGCGGAAGGACTTGGGGCGGGCGAAGCCGGTGAGGAAGTTGAAGAGGTCCGCCACGTCCGCGCCGATCTCCGGATCCGTGGTGAAGAGCCCCAGGTCCGTGTAGAGGCGGGCCGTCTTCGAGTTGTAGTTGCCGGTGCCCACGTGGACGTAGTGGCGCACGCGCTCGCCCTCGCGGCGGACGATGAGGATGGCCTTGGCGTGCGTCTTGAGGCCGGGGATGCCGTAGACGACGTGTACCCCCGCCTCCTCCAGCGCCAGGGCCCACTGGATGTTGGTGCGCTCGTCGAAGCGCGCCTTGAGCTCCACCATGCACACCGCCTGCTTGCCCCGCTCGGTGGCGCGGATGAGCGCGGGCACCAGCGGTGACTTGTCCGAGGTGCGGTACACCGTCTGCTTGATGGCGAGCACGTCCGGATCCTCCACCGCCTCCGTGACGAAGCGCTCCACCGAGGTGGCGAAGGACTCGTAGGGGTGATGGACGAGCAGATCCCCCCGCCGCATGGCCGACATCACCGTGCTCACCTCGCCGCTGTCACTCTCGGCCTTCAGGCGGGGCTGGGTGACGGGCGTCCAGGGAGGATCCCTCAGCTCGGCGAAGCCCGGCGTGGACACCACGGACATCAGGTCCGTGTAGTCCAACAGCCCCTGCTCCTCGTAGACCTGGCGGGGCTCCAGCGCGAGCGCCTCGATCAACGGCTCGAGCATCTTGGGACTCATCCCCGCCTGCACCTCCAGGCGGATGACGTCGCCGAAGCGGCGCTGGCGCAGCTCCGTCTGCACGGCCACCAGCAGGTCCTCCGCGTCCTCGGACACGGTGAAGTCCGCGTCGCGCGTGACGCGGAACAGTCCCCGGTCCAGCACCTCCATTCCGGGGAACAGCGCGTCCAGGTGGTGGGCGATGATGTCCTCGAGCGGCACGAAGGTGGTGCCCCCCTTGAGCGGGACGAAACGCGGCAGCAGCTCCTTGGGCACCTTCACCCGGGCCACGTTCTCCGTCTCCGTCACCGGATCCCTCAGCAGCACCGCGAGGCTCAGGGAGAGGTTGGAGATGTAGGGGAAGTGCCGGCCCAGGCCGATGGCCAGCGGGGTGAGCACGGGGAAGATCTGCTCGCGGAAGCGCTGCTCCAGCAGGGCGCGCGCCTCGGCGTCGAGCTCCTTCATGGAGAGGATGCGCAGGCCCTTCTCGGCGAGGGCGGGGCGCAGCTGGCGCTCGAAGCAGTCGCTGTGGCGGCGGCCCTGCTCGAGGATGCGGTCGTGCAGCTTGTCGAGCGTCTCGCCCGGGGTGGCCCCGTCCGGCACCAGGCGCGCCACGCGGTTGCGCACCTGCTCGTGCAGGCGCGCCACGCGAATCATGAAGAACTCATCCAGGTTGCGCGCGTAGATGGCGCAGAACTTCACGCGCTCCATCAGCGGCACCGAGGTGTCCTCGGCCAGCTGGAGCACCCGGTTGTTGAAGGCGAGCCAGGACAGCTCGCGGTTGAAGAAGAGGCCGCTGTCCGGCACGTCCGTACCGGGCGGGATGATGTCCCGCTCGACGGGCTTGCTGGTGTTGTTCCGGCTGGAGGGTGTGCGCTTGGGCATGTCCGCTCTCGGATTGGCGGGGGAGCGGTGTATCAGGCGTTGCCGCGTGAACCTACAGGGAGGCGGTGTGCTCGTCGTGGCTCGGCGGGGCCCAGCCGCGCGAGGGGGTCCGCCGGGGCGCCGGCTTCAGCCCCCGGCCCTCCATGGCATAGGACTGCTCGGGGACGCGCGTCTCCAGCAGCCGTGCCAGGCACTCCGCGTGATCCGGCACGGACAGCACGCAGATGTCGAACCGGTTGCCGGCATTGTCCTGGCGTACCACGGCCCAGCCATCCAGCGGCAGCGGCTCCAGCATGTCCGCCCGCCACAGCACGTGCTCGGTGGACAGGCCCAGGTGCTCCAGCGCGTGCTCGACCTCCAGGTGCTTCATCCACAGCACGGCCTCCTGCGCGCCGTCGCGGGGGAGATCGATGAGCATCTCGAGGCCACACTCACCCTGGCACTCCCACCGGTAGCGGGGGCCCAGGCCATCCCCCTCGTCGTCGATGGCGAGCGGGGGTCCCAGGTGCTGCTCGAGCTCTGCCCTCGTGATGCTCAGGGTGCAGGCCCGGTGCTGCTTCCTGGAGAGGACGAGACGGTTCGCGGCGAGCGGCTTCATGGGGGTTCTCCTGTCGTGGAAGAGAAATCTGGTGCCGCTACCCGGGGGCGCCAAGCGGGCAGGCTCGCGATCGTTCAGTTCAGCAAACGCGCCGGCCCTGATCTGTTCACCCGTCGAGGCCCCACCGGAAATGGGATGACATGTCCCACTTCTGGGAAGCGCACGCGGCGGGGATGCCTCCCACCTGGGTGGAATTCCTTGGTGGCGCCTCGGGGTGGGGGACCCGTGGACTGGCATCCTCCTTGCTGAATCGTCTGGCCGGAACACCCCCACCCTGGAGCCCCTCTTCGCATGGATACCTTGAGCCAGGACTTCTGGCTTGCGCTTCGCAGGCTGCGCAAGAGCCCCGGTTTCACCCTGATCGCGGTGCTCACGCTCGCGCTCGGCATGGGGGCCAACAGCGCCATCTTCAGCGTGGTGGACACGGTGCTGCTGCGGCCCCTGCCCATGCCCGAGGCGGAGCGGCTCGTGCACGTGTACTCCGTGTCGCGCGGCAAGAACGGAGACACCTCCGTGCTCGACTTCCGCGACATGCGCGAGAAGAGCCGCTCGTTCAAGGAGCTCGCGGCGTCGGACTCGACGGATCTCAGCCTCACGGGAGCGGGGGGCGAGCCCGAGCGGCTCCAGGGCACCACGGTCTCGGCGGAGTTCTTCCAGGTGCTCGGCACGTCCCCGCTGGTGGGCCGCACCTTCCTGCCGGGCGAGGACGCGCCGGGGCACAGCCGTGTCGTGGTGCTGGGGCATGCGCTCTGGCAGCGGCGTTTCGGGGGAGACCCCGCGGTGCTCGGCAGGAGCGTGGAGGTGGATGGGGTCCCGTACACGGTGGTCGGCGTGATGCGTCCGGGCTTCGACTTCCCGTCGAGGTCCCAGCTCTGGATTCCGGTGACCTGGGAGGGAGATCTCATCGCCCCGTTCAACCGGGGGGCCCACTGGCTGGAGGTCTACGGCCGGCTGGCTCCGGGCGTCACGGTGGAGCAGGCCCAGGCGGAGCTCGTGGCGCTGGCCCGGGAACTGGAGGCGCAGTACCCGCAGACCAACACCGGCTGCGGCGCCGCCGTGGTGGCGTTGCAGAAGGACCTGGTGGGAGAGGTGGAGCCGGCGCTGTTGCTGCTGCTGGGCGCGGTGGGGCTGGTGCTGCTGATCGCCTGCGCGAACCTGTCCAACCTGCTGCTGGCGCGCGCGGTGAGCCGCGAGGGGGAGATCTCCGTGCGGCTGGCCCTGGGCGCGACTCCGGGCCGCATCGTGCGGCAGTTGCTGGTGGAGAGCCTCGTGCTGGCGCTGATCGGCGGGGCCGCGGGCCTGCTGGTGGCGAGCTGGAGCCTGGATGTGCTCGTCGCGCTGGGGCCCAAGGACATCCCGCGCCTGGAGCAGGTGACCATCAACGGGAAGGTGCTCGTCTTCAGCGCCGGGCTGTCGCTCTTCACCGCGCTGCTCTTCGGCCTCTTCCCGGCGCTGCAGGCGGCCCGGGCCGAGCTGGGCCACTCGCTGCGCGAGGTGGGACGCAGCAGCACCGGCGTGCGCCACCGGGCGCGCAACGTGCTCGTCGTGTCCGAGACGGCGCTGGCCGTCGTGCTGCTGGTGGCCGCGGGGCTGCTGCTCAAGAGCTTCATGCGCCTGCAGCAGGTGGATCCAGGCTTCCGCTCCGAGCACGTGCTCACGATGGACCTGTCCCTGCCCCAGCGGGAGGCGTACGCCTCGAGCGCATCCAGGGTGAACTTCTATGACTCGCTCCTGGAGCGGGTGCGCTCCCTGCCGGGCGTCCAGGCCGTGGCGGCCACCTACCACCTGCCACTGGCGGGCCGGAACATGAGCACCTCGATGTGGGACATGTCCCGGCCAAAGCCCACGCCCGAGCAGCGGCAATACGCCCAGGTTCGCATCATCACCCCGGGCTTCTTCGAGGTGTTGCGCATCCCCCTGAAGCGGGGCCGCCTGCTCACGTCCCAGGACGGCGAGCAGGGGCAGTGGAGCGTCGTCATCAGCGAGGAGGCCGCACGGCGCTACTGGCCCGGCGAGGATCCCCTGGGCCGTACCGTGCGGCTCGGCATGAACTTCGGCAACGGGGACATGGGCGGGCAGGTGGTGGGCGTGGTGGGCAACGTCCGCCACCAGGGAATCGCGAAGGAGCCCCTCCCCGAGGTGTACGTGCTCCATCCGCAGGGTTCTCCCAACGACATGAGCCTCGTGGTGCGCACCGGGGGAGAACCGCTCGCGCTGGCCCCCTCCGTGCGCGCCGAGATGCGGGCGTTGGACAAGAACCTGCCCGTGGCCCATGTCCGCACGCTCGAGAACATCCTTGGCGACGCGGTGGCCCAGCCCCGCTTCCTGATGGTGCTCGTGGGCACCTTCGCGGGCCTGGCGCTCGTGCTCGCCGCGATGGGCCTCTACGGCGTCGTGACCTTCGCCGTCTCGCAGCGCACGCGCGAGCTCGGCATCCGCATGGCCCTGGGCGCCGATGCGCGCTCCGTCCTGCGGCTCGTCATCGGGCAGTACCTCCAGCTCACCGCCATGGGTGTGGCGCTGGGGCTCGTCCTGGCCTTCGTGGCCAGCCGGCTGCTCGCGGGCCTGCTCTACTCCGTCCAGGCCGCCGACCCGTGGGCCTACGCCGGTGTGACGGTGCTCTTGGTGGGCGTGGCCCTCGTCGCCAGCTTCCTGCCCGCGTACCGCGCCACCCGGATCGATCCGGTCATCGCGCTCAGGCACGATTAGGTTAGAAACGCCCCATGAAAAGAACCCTGCCGCGCCGGTTGCTGCTGTCCCTGGCCGGGGTGTTGGCCTTCATCGTGGGTGGCGTGGGCATCGGCGGCTGCATCTTCTCCGCTCCGACGTGGAAGGGGCCGAAGACGGACCATTTCGATGGGGAGCGCTTCCTCAACCTGGAGCCCCGGGAGCAGAAGGGGAGCTTCCTGGACTGGCAACTGAACCGGAAGCCGGGCCCGTGGAAGGAGTGGAACGATGTGCCTCCTGGCCCGCCTCCACCCGAGCGCGTGGCCCGCGGTGGCCTGCGGGTGACGTTCATCAACCACGCCACGGTGCTGCTGCAACTGGACGGGCTCAACATCCTCACGGACCCCATCTACAGCGAGCGCTGCAGTCCGGTGTCCTTCGCGGGGCCCAAGCGCGTGAGGCCGCCGGGCATCCGCTTCGAGGACCTGCCCCCCATCGACGTGGTGGTGCTCAGCCACAACCACTATGACCACATGGACGTGGCCACGCTGCGGCGGCTCCAGGAGAAGTTCCCCGGGCTGCGGATCTTCGCGGGCCTGGGCAACCGCGCCTTCCTGGAGGACAAGGGCCTGCGGCAGGTGACGGAGGTGGACTGGTGGCAGGAGTTCCCGCTGGGCCCGGAGGTGACGTTGGTGAGCGCGCGCACCCAGCACTTCGCCAACCGGGGCCTGTTCGATCGGGGCGGCACGCTGTGGACGGGCTACGTCTTCCGGGGCCCGCATGGGGCCACCTACTTCGCGGGAGACACTGGCTGGGGCCGGCAGTTCGCCGAGGCCCGTGAGCGCTTCGGGCCCATGCGTCTGGCGGTGCTGCCCATCGGTGCCTACAAGCCCGAGTGGTTCATGTCCCCGGTCCACGTGTCGCCGGGCGAGGCCGTCCAGGCCAGCGTGGACCTGGGGGCGCGCTACAGCGTCCCCATGCACTACGGCACCTTCCGGCTCGCGGACGACGGCGAGGACGAGCCGGTGGAGGATCTGAAGCGCGCGCTGGTGGAGCGGGGAGGGCAGGCCCCCGAGTGGTGGGTGCTGGGCTTCGGCGAGGGGCGGGACGTTCCTCCAGTGCTGGCCGCCCCCGTTCCGGTGGTGCCCGCGCCCACGCCGTGAGCGCGGCGCTCCGGGCCCTCACGCCCAGGAGCGCTCCTTCACGAGGTGGCGAAACCCGGCCGCCACTCCGGCCGCAGCAGCCCGTACAGCACCGCGTCCTGGATCTCCCCGTTGAGGAAGTAGCGCTGGCGCTGGTAGCCCTCGCGCTGGAAGCCCAGCCCCTCGAGTACCCCTATGGAGCCCGTGTTGCGCGGATCCACGTCCGCCTCCAACCGGTGCAGCTCGAGAGAGGTGAAGCCGAACTCCACCACCCGGGCCACCGCCTCGCGCCCGTAGCCGTGGCCCCAGTGCGCGTGGTTCAGCGCGTACCCGAGACTCGCGCGCCGGTGCTGCCCGCTCAGCTCCGCCAGGGTGCAGGTGCCGATGATCCGATCGTCCTCGTGCCGGGCATAGCCCCACTGGAAGAGCGAGCGCTCGGCGAAGTGCTTGTGGATGTTCTCCAACAGCGTCTCCGCCTGGGCCCGCTCGGTGTACGCGGACCAGCTCCAGTAGCGGGTCACCTCGGGGTGGGAGAAGAGCTCGAAGAGCGCGGGGATGTCCGCCTCCGTCATCCAGCGCAGGCGCAGGCGGGGCGTTTCCAGGGTGGGGAGCGTCAAGGCACCGGTGAGCATGGTTCCTCCAGCTTAGAGTGCGTGCGCCTTCAGGTGCACCCACACCCCGTTCTTCGCGCGGATGCTGGTGCCGATGTGCACCTGGGCTTCCCGTCCTGGAACGGCGGACACGTCGTAGCGCTGGGCGATGCGGGCGAGGATGTGCTGCCCCTCCATCAGCGAGAACTCCTTGCCAATGCACATGCGTTGGCCGGCGCCGAACGGCATCCACGCCTGCTTGTGCCGCCCCTCGGAACGCTCCGGTGTGAAACGGTCCGGATCGAAGCGCCGCGGCTCCTCCCAGACGCCCGGGTGGCGGTGGATGAGGTGCGTGAAGACCACCACCATCTTCCCCACCGGAATCTGGTAGCCGTCGATCTCGTCCTCCTCCGACGACGTGCGGGGAATCCAATACGAGGGCGAGTACAGCCGGAGCGCCTCCTGCAAAACGTTGCGGGCGTAGCCGAGCTGACGCAGATCGGCGAAGCCGGGCACCCGCTCGCCCAGCACCTCCCGCACCTCCGTCCGCAACCGCTGGAAGGACTCGGGGTGGCGGGTCATGAGATGGAAGGCCCAGGCCAGGCCCACCGCGGTGGTCTCGTACCCGGCGACGAAGAGCGACACCGCCTCGTCGCGCAGCTGCGTGTTGGTCATCCGCTCGCCCGACTCCCCATCCACCGCGTGTAGCAGCAGCGAGAGCAGGTTGTCCTCCTCGGCGCTCCGCCGTCCCCGCTCGATGACCCGCATGACGACCTCGTCGATGTACCGGATCGCCTCCCGATAGCGGGCGCGGCCCGGGACTGGCAGCCATTCGGGCAGGGACTTCGTCACCATCCCCTGCATCATGTAGTCGATGATGTAGGCCATCGCCTGGCCCACCCGCTTCGCCTCGTCCGCCTCCAGGCCGCTGCCGAACATCGCCCGGACCATCACGTTCATGGTCATCCGCGAGAAGGCCTCGGCGATGTCGAAGGGCTCGCCCGTCCGGGCCGCCTGCTCCCAGCCCGCCAGGCTCTCGTCGATGGCCGCCACCATCTTCTCCGTCAGGGCGATCAGCCGCTGCGGGTGGAACGCGGGCTGGATCATGCGCCGCTGCCGCTTCCAGAAGTCCCCCTCGCTCACGGGCAGCCCGTTGCCCAGGAAGGTCCGCATCGACTCCCAGATGGCCCCGCCCTTGAAGTACTTGCGCGCGTGATCCACCAGGACGTGCTGTGTATGCCGTGGGTGGCTCAGGATGATGGCGTCGGTGAAGCCGAGCTCCAGGGTGAAGATGTCGCCATGCCGCTGGCGGGCCGCCTCCAGGAAGTCGAGGCGCTCCTTCATCAGCGCGGGCAGTGCGCCGAGGAGGGGAATGCCCGGCACCTTGGGTGGAAAGGGAAGTGCCGGCTGCTTCAAGACCGCGGATTCGTCATGGCCCAATGGAATGTCCCCCCGATACTTCATGAGTGCACGCACCAGCGTGGCGTGCCGTCATCAAAGCATGGCTCCAGGTCCACGCGCACAGGGGCCCGGGGGGAAGCGTGGCCTATGGGGAGGCGGGGCCGTGGTAGACGGCCTCGATGTTGTGACCGTCGGGGTCGATGACGAAGGCGCCGTAGTAGTCCGGGTGGTAGTGCGGGCGCAGGCCCGGCGCGCCATCATCCCTGGCGCCCATCTCCAGCGCCTTGGCGTGGAAGGCATCCACCGCGGCGCGGTCCTTGGCCATGAAGGCGATATGGGTGCGGGGGTGGGGATCCTGCGAGGGACCGATCCAGAAATAGGGCTTCTGGTCGTCTCCGTAGCCGCCGGCCTCTGGGAACTCCAGGAGCATCCGATAGCCGAGTGTGCCGAGCACCGCGTCATAGAAACGCTTGGACGCGGCGTAGTCCCTCACTCGCAGCATGATGTGGTCGAGCATGCCGCCGCTTTAGCACACCGGTGTATGCTCCTGAGCTGGCGCTTCTCCATCTCATTCTCATTTTGTGAGCGCTTCTGAGTCGCAACCCTCCCCGGGGCGGCGCGGTTGATCTGTCTGGAGTTCAGCGACAGCAAGCTGTGTTGTACGAAATCTCCCACATCCAGAGAGTCCCCGTTAGTACGGTTTTTCTGGTATAGTGGCTGTCATGCTCTTGATCTGTCGGACGTGTGGCCACAAGCAGACCCAGACCAATGCGCTGGTGCAGATCCGGCGGTGCCCGGACTGTGGGACAGACGGTCTCGTCCTCGCCTCGCACAGCCTGAGCGCGGGTCCGCAGGAGCGCCGTCAGCACCTCACCTCGGCCGTGGCGAGCCGGGTGGACTGGTCGGACCAGCCTGGCTTCACGACGTGCTATAGCCAGAATCCCAATCAGTCCGGAGACACCACGGGCGTCGCGGTGTCGCTGCTGCTCTTTCCAAACAGCGCGCTGGCCTTCTTCGTGAGCTCGGACGAGGTCTCCAAGGCCGAGGGCTTCTTGAAGTTCTACGCCTCCATTGGCGTCTCCCCCCAGCGGTTGATCCTGGTGGTGGGGGATGCGTCGGCGGAGTCGCGGGAGGCGATGCAGAAGCTGGAGCAGACACTCGATTCCCAGCAGGTGAATATCGACAAACGCGCCTACAACGTCGAGAAGAGGCGCGCCGAGATCGAGCAGGAGATGCGGGAGGCGGTCGAGGAAGCGAGGAATGAGCACGGGGACACGGAGGCCGAGGAGGTCGAGAAGAGTCTCCGCAAGAAGGGAGTTGGCGCCCGGACCAAGAAGTTCGAGGAGGTCCGCAATCAACTGGAGCAGCGCTTCGCGCTCAACGCCGCCAAGGACACCCGCCTGCGCGACAAGCTCGCCGCGTACGAGGATGCCCGGACGCGCTATGGGCAGCGGGTCTCGACGGTCGTGCTCTGGGATGGCCTGATGGAGATGAGCGGCAACCAGATGTACATCGCCGTCAACAACCCCGGAATGCGTCTGACGCGGCAATCCACGACCGAGCGCGCCTTCCGGGAAGTGCTCGGGGGATTGAACCTCACGACCATTGGTCAGACCACCCGGCATATCCAGGCGGAGATCGAGCGGAGCGGGCCCGATGTCGTCGCCAGGAAGGTGCGCGACGTGGCTCGTCTGGGCATGCAGCGGCATGGAGAGATCGCCGGCTTCGTCAATCGCTTCGCCGACAAGCTGGCTCTGGCCTCGAAGAGCAGGGGAGGGAAGCGAGGCACCGTGGTGCTCATCTGGAGCCGCGGGCTCAACGGTGATGAGATGAAGCGGCTCAAGCAGGCGGGGATCCAACCGGCCCAGGTCACCGAGGCCAACTGGAAGAAGATCGACGCCGCCAAGCGCAATCCCCACCACGTCATGACGGCGCAGCTCTACGAGAGCATCTGCCTCGCCGTGCGCCGGGCGGGGCAGGATCAGGCGGGAAGGCCGCTCATCCCCGTGGTCATTGGAGATGAGCTCCGCGTGGATTGGTACGAGCAGGATCCTGGGAGGGCCCAGGACAATCTGTGGCAGGGAGAGCAGGACGACAACCTGATCCACTTCTTCAAGCGGCTGTCCTGCTTCGCGGGAGACCGGCACAGCCAGATGGCCTTCCTCCTGGCGCTGCTGTCCGAATTCGATGTCATCCAGATTGGCATTCGCAGTGGTGGTCTGGAAGCCGGCATGTACATGGGCATTCCCACCATCTACCTCGAGGAGAAGGACTGCAAGAGTGGTGGAGAGCGCATGGCCTCCGTCAGCCAGACGGTGAGCCTCCCCCTCAAGCCGCTTCCTACGAAGAGCATGCCGTTCTTCCGCCTCCAGACGGCCTTTCCGGTGGGTCTGAACCAGGCCCGCACACGGCAGAACGTGAAGACCTTCCTGTCGGATCTCGAGCAGCGGGAATTGGTGGAATCACAGCCTGTGATCACGCCGGGCCCGGGCCCCAAGAACGCCGTGGTCGTTCGACAGCGCGGACGGGAGATCACGAAGGGGTATTACAGCGCCCTCAAGGCGGGACGGCCCAAATACCGGCCGCAGAGCGAAACCCGCGTGCTGCGCGGAGGGCTGCTCTGGGAGGAAATCCTCACCCTGGAGGAGCTGTTCAAGGCCATCGTGAAGTCTCCGCTGTGTCAGAAGTTGTGGCGCTCCCCCTGAGCGCATCAGTCCAAAACAAACTCGGGACGCTTCGCCCGTAGGAGGGTTTCCTTCAAGCGCTCCCAGTCTCCGCTCGCCTCTGGCAGCAGGTCGCGCAGCAGGGTTTGGAGCAGGGCGGGCTCGGCGCCCATGGACATCAGCGCCTTGGCCGCGAGCAGCCGTTGCATCTCGTCTCCCGCCGCCGCGAGCGAGCGAAGCACCGGCTCCGCCTCGGCCGGGAGCGAGCCGAGCAGCTCGAGTGCTTCCAGGACGGTGAGCCTCTCGTACGTCTCCGCGGTTTGCAGCATGTGCAGCAGCGTGGGGAGGACGGGACGCAGCTTTCGCTCCGCCAGGCCCAGCGCCAGACAGACGCGCGTGGACCTGGGGATTCGCGGATCCTCCGCGGCCCGCAGCAGCTTCGTGCCCAGGGGGCCCGTCAGAGCCCCACGCTTGGGGAGCACCGAGGCCGCGGTGTTCCTGACGGTTTCGTTGGCGTCCGTCAGTGCCTCCAGCAGTTGTTCCGCCACCTCGGGGACGGTGGGGAGGAGGTCGCCGAGTGCCTGGATCGCCTCCTCGCGAGGATACGGTGACGGGTCCGCGCGCAGCACCTCGTACAGCACCGGGAGTGCATCCGGGCGCATGCCCAGCTCGCGCAGGTGTGAGATCGCCAGATACCGCTGATGGAAGCCATCCTGTCCGCGCATCGCTTCGAGCAGCACGGCCCACAGGCCCGGCACCTCACCCTCTCCCCGCAACAGCTCGGCGGCGCGGTAGCGCACCTCGGCCTCGGGGCTGCTGTCGAGCAATGCCCAGCCCTCCTCCGGCATCGCCGCGCGGATGCCGGGAGAGAGGTCCTTGGCGACCACCTGAAGCAGCTTCCGGATGACGGACGTCCGCTCGTCGTCCGAGGGACCTTGCATCATCCGCTCCACGAGGACCCGCACGGCCACACCATCCTCGCGCACGCTCTCCACGCGCTGGCGGAGCACCTGCTTCACGTCTGGAACGAGCTTCATGAGCGGCGGGCGCGGAACTCGAGGATGGCCTCGACGGCGCGGCGGTAGCCACCGGAGGCGCGGACCTCCTGCTGCATCGTCCGCACCTTCTCCCGGAGAGCCGGCTCGCTGGAGACCCGTTCTACCGACTGACGGAGCTGCTCTGCCGTGACGGTCTCCTTCTCCAGCGCCAGCCCCAGTTCCAGCTCGGCGACCCGTTGGGCATTCAGGGGCTGCTCCGCCATCTGCGGAATCACCACCACCGGCACGCCGTAATGGAACGCCTCCATCAGGCTGTTGGCGCCACCGTGGGTGACGAAGACCGACGTGCGCTCCAAGACTTCCAACTGTGGGACCGAGGGGCGCACGAGGAAGTTGTCCGGGATGGGCCCCAACTGCGCGGCGTTCACCGCGTGCCCCGTGGCGAGCACCACGCGCCAGTGCGTCCCGCCGAAGGCCGCGAAACACATCCGGTAGAAGTCCGGCCAGTTGTTGAAGACCGTTCCCAGCGAGATGTAGAGCGCCGGGCCTCCTTCGAGATGCGAGAAGGGGAAGTCCCCGGTGTCTCCGCGTGGCTGGATGGAGGGGCCCACGAAAACGAAGCGCTCGTCGAAGGTGTCGCCCTGGGGCTGGAAGGCGCGCGGCACGCAGACCAGGTTCAGCGGCTCCGCGTGGTTCAGCATGCGCGGAATGTCGAGGGGCGGCAGGCCGTACTCCTGCATCAGCGCCGCCAGCTCCTTGCCCGCCTGCTCGAACACCCCCGGGAACAGTGCCGCCCGGTTGCGCATGAAGGCCGCGAAGGGGCCCGACGGGCTGCCGTTGTTGGCCACGGTGGGACGGAACGAGATGGCGGGAATCCCCAGGAGCTGGGCGGCCATCCGCCCCCAGAGGCACATGGGATCATAGACCGCGTAGTCGGGACGCTCGGCGCGCACGGTTTCCAGGATCTGGGGGAGCACGTGGCGGCTCTCGCCCGCCATGCGGGCCGGGAGGAGTCCCACCCCTCCCGGTCTCTCCAGCGTGCTGTCGTAGCCGTGGAACCGCGCTCCCGCCCGCTCGACCTGGGGCTGGAACGCCTCGGTGAGGTAGTACGAGATCTCCTCGCCTCGATTCACCAGCTCCCGCACCACGGGCAGCGTTGCGTTGACGTGCCCGTGCATCGGGACGTTGAAGAAGACACCTCTGGCCATGCGCGACCTCCGTGCCTGAGAGCGGCCTGCTTCCTATACACCCTCCCGGACACGAGCGCCTGTCCATCAGCTCTCCAGGTCGCGGCAGGCCATCGCGAACGTGGGGCACTGCTGGGTGAGGATGCAGCACGCTTCCGGGGCGGTGACTGGCAGCCTCACACTCTCCCCGCCAATAACGGCATCCAGGTCAGCGTCCTCGAGTTCCGTGAGCGGTCTGCCCGAAGGATTCTCCGGAAGGGTGGCTCGTTGTTCGCGTGGCAGGCTCGCGCGGTACTCCGGGTTCTTCCATGCGCGGACGATCATGGCGTTGTTCATGGTGTTCTCCTGAGGGCCTCGAGGGAAACAAGGGCACGCCCGGAGAGAGTCACCCGGAGGGAGATGTGACACTCACCCGCCCCCTGCGCGGGGCTGCTGGTTTCCTTTGACTCGGAGTGAGGTGCGGGTGAAACTCGGAGTATGATATATTACAAGAAGATCCACGATCCGACGCGTGCCCTCGAGTACATCGAAAAGAAGCTCGAATCCGTCTCGGAGGCACTGGGAGTGGACGAGCGTCGAGACATCGCGGCGGATATCGTTGCACGGTCCACGACGGAAAGTCCCCCTCCGTCCCTGGCCACGAGTGAGCAACACCCTCGTCATTCCGCGCGGCAGCGGAACTACCTCGTCCGGAGGGCCGATATCGATGGTCCGCTGCTGGGTGACGAGCGTCTCGTGGAAGAGGATTTCGCGAGCTTCCTGCGGGAAGACTTCCTCGACATTCCAGCCGGGACCGTCGTGTTGCGGCGACGGACGACCCACGCCGAGTTCTACTATTTCTTGTTGTGCGTCCATGTGAAGGACGGCCAGATAAACCGTCGCCGCATGCGAGGCGGGCCCGACGTGGATACCGTGGTGGCGGACGACGAAGCGTCTGTCGCGCTTCCCTCGTCTGGGTCCAAGGCACCGGCTGCCATCGTGCCAAGGGAACTCGACGTGAAGCAGTCCTCCGACATATTGGGTGACATCGCCCTCGAGCTGGCGAAAGCCCTGGTTGGAGGCATCGGCAAGTCAATCGGGACGAAGGTATTCAATCTCATCTTCGGGAAGATGGCGAGCGTCCCGGCGTGGTTCGGGGAGGTCTACGAGAAGTTCGTGGAGGCCGTTCATGAGGCGCTCAATGAGCAGTGGAAGAAGGCCATTGAGGTCGAGATACGGACCGTCGCCGACCTGGTGAATCTCTACAACACCACGGGGAACAAGGTGCAACTCCAGGAGGCGGAGACGCTCTCCGTGCGGCTGGTGAACAACATGGAGGTCTACGGCGCCTCGCTCGTGGCCAACTATCTGACGGGCGCCGGGCTCCAGTTGCTCGTATTTCAGCAGCAAGCACTCATTGCCCCCGAGCCGGGCGGGTACGAGAAAGCGATCAAGGATCGCGCGAAAAGATTCTCGGAATGGGCGCTGAAGAGTCGAGAGACGGTGATCGCCGATCGGCTGTCGAAAATCACGGCCGTTGCTGCGGAGAAGGTGGGGACCACCCAGGGTTGGGGTTTCGAGGATCGCGCGACCGGCCAGAAGTGGTGGTACCCCGATATTCCCGGGGCGGGAAAGAGCGGCAAACCGAACGCTGATCGGGCGCACGCCAGCCACCGTGCGAATGTCGATGCCGCGATGATCGAAACGATGAAACCCGTGCTCGGTGTCACCGCGGAATGGCGAAAGCTGATTGACCAGCCATTGCCCCCTCATGACGCCTGAGGCCCTCATGGCCGCTCAGCTCAGCTCGCGCAGGTTCTTCTCCGCGATCTTCGTCAGTGCGGCCACGCGCTTGTAGAGCCAGAGCCCGAACGGAACGATGCGCTCGGGCTTCACCCGCTTCGGCAGTTCCTGGAGGTTGTCGCTGAAGGGGATGACGGCGTACTCGCCGGTGGGGGAGCTCACGCGCTGATCGAAGGCCCAGGACCTGTCCTGGTGCCAGCCCCCGTGGAACACGAAGAGGTTCTCGAGCTCCTCGTTGCCCGTGGCTTCTACCTGCTCGTCCAGGGAGTAGTCGCTGTTGCTATCGATTTCCAGGCAGCTCCAGCCGCCTCCCGTCACATTTCCGCAGTAGAACATCTCGAGCCCCTCGTCGGCCGCGCCGTCGAGGATCCATGTGATGGAGCCATACTCGTTCGCGAAGTAGTCCCAGCTGGACTCGTTCTTCTTCGGCTTGCGGGGCTTCGCCTTCGCCCAGCGTCCGACGCGCGCCTTGTGCATGCGCAGGAAGAAGGCGGTATGCGACTCGACCGAGGCGACGCGCGCGCGGCCGGTCTTCGGGTCGAGGCACTCGGTGACGAAGTGCGCTGTCGGGATTCGCTCGTGCAGATCCTTGAGCATCGCGATGGCCGCATCCACGGCCTCGTAGGCATCCCTCGGCTTCGCGACAGGGGCCTTCTTCGGTGGAAGCTTCCGCGTGGGAGCCCCCTTCGCGGGCCTGGGCTCGGGGTTGGGGTGCTCGGAGGTGACGAGCTCGAGGCGGTACAGCCTGAACCCGGCCTTCTCCCGGGCGCGGATGCGCTTCTCCGCGAGCGCGATGGCGGCCTCGCGGCTCGGGGCGGGAGACTTCTCGTGCACCTCCTCCGTGAGGACGTTGCCATGCACCTCCACCGACCAGCCGGCGGTGTCGCCCTTGACATACTCGCGCCGTGTCGCGAGCGTCTTCGTCGCGTTCCAGGGGAAGCCATCCCGGAAGCCAAGCGTCCGGTAGCGCGCGAGCAGCGGCTCGACCTCCGAGGGCGCGATGCACGTCGAGATGAAGTGGCCGTTCAACACGCCCCGGCGGACCACGGCCTGGTCCCCCCGGAGCTCCACGTCCACGAAGAGGGTGTCGCGCTGCTTGTAGAGCGTGAAGCGCTCCGTGACGGGAGCCGTGATGGAGTCCGCCTTCTTCTCGTGCTTGTGGAGGACGCCGTCACTCCACACCCGGAGCTGGAAGGACTCGGCGAAGAACCAGACCTCGTTCTTCGTGTCGAGCCACGGGTCGGAGTAGGAGATGCGGTCACCGCCATTGAGCTTCTCGAGTCGCTTCCAGTCGGGCATGAAGACGACTCGTACACCACTTGACGCGGGTTGTCGGCGAGGACGAAGGGGCGGAGGTGATGCCCGTTGAGGCCGAGCCGGGTCCATGCGGCATATGGGGGGAGGGTGGCGCAAACAGCCCGCCATCGAGGGAGGGAGCACAAAAAGAATCGCGCTCGGCCCGGTGGCTTCTTATCTAGTGCGCCGCGTTTTTCATCCGGCACTTGGAGACCCCCATGACGATTCGTACCCGCTTCTTGAACACCCTTGCCGTCGCGGCCCTCACGGCCACCACCGGCGGAGGGCTCATGCTTCCCGCCGCACAGGCCGCCGCGCCGCAGGTCAAAACCCAGGCCCCGGGTTTCTACCGCATGATGTTGGGCGACTTCGAAATCACGGCACTGTTCGATGGGACCGTCCCCCTTCCAGTGGACAAGCTCATGACCAACACCCGGCCCGGTCAGGTCGAGAAGCTGCTGGCCGCCGCGTACGTCAGCCAGCCCGTCGAGACCTCGATCAATGCCTTTCTGATCAACACCGGCTCCCGGCTGGTGCTGGTGGATACAGGCGCCGGTTCCCTGTTCGGCCCGACTGTTGGCAATCAATTGCTCACCAACCTGCGGGCGGCGGGCTACCAGCCGGAGCAGGTCGACATGGTACTCATCACCCACATCCACGGCGACCACGCGGGCGGGCTGATGGCGGGTGACAAGCGGGCCTTCCCCAATGCCGTGGTGCGTGTGGACAAACACGATGCCGACTACTGGCTCAGCCCCACCAACCTGGAGAAGGCTCCGGACGACAAGAAGGCGCCTTTCCAGGGAGCGATGGCTTCACTCAACCCGTATGTTGAAGCGGGCAAGCTGCAGACTTTCGATGGGGATACCGAGCTGGAGCCCGGAATCCGAGCCATCGCGGCCCGGGGCCATACTCCCGGCCACAGCTTCTACGCCGTGGAGAGCAAGGGGCAGAAGCTCGTGCTGTGGGGTGACATGATGCACGTCGCCGCGGTGCAGTTCCCCGAGCCGTCGGTGACCATCCAGTTCGACACCGACTCCAAGGCGGCGGCGGCTCAACGAAAGAAGGCCTACGCCGAGGCCGCGAAGCAGGGCTACTGGGTGGGCGTCGCCCACGTCCCGTTCCCGGGCATCGGCCATGTGCGCGCCGACGGCAAGGGCTACGACTGGGTCCCCGTCAACTACAGCCTGGGCCGGTGATTGAGCGAGGTCAGACCTCCCAGTAGCGCAGGGCGTACTCGAAGATGACCCTGGCGAGCGCCTCCTCGAGGGAATGGGTGTCGGCTCGCAGCAGCTCCCCCGCCAGCCGAGCCCCTGACACGAGGACCGAGTAGGGCCCGCTGTCACCCGGCGCGGTCCGCTCGCCATCCCACTTCACCAGCACGACGGCACCTTCCTGACGCATGCGCTCGAGCAGCGGCAGGACGGGGTCGACGCCTGACCAGTCCTCCGGGATGGGCTCCAGGCCGAGCTTCGGGAAGAGGGTGGTGATCACCCGCCGGTAGGCCTGGGCCCTGGCGTCCCGTTTGTTCCCCTCTGTCTGTTGGATGAAGTCCGCGTACATCTCCAGGTCGTCATGGAGCCGCTGGGTCGCCTTGGCCATCGGGGCCCATACGGGGTGCCCGGCGGTCACGTGCTTTGCTTCGCCCAAGGGCAGACCGAAGACCTCGTGGATCGCCTTGATGCTGTGGACGATGGGCAGTCCCGCGTCATGGAGGAAGACGATCGACTCGTCCAGCGAGAGGCCGGCCCGTGCCCTCTCACGCAGGGCCGCCACAGTGGTCGCATAATTCATGTTCCGAGCATAGCAGCCCAGGTTTATTGGACGTGATGCCCGCCATATCCGATCGCTTCGACCAGGGTTGAGCAGGCTCGAAGTCGCTCGACGGATTCGAAGAACGACCGCTCGGCAAGCCATACCTCTTCAGCCGGGAAGGCCTTGGCGAGAGCCTCGTTATGAAGATCACCCACGCATGTCAGGGCCTCATGTTTGGGTCGCGAGACGTCATCGAGGAGCGTTCTGTCTGCGGCCCACGACTGAATGCGCAGCACATGCGCCTCGGAATCGTGGCGTTCCTGGCAGTGCGCGAGAATTTCCTTCGTTGACTGGTAGAGCCAGGACTCGATGCTGTAGCAGGGGGACAGAATGAGAAGACGCTTCAGCGCAAGCTCAATCTGTTCGGCCGTCAGCGTGGGCCGTGGGCGCTGAGAGCCGAACCGCGGAGCCGGAACCTCACCGCGCAGGATGCGACGCACGCGCTCTCGGATGATCGTCTCGAACTTCTGGCGGTTCTCGCTGTTGTGACGCTCGGCCCACACGCGGTCGGTATCGAAGTGGAAGACAACGAATCCCGCCGGCTCCACCAGCCGGGTTGCGATCAATTCGAGAAGACGAATCGTCTCGATGGTCGGCGGTTGCTGCTCCTTCCATTGATTGGCACGAACAGCGAGGAGCGCGCGTTCGTTCTCGGGCAGTGGCTCGAGCCGGATACGCTCCGGATTCAGGTCGACGCTCTCGACGAGGAGTTTGAGGGCCTCCTTCAAGAGCTTCTGGATTGTTGGCTGGGCCTGTTTACCAGAGTCTTCTGTCAGGACGAGGATGCGGGCACGGACTTCCATGACGTGTCACCAGAGCCCCTTGGTGAGCAATATGTCCGAGACGCGCTGGATTCCCGTCTGGTACGCCGAGAAGAATGAATCGGCTTCTTCCTCAGTGGGATTGCGCCAGATGAGTTGTGAACCTGATTCACCACTGGTTCGCTCGCAGAGGATGAAGGTGCGACGAACTTCCTCAGCGCTGTCGAATCGCAAGAAGTCGAGCAACAATGGGTTCTGGCTCGTCAGAAAAGCTTGCCGATCACCAATTTCGTTCAGACATGCGGAAATCCACTCGTGATGAAGGCCGTTCACGAGTTCGTCTGCGACGATCATGTCCTGCGATGCGTCTGCGTGGGCAAAGAAGGAGAGCAATCGCTTTTGACCATAGCTGAGCAGGTCATGAGATACTTCCTCGCCAGGTCGTTTGAAGAAGAACCGGAGATTGCTCAAGCGTACAATTTGTTGACTTGGTTCTGGGCTGAGGCGTTCGACATCGAATCGAGCGGTTGCTGATTCGTAGCCAAGTACGCGCGCGGCACGCTCTAGAAACTCCAGTGAGAACGTCGCTGATGTGCCCTCTGGCATTGAGTCCGAAAGAATGAAGTACATCGAGCGCGGAACGTCCTCGATGTTCCACGTCGAACTTTTGCTGGAGTCCTCTCTCTTTACCTCTAGATCAAGCAGCGCGTTAAGTCGCTCAAGACTTTCGTCCATGCGGCCTGCGCTTCTGAGTCGCGATGAAATGATGTCTTTCACCAAATCATTGGCCGTGGCGGCCTGTTCTGTGCTCAGCAGGCCAAAATACAAGGATGTGAAAGGATCTCTCCGGCGCATGAGCCGCAGATCTACACGGCTTTGCTGGCCTGCTCTTTCCAGCGTGACTTCGTTTGAGAGCACTCTGGCTTTCTCGACGATCGAGCCATTCTTCTCAAAAACGAACGCGTCGGTTTGTTGGAGGTTGGAGAGCCCTGCTTGCATTGGCCGACCAGGCTCGGTGGGGAGCACCGGCTCATCCACTCGCGTTCTCGTGATCGTGTGCTCGAAGTCGAGCGACGTGCCTGAAACGCGATAGCTCACCTCAAGCACATCGTCTCTGAGCACCTCGTCTTGGCTTCCAACAGCCGTTGACAGCAAGCGAAGCAGGGTCGTCTTCCCTGCCGCGTTCTTGCCGAGGAGCACGTTGAGACCAGGACGGAACTCGAGTGTGGTCGGAGCAACGTTCCGAAACTTCTTGATCGAGAGCTTCGTCAGCTTGTTCATCGTCCAGTCCTGCACCAGAGCGCCACGAGGAACGGCGCGGCTTCAGGACCGGAACACACGCATCCAGACGGGTCAAGGATGCTGACGTCAGAAGGTCACGAGCCACATAGGAGTGAGTCCGCGGCCATGTTGTGGCGGAAACAGCATCTGAGCGCGCTGGCACGCTCTCGCCCGGAGTCTGGGGCGGCGGGCTCCATGCCCACCGCCCTGGTCCGTGGCCGTGACTACGCCGTGGCGGCGCGCACCACCCGGAACAGCTCGCCCGAGTCGATGAGCTCGCAGACGGCCTCGATGTCGCGGTGGATCTCCCGATCCTTCTCCATCGTGGGCACGCGGCTGCGCACCAGCTCGTGCGCCGCGCGGGGGCCCCGGCCCGCCTTCACCGGCAGCCGGAAGTCCAGCGCCTGGCTCGCCACCAGGATCTCAATGGCCAGACACGTGCGCGTGAAGTCCGCCACCTGCCGGCCCTTCAGCGCCGCCGTCATGCCCATCGACACGTGGTCCTCGCGGCCCGCCGAGGACGGAATCGAGTCCACCGAGGCCGGGTGGCACAGCACGCGCGACTCGGCCACCAGCGCCGCGCTCGTCACCTGGGCGATCATGAAGCCCGAGTTCAACCCCGAGTTCTTCGCCAGGAACGCCGGCAGGTTGGACAGCGCCGGGTTCACCAGCTGCTCCACGCGCCGCTCGCTGATGGAGGACAGCTGCGTCAGCGCCATCGCCGCCACGTCCATGGCCAGCGAGATGGGCTGCCCGTGGAAGTTGCCGCCCGAGACGATCCGGTTGCCCTCCACGAAGACGAGCGGGTTGTCCGTGGCGCTGTTCACCTCGACCTCGAGGATGCGCCGCGCGAAGGCGAGCCCCTCGCGGGCCGCGCCGTGCACCTGCGGCATGCAGCGCAGCGAGTACGGGTCCTGCACCTTGCTGCAGTTGATGTGCGTCTCCACCAGATCACTGCCCACCAGCAGCGTCCGCAGGTGCGCCGCGCACGCCTTCTGACCCTCGTGCGGACGCACGTCCTGGATCTCCGGGATGAAGGGCTTGTGGCTGCCCAGCAGGCCCTCCAGCGTCATGGAGCCCGCGATGTCCGCCAACGTGGCGAGCGACTCGGCGCGCAGCTGGAGCAGGGTGCCCACGGCGCACATGGCCTGCGTGCCGTTGACGAGCGCCAGGCCCTCCTTGGCCTCCAGCACCACCGGCTTCAGCCCGGCGCGCTCCAGCGCCTGACGGGCCGGCATCCGCTGGCCCTGATAGAAGGCCTCGCCCTCGCCGATGAAGACGAGCGCCAGGTGCGCCAGCGGCGCCAGGTCTCCCGAGGCGCCCACGCTGCCGCGCTCGGGCACCACCGGCACTACGTCCTTGTTCAGCATGTCCAGCGCCAGCTGCAGCGTCTCCAGGCGGATGCCCGAGAAGCCCTTGGCCAGCACGTTGCACCGCAGCAGCAGCAGGGCGCGCGCCTCGGGCAGCGGCATGGGGGTGCCCACGCCGGCCGCGTGCGAGAGGATCAGGTTGCGCTGCAGCTCGCGCAGGTCCTTCTTGTCGATGCGCACCTCGGCCAGGGTGCCAAAGCCGGTGTTGATGCCGTAGGCGGGGGTGTCCCCGGCGGCCACCCGGTCCACCAGATCGCGCGAGGCCTTGACGCAGGCCTCGGACTCGGGCGTCAGCTGGACGATCGCCTCGTTGCGGGCAACCTGCAGGATGTCCTCCAGCCGGAGGGTGTCACCATCGATGAGAAGGCGGGGGCGGTACATGTCGGGAGCTCCAGGCTACGGGTGCGGCGGTACGGCCAAGAGCGCACCCCTATACCCCAACAGGTGGCGGTGTGCAGCCCGTCCGCTCAGGGAGCTTTTGACAGCCGGGGGCCACCTCACTAGCTTGACGCGCCGTTCCAGGAGGAACCAGCCAACGTGGCCTTGATCGTCCAGAAGTACGGCGGAACCTCGGTCGGCGATACCGATCGGATGAAGAACGTGGCGCGCCGCTGCATCGCGGCCCAGAAAGCGGGCAACGACGTGGTCGTCGTCGTCTCCGCGATGTCCGGAGAGACCAACCGTCTGTTGAAACTCGTCGCGCAGATCACCGACCGGCCGAGCGAGCGTGAGCAGGATGTGGTGGTGGCCACCGGCGAGCAGGTGTCCATCGGCCTCGTGGCCCTGGCCATCCAGGCGCAGGGCGGCCTGGCCACCAGCTTCCTCGGCTACCAGGTGCAGATCGTCACCGACAGCATCTTCTCCAAGGCGCGCATCAAACGCATCGACGCCGAGAAGATCGTCGAGGCGCTCAAACAGAAGCACATCGTGGTGGTGGCCGGCTTCCAGGGCCAGGACGAGCAGGGCAACGTCACCACCCTGGGACGCGGCGGCTCGGACACCACGGCGGTGGCGCTCGCCGCGGCGCTCAAGGCCGACGCCTGTGAGATCTACACGGACGTGGACGGCGTCTACACGACCGACCCCAACGTGTGCCCCGCGGCGCGCAAGCTGGATCGCATCTCCTACGAGGAGATGCTCGACCTGGCGAGCGTGGGCGCCAAGGTGCTGCAGATCCGCTCGGTCGAGTTCGCGATGAAGTACAAGGTGCCGCTCTGGGTGAAGTCCTCCTTCACGGACGACCCGGGAACTTTGGTGTGTGAGGAGGACAAGTCGATGGAGAACGTGGTTGTCAGCGGCATCGCCTACGACAAGAACGAGGCGAAGCTCGCCATCAGCGGCGTGCCGGACGTGCCGGGCGTGGCCGCGCGGATCTTCGGGGCGCTCGACTCGCAGAACATCGTGGTGGACCTGATCGTCCAGACGGCCTCCCGGGAGGGCAAGACGGACCTGTCCTTCACGGTGGGCAAGACGGACCTGGTCAAGGCGAAGGAAGTCGTCGAGCGGGTGGCCCGCGAGGTCAATGCCGGCAGCGTGGAGACGGACGGCGACGTGGCCAAGGTCTCCATCGTGGGCGTGGGCATGCGCAACCACTCGGGCGTGGCGGCCAAGATGTTCCAGATCCTCGCGGCCGAGGGCATCAACATCCAGCTCATCTCCACCTCGGAGATCAAGGTGTCCTGCCTCATCCAATCGAAGTACACGGAGCTGGCCGTCCGGGCGCTGCACACGGCGTTCGGGCTGGACAAGACTCCCGCGGCGAGCTGAGCGGTGAACCGGACGGGGGCACTCGCGGTGGCAGCGCTCGGGCTGTTGGGCCTGGGCGTGCTGGCACGCGGCCGCTGGCCGGACTCCACGCCCGCGCTGGACTGTGAGCCCGGCGCGGTGCGTGTGGTGGAGGGTGTCGCGGTGTGCGGAGAGGGTACGGTGCCCTCCGCCCCGCAGCGCCTGCTGCTGGGGCAACGGTTGGATTTGAACGCGGTCTCCGAGGCCGAGCTCGCGAAGGTGCCCGGAGTGGGGCCCTCACTCGCCGGGCGCCTCGTGCGGGCCCGTGAGGCCGGGGGCCGCTTCGCGTCCTGGGAACAGGTGGCGGAGGTGCCGGGCGTGGGCGCGGCCCGGTTGGAAGCCCTCCAGGCGACAACGGAGTTACGGTAGGCGCCAGCGCCCCAGGGCGTGTGGTAGATACCGTGTGTGGAGATCGCCTGCCCCCAGTGCTCGATGCAGTACGCGCTCGACCCCCGGTTGCTTCCGCCCGGGGGTGTACCGGTGCAGTGCACCCGTTGCAGCCACGTTTTCATCGCCACTCCGCCGGCCTCGGCGGCTGCTCCGGCTCCCCAGGCCACTCAGGCGTTTGGCGCGGTGCAGCAGCCTCGCCCGGCGACCCAGCCGAACCTGAACGCCACGTTGATCTACGGCGATCACAAGGGTGGCACGCCGCCCAGCTCGACGACGCAGGTGTTTGGCGCGGTGCCTCAGGTGCCGCCCATGGCGCCCGTGGCGAAGCCCGCCCCCGCCGCCGGGATGCCGCCGTCCGCCATGACGACGCAGGTGTTTGGCGCGGTGCCCCAGGTACCGCCCATGGCGCCCGCGGCGAAGCCCGCACCGGCCACGGGGCCAGCTCCGTCCGCCATGACGACGCAGGTGTTTGGCGCGGTGCCCCAGGTGCCGCCCATGGCGCCGGCCGCGAAGCCCGCCCCCGCCGCGGCGAAGCCCGCGCCGGCCGCGAAGCCGCCACCCGCCGCGAAGCCCGCCCCCGCCGCGGCGAAGCCCGCGCCGGCCGCGAAGCCGCCACCCGCCGCGAAGCCCGCTCCCGCCGCGAAGACTCCGGCGGGTGCGGCTCCTCCCATCACCACGGGGACCCAGGTGTTCGGCGCGGTGCCGCAACCTCAGCCTCAGCAGCCGGCTCCCTCCACGGCGCAGTTCCTGGAGCTCGACATCGAAATGCCCGAGCCCCAGGCCGCTCCGCGTCCCCAGCCGGCCCGGCCTCCCTCCGCCTCGACGACGCCGCCCTTCGGCACCCAACCGCAGAGGGCTCCCGTGGCCAGGCCCGCGGCGGGCCCGGCCCCCACCGGGGCGACGCAGGTGTTCGGCGCGGTGATGGAGCCGCCGCCCGTGGCCGCGCATCCTCCGGGCCTCCAGCTCCGGGCTCCGTCCCGGGAGACCCCCGCGGTCCCGGCGCCCCCCGCACCCGCGCCTGTGCCCGCGGCCGAGCCCATGGTGGCGGTCGCCGCGCACACGCCCATCGAGCTTCCCGAGGAGATCCTCGAGCAGCTGAACCGCCCGGTCGATGAGCTGAGGACGGAGGCGGCTCAGGCTCAAGAGAACAGGGCCTCCGTGGCGGGAGCGCCGCCGGGGCCGTCCAAGCCCCTGGAGCTGCCGCTGGAGGCGCTCGAGCACGCGGTCGAGACCGTCAACAACCCTGGGGGCCGCAAGAAGGCTCCCGCGCCGGGCCGCAAGGGCCGGGGCCTGCTCATCGCGGGGGGCGTGCTCGTGCTCCTGCTGACGGCGTTCCTGACCTCGCCGGCCTGGCGCTCGAAGACCCACGCCATTCCGCTCGAGGCGCGGGTGGCCCGGGACGAAGCGCTGGTGGTGCTGCGCCGGGACGATGCGGCGTCGAAGGAGGACGCCCTGACCCGGTTGAAGGCCCTGTCCGCCGCGAACCCCCAGAGCGTCGAGCTCCTGGGGGAGGTGGGCATCGCGCTCGCCACCCATCTGGACGACACCCAGGTCCGGGTGGCCACGCTCCGGCAGAAGGTGGAGGGGCTGAAGACCGAGATCGCCCGCCTCCGCCTGAACCAGACGCCCGCCAACTGGCAGAGCCTCGTCAACACGATGGGGGAGGAGCTGTCCAAGCTGGAGCAGGCCCTGACGCCGCTCGAGGAGCGCGCCGCGGTGCTCTCCAGGGAATCCGTGCAGGTGTTGAAGCAGCTGGCGGCGGCTCCCGAGAAGGAGGAGCCGGCGCCCGCCCTGGCGCGGCTCAAGGCCCAGGCCTTGATGACGGGCGTCATGGGTGGGGGCGATGCTCCCACCATGGCCGTGAAGCTGGCCCAGGCCGGGCTGCGGGACTGGAGCTCGCTGACGCTGGCCGAGTACGTGCTCAACTCCACCAACCCCGTGATGGGTAACGTCGAGCAGTCCTTCAATGCGGTGGTGGCCATGCGCGAGGCGGACAACTCCAACCTGCGGGCCTCCATGCTGGAGGCGCGTATCGCCCTGCTGCGCAAGGACCCGGCCACGGCGAAGACGGCGCTGGACACCGTCATCACCCTCAACCCCAAGCACGAGCTGGCCCAGCAACTCCATGCGCACGCCGAGGAGATGGAGAAGCAGGCGGCCGAGCCCGTGACGCCGCCCGCGCCCGAACCCCAGGACACGCCCACGCCCGAGGCCGTCCCGGCTCCCGAGGGGAACACCCCGGCGGCGCCCACTCCCGAGGGCAGCCCCGCGACCGGGGCCAACCCCGCAACCGAGGCAAGTCCCGCGCCCTGAGCCCGGGCAGGCACCGGCTGTTCCCAGGGAGGGAAAAGAAGTTCCCACGCCTCGGGATGAGCCGGGTGCTTGCGATCTCGCCCTGGAGGACAGGGTCCGCTCTGGACCGCGGTACGTGCCTTGCTTTGGCCTGACCCGAATCAACATGCGTGGACGGTCGGGGAGGCAGGGGTGATGGCGGAGCTGGTGTTCTGGTGTGCCGCGGTTCTGTTGGTGCACACATACTTTCTCTACCCGGTGGTGCTGTTCGCCCTGGATGGGGTAGCGCAGGTACTGCACAACGTGCGCTACATGCGCTCGGGGGCGGACCGGCGCCGCGAGGAGCAGCAGGCGAGCGAGCTGCCCCGGGTGAGCCTGGTGGTGGCGGCCTACAACGAGGCGAGCTGCATCGACGAGAAGCTGCGCAACAGTCTGGCGCTGGACTATCCGGCGGGGCGCTTCGAGGTGCTGATCGGCTCGGATGGCTCGACGGACGGGACGGATGAGCGGGTGTTGCGGTGCACGGACGAGCGGGTGCGTCTGTCGGCGGCGCCGCGCGGGGGCAAGACGTCGGTGCTCAACCGGTGCATCCCGATGGCCAAGGGCGACATCGTGCTGCTCTCGGATGCGAACACGATGATCGAGCCGGAAGCGGTGAAGCGGCTGGTGCGGCACTTCGAGAACCCCGAGGTGGGGGCGGTGTGCGGGCAGCTGCGGCTCTACAACCCGACGAAGGCCGAGTACGAGGAGAGCACGTACTGGACGTACGAATCGCTCATCAAGTTCTACGAGGGCAAGCGGGGCGCGGTGGTGGGGGCGAACGGAGGCCTGTATGCCATCCGGCGCTCGCTGTTCAACGCGCTGCCACCGGCGACCATCGTGGACGACTTCGTGATTCCGCTGCGCATTCTCGAGAAGGGCTACAAGGTGGTCTACGAGCCCGAGGCGGTGGCGCACGAGGAGACGACGGAGGACTACGGCAAGGAGTTCGGGCGGCGGGCGCGTATCGCGGCGGGCAACTTCCAGAGCCTGAGGATGGTGCCGGGGCTGCTCTCGCCACTGTCGGGCTTCCCGGCGTTCGCGTTCTGGTCGCACAAGCTGCTGCGCTGGTGCGCCCCGGCGCTGATGGCGCTGGCGCTGGTGGCCAACCTCTTCCTGCTGAGCAGCCCGTTCTACAAGCTGACGCTGGCGGGGCAGGTGCTGTTCTACGGGTTGGCGTACCTGGGGAAGAAGGGGCTGCTGAAGGGGTCCGCGCGCCGGGTGGCGTCGGTGGCGTACTACTTCGTGACCATGAACCTGGCGATCGTCGTGGGCTTCTGGCGGTTCCTGAGGAACACGCAGCGGGCGGCGTGGGATCGCACGGCCCGGGTTCCCTCGTCGTCGTAGTGGCTTGACGCTCTCCACCCCAGGTGGGACGGTGCCTGGGGTGGAGCCGTCCGGATTCGTCCTCGAACACAATCAACGCCTGTCGCGCTCGCTGCTGTGGAGCTGCCAGCGGGCCTTCTACGAGCGGCAGGGTGTCGAGGCCTGGCGCCGGGGACTCCTGCCGAGTTTCATCACCAGCAACCCCGTCATCGGCCGGGCCTATGCGCAGGTGGTGCTCGGATGGATGCGGGACTGGTGCGCGGCCTCCTCGTGGGAATCGGGCCAGCCCTTCCATCTCATCGAGCTCGGAGCCGGGTCGGGGCGCTTCGCCTTCCACTTCCTGGAGGCCTTCCGCCGGTTGCACGCGCGCTCGCGGCTGCGGGACGTGCCCTTCCGGTACGTCATGACGGACCTGCCCGAGCGCAACCTCGAGTTCTGGCTGTCCCATCCCCTGCTCCAGCCCTTCCTGGACGAGGGCCTGCTGGACGTGGCCCGCTTCGACGCCGAGCACGATGAGCAACTGGTGCTCCGCCGCGGTGGCACCGTGCTGGCGCCGGGCACGGTGGCGAATCCGCTGGCGGTGGTGGCCAACTACTTCTTCGACAGCATTCCGCAGGACGCCTTCTCCGTGCAGGACGGCGTGCTCCACGAGTGTCTCGTCTCGGTGTCCTCACCGGCTCCCAGGCCCGAGGTGGAGGCGGAGGACTTCCTGGAGCAGGCGGCGGTGTCCTTCGAGGACCATGAGGTGCGAGGCGCCTGCTACGGAGACGCGGAACTGGACGGCATCCTGGAGGACTACCGGGAGCGGCTGGGCGACGCGACGTTCCTGTTCCCCTCCACCGCGCTGCGGTGCCTGCGCCGGCTGCAACGGCTCTCGGGAGGCCGCCTGCTGCTGCTCTCCGGGGACAAAGGCCACGCCAGCCAGGACGAGCTGAGTGATCGCTCGTCCGGGGTGAGCCTGGTGCGGCACGGGGGGGCCTTCTCGCTGATGGTGAACTACGACGCCATTGGCCGGTACTTCCGTTTGCGGGACGGGCAGGTGCTGCGGCCCATCCACCGTCACGTGAGCCTGCACGTGGGGGCCTTCCTCCTGGGCCAGCCGCCGGACGGGTATGGCGAGACGGAGCTGGCGTACGAGGAGGCCATCGAGCGTTCGGGGCCAGACGACTACGCCACGCTGCTCGGGCGGATGGAGCAGCACCACGAGGAGATGACGCTGGAGGAGCTCCTGGCGCTCCTGCGCTGGAGTGGCTGGGACTCTGGCCTGTTGATGGCGATCTTCCCCTCGTTGCTGCCGCGGGCCGAGGCCGCGAGCGAGCCACTACGGCAGGAGGTGTGCTGGGCGATCCAGCAGGTGTGGGAGGCGGACTATCCGATCGGCGGGGAGCAGGACGATCTGGCCTACCACCTGGGGATGCTGCTGTACGTGATGGAGCGCCCGGCGGAGGCCCTGACGTTCTTCGATCTCTCCCTGCGGCAGTACGGCGAGGCGCCCGGCACATACTACAACCAGGGCATGTGCCACGTGCGCCTGCAACAGGATGCGCGGGCGAGGGAGTGTTTCGAGCGGGCGTTGACCCTGGACGAGGACTTCAGCCAGGCCCGGGAGATGCTCACCCATCTCCAGTCCGGTGAGTGAGTTGCGCATGCTCCCTCTCCCTTTGGGAGAGGGCGGGGGGTGAGGGTCGTCACCCGCGGCTGCTCTTGCGAATCGCGGCCGGGAGCGCGAGCCCCGTGACGAGGGTGGCCACCGTGCCCCCGATACCAGCAACCATCAACGTCACCGGGGCCGAGGTGGCATCGAGCAACAACCCGCCGCCGACGTAGGACAGCGCGGCGGCGACGCCAATGGCGCCGTAGAGATTGCCGAAGACCCGGCCGAGGAGCTCGGGAGGGACGAGGCGCTGGAGCAGGGTGTTGGTGGCGACGTCCATGGCCGCGATGCCGGCTCCGCGCACGGCCTGCATGGAGAACGCGGCGGAGACGGCCCAGGCCAGCCCGGTGAGGAGGTTGCCGATGCTGCTCACGGCGAATCCGAGCAGCAACATCACCACCATCGACGCCCGCGAGCCATATCGCGCCAGCAGCGCATAACCGGCCAGCAGCCCGAGGCCGACAGCGCCCAGGAGGAGCCCGACGGCCGAGTCACCGGCGCGGAGCGTCTCCTTGGCCAGGACCACGAGGGCGACGTCATCGACGCCGTTGAACAAGACGACGGCGAAGAATCCCAGGGCGATGACCCGGACGGCGGGGGCCGACAGGATGTACCCGAGGCCGAGCCTGGCGTCGTGGAGGAGTGAAGGCCGTTCCTGCTCCCCGGAGGACTCGGGAGGGAGGGACGGAAGCGAAGCGAGCAGTGCCGCCGACACGAGGAACGACGCGGCATCGACGAGGAGCACTCCGCGGATACCCACGAGGGGAAACAGCGCCGCCGCGAGGAGCGGCCCAAGGGCCTCGGAGGCATTGGTTCCGAACCCGAGGGTGGAGTTCGCGGCTTCCAGCGAGTCACCGGGCACCAGCGCGGGCACCGCCGCGCGGGAGGCGGGCAGGAAGACATGTCCGGCGATCGCACGGGCCGCCACCAACACCAGCAACAAGGGCAGGGGAGGCATCGCGAGCGCGATGAGGAGGAGGAGCAGCCCCTGGAGCAACTCGCAGGAGATCATCACCCGTTTGAGGTCGAACCGGTCGCTGATGGCACCGGTGAGCGGGCTGAACAAGGCGGGAGCGAGGTCACCGGCGAGCAGCAGCAGGGAGACGGCGAGGGCCTGTCCCGTGGTGCTGGCGACATGGAGCATGAGCGCGACCAGACTGAGCGAATCCCCGGCGAAGGAGATGACGCGCGCGGACCACAGGGACCGGAACGGCCGGTTCTGGCGCAGGAGTTGGAGGGCACCCATGGGCCTGTCATAGCCCAGAAGAACTTCAGCGCTTGTTCTGGGCTGGCGCGGAGGGCTTCTTGGTCTCGGGAGCGGAGGACTTGGCGGAGACGGTGTTGCTCGTCGTCTTCGCGGGCTTGGGGGCGGGCTCCGGGGGCTTCCGGGGAGAGGGGGGCTCCGCCTGCCTGGGCGCTGGCGCGGACACGTGGCCCACCGCCAGGACCGGCTTCAGCGACTCCTGAAGTTCTCCGCGCACCACCGCTCGGACGTCCTCCCGCACCGCCGCCCGCACCTCCCGCCGGATGAGGTCATCGAGCGCCTCCTCCCGCAGGGCCGCCTTCAGCTCGCTCCGCACCAGGGCCTTCAGGTCCCCTTGGAGCTCGCCGCGCAGACTGGTCTTGAAGTCTGTCAGGTCCGTCTTGAGCGCCGCATCCAAGCCCTTCACGTCCTTCTGGAGCGGATCCACCGCCTTGCTGATGCCCTCGATCGTGGCGCCGGTGACGGCCATGATGAGCTGCTGGGTGCTCTCGCTCTGGCTCTTCAGCTCCGTCTTGAACGAGCCCAGCGCATCCCGCATCGCGCCCAGCGAGGCGATCTCCTGCTTGAGGTCCTCCAGCTCCCGGGAGCGGGCATCCAGCTCGTCTTTCTTCTGCGCGAGCATCGCCTGGGTGTCGCGCAGCAGCATGGTCTGCTGGGAGCAGCGCGCGTCGATGGAGAGCAGGTTGGCGTAGGTGCTGCCGGTGATCTGGCACATCGTCAGCGTCTCCTGCTCGTCGAGCAGCACGAGCGAGATGCTCAGGGCGAACATGACGATGGCGAGCATGGACAGCGCGGCGCCACGGGCAACACGCAGGGTGAGACCCTGGCGGCCCAGAAAGCCCCGCCGTTGCAGGCCGAAGACTCCGGCCAGCGAGATGACCACCAGCGACAGGAGGGACAACAGCTTGCCCGGGGAGATCTCCAGCACGAGCTTGGAGAGCAGCTGGATGGATTCCCACGTCGAGCTGTTCTCGAGGTCGAGCTCGGGGCGGGCGGTGCCGTTGTCCGCGATGCCCCAGGCGGGCTGTTTCACCTGGCAGCGCGTGCGCATGTCGCTCGCCCAAGAGGGCATGTCGTTCACGAGCGGGGTGCTCGGGCACAGGCCGAGGATGTACTTCGTAGTGCCGGTGGTGAACGCATTGTGGACCCGGTGGCGCTCGGTCGCCTTCGCGAGGGCCCAGTTCCACGAGTAGCCGAGGGCAGCGATCGCCAGGGCGAACGCGAGCCAGGGCAGGGCCTTCTTGGCGACAGTACTCAGCGACATCGGTGGCGGCTCCTTGGGAGGCACGCGGGGGGGAACGGCGCCCCGGGAGGATCCCCCAGCCGTCCACGGTGAACAACGGACCCTCCTCGCGACTGTCATGCACTCCGAGTTGTGGCTCCGCTGATTGCTGGCATCACCACTTCTAAATGCCCACGGGGCGTCGCGGGGTTAATCAGCCGCTTCTGAACGCTTCACCCCCCGGAGTGCCCCCCCCGATGGCCGCAGACGCCCTGTTCCGCCCCTTCACCCATAAGTCGCTGACGCTGAAGAACCGCATCGTCATGGCGCCCATGACGCGCTCGTTCTCGCCGGGCGGCGTCCCCACGCCCGATGTCGCCGCGTACTACCGCCGCCGGGCCGAGAACGACGTGGGCCTCATCCTCTCGGAGGGGACCGTGGTGAAGCGGCCCTCGGCCAAGAACGACCCCAACGTGCCCGACTTCCACGGCGAGCAGGCGCTCGCGGGCTGGAAGCGCGTCATCGACGAGGTGCACACCGCGGGCGGGAAGATGGGCCCCCAGCTCTGGCACGTGGGCTCGGCGCGCAACCCCATGAGCACCTGGGTCGCACCGCCTCCCGTGGACGCGCCCTCCGGCCTGTCCTCCCCGGGAAAGAAGTTCACCGAGCCGATGACGGACGAGGCCATCGCCGACACCATCTCCGCCTTCGGCCAGGCGGCGGCGGACGCGAAGCGGCTGGGCTTCGACGTGGTCGAGATCCATGGTGCGCACGGCTATCTGATCGACCAGTTCTTCTGGGCCGGCACGAACGCGCGGACCGACGCCTTCGGGGGCGCCACCCTCGCCGAGCGCTCGCGCTTCGCCGCCGAGGTGGTGAAGTCCATCCGCGCCGCGGTGGGCAAGGACATGGCCATCATCCTGCGCCTGTCCCAGTGGAAGCAGCAGGACTTCACCGTCAAGCTCGCCCAGACGCCCAAGGAGATGGAGTCCTGGCTCACGCCGCTCGTCGAGGCGGGCACGGACATCCTGCACTGCTCGCAGCGCCGGTTCTGGGAGCCCGAGTTCGAGGGCTCGGAGCTCAACTTCGCGGGCTGGGCCAAGAAGCTCACCGGCAAGCCGACGATCACGGTGGGCTCGGTGGGGCTGAGCGGTGAGTTCACGGCGGCGTTCCGGGGCGAGAGCTCCAAGCCCGCGTCGCTCGACAACCTGCTGCGCCGTCTGGAGCGGGACGAGTTCGATCTCGTGGCGGTGGGCCGCGCGCTCCTGGCCGATCCTCAGTGGGTCCGGAAGGTGCGCGAGGATCGCCACGACGAGCTGCAGGACTTCCACAAGGAGGCGCTCGCCCGTCTGGCGTGAGGGCGAGGGCAGGGGGTCCGGCTCGTGGCGCGTCAACGCATCCAGGCGAACGCGCGCTCGAGCTGGGCTGCCGCATCATCGAGGTAGAGGCGGCCATGGGCGAAGAGCGCCCGGCGAGGCCGCCATCCCAGCATGTGCTGGTAGCAGGCGCGTGCCTGCGGTTTGCGGCCCCAGGACGTCATCCGCACCTCGCTCGGCGTGTGTCCCGGCCACAGGGTGCCGCCGAGCGCGAGCAGCCAACGCAGGCGTGGCTGGACTCGCTCCCGTTCGAGGGCCATGACCAGATCCGCCAGGATCAGGGTCGAGGACGCCTTGTGGAAGAACACGGCCTCTTGCATGAAGCGGCTGCCCCTGAAGACGAGCTGGTCGATGTCGTCCGCCCATGACGAGGGCGCGCTGTCGTCGAGATCGGCATCGAACGGGACATCGATGTTCTGCGAGCGTGCGCGCTCACGAACTCCTGGAGACGCCCAGGCCGTTGCACGCGGGTAGCGCTTCTTCCAGGCCGGGATGGCCGCGTAATGGAACCTGTTCGGCGAGACGATGTGCTCGACGTGCCCGAGCGCATCGAGCTCCGCGAACAGTTCTGGCGTAGGAGCCGTGGGAGACCAGATCCACAAGCCGCCCGAGCGCAGACGGATGACCGCCATGCGCGTGGGAAACGGCAGGGAGACCGGGCCATAGCTCATCTTGATGACGGGCCCATCCACCCACCAGATGCCGTCGGCGAGCGGCTTGAGCGTCGAGAGCGGAGCGTAGGGAAGAATCCCGTCACTCCATTCGAGGCGCTGGCCGGGGTCTTCCCGGTTTCCCGAGGACATGGCCTTGCCTTCTACCGCCGGGCCACGGCCGCGGGCTTCGTGGGCTTCGTGACCTTCGCGGGCCTGGCGTCGGGCAGCACGGAGCCGTAGGACACGAACAACTGTCCGGTGAGCACGGGCATCCTCGTGGCCCCGGGCACCCGCAGCATGTCGTTGAGCACCTCGCCCGTGCGCGGATCCCTCCGCAGGCTCGGCTTCGCGAGGTTCATCCGGTAGCGCACCACGCCTCGCTTCACCCGGTGGATGACGACGACGGTGCCATCGCTGGCGACCTCGTCCACCAGCCCCACGTGGGTCAGCCCGTCGTTGCGGCGCCCATCACGGTTCTGGTCATAGGTCTCCCGGAAGAACACCAGGTCTCCCGGCTTCGGCTTGCCCCGGGTGAACACGCGGCCATGGTCCCGGGTGTAGCGGTAGATCGCGGTGACGCCGTTGTCCCCGGCCACCCCGGAGCCGCGGAAGGAGACTCCGGCCCGCGCATACACGCCCTCGACGAAGCCGGTGCAGTCATCCGGCCAGGTGCGCCCGGCTACCTTCACCTTGCGGCTGCCCACGAGCTCCCTCGCGGTGGCGAGCACGTTCTCGCGGCTGGCGGCGGGCGGGGGAGGGCGCACCTGCTTGCGGGGGGCAGGCGAGGCGGCGGGTGAGGCGGCAGGACGAGCGGCGGTCACGCTCAGCGGCGCCTTGGGCGCGGCGGCGGGGGTCAGCGGGCTGTAGCGGTAGCTCGCGGCGATGACGCTCCCACCCATGGGCCTGCCTGTGGCGGCGCATCCGGTCATCACCAGCAGTCCGGCGAGCAGCACGCAGAGCCTCATGTCGCGACCTCCCTGTAGCGAGTCCACGCCCGGATGGTGGGGCGGACAGGGGGTGTCGTCAAAAAACCTACCCAGCCAGGCGAGCGAGAAAGGGCGGTTTTTTCACCCGGAGACGTGGTGGTAATCCTGGGGTGATGCGCAAGCTCCGAGCCCTCTCCCTGGTGTTGTTGCTGGCCGGCTGTGGCGCGCCCCGTGCGTACCAGCGGGCGCGGGATGCCGACACGTTGGAGGCCTGGCGCGCGTTCCTGCGTGAGTACCCGGAGGGAGACGACGCCGAGGCCGCCGAGGTGCGTGTCATCGAGCTGGAGTTCGAGCAGGCCTCGAAGCTCCACACGGTGCTGGCCTACAAGCGTTTCCTGGAGGCGAACCCGGATGTGCCGCAGGCGCGGGCGGCCCGGGCGTTGCTGGAGGGTCTGCGTTTCAACGCGGCGAAGGAGGCGGGCACGGCGGCGGCGCTGCGGCAGTTCCTGCGAGACCATCCGGATGGGGCGCAGCGCGAGGAGGCGCAGCGGCTCCTCAGGGAAGCGGAGCTGAAGGAGCTGTCCACGACGAAGGACACGCAGCAGCTGCGCGAGTACCTGCGCGAGTCGCCGGATGATCCGCGCCGGCTCCAGGTGGAATCCCGGCTGGATGACGAGAGCTTCGCCCGGGCGGAGACGGCGGGGGCGGGGCTGCTCTTCGCCTACCTGCGGGACTTCCAGGCGGGGCGCTACCGCGAGCAGGCGAAGGTGAAGCTGCTGGAGCTGGAGGTGGAAGGGCTGCTCGTCTCGGGGCTGCTGGAGGAGGCGGAGGCGCGAGTCGCGGGGCACCCGCTGGGGGTGAAGTTGAAGGACTTCCCGGCGCGTCTGGCCCGGGCCCGTGCCGAGCGCGTGGCGCTGCGCAGCCCCGAGCCCCTGGCCCAGTCCGCGCAGGTCGGGCACTACCTGCGGAGCCTCGAGGATCTGCGGGCCGCGCTGATGTCGCCGGACCCGATGGATCGGTGGCAGGCGGCGGAGGAGCTGGGCCAGCACGTGTCGGTGAAGGCGGTGGATCCCCTGCTGGAGACCTTCCGCGCGGGGCGCAATCCGCTCGTGCGGCAGCGGGCGCTGGACAGCCTGCGGACGGTGCTGAGCGCGCTGCCGAAGCCGGTGGCGGACTACGAGGTGGCGGTGCGGCTGGAGTCGCTGCGCGAGAAGGCGGGCAGCCCGGAGCTGTACCTGTCCATGGCGGCGTTGTTGGATCTCTCGGGCCGGCTGGGCGAGGCGTCCACCGAGTACCAGCGGGCCTTCATGCCGGAGGATCCGGATCCAGTGGTGTTGCGGCGCTGGGTACAGGTGCGTGAGGAGCGGCGCCAGTCCTTCTCGGCGGCGGTGGCGGCGCGGCAGCTCGCGCTGTGGGCACTGCGGGTGGCGCGCGAGGAGTCCATCTCCTCCGAGGGCAACGTGCCCCTGGCGGCGGCGCGGCAGCTGTGCGCGGCGGTGCACAACGCGCGCATCGCGTCCGAGGCGATCGCCCGGGCCCGGAAGACGAACACCGAGTTCCCCGAGGATCTGGACGGCTTCGCGGTGACGGCCACGGAGGCGGTGAAGCTGTCGGAGGCGCGGCTGGCGGACGCGGAGTTGCTGTTGCGCGAGCATTCGCCCGGGGCGCGCACCTGTGGTGACGACGCGGTGCGTGAGCGCCTGGAGAGCGCCGTGTCCGAGCGCCGCGAGGCCCTGCGCGCGGTGGGCGCGAAGCTGCCGAAGCTGGCGCCGCTGCTGCTCGAGGTGGCCCGGCAGAGGGATCCCTCCCCGGAGATCCGCGCCGAGGCCGCGTCCCGGCTCACGGCGCTCCAGACCCACTGAACAGGTATTCTCCTGCGGGGGAGACCCACCCGATCCGGCAGGTCAGACCGACCAGTAGAGTGAGCCGTACATGGCCACCCGCACGTACACGCTGAAGGCCGCGACGGCGACTCCCGCGCCGCGGATCGACTATGAGCGGCTGCTCAACGAGGAGCAGCTGCTGGCGGTGGAGGCGGGGGAGGGGCCGGCGCTGGTCATCGCCGGGGCGGGCTCGGGCAAGACGCGCACGCTGACATTCCGGGTGGCGCGGCTGCTGGAGCGGGGCATTCCTCCCGAGGGCGTGCTGCTGCTCACCTTCACCAACAGGGCCGCGCGGGAGATGACGCGGCGGGTGGAGGAGCTGACCGGGGCCTTCGCGGACGTGCGCAAGCTGCTGAGCGGCACCTTCCACCACGCGGCGCACGTGCTGCTGCGCCAGCACGCGGGGGCCATCGGCTTCTCCCGCGACTTCACGGTGCTGGATCGCGAGGACGCGCGCGACCTGATGTCCTCGTGCATCGCCGAGCGCAAGCTGCCCCGCGAGCGGCGCTTCCCCAAGGCCGAGGTGGTGTTGGACATGGTCTCCATGGCCGCCAACCTGCAGTTGTCGGTGGCCGAGGTGCTGGTGGAGCGCCGGCCGCAGTTCCTCCCCGTGGCCGAGGACGTGCTCGCGGTGGCCCGCCGCTTCGCCGAGCGCAAGGGGCGCATGCACCTGATGGATTTCGATGATCTGCTGGTGATGCTCAAGCGGCTGCTCGTGGACAACCCCATCATCCGCGAGCAGCTCGTGCAGCGTTTCCACTGCGTGCTGGTGGACGAGTACCAGGACACCAACCGGTTGCAGGGCGAGCTCGTGGATCTGCTCGCCGGCGAGCGCCGCAACCTCACCGTGGTAGGTGATGACTGCCAGTCCATCTACAGCTTCCGGGGCGCGGACTTCACCAACATCATCGACTTCCCCAAGCGCTACCCGGGCTGCGGCATCTACCCGCTCACCCGCAACTACCGCTCGACGCCGGAGATCCTCCGGCTGGCCAACGCCTCCATCTCGCTCAACCAGCGTCAGTTCTCCAAGCAGCTCATCTCCTCGCGGCCCCCGGGGCCAGTGCCGGTGCTCGCGTGCACCCTGGACCTGGATCAGCAGGCCGCCTTCGTGGCCCAGCGGGTGCTTGAGCTGCGCGACGGGGGCATGCCCCTGGAGCAGATGGCCGTGCTCTACCGCGCCCACAGCCACTCCATCGAGCTGCAACTGGAGCTGGTCCGCCGGGGCATCCCCTTCCGGGTGCGCTCGGGGGTGCGCTTCTTCGAGCAGATCCACGTGAAGGATGTGCTCGCCCACCTGCGGCTGGCGGGCAACCCGCGGGACGAGTTGGCCCTCAAGCGCGTCTTCAAGCTGGTGCCCGGTATCGGTCCCGCCACGGCGGAGATCCTCTGGGAGGTGCTGCTCGCCCTGCCGCCGGAGCTGTCCCTCGTGGAGGGGCTGGCCCGTCCCGAGGTCCAGGCCGAGGTTCCCCGGAAGGCCACCGCGGGCTTTGCCCGGCTGATCCAGCTCCTGGAGCGGCTGGGAGCCCCTGGGTCCAATTTGACACCAGGGCAGATGATCCAGGACGTGCTGGCGGGAGGCTACGGCGAGTACCTGCGGACGGAGTTCCCGGAAGAGGAGCGGCGCGAGGACGACATCCGGCAGCTGGCGGAGTTCGCCGGGCGCTTCGATGAGCTGCCGCGCTTCCTGTCGGAGATCGCGCTGGTGGCCGAATTCTCGGCCCGTGAGGCAACGGGAGAGCCTCCATCCGAGAGCCTCACACTGTCCACGGTGCACCAGTCCAAGGGGCTGGAATGGCAGGCGGTTTTCGTCATCTCACTGGCCGAGGGCCGTTTCCCGCTGCCTGGGGCCGCCCGGACGCCGGACGAGGAGGAAGAGGAGCGCCGGCTCTTCTACGTGGCGGCCACGCGGGCCAAGGACGAGCTGGCGTTGTGCTACCCGATCTCCGCCGTCCTGCGAGGCGGCGAGCGGGCGGTCCTCAAGCTTTCCCGTTTCGTCGAGGAGCTGCCGGTAGGAGAGGAGGCTCCCTACGACCGGCTGATCGTGGAGACGAGAACTGCGCAACCCGGCTCCTGACGTGATACAGAGTGATACTCCACCATGGCGGACAGACCTCGCATCATCGGGATTGATCTGGGAACGACCAACACACTGGTCGCGTCCGTGAAGAACCGCATCCCGAAGATCGTCCCCACGGATCGCGGCAACCTGATCCTTCCCTCGGTGGTGGCGCTCTCCGGCAAGGGCGAGCTGTTGGTCGGTGGTGTGGCCAAGGATCAGATGGTCACCAACCCGAAGAACACGCTCTACGGGACCAAGCGCCTCATCGGGCGCAAGTACCAGTCGCGCGTCGTCGACGATCTGAAGGGCTACTTCAAGTACGACATCGTCGAGGCCCCGGACGGGGACGCCGCGGTGACGCTGGGCGGGCGCATCTACACGCTGCCCGAGGTCTCCAGCTTCATCCTCAAGCAGCTCAAGACGATCGCCGAGCAGTTCCTGGGCGGCCCCATCGACGAGGCCGTCATCTCCGTGCCGGCGTACTACACGGACAGCCAGCGCCAGGCGGTGAAGGAGGCCGGCAAGCTCGCGGGCTTCAACGTCAAGCGCATCGTCAACGAGCCCACCGCCGCGGCGCTCGCCTACGGCTTCAACCGCGGGTTGGATCAGAAGATCCTCGTGTACGACCTGGGCGGTGGCACCTTCGACGTCTCGGTGCTGCACCTGACGGGCAACGTCTTCGAGGTGCTGGCCACCGGTGGCGACACCTTCCTGGGCGGCGTCGACTTCGACAACCGGGTGATGGACTACGTGCTCGAGAAGTTCTGGGAGGAGACCAAGGTCGACCTCTCGCAGAGCCCCATCGCCATGCAGCGCATCAAGAACGCCGCCGAGGCGGCGAAGATTGATCTGACGCTCATCCCCAACGTGGTCATCGATCTGCCCTACATCGAGGAGCGCAAGGGCAAGCCGTTGGACCTGCGGATCCCCCTGACGCGCGAGAACCTCAACGCGCTCACCATGGATCTGGTGGACCGCACGTTCGAGATCTGCGACCGGGTGCTGGCGGAGAAGGGCATCAACCGCTCGGAGATCGACGAGATCATCCTGGTGGGCGGGCAGAGCCGCATGCCGCTGGTGCAGCAGCGGATTCAAGAGCACTTTGGCAAGCCGCCGCGCAAGGGCGTGCACCCGGACGAGTGCGTGGCCCTGGGCGCCGCGCTGCTGGCGGACTCGCTGGGCACCATCGACTCGGTGACGCTGCTGGACGCGGTGTCCATGCCCATCGGCTACGCGCTGCCCAACGGGCGCGTGCGCCGGGTCATCGAGAAGAACTCCATCATCCCGCTGGTGAAGAGCTTCCGGCTGCCTCCTCCGAAGGATCCGGGCGCGCCCTTCATCGAGATGGACATCTTCCAGGGCGACAGCGACCTGATGGTGGACAACGAGTACCTGGGGACGCTCCGGGTGCCGGCGGAGTCCGCGGGGCGGAAGATCGACTTCCGGCTCAACGAGGAGTGCCTGCTGCAGGTCATGGTCGAGGAGCCGGGCGGTCCCCGGCGGATCGAGCTGGCCACGCGGGACACGCCCGAGCTGCTCAAGAAGGAGCTGGCGCGGGTGGCCGAGGAGCGGGCCCAGAAGGCCGAGCAGTCGGCGTCCTCGCCGTCGTCCCACCAGGAGGGCAGCGGGTTGTTCTCCAAGGTCAAGAGCATCTTCCGTAGGGGGTAGGCGGCGGCATGGCCACGTTCCCGTCGAAGGAGTGGTGTGAGGAGGCGGTACGGCTGGTGAACGCGGATCCGGAGAGCTCGCTCGCCGCCCAGGGGTGGCAGGGAGAGATCGGGGTCATCGTCGACGCGGAGCCGGGCAAGCTGGCTCGGGCCTTCGTGGCGCACCTGGTGCCGCGCGGCGGCCGCATCGAGAAGCTGCGCGTGCTGGATGATCCGGACGATCTGGACGAGATGGATCCGGCCTACCTGGCGCGGGCGCCCTACACGGTGTGGAAGCAGCTGCTGCAGGGGCAGTTGGATCCCGTGGAGGCGGTGCTGCGGCGGCGCATCGCGGTGAAGGGAGATCTGCAGCAACTCATCGAGCGCCTGCGGTTCAAGGGCATCGCGGATCGCGTCTTCTCCGCGCTCAAGACGGAGTACGTGGACGGGCCGTGAGTGCCCGTGGGGGCAGTCGGTCATGAGCATTCGCCGCAACCTGAAGAAGCAGGCGCTGGGCGTGTCGCAGAAGGCCATGGAGAAGCTGCTGGCCGACGAGAAGCGGGCCATGGCGGTCGCCCAGGCGCTCGGCTCCGTGCAGCGGGGCAAGCAGGCGCTGGACCGGGGCCAGGAGGAGCTGATGCGGGCGCTGAGCTTCGCGACCCGGAGTGACTTCAAGGCCGTGGGAAAGAAGCTTTCCGGCCTCAAGCGCCGGCTGCGTGAGCTGGACGAGCGGCTGGAAGAAATCGCGAGAGAATAGCCGTTGACAGGGAACACGGCGGGTGGCATCTACCCACCCGTCGCTTCGTCGGGGGCGCATAGCTCAGCGGTAGAGCACTGCCTTCACACGGCAGGGGTCCCAGGTTCGAATCCTGGTGCGCCCACACCGACGACTCCCGATTCACCGCAATCGGGCGCATAGCTCAGCGGTAGAGCACTGCCTTCACACGGCAGGGGTCCCAGGTTCGAATCCTGGTGCGCCCACACGACAGAGGCCGTGAGTCCCGAGGGGCTCACGGCCTCTTCGCTTTTGGGCCCCCGGAGCGTCCGAGGTGACGGCCATGCACGACGACCTGGAAGACATGTTGAAGCGGGCCGAGGTGCTCGGAGACGACAGCCGATGACCACCCAGGACCGTCTGCAACGGCATTTTCAGAAGAAAGAGCTCGAGCAGCTCCTGAAGCGGCTCGAAGGGGTGACGATCGGTGGAATCGTCCCAAAGGAAAGCCTCCCGGCTGTGCAGCAGGCCCTGTCCCAGCTCTTCTTGGTGGAGGCGGAGCCCTTCTCGACGATTCGAGGCGAGGCGTCAGGCCGCGAGAAGGTGGAATGGTTGCGCCAGGTGGTGCGCGAGTTCCTCGCGGGCGGGTCCGAGCTGTACGTGGTGTTCTCGGGTCTGGGCGCCGCGGGCTGGGTTCACCTGATCGTCGACGGAGAGGGCAGGTGGGTTCGGAGCCTCTGGGAGGTCATGCCGGACAGGGAGGTCTTCTTCGCGTCCGCGGACTGGCGGCGGGTGCTGGCGATTACCGAAGAGGAGGCGTTTCATGGTGCGTACCTCGGACATGTCGAATAGCTCCATGAGCTACGACAAGTGGGCGAAGGTGATTCGTGCACTCGCGCTCCCGGAGGCGGCGATTGCCTGTGCGACGGGCGACTTGCGGCTTCCGGCGGAGAGGGGTCAGGTGCCCTTTGCCTCCTATGGCTTCCCGCCCGCGTTGATTCCGCTCTGGAGCAGTCTGTCGGGGCCCGGTTACTACGGGTTCTGGTGGCACTGGGGAGGGCCGCGCCGAACCACGATCGTGTGGCTGATTGTCGAGGCCGGGTACCGGGCGTACGAGTATGCACGGAGCTTCGAGCAGCTCATGACGCTCGTGGCCCTACGGACGCTGGAGGCGGACGACGGGGTTGTCTCGGAGGAACTCAGGGCTTTCGCGGCTGCGGCGGGCGTGAACGACCTGGACGATCTGGAGCGTATCATGCAGGAGTCGGGCGATGATCCGTCCGGGCTCCTGCAGCGCTCGGAGTTCGTTCAAGATGCGCCGCTCGAGTGTTTCGAGGAGGAGCCCGAGGCCTATCCGGGGGACTTTCCCACCGAGCTCAGCGTCGAGCGCTCGAGTGACTTGAGACGCTTCGCCGGGCTGGAGGGGCCAAGGACCGTGGCCCAACGGATCGCGTCCCAGCCAGGTGCCCCGCCCTGGTTCAAGGTGGCCCGGCAGCGAGAGGTGTTCGATGCGTGTCTGCGCGCCGGGGATTACCAGGGGGCGTGGATGTCGCTCAACTCTCCAGGCTGGCGTTTCTCTGATGCGGGAGTGGCGCTCGAGGAGCTGACGCAACGGACCGGTGATCCGGTCCTGCGCTTGTTGACCGATGCGTGGAGGTCGGAGCGCCACTCTGACTTCGGTGGGTATTGATCGCGGTGCCCGGCCAGGGGCCTGTCACCGCTGGCGGCGGGTGGACTCGCGTCCCCGGGACTTCCTGGCGCCTGCCGTGGCCCCGTCACCCTTGACGTGAGAGAGGCGGGCCTGGGCGAGCCGATGGAACGAACGGTTGTCGAAGCCCTCTGGCGCGGGAACGGCGCGGTAGAGGGCGCGCGCGGCCTCGGCCAGGCCGTACTCCTCGGCGAGCCGCCCCCGCACATAGAGGACGCCCCCATCCGTGGCCGCTGGCTCCCCCAGGGCGAGTGCCTCGTCCACCAGCCGCAGCGCCTCCACCAGCTTCCCCGTCTCCACCAGCAGCGCGGCGAGCAAGGCGAGCGCCTCGGGATCCTCGCGCTCGGTCAGTGCCACGGCTCGCTGCGCCATGGTCAGCGACTCGGACGAGGCCCGGCCCCGCAACAACTCCGCCCAGGCGAGCGTGCGATACGTGTCCGCTCCGGCCGCCCCCTGCATCACCAGGTCCTGTCCGGCCTCGTCGACCGCACTCCACTCCCTGAGCTGCACGGCCGCGTCGAGGAACGTCCGCAGGCCCTGGACGTCATCGTGCAGGAAGTTGAGGCGGCTGCTGGCAACGTTCCGCAGCCCCTCCCACTTCCCTTCCTGTGTCAACAAGGCGCGTTTGAGCAGGAAGACCTCCAGCGAGCCCGGCACCTCGCGGCGCACCTGGTCCAACCAGGTGTTGGCCTGCGGGAGATGGCCCGCCGCCTTGTAGGCCACGGCCAGCGCGAGCTGGAGCCGCTGCCGCAACTCGCCCGAGGCGTACTGGACGTCTTTCTCCAGCGCCTTGATGACGCGCGCCTCTCCCGTGCTTGCCCCCAGGTAGGCGGCCGCGCGCCGCAGGTCCGACACCGCCTCCATCCCGGAGAAGCCCTGCAGCGTCGAGGCGAAGCTCGCCAGCGGACTCAGGCTGTCGGAGGAGGGCAGCGCCCGCGCCGCTTCCGCGCCCCACTGCAGCCACATGATGGCTTCCATCGGGCGATTGAGATCCAACCAGCGCAGCGCCTCCGCGCCGAGCGGGCGGGGATCCGAGGAGGTGGCGAGCACCCGGTACTCCTTTTCCTCGCGCACCACGTACCAGGTGTCCCCGGCAATGCCCCAGAGCGGCAGCTTCAGCCCCACCCGGTAGCCCACCTTGTCCTTGCCATCTACCTGCAGGTCCAGCGCGGCCAGGGCGAGGTCCGTCATGGCGGTCACCCCGGCGGCATCCAGGTTGGCCTGGCGCACGTAGCGCGAGGCTCGCGCGTGCAGCAGGCGCATCGTCTCGCGCAGCTCGCTGTCCGGCCTGTCGCGCTTGGAGAGGAGCGGACGGACGGCGGCCTCGAAGTCCTGAGCGCTCCGCGTCGTCCAGGCGGCGAGCACGATGCGGCGCACCAGCTCCCGCGGCCCCTCGTCCGGCTTGGACGCCTTGGCGTCGCGCACCTTGCGCGTCAGCTCCAGCCGGGTCTCCAGCTCCGGGTTGTACGCGCCACGCAGCGCCGCCTCGAAGAGCTGCACGGCCTCGGGGTAGCGGCGCCGGGTGAGCAGGTGGTCTCCAGCCATGGACAGCGCCTCGCGGCGCGCCTCGAGCCCGTCCAACGTGCCCTCCGCCTCGGTGATGGCCTCGCGAGCGCCCTTCAGCTCGGCCAGTGACATGATCAACACACGATCGCGCGGCGTGGAGGAGCGGGAGGCTCGCGCCGCCTCCAGCGACTCCTGGAAGGCTCCCGAGGCGAAGAGGGCCAGGAGGTAGCGATCCTCCACGTCCTGGTCCGCGACCGAGTCCCTCAGCAGCCGCCAGGAGGCGAGGGCATCCGCCAGCGGGGCCCCCTGTCCGAAGTGCTCGCCCCGTGGGTTGTACTCGAGCAACTCCGCGAGCAGCGCCTGGGCCGAGGTGTTGTCCGGCTCCAGGGAGAGCGCCTTGCGGCAGGCGGCCACGGCGCCCGGCAGCTCCGCGCCCTCGTGGCGCAACCGGCCCTGAAGGTCGTGCTGCAGCACCCAGGCGAGGACGTGGTGGACGAGGGGCGAGCCGGGGTGTTGCTCCACGGCGCGGCGGGCCTCGGCGCGCGCCTGCTCCCCCAACCCCAGGCCCAGAAGTGTCCCGGCGTAGCGAGCCCGCACCAGCCCGGAGCCTGGAGCGCGCGCCAGCAGCTTCTCATAGACGGCGAGGCCGTCGCGCACGCGCCCGTTCTCCACCAGACGCTGGCCCCTGTCCTCCAGCTCCGCCTCCAGCGGCTCGCGACGGGCGAGCCGGACCAGGGCCTCGCGGAAGGCGTTGACCTCGTCGGCCGAGTAGCGGCGCTTGACGGTGTCGAAGGAGAAGTCGGCGGAGAGCCCACCGTCCTCGTCGCGCGAGTAGCGCAGCGACAGCACCGCGGGTCCCAGGCGGAGCGTCTCGTCACGTGGCAGGGTGCGCACGGAGAAGCCGGGCGGGGGCCGCAGGCGGTAGCGCACCTCCGCCTTGTAGGCCACGGGCAGCACCAGCTCGGACTTGCGGCGCGGCGCGGAGACGGGCTTGCGGCCCAGCTCGTCGGGCAGCAGGTCGCTCACGTCATCGAGCACTTCCGGCAGCCACGCCAGGGGGGAGTCGAGACGCAGGGGGACACGGGCCTGGCGCCAACCGGTCGTGGCGAAGCGCGCCGAGGCCACATCCAGCTCCAGCCGGAAGGCACCCGTGCGCTCCTCCAGCGGCGAGTGCTTCAACCCCGCGAGCGTGCCCTGGTACTGCGCGGAGGCCAGCGCCTCCATGTTGCGGCGGAAGTCGGCCGGGCGCATGCCGCGCAGCAGACGCCGGTAGTCTCCCGCCAGCGCCCCGCGCAGCTCGCGCGTCTCCAGCACGCGCGCCGGCCCCTCCTCGGCGAGCAGGATGCTGCGGGTGAAGACGGCGGTGTTGTCCGCCGGGGAGGACTCGCCGATGAGGGTGAGCCCCTGCGTCTCCGGGGCGGCCACCAGCGCATGGCGGCCCTCGAGCCCGGCGACGGGCCCTCCCACCTCGGCGGCGGGGTCCGTGGGATCCACCCACAGCGCGGGCGAGCCGGGCACGTACACGATGGCGTGATTGAAGAAGCCCATGCCAGGCAGCTCGGGCACGTCCTCGCGCCCGGAGCGGACGAGGGCCACCTGGGCGGGGAGGCCCGCACCGCGCAGCAGGCCCACCAGCAGGGTGGAGAGGTCCTTGCAGTCGCCGAACTGCCGCGCGAGCGTCTCGCGCGGCTCGGCGGGGACGATGGCCGCGGCACCGAACTCGAGCCCCGTGTAGCGCACCGAGCCCTGCACCCACTCCAGCAGGCGCTGCGCGATGACCCGCCGATCCTTCAGGCCCTTGGTGAGGCTCCGAGCCTGGGACTGCAAGGACGCGCCCGCGAGCTTCTCCTCGACGAGGCGGTGGTAGGTGGTGGCCACCTCGCTCCAGGAGCGGCCGGTGGAGAAGGCCACGTGCGGGTAGAAGGCCTCGGAGGCAGGGACATGCGCCTCGAGTGCCGTGACCGGGGCATAGGGGCCGCCCTCGAAGAAGAGGCGCTTGCGGCTTGCCTGATGCTGGGGCACCGGCTCGAGCGGCAGCCCGCGGACACGGAGCGACAGTTGGGTGGAGGGCTCCGCGTCGATGAGCAGGCGCACCTTGCGCACCGGCACGGTGTTGGCGAAGTAGAAGTGCTCGACGAGGCCCGCGTCGAAGAAGGCCTGGGTGTCCTCGACGACCGACTCCTCCTCGACGAGGGCGCCCACGCGCAACGCGGGCAGCGGCGCGCGCAACACGCGCTGGTCGGTGTAGAGGTTGGGGCTCGAGTCCTCCACGGGCGCCTCATGCAACGTCTTGGGATCCAACCCGTGCACCTGGCCGTCCGGCGAGATGACCCGGGCGCGGATCTTCGGTGGGGTCTGGCGCCAGGGGGACCAGTCGGCGCGCGTCTCCGCCCACGTCTGCACGCCCGCCTCGGAGAGGATGCGGAAGACGCGGTGCCGGGTGGTGCGCCAGCGGTGGGGGCCGAGCTCCTCATACCGCCCCTCCTCGAGGAGCACCTCCACGTCGGCCTCGCGCGGCTCCGGCATGGGCAGCGTGGAGACCGCCCGCAGCATGGCGGCTGGAGGCGCCTCGAAGGCAGGCCCCTCCCAGGGCTGCGAGGCTCGTTCGGCTCCCAGGGCGGAAAGGGACAGGGAAAGCAGACCCAGACACAGCGCGAGCGATCTCATCGCGGTAACGGCACCCATCATGTGATGAAGAAGGGCGCAATAGATCAGCCACGTCTCGGGAAAGCAAACGAGGGGACTCGCGGAGGATCCATCTTCACGGCCCGTCACATCGGGAGGAGCGCCACCGGGGAGATCCAGGGGGCGGGCTCGAGTCCCGCCGCCCTCATGGGCTCAGCCCTTGAGGGCGGCGATGGACGTGAGCCGCGTACGGAGCGGCTCGGAGTATCATCGCTGAATCCAGACTGCGTCGCCTGGCCTTACTCTGCAGCCGGAGCGGGCTGCCCACGCGAGGCCACGGCCTTGTCCGCCTCGGCCTTTTCCAGCGCCCGCGCCTTCAGCAGTGAGGCCACGATGGAGCCTCCCAGCAGCAGCGCGATGACTCCCAGCGAGACGGCGGGCGGCACCTTCACCACGTCGATCAGCGCCATCTTCGCGCCCACGAACACCAGCACCCCGGACAGGCCCACCTTGAGGTAGGAGAACTTCTCCACCGCCCCCGCCAGCACGAAGAAGAGCGAGCGCAGGCCCAGGATGGCGAAGATGTTCGAGGTGAAGACCAGGAACGGATCCGTCGTCACCGCGAAGATGGCCGGGATGGAGTCCAGTGCGAAGAGCACGTCCGTCAGCTCCACCAGCACCAGCGCCATGAAGAGCGGTGTGGCCAGCTTCTTGCCGTTCTCCACCGTGAAGAAGTGATCCTTGTCGAAGTGCGGCGTGGAGGGGATGACGCGCCTCGCCAGCTTCATGACCGCGCCGTCCTCCGGGTGCTCCTCCTTGTTGCGCTGCACGAAGAGCTTCACGCCGGTGAGGATGAGGAACGCGCCGAAGACGTAGATGAGCCAGTGGAAGCGCTGCAGCATCGCCACGCCGGCGAAGATCATCGCCGCGCGCAACACCAGCGCGCTCAGGATTCCCCAGAACAACACCCGGTGCTGGTACAGCGACGGAATCTTCAGCGCCGAGAAGATGACGACGAAGACGAAGATGTTGTCGATCGATAGCGACTTCTCGATCAGATAGCCGGTGAGGAACTGCATCCCTGGCGTGGGCCCGAACTTCCACCAGATGCCCAGGTTGAACACCAGCGCCAGCGAGATCCACACCCCGCTCCACGTCAGCGCTTCCTTGAACTTCACCTCGTGCGTATGCCGGTGGAAGACCCCGAGGTCCAGCGCCAGCATCAACAGCACGAATATGATGAACCCCACCCATAGGGCGGGGCTGCCTATACTTGGTATGTCCATGGAGGGTTGTCTTTCTTTGTGAAGGGGGTGGGGTCGTCAGCGGGCGAAGGGCAGGGCGCTACCGCTCCAGCCCCGGGCGGCGGGCATCTGCCTGGCCTGCTCGAGCAGCCGGCGCACGCGCTCCTCCGTCCGAGGGTGCGTCGAGAAGAGCGACAGGATGTTCTGCATCCCCGCGAAGGGGCTCACGATGAACAGGCTCGCCGTGGCCGGACGCCCCTCCACCGGCAGCGCCATCGCCCCGGCCTCGAGCTTGCGCAGCGCGCTCGCCAGCGCCTCGGGGTCTCCGGAGATCTCCCCGCCCGTCTGGTCCGCCAGGTACTCGCGCGAGCGCGAGATGCCCATCTGGATGACCGTGGCCGCCAACGGCGCCACCAGCGCCAGTGCCAGCGTCTGCAGCGGAGAGAGGCCCTCCTCTCCGTCCTCGTCCCGGCCCATGAACATCGAGCCGAACAGGCCCACCGCGTGCGCCATGTACGTCACGGCCGAGGCCACCGCCGCCGCGATGGTGGACACCAGGATGTCCCGGTTCTTGATGTGAGCCAGCTCGTGCGCCAGCACGCCGCGCAACTCCCGCTCGTCGAGCACCTCCAGGATGCCCGCCGTCACCGCCACCACGCCGTGCTCCGGGTCGCGGCCCGTCGCGAAGGCGTTCGGCTGCGCCTCGTTCATCAGGAAGACGCGCGGCTTGGGCATGCCCGCCCGGGCCGACAGCTCCTCCACCATCCGATGCAGACCCGGTGCTTCACTGGGGCTCACCTCCTGCGCCCCGTGCATGCTCAGCACCAGCTTGTCCGAGTAGAAATAGGCTCCCAGGTTCATCGCCAGTGACAGCACCAGCGCGCCAATGAGGAATCCCTTTCCCAGCGCGGCGCCGATGCCGATGAGCACCACCGACAGCACCCCGAGCAGCAGGATGGTCTTGATCTGATTCTTCATGCTCCCTGAATTAAAGGCCCATCAATCATTCGGCAAATAGGTAATCAGGACGAAACCCTTCGGGAAAAACGAAGGGTGGCGGGCGCCCGTTTTCAGGTTCCCAGGGCAGACAGGCGGATATGGCACCGGGATCCCGGGCCGGGATGATGTGGCGGCGCTTTCTGTTCAGACCCCCAACACCGGCTGGACCTGAATGTCCACCGGGCTCGTGAGTACCTGGCCGGTCCCGGGAGGCGGTGAGCGGGCGTGGAGTCATCCGCGCCGCCCTGTCTCCGTGATCGGGAGTGCCCGGCGGGGCGGCACATCGCCGTCCGTCAGGGGCTCCCCGCCTCACGGCCCCTCTGTATGGAGAATCATCGTTGATTCGCTACCGACTTCTCTCCGCTCTGTGCGCGTCCTTCTTCGTGGCTTCCGCCGTGGGTTGTGGTCCGGCGGAGCAGGTGCCGGACTCGCGGACGCCCCCCAGCTTGAATGGTGATGGCATGGGTGGAGACCTGCCGGAGGACCCGGGGATCGCGACGCCTGCTCCCACTCCGACCCCCAGCACTCCAACGCCGGCTCCAGCTCCCACGCCCGAGCCGGTTCCCACGCCAACTCCCACCCCCGAGCCGGCCCCTGCTCCCGAGGCCCCTCCAGCGCCCGCGTCGGACACCGACGTCTTCGGCGTGAAGATGCTCTACCCGACGAAGACGGGCGGCGAGACGTGGTTCCTCAAGGACAACGCGCTGTCGGACACGCGCTTCGATCCGCAGGACTCCATCACCCGCAACGCGGATGGCTCCTGGAAGATGAAGAGCAGCCAGGTGCGCATGCACGCGCTGACTTCCACGGGCTACGACTCGAAGAAGATCCCCACGTATGACCGGGACGTCCTGGCGAGCCGCGGCTACATGCAGACCGCCAACGACTGGAAGAACGTGGAGATGACGGGCTTCGTCAAGGTGAACGCCGCCAGCAATTGGAGCGACAACTTCGCCTGGTACGCGCGCGGCGGCCGCCACACCGACTCGCTGGCTTGCGAGGGCTCCTCCTACAAGGGTGGTCTGCACTACGACGGCCGCGTCCGCTGGGAGAAGGAGTCCTGGCACGTGAGCTATGACAGCGTGCCCTACAAGACGGGCACCAGCTCGCTCAAGGGCCGCTGGGTGGGCTTCAAGTCCATCATGAAGAACGTCACCTCCAACGGGAAGCTGGCGGTGAAGCTGGAGCTGTGGCTCAACGAGAACGCGGACAAGGTGACGTGGAAGAAGGTCTACGACGTCACGGACTCCGGCCAGATCGGTGGAGATGCCACGAATTGCGGTGGCGCCGTGGATGCCATGCCCATCACCTGGGGCGGCCCGCTGGCCACCTTCCGTTGGGACAGCGCCTCGGACGTGGACTTCAAGTGGCTGAGCGTGCGCGAAATCACCGAGTAGGTCGGGTGGGTGGAGCCCACCTCGCATGATGGGTCTGGCGCGGGGATTTCCGTCGTCCCCGCGCCTTTTCCATGCACGGTGCGAGACTTCTGCTTGTTGTTGAACCGGGGGCTCGTACTTGGGGGCAAGTGGCCGCGGTGGGTCCCCCATACCAGCCTTCCCGCTCCACCAGCGCCTCGTCCGCGGCGCTGGAACTCGCGGGGGATTCGTCCATGCAGATCACGTTCCTCGGGCATGCTGGCTTCCTGATCGAAACCCAACACGCCCTGGTGGTCGCCGACCCATGGTTGTCTCCTCATGGCGCCTTCGACGCGGCATGGATGCAATTTCCACGCAACCATGACCTCGCTCCCATGGTCCGCGAGAAGCTCGAGCACTCGCCCAAGGAGCGCTTCCTCTACATCAGCCACGAGCACAAGGATCATTACGATCCCGACTTCCTGCGCACCCTGACGAAGCGGGACTTCACCGTCGTCATCGGCCGCTTCCGCCGCACGGCGCTCCGGGACGACTTCGTGGCCTATGGTGCCAAACGCATCATCACCTGCGAGGACTCGCAGGAGGTGCCCTTCAAGGGCGGCTACCTGAAGCTCTATCTGACGGACTCGGGCACCAACCGGGACTCGGCGCTGCTGGTGCAGGCGGATGGGCAGTGTTTTCTCAATCTCAACGACTGCAAGATTCACGATCGGCTGCCGGCGTTGGTCGCGGAGGAGGGGCCCATCGATGTCTTCACGGCCCAGTTCTCGGGCGCCATCTGGCACCCCACCTGCTACGACTACTCGCGCGAGGACTACGCCGAGCACTCGCGGCAGAAGCGGGGCAGCAAGTTCGAGGCGGTGGCTCGCGCCATGGAGACGGTCCGGCCCCGGGTGTACCTGTCCTCGGCGGGCCCGGCCTGCTTCCTGGATCCGTCGCTCTTCCACATCAACCTCGAGCCGGTGAACATCTTCCCCCGCGCCTCGGAGCTCTTCACGTTCCTCCAGCACCGGCTGGCCGGGAAGACGCCGCGCCTGCTCGAGCCCATGCCCGGGGACGTGCTCGACGCGGGCCTGGGGGAGATGGTCTCGCTCGCACCCGAGCGCGTCACCGAGGAGAACGTCTCGCAGTACCTGCGCTCCTACGCCGCGCTCCAGACGCGTGTCTTCCGTGAGCGGCGGCGCAACATGATGCTCGAGGAGGTGGACCGCATCCACCAGCGGCTGCGCGAGGAGATGCAGCAGAAGCTGGACGCCTTCTCGCTGGCGGACCGGGTGATGACGCCCCTGTATATGGGCCTCGTCGAGCTGCCCGGGCAGCTCATCCGCGTGGACTTCCGCTCGGGCCGGGTGGAGGTCGTCAGCGAGGTGAGGGACGTGAGCCGGTACACGTTCATCTCGAGCGCGGCGGACATCGTGCGCGTGTTGGATCGCAAGCTGAACTGGGAGGACTTCCTGCTGTCGTTCCGCTTCCGGGCCTCGCGCTCGCCCGATGTGTATGACGCCAGCCTGCACAACTTCCTCGCCGCCGAGATCGAGGATCTGCGCGCCATGTGCGACACCACGCTGGCCACCGAGTCGCGCAAGGAGCGCACCGTGGTGACGGCCGGCGGGATGCGTTACGCCGTCAACCGGTATTGTCCGCACCAGGGGGCGGATTTGCGCGAGGGATGGGTGGAGGAGGGGCGTTACCTCGTGTGCCCCCGCCACCGCTGGCGCTTCGATCTGCAGGAGGGTGGAAGCTGCGGCACCAACGGGTGCTCCGTGAAGGCCGAGTGCCTCGGGAAGGACGAGGACTCGCGGGAGTCCTCGGTGGAGCAAAGGCCGTCTCTGTGACTTCGCATCCCCTCCCTCTCCCCCCGGGAGAGGGTCGGGGTGAGGGTATTTGTCACCGTACTTGGATCCGTGCGGGGAAATGGGTCACGGGGTGGAGAGCAGCTCCACGTCGAACCGGCCGTTGTCCGTGCGCAGGCCCACCGGTCCATCGAAGGTGAGGGCCTCGGCTGGCAGCTCTCCTTCCCAGACCGTGCTCCCGTCCACCTGTACCTTCAGCGCCGCGCCCTGGAGCTCCGCTCGCAGGGTGTGGCTGCTCCCCGGCTCGAGCCCGGGCACCGCTCCCTTGCTCCGCGGTTTCACCGTCCGGTAGCCCCCGTTACCGCAATCATCCGAGCGGGACATCCCCGGGTTGTATTTCATCGACACCACCAGGCCCGCCTTCGGCTCCAGGCGCCACATCACGTAGACCACGTTGCAGCCGTCCCGCGCCCTCAGCTTCAGCCCCACCTGCCGCCGCAGCTCCCCTGACTGCAACGGCTTCTGCTCGCGCGTGGCCCCCAGGTAGGTGAAGCGCAGCTCGGCGACCCGCGCTTCCTCTCCTCCCGTGGCCCTCAGTCCCCGTGTCTTCGGCCCTTCTCCCGTGGACACCACCGCCCGCACCTTCGGGTCCTCGATGCGCAGGCGTCCCCCCGCCGCGGGCTCCAGCTTCCCCTGCGTCGCCTTCACCCGCTTCGCGGTGAGCGGGCCGTCCTCCCGCGTCTTCTTCATCGGCCCCCCTGGTGGAGACGCCGGTGGCGCGAGCAGCCCCAGCAGCGAGGCCAGCAGGAGCGGCCGGCCCATCATGGCCGCTCCTCTCCCAGGAAACGGCCCAGCTCCGCCACGTGCGTCTTCAGCCAGGCCTGCTCCGCCCTCAGCCGCGCCAGCTCCAGCACCAGGTAGTCCCGGTAACGGCGCACCTTCGCCGTCTCCATCGCCTGGAGCTCCCGGAGCTGTCCCTCCAGGTCCGTCACCAGCACCGACACCTCGCGCAGGCGCGCCTCCTCCGCCGAGTGTCCCGCCCGCAGCTCGCTCACCAGCCGGGCCACCTCCTGGCTCACGCCTTCCACGTCCTCCTCGAGCAGGCGCCGGCGGCCCTCCCGAGCCCGCGCGTTCGCCGGCGTCTGCCACAGGTTCCCCAGGTTGTACGAGACCGTCAGCATCCCGAAGAACGGCACGTCCTGCGGCACGTTGATCAGCTCGTCATAACCGCCTCGCAGCCCCACCTTCCACGCCAACGCACTCCGTTGGCTCGCGGCCTCCGCCTCCACCCGATCGTCCGCCGCGCGGAAGTCCTGCAACCACGTGGACAGTGGCCGCTCGGCGGGGCGGGGCAGGGCGGCGAGCCGCTCGCGCTCCTTCGCCGTCTCGTATGCCAGCAACCGCAGCCCATCCAGCCGCAACTGCAGCGCGTTGAGCTCCTCGACCGTGGCCCGGCCTTCCTTCACGTCGTCGCGCAGCGAGGCCAGCAGTTGCCCGGCCTCGGGCAGGGCGGCCTCCAACACCTGCGCCCGAGCGGCCAGCGCGGCCTCGGCGCCCACGTCCGTGCCCCGCTTCACCGCCGCCTGCAAGGCCGAGAGCGCCCGGTACCGTTCGCACTCCGCACTCGCCCGGCGTCGAATCGACAGTCCCCGGTAGAGCCCCACGAAGTCATATTCGACGCCCGCGATGAAACGCGGCGTCGGGCTGCCCAGAGGCCCGCCTTCGCTCCATCCGGCGTCGCCCGCATTCACCACGCCCGCGCCCACGAACACGTTCGGCGCGAGCAGCACCGCCGACTCGGCGTCGCCCACCCCACGCACGAAGGCGCAGTAGCCCGGAGATTCCTCCGGCTCCTGCGCACCCGCGACTCCCGCTCCGAGGCCGGCCAGCACGCTCCATGCAACCGCCCACCGCATGCCCGTCTCCTTCCTTGCTCCGGCCCTACAGAAGCAGCGGAGGACGCCCCAGAAGCAGCAGCTCGTCACGAGCCCAGCGTTCGTCCCGAAGCTTCAGCTCCACCATCACTCCGCGCAGCATCGTCTGGCGCACCGGGTGCTTGACCGTCACTTCTCCCTGCAGCACCTGGCCCACCATGCCCGCCTCCTGGCACCACACCAGCTTCAGTGCGCACCGGTACAGCGGCGTCCCTGCTCCCGCGTTCTCCAGGTTCTCGTACGGCACGAAGCCCACCGTCAGCCCCCGCTCGATGGCCTCCAGCCACGGCGAGCTCCGGATGGACGCCAGCAGCGCGTCGTAGCGCCCCACCGCCTCCTCCATCGACTTCAGGCTCTCCGTCAGGTGACGGCGCTCGCTCTCGGCCCGCGCTACCTCCAGCACCGAGCGCGTGTACTCGCGCTCCAGCAACAGCACCTCGGTGTTGAGGCCCGTGCTCTTGCCTCCCAGCGAGGCGTCGAAGCCGTCCAGCTCCCGCTTCACCGCCTCCAGCTTCGTCTGCAGCTCCGCCGAGCCCTCCGCCAGCGACAGGTTGCTCTGCGCCATCTGCGCCAGCTGGTGGTTGGCCGTCAGGTGCTCCTCTCGCTCCACCAGCCGCGCGTTGTAGAGCGCCTCGGTGCGAGTGCGCGCCATGCCCGCGTAGGCCCGGTTGGACTCGGCTATCTCCCGCGCCGCCTCCTGGTACTCCCGGCGCAGCGAGGCCAGCCGGCCCAGCGCCTTGGCGCGAGCCGTGCGCTCGCTGCTCAGTGCCACCCGGAAGCGCTGCTGGAAGTCCTTCTCCATGCCCACCAGCCGCTCGGCCTGCTCCAGCCGGGCCTCGAGGTCTCTCCGGTCCGCCAGCAACTTGTCGCGCGAGGCAGCCTGCTGCGCCAGTTGAGCGTTGAGCTGGAGGATCTGCGGATCGGTGGGAGAGACGACGGTGGGAGCCAGCCAGGAGTGGTTGACGAAGAAGAAGAGCTGGACGCCCAGATAGGAGACGAGCCCCACGAGGATGAGGGTCAGCAGCACCGAGCCCAGGGCCTTGTAGGCGTTGACGGCGAGCGTGTTGAGCTTGTTGACGATGCGCTGGTTCATGATGTCGAGCCCTCTCCAGCCGCGGACGGTGCGCTCGCGGGGGGCACTGCCGGTGCAGCGATCGGATTGCCTCGCGTCTCCCAGCTGCCCGAGTCCAGCGTGAACAACGCCAGCGGCGTGAAGAGCGCGTAGGTGACGGGCATCAGCAGCCCCATGGGCAGGAAGGACAGTGCTGGTACCCGCATCTCCGGGGGCAGGTCCCTCTTGTGGATGCGGTAGATGAGCCCCATGACCCCCATGACGGACATGTGCAGCAGGAGCACGCCCCAGAACTGCCCGTTGATGATGTTGTGGATGATGACGACGGGATAGGAGAGCAGCAGTGCCAGCTGTGACACGTAGTGGACACCCACCACCGGGTGCAGCCTCCAGGCGTGGCTCAGCCCACAGATCATGTCCACCAGGTTGGAGCGCCGCCACCTCAGTTGCTGGGAGAAGTAGCCCGCCAGCGTGGCCGGTGCCGCCGTCTGGCACCACGCCTCCGTGGTGTACACCGTCTCGTAACCCGCCTTGACGATCTGCCTCGTGAGGAAGCGGTCCTCCCCGTATTTGATGGGGACGCCAGCGATGTTCCTCGCCTCGAGGATCGGATCGAGCTCCAGCAGCACGTGGCGCCGGTACGCGGTGAGGCACCCGGACAGACACAGCACCGAGCGGAAGCTGCGCTCCAGGTCCTTGAGCCATTCCTGGGCGAAGTAGAACTTTATCTCTATCATCCGCGTCATCCAGTTCTGATGACGGTTGGCCACGTAGGTGCGGCCACCCACCGCGGCGATGCGCGGGCTGACGAAGCGGCGCACCAGCTCGCGCACGGCGCTCGGGTGCACCACCACGTCCGAGTCTACCGAGACGATGATCTCCGCGGTGGCCTCGCGCACCGCCCGGGCGATTCCCTTGCGCTTGCCCATGTTGTGGGGGTTGCGCATGACCCTCACATTGGGGCGGCCCTCGGCTGCCTTCAGTGCCCAGGAATGGCTGTCATCGGTGGAGCAGTCATCCACCACGCAGATGCTCAGCTTGTCGTGCGGGTAGTCCTGCCTCAGCAGGCTGCGCACGGCGTGGTAGATGCCCTCGCCCTCGTTGAAGAGGGGAATGACCACGGTGACGGTCGGCTGATAGCCGTCGTCGGTGGCGTCCACCCACCGGCCACGCACCCGCCGCAGCAGCGGACCGAGCACGTAGCGGTTCATCATCACCACCAGAACCAACAGGTGAACGGGGAACAGTTCCATATCCCAACCCGGCGCCGGGATGAGCCCGGCACGTCCCAGCACATACCCCTGAAGCTCTCCCCTGGCCTCGTCCCGCTCCGTTGTCCCTCGCGTCCCGGCTCCTCGCATGTTCCGGCGCGGTGTTTCGAGGCGGTGAAAGTCGGCCTGTGCCCGACCACTCACAACTGCCCCGCGGGGCAGTGGGAGGGTTGCCCATCAGGAGGTGCTCGGCAGGAGCCTGGGTCTCCTGACTGTCTTGACTTGCGCTGTTGTGCCGGGCAGCCCATTTTGCTGGCCTCCCTGGCGGGGACGCTTCGTGCGGCCGCCCGCTCCCTCGGTGATCGTCGTGCTCGGGGCACCTCACGGTGAGGGAAATGTTGCGTGCAAAAGGGGCGCGAGGCCCTGGTTCACAATCGCGGGGGGCGCGGATGTATCCGGGCGGGATGCGGTTGCGAGAGAGCAGGAATGCGGGGCGGCTTGCACGATTCGCCGGCATGGCCGCACGAGGCCTGCCGGCCGCGGTGGGACCGGGGTGGGCACGGAGGCATCTGCTCCTCGTGCTCGTGGCGCCCTTGCTCCTGCTCGCCTGCGCGGAGGAGCGTCAGATCGAGATCCAGTTCGCCGCCGAGGTGCGCGGCGAGCCCCTGCGCTGCGATGCGATCTACGAGAAGATCGGTACCTCGGGGACCACGCTCGAGTTGCTGGACTTCAAGGCGTATGTCCGCAACGTCGCGCTGGTGCGCGAGAATGGGGACAGGTACCCCCTGGTGTTGGAGGAGGATGGGCGCTGGCAGCGCCAGGCGATCACCTCGCGAGCGGGGCGCCGGTATCGCGAAACGGTCGCCATGCTGGACTTCGAGGACGGCACCGGCACCTGCAACACGGGCAGCCCGGAGATCCGCACCGAGGTGGTAGGCCTCGTGCCCGACTTCGACGACTACGTCGGCTTGGAGTTCACGCTGGGGGTTCCTCCCGAGCTCAACCACAGGAATGTGGAATGGGCTGATCCACCCCTCCATGTTCCCGGCATGTGGTGGAGCTGGACGAACGGTTACAGGTTCCTGCGTCTCGACGTGCGATCGGGTGGCAACAGGCCCTATGTCTTCCACGTCCGTGCCGACGGCTGCACGGGAACGCCAGACATCGGCGTCCACTGCGGCGCCGAGAACCAGGGCACCATCTTCCTCGAGGGCTTCGTGCCCGGGCGGAGCCGGGTCGTCTTCGACGTGGCCGCGCTCTTCGCGCACACGGACCTCGAGAGCTCCGGGACTGGGACGGCGGACACCGTTGCGGGATGCCTCTCCAGCGCCGACGACCCGGAGTGTGCCGCGCTGTTGTCTCATGTTGGGATCGGCAGTGGACCCATTGCCCCCGGCCGTGCGGGCGCCTTCATCCACCTGTCCACCCCTCTCGTAACGGAGTGATGAGACATGCCGCGACGATTCGCATGGACGGCGTTCTGCGGTGCCGTACTCCTCGGGCTGCTCACGCACTGCGGAGTGGAGGAGCAGACGAAGAAACTCAACTCGGCGCAGGTGTTGAACATCGTCTGCGGGCACGAGGATGCGAACCCGGTACTGAAGAAGGGCTGCGAGGGGAAGTCATGCGTGGTGGAGGGCCACGTCTTCGGAAAGGAGGTGGCCTACTTGTGGTTGGACGACGGAGACCTGGAGAGCGCGAACCTCATCCTCGAGGACACCTGGCCCGTTCCCCGGTTCGACCCCATCCACCTGCCGCCGCCGCTGACCTGGACGGAGGACCCCTACGACGAGAAGTTCTGGCGCTACGTGTTCTACGGATTGCGGCCCACTGCCCACCTCCTGTGGGCCTTCCGGGAGACGGGTGATCGGCGCTACCGCGACAAGCTCATGGACGTCTTCAAGAGCTTCGCCGCCGACGCCAGGAGCTCCGTCTTCAGCCAGGACAAACACGGCACCGCCTACCGGGCCATGGTGCTCGTCAACTCGTACTGGAAGCTCAAGCACGCGGACGCCCTCTCCAAGCAGGAGGCGAAGCTGCTCGAGCAGCTCATCTTCGATGACGCGCGCTTCCTGGAGGATCCGGAGAATTTCGAGGCCGGGTTCAACCACGGGTTCGCCGAAGCGGCGGCGTTGCTGCTCATCTCGGAGAACTTCCCGCGCCACCCGGACGCGCCGTACTGGCGTGACCTGGCACTCGCCCGCTACGACGGTCTGCTCTCGGACATCATCGGCTCGGATGGCTTCATCATCGAGAACTCTGTCTATTACCAGTTCTACGTCTTCACCCAGGTGTATCAGCTGGCGAAGTGGGCTCAGACCCACGGTGTGGAGCTGCCCGCGCAGGTAGGGCCCGCGCTGGATCGGATGGCCCGCTTCGCCTCCTATGTCGTGCAGCCCGACGGGCATATCCCCATGCTCGGGGCGAGCCAGCGCCTGCTGGTGCGCAAGCACCAACCGGTGTTGCTCGCACGGATGGGCGCGGTCTTCCCCGAGTTGGCTCACATGCTGACGGCGGGCATGTGCGGCAACGCGCCCACCGAGCGTCTCGCCTTCTTCGAGAGTTCCGGCGTCGCCGTGCTGCGCTCTTCGTTCGATCCCTCCCTGGACTACCGGGCACAGACGCACCTGGTCTTCGACATGGGGCCCTACCGCACGGACCACAGCCACCTGGACGCCCTCAACGTGGTCCTCTACTCGGCCGGGCGCACGCTGCTGGCCGACTCCGGGATGTTCACCGAGGAGCCGGGGGAGGAGGAGGACTACTTCCGCAGCACCCGCGCCCACAACACCGTGACGGTGGACGGACTGGACCAGCGCGAGGGACACGCCACCCCCAACCTGTCCGCGAAGGGAGGGGAGTGGCTCTACCAGTCGGGCTTCCACACGCTGTACGAGGGGGTGCACCACTGGCGCGCGGTGATGGTGCTGGAGAAGGACGTCGTCCTGGTGTTGGACCGGCTCATCTCGGAGGGCTCGCACCGCTTCGAGCAGCGCTGGCAGTTCCAGCCGGACCTCACGGTCTCCACGCAGGGCACCTCCGCTTCCGTCGCCGACGAGACGGGCAAGCGCGTGCTCCAGGTCGTCCAGGCCCTGCCCGAGGGATTGTTCGTCTCCATGGTGCGCGGGGCCACCGGGCCGTTCGACGGGTGGTACTCGGAGGACTACGAGGTACGCAAGCCGTCGACGGTGCTCGTCTACACGCGCGAGGGCACCCAGGCCCACTCCGCGACCCTCTTCACGAGCGGCCTGAACGCCATGTCGCCGGCCCGTGTCTCCGCCATGCCGTGGCCGGATGGGGTCAAGGTATTCGTTTGCGCCGCGGGCCGCGCCTATCTCATCCGGGTGGAGAGGCCAGCCAAGGCGGACGAGGCCGTCACCATCACCTCCGCACCCGCGGCGTGTGAGCAGGAGGTCGGCATCCTCGGCTCGTTCTAAGCCAGCCGAATCAGGGGTCTGTCCTCAGCTCGAAGCAGGAGGGACCCCTCCGGGCCCGGTCTCGCCAGACTTGTCCAACAGTTGGACAAGTTCGTGAAGAGCGCGCCCGGAAGGCGGACTCACCCACCCCTGAAAGGACTTTGTTCCGATGGATTAGGGGGCGTGGGGGCCGACGTCCGCGGGGGTGAGCGGGCGGCGCGAGACCACGCCGCTCCCTGTCCGGTCCGCGCCCACGTCTGGCGCGCCGGCCATCGGGATTCCAGCGGAGGGTCGCATCAGGCCATCCTCCGCGCGCACCAGCCTCGGGTCCACCCGGACGTAGCCCGTGGACGGCATGTCGCCGGGTGAGGCCGCGCCCCAGAGCATGTTGCCGGCCGCGGTGAAACCGTCCGGAGCCCGCTCGAAGTCCACCAGCTTTCCCAGCTCACCGACGAGGAGGTTGTTCTCGACGCGCAGGTCCCGGGCCGGGATGGGCCGGCTCGAGGCGCCGATCACCAGGTGGGCCGACTTGTTGCCCAGCAGGGAGTTGAAGGCCACGGTCACGCGGGAGGCCGCGCTGCAGTCCGTGCCCTGGCCTGTATCCTCCTCGGTGCAGCCGCTGTTGAGGACGAGCGGGCCCTGGGCGCCCGTGCCGGTGCCGCCCTCGAGGTAGTTGTGGGTGATGAGGTGGTCATGGCCGTAGATGCGCATGCCCCCCGCGTTGTTCAGGAAGAAGTTGCCGTCCACCACGCTCTGGTTGCCGTGGCGCAGCACCAGCGAGCCCTTGTTGTTGCGCAGGGTGTTGCCGCGGAAGACGTTCTCCGAGCTCTTGTTGGAGATGACCTCGGGGTCACCATTGCACTCCTCGAAGAGGTTCGCCTCCACGACCGTGTGCGCGCTGAGGAGGCCGCGCTTGCTGTCACCGATCCGCAGGCACTCGCCACCCTCCCTGTCGAGGGTCAGCTTGTGGAAGTAGTTGTGGTCGATGCGGTCGTGCCGCGAGATGCCCAGGCTCCCGTCCGGCGCATTCCCATAGACGGCGAGGAAGACGTTGGCGCTCGTCTTGTCGTGGAAGGAGTTGTGGTCGATGCGGTTGTAGCCACTGCCCGCGCCTTCGAGACTCAGCCAGGTACTGAGGGACGTCGTGTCCGCGAGGGCGAGCTCGTTGCGGGTGAAGCGGACGTGGGTCGAGCCGGCGATTTTCAGCGCGACGTCTCCCTCTTCCACCCCGTGCGTCAGCTTGAAGCCCCGCAGGATGACGTGGGAGGCGCCTTTCACGTGGAAGCTCGAGGAGCCGCCGATGGTCACTCCGCCCACGGTCTGTGCCGTGATGACGATGGGATGCTGTTCCGTTCCTCGGACCGACACCTCGATGGGGATCATGTTGGTGTAGGTGCCGTTGGCGAGCTCGATGCGGTCACCCGGGAGGGCGGAGGCAATCATGCTCCGCAGCTCGTCGAGGCGGTGTGCGGCGCGCGTCCGCCTGGGGGAGGGAAGGACATCGGCCTGCTCCGCCGTGCCGGGGGCAGCGGGCTCGGTGCTCTCTCCAATTCCGCCATCGCGGCAGCCCACCTTCAGCAGGAGGACGAACGCCGTCACGGCACATGCCATCGGGAGTTTCCGCAAAGGTCGCGTGCCTTGTTTGAGTGGACGGCACCCTCTCTCGCGCATGCGGGCGAGAGACGGGCTCGTTGACACTCAAAGCATACGCGGCTCTTGAACTACACTCAGACCGAGAGGAAATGCGCTCCTGCGGCTGCTCTTGGAGGGGCCGAGCGGTCTTACAGAAGCAGCGGAGGACGCCCCAGCAGCAGCAGCTCGTCCCGAGCCCAGCGCTCGTCCCGCAGCTTCAGCTCCACCATCACTCCGCGCAGCATCGTCTGGCGCACCGGGTGCTTGACCGTCACTTCTCCCTGCAGCACCTGGCCCACCATGCCCGCCTCCTGGCACCACACCAGCTTCAGTGCGCACCGGTACAGCGGCGTCCCTGCTCCCGCGTTCTCCAGGTTCTCGTACGGCACGAAGCCCACCGTCAGCCCCCGCTCGATGGCCTCCAGCCAYGGCGAGCTCCGGATGGACGCCAGCAGCGCGTCGTAGCGCCCCACCGCCTCCTCCATCGACTTCAGGCTCTCCGTCAGGTGMCGGCGCTCGCTCTCGGCCCGCGCTACCTCCAGCACCGAGCGCGTGTACTCGCGCTCCAGCAACAGCACCTCGGTGTTGAGGCCCGTGCTCTTGCCTCCCAGCGAGGCGTCGAAGCCGTCCARCTCCCGCTTCACCGCCTCCAGCTTCGTCTGCAGCTCCGCCGAGCCCTCCGCCAAGGACAGGTTGCTCTGCGCCATCTGCGCCAGCTGGTGGTTGGCCGTCAGGTGCTCCTCGCGCTCCACCAGCCGCGCGTTGTAGAGCGCTTCCGTGCGCGTGCGCGCCATGCCCGCGTAGGCCCGGTTGGACTCGCCAATCTCCTGTGCTGCTTGCTGGTACTCCCGGCGCAGCGTGGCCAGCCGGCCCAGCGCCTTGGCGCGTGCCGTGCGCTCGCTGCTCAGKGCCACCCGGAAGCGCTGCTGGAAGTCCTTCTCCATGCCCACCAGCCGCTCGGCCTGCTCCAGCCGGGCCTCGAGGTCTCTCCGGTCCGCCAGCARCTTGTCGCGCGAGGCAGCCTGCTGCGCCAGTTGRGCGTTGAGCTGGAGGATCTGCGGATCGGTGGGAGAGACGACGGTGGGAGCCAGCCAGGAGTGGTTGACGAAGAAGAAGAGCTGGACGCCCAGATAGGAGACGAGCCCCACGAGGATGAGGGTCAGCAGCACCGAGCCCAAGGCCTTGTAGGCGTTGACGGCGAGCGTGTTGAGCTTGTTGACGATGCGCTGGTTCATGGTGTCGAGCCCCCTCCCGCGGCCCGGGTGGGTGCAATGGTGTCGGCCGTGCCATCCGGAGGCGGTGCGCTCGCGGGAGGCACTCCCGGCGCGGTGCTCGGTTTGCTCCGCGTCTCCCAGCTGCCCGAGTCCAGCGTGAAGAGTGCCAGCGGCGTGAAGAGTGCGTAGGTGAGGGGCATCAGCAGCCCCATGGGCAGGAAGGACAGCGCCGGCACGCGCATCTCCGGGGGCAGGTCCCGCTTGTGGATGCGGTAGATGACCCCCATGGCTCCCATGACGAGCATGTGCAGCAGCAGCACGCCCCAGAACTGCCCGTTGATGATGTTGTGGACGATGATGACGGGGTAGGAGAGCAGCAGCGCCAACTGCGACACGTAGTGGACCCCCACCACCGGGTGCAGCCTCCAGGCGTGGCTCAGCCCACAGATCATGTCCACCAGGTTGGAGCGCCGCCACCTCAGTTGCTGGGAGAAGTAGCCCGCCAGCGTGGCCGGCGCCGCCGTCTGGCACCACGCCTCCGTGGTGTACACCGTCTCGTAACCCGCCTTGACGATCTGCCGCGTGAGGAAGCGGTCCTCCCCGTACTTGATGGGGACGCCGGCGATGTTGCGCGCCTCGAGGATTGGATCGAGCTCCAGCAGCACGTGGCGCCGGTACGCGGTGAGGCATCCGGACAGACACAGCACCGAGCGGAAGCTGCGCTCCAGGTCCTTGAGCCACTCCTGGGCGAAGTAGAACTTTATCTCTATCATCCGCGTCATCCAGTTCTGATGACGGTTGGCCACGTAGGTGCGGCCGCCCACCGCGGCGATGCGTGGGTTGACGAAGCGGCGCACCAGCTCGCGCACGGCGCTGGAGTGCACCACCACGTCCGAGTCCACCGAGACGATGATCTCCGCGGTGGCTTCGCGCACCGCCCGGGCGATGCCCTTGCGCTTGCCCATGTTGTGGGGGTTGCGCATCACCTTCACATTGGGGTGGCCCTCGGCCGCCTTCAGTGCCCAGGCATGGCTGTCATCGGTGGAGCAATCATCCACCACGCAGATGCTCAGCTTGTCGTGCGGGTAGTCCTGCTTCAGCAAGCTGCGCACGGCGTGGTAGATACCCTCGCCCTCGTTGAAGAGGGGAATGACCACGGTGACGGTCGGCTGATAGCCGTCGTCGGTGGCATCCACCCACCGGCCACGCACCCGCCGCAGCAGCGGACCGAGCACGTAGCGGTTCATCATCACCACCAGAACCAACAAGTGAACGGGGAACAGTTCCATATCTCAACCCGGCGCCGGGATGAGCCCGGCGCGTCCACACACACCCCTGACGCTCTCCCCTGGCCTCGTCCCGCTCCGTTGTCCCCCCCTCGGGCCCCGAATCGCGCGCATGGCGGCGCCGTGCTTCGGGGCGGCCTGAAACTCGACCCGTGCCAGACCGCTCACAACTGCCCCATGGGGCAGTAGGAGTGTCTTTCATGCTCCTCCCATGTCGGAGGCCAGGACATATGGACGCCCAGGTCTGTCATGCGCCGGTCAGGAGGTATGGACCGAGGCACCACTTGGCAACATCCCCGTGGGTCCTAGGTTGACTAGCCCATTGATGGGGCGGGCGGGGAGGGGACGGATGGGGCGAGCAGCCTTGAGGGCTTGGGGGAGAGGTCTGTTGTTGGCGGCGACGTTGCTGGCGGTGATGCCGCCGGTGGCGGACGCGGCGGATCCAAATGTGGCGGGGGAGTGGTCGCCGATGACGGCCTTTCCCATCTCGTTCACGCACGCGCACCTGCTGCCCACCGGCAAGGTGATGTTCTTTGGCGAGTTCGATGAGGGGCTGCTGCCACCGCGGCTGTGGGATCCCGCGACCGGCGCGCTCACGAACCTCCCCATGCCCGACTACAACATCTTCTGCTCGGGCCACTCCTATCTGGCGGATGGGCGCCTGCTGCTGACGGGCGGGCACGAGCTGTCCCACGTGGGCTACCCCTACGTGACCATCTTCGATCCCTTCACGCTCACCTGGAGCCGCACCGAGGACATGAACGACAACCGGTGGTACCCCACCAACACCACGCTGCAGAACGGTGACGTGGTGGTGCTCTCGGGCGAGACCCACTCGGCGGGCTCCAACAACCCGTTGCCGCAGGTGTGGGAGGCCAAGACGGGCAGGTGGCGCGATCTCACGACCGCCATCCAGGATCTGCCCTACTACCCGCGCATGTTCCTGGCGCCCAATGGCAAGCTGTTCTTCGCGGGCCCCTGGCGCCGCTCGCGCTGGTTGGACCCCGAGGGGACCGGTACCTGGTTCGACGGCCCGAGCAGCGTGTACAACGGCCGGACCTACGGCGCCGCGGTGATGATCGGCTCCAAGGTGCTCATCATCGGAGGCGGCTCGCCCGCCACCGCCACCGTGGAGGAGATCGATCTCTCGCAGCCCTCGCCCACCTGGGTGACACGAGCCCCCATGGCCTGGCCCCGGCGCCAGCTCAACGCCACCCTGCTGCCGGATGGCAAGGTGCTGGTGACGGGCGGCAGCAGTGGCGGGGACTTCGATGACGACAGCCTGCCCGTCAAGGTGCCCGAGCTCTACGATCCCGACACCAATACGTGGACGAAGCTCGCCCCCGCCGTGGACTACCGGGGCTACCACTCGGCGGCCCTGCTGCTGCCGGACGGGCGCGTGCTGACCGGAGGTGGCCGCAACCGCCGCACCACGGAGATCTTCTCGCCCCCGTACCTCAAGCAGGACGGCCCGCGCCCCATCATCCAGGAGACGCCCGCCGTCATCACCCCGGGGACCCAATTCCTCCTCCAGACCGCGGATGCGGCCCGGGTGGCCAAGGTGACGATGCTGGCGCTCGGCTCGGTGACACACGCCTTCGATCAGCACCAGCGCTTCCTCAAGCTGTCCTTCACCCAGGCCAGCGGGGGGCTCCAGGTGACCGCGCCCGTGAACAATCTGGCCGCGCCTCCGGGCTACTACATGCTCTTCCTCGTGGATGGGCGCGGCGTGCCCTCGGTGGGGCGCATCGTCAAGGTGGGCGTCGTGGAGCCGGCCGCCAAGAAGAAGATCGTCTTCAGCGACACGTGGAAGTACGACGACCGGGGCGTCGATCAGGGCACCGCCTGGCTCGCCCGGGACTTCGATGACTCGGCCTGGAAGTCGGGCCCGGGCCAGCTCGGCTACGGGGACGATGACGAGGGCACGGTGCTCACCCCGGGCTCTCCCACGGTGTACTTCCGCAAGAAGATCACCCTGGAGAACATCGTCACCGAGGCGAACCTCGAGGTGCTGTACGACGATGCCATCGCCGTGTGGATCAACGGCGTACAGGTGTTCTCCCGCAACATGGGCAACGGGATGGCCTTTGGCGTCACCGCCACCGGCTCGGCGACGAATGCGTACGAGCGTGCCCAGCTCTCGCTGGCTTCCAACCCGTTCCGCATCGGCGAGAACGTGATCACCGCGATGGTGAAACAGGTGTCCCTCAACTCGGATGACTTGACCTTCGCGCTCTCGCTGGCGGTGGCGCAGCTGTCCGGGCCGGTACCGGACACGCTGGCGGTCTCCTCGCCCAATGGTGGCGAGGTGCTCCAGCCGGGCACCTCCATGCCCATCACCTGGTCCAGCACCGGCAACGTGCCCAGCGTGGACCTCGCGCTGTCCGCGGATGGCGCCGCGAGCTGGACTCCCATCGCCTTCGGCGTGCCCAACACCGGCCTGTATGCCTGGACGGTCCCGGAGCTGAACACCAGCCAGGCCCTGGTGCGCGTGTCCCGCGTGGGTGGCACCACCCCCCTGTCGGACGTGAGCAACGCGCCCTTCACCATCAGCCGGCAGGTGAGTGTCATGGCCATCCCGTTCCGGTCCACGTGGAAGTACCTGGACACCGGCGTGGATCCCGGCGCGGCCTGGGGCACCGCGGGCTTCGATGACACGGCCTGGCCCTCGGGCGCCGCCCAGCTCGGCTACGGCGATGGTGACGAGGTCACCGTGATCAACCGCACCACGCCCTCCCAGTCGAGCGTCTACTTCCGCAAGAAGATCACCGTGAACGGTACCGTCACCCAGGCCAACCTGCGCGTCCTCTTCGACGATGGCATCGCGGTGTTCGTCAATGGGACGCAGGTGTTCGGCCGGAACGTGGACAAGGGCGTGGCCCACGACAAGTACGCGAGCGCCGGAGCGGAGAACGAGCTCGCCTCCGGCACCCTCCCCACGGGGGTGTTCGTCCCGGGGGAGAACACCATCGCCGTGGTGGTGAAGCAGACGGGGGCGACGTCGCCGGATCTGACGTTCGACCTCGAGCTGCAGCTCGGCGTCGTCCCGAGACCGTGAGCGGACAGGCGGCGCGCCCGCTCCCCGGGCTGGCGCGCCCGCCCGTGACGCGATAGGGGTGGGGGCTGGACTGCCCACCATGCCGAGCCTCCCCACCGAGCCGCCCCTCTCCCTTCGTCCCGATGAGGTCCACCTGTGGGTGGTGGAGCCGGAGCGTGTCTCCGAGCCCCGGCTGCTCACCGCCTACCTCGCGATGATCAACGCGGAGGAGCGGGAGCGGCACTCGCGCTTCCGCTTCGACAAGCACAAGCTGCAATTCCTCGTGTCCCATGCGCTGGTGCGCGTCACCCTGTCGCGCTACGCGCCGGTGCCGCCCGAGGCCTGGCGCTTCTCCGTCAACGCCTACGGGCGTCCCGAAATCACCGGGGACGGGCTGCCCCGCCTGCGCTTCAACCTCTCGCACACGGACGGCATGGCGGTGTGCGCGGTGGCGCTCGACACGGACGTGGGCGCCGACGTGGAGTTCTCCGGCCGCCCGGGTCAGACGGTGGAGCTGGCGGACTCCTTCTTCGCCCGCTCCGAGGTGCATGCCCTGCGCTCCCTCCCGGCCGAGCGTCAGCGCGAGCGCTTCTTCGACTATTGGACCCTGAAGGAGTCCTACATCAAGGCCCGGGGCGCGGGGCTGAGCCTGCCGTTGGATCAGTTCGCCTTCCACCTGGAGGCCGGGCAGCCGCCGCGCATCTCGTTCGACCCACGGCTGGTGGATGACCCGGAGACGTGGCAGTTCGTGCAGCTGCAGCTGGCGCCGGAGCACCCGGCGGCGGTGGCGGTGCGCCGGACCCGGGGACTGCCGCTGACGGTGCGCTGCCAGCGGACCGTGCCGCTGGCGGGGGATGGGCCGCCGTGGCTCGTCCCGGCCCGCTAGGGACCCACCTCGGGGCACCAGCGGACGAGCTCCTCGCGCAGGGCCGCCAGCAACTGCTCCCGGGCGGTGCGCAGGAAGAAGTGCGTGCCGGGGAAGTGGCGCGCGCGGAAGTCGCTGGTGGTCAGCTCGCTCCAACGCTCGAGCTCCCCCATGGGGACATGTGCGTCCGTGTGCGAGCCGAAGGCGGTGATGGGGCAGCGCACCGGCAGTGCGGGGAGCACCGAGTCGGCGAGGGCGAAGTCGGCGCGCAGCATCGGCAGCACCATCTCCAGCAGCTCCTTGTGGGCGAAGACCTCGGCGGGAGTGCCCTCGTACTTGCGGAGCAGCTCGATGAAGGCCGCGTCATTGAGCTCGTCGCGGGACTCCCTCGCGCGATGGGGGGCGCCAGCGGCGGCCATCACCATGCCGAGGGGCAGGGGAGCGCCACGGGACTGCCAGCGCTGCGTGAGCGCCAGGGCCACCCGCGTGCCCATGCTGTAGCCGAAGAAGACGAAGGGCTTGTCCAGCAGAGGAGCCAGCGCCGGCTCCAGCGCGTCCAGGAGCGGGGGGATGTCCCGGAAGGGCTTCTCCATGATGCGCCGCTCACGGCCAGGAAGCTGCACGGAGACGAGCTCGACCCCGGCGGGGAGTGCCGCGCCCCAGCCGTTGTAGACGGAAGCGCCGCCTCCGGCGAAGGGGAAGCAGAACACCCGCAGGCGCGCGTTGGGGTTGGGTTGACGGGTCGGGAACCAGGGATTCGTAGGGGCCGCGGGACGCATGGGACAGGAAGGCACTGTGTCGCTTCGTTCACAGAGCGTCAAGCCTGCCCGGCTCGAGCGCGGCCGTGGCGGCGAGGAGATCCACCACCGCGCGGTGGTAGTCGACCAGGGCCTTGATCTCCTTGAGCTCGGCATCGGCGGCGGTCTGCTCGCGCAGGTTGACGAAGAGCAGGCTGGTGGCGCCGTGCTCGAAGCGCGCCAGCTCGGCCCGGGCCAGGCGGCGTGCCACGTCCGCGGCGCTCTTCGCCAGGCCCACCCGCTCGTGGGCGGCGTGCAGGGCCGCGAGGGTGTCACGCACCTCGGTGACGACCTTGTCCTGGGTCAACCGGGCCTTCGCGTCCACCGCGGCCCGTTTCGCCTCGGCGGCCCGCGCCTGTCCGCGCGCCCCCCGGGCCTGGAGGGGGATGTCGAGCATCAGCGAGGCCTGGAGCTCGGTTGGCCGCAGGCTCTCGGGGCCCCTGCCGAAATCGCGGAGCACGGCAACGCCGAGATCCACCGCCGGGGCCGTCTGGTTGCGGGCCAGCTCCGCGTCGAGCTGGACCACCTCACCCTGGAGCGCCAGCTCGCGCAGCTCGGGCCGTTGCCGCAGGGCCTTCGCCAGCCACGCGTCCAGCTCGGCCTCGAAGGCATCGTCGGGCATGGGCAGGCCCTCGGGCAGACGCGAGGTGGACACGCGCACCGGCCTGCCCTCGCCGTCGCGCAGGTAGAGCGAGAGCTTCAGGGCCGTCTGATCGAGCTTGCGCCGGGCGGCGACCCGCTCCGCCTCGCGCTCCAGCAGGGCCCGCTCGTTCTCGGTGTGCTCGAGCTGGGGGATGTCTCCCTGGGCCACCCGGCGGGCGAGCTGCTCGTGGCGGGTGACGGCCAGCGAGTACTGGGCCTCGGCGATGGCGAGCTGCTGGCCCGCGGCCACCCAGTCCCAATAGTGATAGGCCGCCTCGCGCTGTAGTCCGAGCTGCTCGCCCGCGAGCGTGAAGCCGGCGATGTCGAGCCGCAGGCGCGCCTTGGCGACGTCCGCCCGGCGCTTGTCGATGGAGCGGTTGCGCCAGAGGGGGATCTCCACGCCCGCGCGCAGCTCGCCACCACTGAGCGTCTCGTACTCGCCGTAGTAGGGGGGGAACTTGCCCTGTCCCAGACGGTAGCCGGCGAACAGGCGCGTTCCGCCCAGCGGGGTGGGCTGCTCGATGACCGCGTCCAGGCGCTCGCTGGGGTAGTAGCTGAAGGGCACGTACACGCCCCGGGCCTTCAGGAGCGTGTCGAAGCCGCCCTGCGCGGACAGCAACTCGGCCTCGGCGGTGGCCACCCCCTGGCGCGCGGCCTCCATGCCCGGGTGCTGCTGGCGCACGGAGTCGAGCACCTCCTCGAGGGTGAGCGGGGCCTCGCCACGGGCGTGCGCGCGCGGCGCCGTGCCCAGCACCGCCAGCAGCAGGACCAGGAGGGTGGCGTGCGGACGGCGCGGGCTCATGACTTGTTCTCCGAGGCGTCGTCCTTGCCCTGGTCATCCGCCGGCTTGCCGCCGGACTTCTCCTTGTCCGTCCAGCCCGGCTCGGACGAGGAGATGGCAGGGGGGAAGCCGTTGAACTGGCGCCACATCTCGTAGCCGAGGCTGACCTCGTCGAGGAGGATCCACCCGTTGGCGCGCACGCCCTGGCGGAGGAAGCGGTTGGCGGGCCACTCCTCGCCCTTGTCGGGCACCACGACGATGCGGAACCTGCCGCGCCCGTCATCGGCCGCGTCGACAAAGGACACGGTGCCCCCGAAGGTGCCCACGGCCACCGAGGGCCAGCCGGCGAACTGGACGGCGGGCCAGCCCTCGAACTGGAGGCGCACGTGACGGCCCGGGGAGATGAGCGGGGCATCGTTGCCGTGCACGTAGAGCTCCACGGCGCTCGACTGGGTGTCGGGCACCAGGATGGCGAGGGGGTCGCCCGCCTTGACCACCTCGGCGCCCTGCCGGGCCACCAGCCGCAGGATGGTTCCGGCGCGAGGCGCTCGCACCTGCTGGGTGGACTGCCGGGCCATGGTGCTCTCCAGCTTCGCCAGCTCGATGCGCTCCTTGGCCAGATCGGCCTTGGCGTACTCGTATTTGGCGAGGCCGTCGTTGATGAGGGCCTCGCCATCCGTCTGGACGCGCTGGCGGTCGGAGCTGAGCGCCCCGAGCTCGCTGCGGGCGGCGTTGAGGCTGGCGCGGGCGCTCTCGGCATCGGTGGACGCCTTGGTGTGCTCGAGCTGGGCCAGCTCCAGGCTGCGGGTGGCGGTCAGGCCGTCATGGTGCATGGCCTTCTGACGCTCCAGGTTGAGCCGGGCCGTCTCGCGGGCCACCTCGGCCGCGGCGAGCGACTGCTCGGCGGCGCGGATGCGCTCCTGCACCATGCGCACGCGCGAGCCGGCCGCGTCGATGCTCGCCGAGCGCGAGGCGCGCAGGGCATCCACGCGGGACTCGTAGGCCATCATCTGGCTCTGGGCGGCGTTGATGCGGGCCTCGATGGCGGTGCGCTGCTCCCGCAGGCGGGACATCAGGTCCGTGTCGTTGTCGGACAGCTCGACGAGCAGCTCTCCCTCCTTCACGCGGGAGCCCTCCTGGACGGACCAGGAGATGATGCGCCCGGCGATGGGAGCCTGGATGGACTGCTGGCGCTCCAGCGGCGCGTAGGCGATGACTCGGCCCTGGCCGGTGACGTTCTGCCGCCAGGGGGCCACCAGCAGCCCGATCACGGCGAGCAGCAGGGCGAGCATCAGGAGCCGGGCCACCGTGCGCGCCATCCGGGTCGAGTGCCGCACGAGACGCATGGCGGGGAGCTCGGCGGCGGTGCCGTTGTTACGGGAAGTGGGCATCGTCATGGTCGAGGGTCCGGATCCAGGAAGGGGTGGCTGCCAGCGGCTCGGAGCCGAGTGGGTTCAGTTGTCCGTCGAGCAGCTCGTAGGCACGCGTGCAGCGGCCGAGCAGCTCGGGGGCGCGGGTGATGAGGAGCAGGGTCCAGGGCGCGTCCGGAGCCAGCAGCGTCTTCAGCACGTGGTCGCGCGCCCGTGAATCGAGCATGTCCAGCACCTCGTCGATGACGAGCAGGCGCGGGCGCAGCACCAGGGCGCGCGCGAGGTGGAGCTGCGCCACCTGGCCCGAGGACAGGGGCAGGCCTCCGGTGGTGAGCTCGGTGTGGAGGCCCTCGGGGAGCCGGGTGAGCAGCTCTCCCAGGCCCACGGCCTCCAGCGCCCGGCGCACCTCGCTCAGTGGCAGATCCGGCTGGCCCAGGCGGACGTTGTCCACGAGCGTGCCAGCGAAGATCTCCGGCGCCTTGACGATGGACACGTCGCGGCGCAGCGAGGCGAGCGAGAGATCCCGCATGTCGAGGCCATCGAGCAGGATGCGGCCCTTCGAGGGAGCACGCAGGCCGTAGAGCAGATCCACGAGGGTGCTCTTGCCGCCAGCGGTGGCTCCGGTGATGGCCACCTTGTCTCCGGCCCGCACCTCGAGGCTGGCGCCGCGCAGCACGGGGGCGTCCTCGCGGTAGTGGAACTCCAGGCCGTCCAGCTTCAGTGACGCGGGCCCGGGGCGCGGCGGGACGCTCTCGCCGGTGTCCTCCTCGAGGGGCAGGTCCACGAGCTGGCCGAGCTTGTCCATGGCCGCGAGCAGATCGTAGTAGGCCTCCAGGTGCTTGCCGAACTTGGCGATGGCGGCCACCACCGCGGTGACGATGAGCTCGGCGGCGACGAGCTGGCCCAGGGAGAGCTGGCGGTTGATGACGAGCCAGCCACCGAGCCCGAGCAGCAGCGCGCTGGCCACGGCCTGGAGGCCGAGCGCCCCGAGGATCTGCCGGAAGAGGTACTTGAAGTGCTTGCGCCGGGCGCCGAGGTAGTCGCGGGCGAGCTCATCGGAGCGCCGCATGGCGTGGGCCGTGCCGCCGCTCTGACGGAAGGCGATGGGGTGACGCGCCAGCTCCTGGAGCCAGGCGGCCACGGCGTACTTGGCCTTGGACTCCTTGATGCCCGCGGAGGCGGCCGCGCGTCCGTAACCGAAGATGATGCCGATGAGGGCCAGCAGGAGGAAGAAGTCGAAGGCCAGCAGCAGCGGGTGGTAGAAGGCGAGCATCAGCAAGCCGATGCTGGCCTGGAGCACCACGGAGAGGCCCTCGAGCAGCAGCGTCGAGCTGGCCTTCTGGACGGTGACCACGTCGAAGAAGCGGTTGGCGAGCTCGGGCCCGTGGGCGCGGTCGAAGGCCCGTGCCTGGACGCGGGGCAGCCGGTGACTGAGATCGCTGACGACGCGGATGAACATGCGCTGCTGGAGGATCTCCACCACCCAGTTCTGCATGGCGCGGAGAGCGCCGGCGAACACCAGGCCACCGAGCAGCAGGATGCTCAGCACCACCAGCGGCTGGAGCAGGGCGCCGAAGGCCACGGTGTTGACGAGCGACTGGACGGCGATGGGCGTGGTGAGGGCGAAGAGGCCGACGCCCACCGCGTACATGACCACGGCCCGCACGTCCGCGGCCTCCAGGTGCACCAGGGCACGCAGCCGGGCGAAGGGCGTGAGGGGCTCGTGAGGAGACGCTTCCACGGCACGCAGGGCGTGGACGGGCTCGGACTCCTCGGCGAGCACCCAGGTGAGGGGCTGTGCAGCCCAGGGAGCAAGCAGGCGTGAGAGCTCCTCTCGGATCATCCACGTCTGGCCCTGGGGAAGAAGGCTGGAGTGCACGAGTACACGCTCGGGCGCCCACTCGGCGATCAGCAACCAGGAGGCGCCCTGTTCCGAAAAGCACACAGTGCCGAGCGGCCCCTGGAGGCTGCCCTGGCGGAGGACGTCCTCGGGTGAACGCCGCAGGCAGGAGAGGGTGAGGCCGAGTGCCTGCCCCGCGTGCTGGAGGAGTGGGCTCCAGGAGTCGGAGAGGGGGCCGGCGTACTGGCGCGAGGCATCCAGGAGCGAGGCCTGCGTGGTGCTGGTGTCCGGCTCGAGGCCGGCGGTGTGCGCAAGCCCGCTGAGCAGTGGCTCGAGCAGCTCCACGGCGGGTGCTTCGCGGTGTGCGGGAGGGGAAGCTACGGGAGGGCCAGGCGGCGTCTTGGAAGAGGCGTCGAGGTCGCGGTCGTACATGATTGTGGAATGCCGGTCGCGGCATCGGCTCCGGGCGGGGTTGCCTGAAGCGCGCTCATGTATGTGGACGGAGAGGCTCGATGAAAAACAGATAAACTGGTACGGAACCTTCGGTTAAATCGATGGATGTGTTTGTCGGCGGATCCAGACAGGTGTCGGTAAATCCAGACGGGTCCGATGAACGAGAGTTGCAACGCAGCAGGCAAACCGGCAGTTCTCAGAGTGATCGGGCAGGACGATCCTTCTTGGTCAGTGACAGCGGCTCGGTGGTGGGAACGAAACCAATGGCCCACTCATAACTCGAGAGGCAGGTCTCGACGTCGGCCGTGCCATCCGCGACCAGCAACACCTTCTTGTCCTCGTGCACGAGGACCCCGATATGACCTGCGTGGCCATGTCCTCCCACGGTGTAGGACTTCCCATCCGTGGTCTGCATGCTGCGATAGAGCGCCGGTCCGAAGACGACGATGGCCCCATCAGGCAGGGCACTCAGTTTCTTCACGCTCTCGGCAGGCGCCTTCCCTCGCCAGCCGTTCCCTGGCACGAGCCCCGTGCAGTCCACGAACTTGAACATCTTCAACGTGTGGCTCATGAACCTGGCGCATATCGACGCCGGGCCCGTCGAGACCTTGGCGCCTTTCTTGAGCTTCTTCCCGTCCAGGAGCTTGGTGTTCATGACCCATACGCACTCGTCTGTCGATGGGATCCACTTGCCAACGCTGTAGTCGTAGACGTGACCGCCAACGATTCCCGTCTCGACGTAGGGCCGTTTCTTTTCGTAGAGATAGCCAGCTCGCCCCATCAGCTCGCAAACGCCACGAGCGCAATTGCCCTTGTTCGACAACGTCAACCTTTTGCTTGCCCTGACGCTGTCTCCGAGCTTCTTGAGTGCCACCGCATTGCCGCTCGTGCTCCCTCCGGGCGCCGGCTTGGGCGGAGGCGTCTTCGGGGGGTTGCTCGATTTCGGTTCGAGATAGCTGAGCACTCGATTCAGCTCATTCCCCCACTGGTTGGAGAAGTCCTCCTTGATGTCTTCGGTGACATCCACGCGGTAGGTGGCTTTGTAGAGGCGCTTGAACTCGGCGATGAGGGCCGGGTCGTGCTTCAGCATGGCCAGGTGCGTGTAGACCGCCTCCTCATCCGTCCCCAGGCCATCCATGGCGTCGTGGACATTGCGGACGATCTTCTGGAGATCGGGCCCTTTGTTGGGGGAGGGCGGCTTGCCGGCTCCGCCGCCGGCAGGCTGGCTGGGGACGCCATTCAGGGCCCTCAACGCGGCCTGGAAGTCGCTGACCCGCTTGGGAGTCTGCTTGTGCCAACTGCTATCCGCCGCTTCGGTGGCGGCCTGTTCCCACTTGTGGGCCACGATATAGGCCCACGTCTTCTTGTGCTCCAGGTACCACGCTGTTCCGAGTTGGAAATTGACGTGGGTCAGCGCGTTGACGAGTCCCTGATTCGCGAATTTCGCCATCCTGGCTTGAGCGGCGGCGGCCTCATACGCCTTGGCGACATCGGCCTGCGCCCAGGTCTTGAGGACAGGCATGGGGACCGTGTCATTCTTCTTGTACCGGGAGCGCTCGCTGGCGGTGAGCTTGTGCCCCATGCCCGCCGTGGCATGGCCCTCCGTATCCACATAAACCTTCTGATGCTCCTCCAGCTTCCCCTCGCGATTCTCGAGGTGACGCCATACCTCTGGCGGAGCAACAGCGGCGATTTCCCCCTCTGACGGCTTCTGCGGCTGGGTGGGCTTCTGCGGCTGGGTGGGCTTCTGCGGCTGGGTGGGCTTCTGCGGAGCAGGAGGGACCGGCTTCTTCTCGGGCGGCTTCAGCGGGGGACTGTGGCTGGAGGCCGGCGCCGGCTCGGCTGGCGGAATCTGCAGCACCACGCCGACAACGATGGAGTTGGGGTTGCTGATTCCATTGGCCTGCACCACCTCGTTCAGGCTGACCTGGTAACGCTGGCAGATTTCGGACAGCGTCTCGCCCGCGAGGACCCGGTGTGTCCGTGGCGTTGCCGGTGGCGTTGGCGGACGAGGCGTGGATTTTTCCCGGGGAATCGTCAGCACCTGCCCGGCCCAGATTCGATTGACGTCACTGATGCCGTTGAGCCGGGTGAGCACCTCCACCGTCACGTTGTACCGCCTGGCTATCCCCGACAGCGTGTCGCCTGACTGGATCCGGTACTCGATGCTCGCCATGAACCCTCCATCGCCGGAGTCAAGTGCGACCGCATGGAGTCTAGCGCGAAACAGTCCTCGTATAGGGCGGGGAAGAAGCTCTTGGAGGGGTAGGCCCGCATGTCGCGGGCCTTCCGGGCTGCAAGTGGGGTCATGTGGTTATCCGCTTCCGGCGCTTCGGAGGAGCAGCGCCGATGTGCAGCGGAAGCGCCCCCTGAATCGAACCTGCTCTACTGGCTTCGCCGGAACTCACCCCGGTCACAGGTATCGAGGCTCGATGACGGTCAAATTCGGCCGCCGCGCCACGAAGGTCCGCAAGACGGCGCAGATCGAGGCGACGTAGCAGATCAACGGTGATTGGCCGCTTGGCATCCCAGAAAATAAACGCTGAGTAGAACTCTCGCGCCTCCTCAGATTCGAGCAGTCCGAGAAGGAACCTCGCCTCTGCTTCCGACCCGCAGGCAACGAAATAACAGGTGTCGTCCAGAACGACTGGCTTGCCCTCATGCGGGCCGATCAAGCGGAACTCCAGCTTCTTGTAGAGGCCCGAGATCGCAACCTTCCAAGGGGCGAACGTGTAGTCGCCCACGCCGAAGATCGAGAACTTTGGCTTGCCGCGATAAATCGAGCTTGCTCGCTGATTGAATCGCTCTTCGTGCGCGGTCAGATATCCCCATGTCTTCGGCGCGACCCTGGCGATGTGCGCCGTGTCCTGGCCGACTCGCTCTTGGGGGACGACCATCCAGCGCCGAGGCTCGGGATGCTCTCTGGCAACATCGGAGCTTTTCAGCATTGGGAAGAGGAACGTTTCCTCAATCTCGACAGGTTCCCCCTCTGCATTCTCGTAGCCTGTCGCAGCTCGTCGCAGTTCCATGATGGCCGCGCAGTCGTGCTTGACGCCCGAGCGCCACTGGTACTGCGACTCACCGCATAGAGACTTGCGCTTGTCGTAGTGAGCTGCATCCGCGACCAAAACGCCGTCGCGAAGACCGAACACGGAAGCCGGCTCCGCCGCATCAACCGTGTCGTAGACGAAGCACACCTGGTCTCCCGCGGCTTCGCCGAACTGGACCAGGAACAAGCAAGCATCCACCGACGCACCGAAGTGCTTCACCGCGTTCACCTGGCGAAGCGACGACGAGGCGATGCGCAAGCCTTGGGCCCATGAGTACGAGAGCGCCTTCCGTGCAACAGCCGTCTTGCAAAGCATCGCGACCGTGCCGCGCCGGCCATCGAGCCATCCCAGGAGTTTGAGAAGCATCCACTCTGAGATGTCGAAATTGCTCTTCCCCGTCAGCGCGTCCAAGCCTGATCGTCCGTGGAAGTTCTCTTTCGTGGGAATGTTGTGGCTCTTGAGGTACCCAAGGTCGGAACTTGTCACCCAAGGCGGGTTCCCGACGACCAACAAGGGGTCGGGCACGTGCTCCAACCTCTGTGGCCACTCCGTCTCGAAGAAATTAGCGTGCTCGACCCGAATCCTTGAAGCATCGGCGCGTTCCCTCAGCCGGGCCTGCACCGTCGCGACGTACTCCTCGTTGATGTCGAGTCCTTCGACTGAAAGGGCATTGGGGAAGGCGTCGGCCGCTGCGAACAGGAAGTTCCCAACACCGCACGTTGGTTCGATGATCGAGGTGGGGTTGACTCCAAGGCGAACGAGCAATGCGCAGGTTTCGGCTGCCAGGCCAGGGGGCGTCTGGAAGTCGCCGAACTCGACCTTGGCGCGTTCTTCGCTGATGCGTCCCATGTGCCCTCCTAGCGGACCCGGGTAATGCCCGGAACCTCTCCAGCCTTGGTGATGGCGCGGCCGTACTGGAGTCGCCATTGCAGCGCGTTCGAGATCGTGAGGTACCCGATCTGGAGAGTGCCCGCATTGAGCAAGTCGCTCGCAATGTTATTGGCCTCAATGTCGTCCACGGGCAGGTTCTTGTCGCGCATGAACGCGACAAGGTCGTCCGCATTGCCCTCATTATCGAGGATCTTCTTGAGGCCGGTCGTCATCTGAAAGTCGCCAGTTCGCGACGGTTCGACGAAGATCGTATGCACGATGTCGAGCGTCGCCGCTCCAGCGTCGTCTTTCTTGTCGTAGACGAAGACCAGCAGCGCATAGCCCAGACCGAAGATCTTCTGCCGGGCCGACTTGAATGGGGAGGAGGACTGCGGCTGATCGACGCTCGTGACCTTCACGTCGATGTCCAGCTCGGGGAAGTCGATTCCTTTGGCGGAGTTCCCCTCCTGAAAGAGGTACTTCTTGCTGAGATACGCCTTGAAGGCCTTCTCGACGTGCGTACCGACGGCCTTACCATCGGTCACACCGAAGAGTTCTGGGACCGGAAGCGCCGATTGTATCTCCGCGAAGTTCCTGGCCTCGGTAACGAGGGCCTCAGTAGTCAAGCTTGGACGGGGCACGCGGGGGACCTGTTGATCATGTGGTTTGGCTGCCCGCTGGACTTGGGCGCATCGAGCCGAAAGCCCGTTTCTTACCGGAGCCCCGCTGGCCGGGCCAGTGACTCATCCGGAGGTCTCCCTGGCGCGGCCGTGGCTCGGAACCAGCCGCCCTGCGACGCCCTGCTGGCGGCAGGCGGTGTGGATGCTCTGGCGTCGCAGCCGAGGTCCTCCATGAGGACTGCCTCGTCGGCGGCCTTCCGGGCGGCCTGGCTCTTTGTCAGGTAGGCGTCAGGGTCAAGTGCCAGCCCGGCGAGGGCTTCAGATTCGTTGCGAGCCTCCAGCCGCCTGCTATAACGGACCCCGTTGTGCATCCGCTCCAGTTGCTAACGGGTGCGGTCCAGGCAGGTTCTTCCTCCTGGCCGTTGTCCGGTCCACTGGGGCATCGTCGTCAGTTCCTTCTGGCCGGTGACGTACAGATTACGTACAAGGCCGGGGCGCTCGCGGTGTAGGCTGGCGCTCACCAGAAAGAACCAGTAGTTTCAGTGAGTTATCTAGCTGGTCCCGTAGCTCAGTTGGATAGAGCGGCGGTTTCCTAAACCGCAGGCCGCTGGTTCGATTCCAGCCGGGGCCACTCGCCCTGCTTCCCAAGTCCGCGGAAGCAGGGCGTTTTTCTGTCCGGTGGCGTTCAGTGACGTTCAGGCTGGGCTGTCTCGGTCGCGCCTCGAACCCCCGAGCAGTCAGGGGCTCCAGCGCCCGCTCAGGGCCGCGCCTCGCCGGCCAGCGCCGCGCGGTGGATGGCCACCCAGAAGCCGGCGGCCCGCCGGGCCCCTTCGAGCAGCGGCTCCGGGTGCCCGGCCCCCAGCGCCGCGCAGAGCGCCTGGGCCCGCGCGCCGTGCTCCAGGTCCACGTCGAGGTGGACGAGGATGAAGCGCGCCTTCGTCCGCTCCAGCCCGAGCCGCCCCAGCCCCTGGCGGGCCTCGCCTCCCAGGTGCCGCGCCACGCCCTCCAGCACGCGCAGCGCGCCCAGGAAGGCGAGCTGCCGCTCCGGCCCGATTCCCTCCCAGAAGGCGTGGAAGCCGGCCACCTCGCGAGGCGTGTCGGACGAGGGCTCGCGCCCGAAGGCCGCGAGGTCCGCCTTGGCCAGCAGGTAGTGCGACTGCTCGTCCCCCGCAAGCTCCGCGAAGAAGGCCTTCAGCTCGGGGAGCGTGGCGCGCTCGGCCGCGAGCCGCAGCCGGTCTCCGCTGCGCCGCGTGTAGTGGTACATCATGTCGAGGAACGCCACGTAGCGCTCTGGCGTCACCTCCGGCAGCCAGCTCGCGACCTGCCTCGCCATCCCGACGGTGAGCGCCTCCAACTGCTCCTCAATCGACGACATCCTCAGTCCCTCCGGTCCGAAAGCAGCGCGCCCAACGTCCGCCGGGCATGCGCGAGGTGCAGCGCCGCCCGCTGGGGGGGCAGCTCGTCCAGGCGCACCACGCCCGCGTCGAGGAACCCCTCCCCACCGAGTCCCCGTCCACAGGCGGTGGGCACCGCGCGCAACTCCACCGGCTGGAGCACGCCCCGCGCGTCCCGGGCGAGCGCGAGCTTCAGCACGGCCCCCGTCTGGCACGCCAGCGTGGGCATGATGCTCAGGAAGTTGCCCAGCGAGTACGCGATGAGCCCCATCCGCGCGGGCCCGCCCCGGCGCACCTGCGTGGGGCATGTGGCGTCCGCGCCGTCGATGGACACCCACTCCACCGGCTGGAGGACATGCGGCGAGGAGCCCAGGAGGAGGTCCGCCCCGCGCTCGATGAGCCGGTAGGCGTGCTCGCGCTGGAGGGCCTCGGGCCAGTACTCGTACTCGAAGCCCCAGTGCGGCATCAGCACCACCAGGTCCGGCCCCACCGCGCGAGCGGCGTCGATGAGCGCGCCCAGCCGCTCCCAGTCCGGCGCGTGGAGGGGGCTGCCCAGCCGCGTCACCGGCACCCCGGCGGGCGGCGCCCCCGCGAGGTGGTTGATGTCATACGTCACGGCGGCGATGCCCATCCGCACCCCGTCCACCTCCAGGGCGGCCACCGCGTCCTCCGGCCGGGGGCCTCCCACGCAGCGGTGCTGGGAGGAGGCCAGCACCGTCTCCCGGGTCCGCTCCAGCCCTTCGGCGCCCTGGTCGAGCGCGTGGTTGTTGCAGAGGGAGAAGACGCGGTGGCGCGCCGTGCCCTCCCAGGCCGCGAGGTAGTCCGGCGGGGCGTTGTAGTGGAGCGTCTCGTAGACGAGCCGGGGCACGGGCCGCGCCGGGTCCACCGGCGTCTCCAGGTTGGCGAAGGCCACCGCGTCCCCAGCCATCACCTCCCGGACGCCGGGAGAGAGGGCGCGGTGGAAGCCGCTGCGAATCCACATCATGTCGCCCACGGCGCTCAGCCGGAGCTCCGGCGCGCCCGCGTGCCGCCAGCTCCCCGAGGCGAGGTGCCGGGCGGCTCGCGCGAAGTGCTCCCCGGTTCCGGCCGAGCGCGGCTCCGGCAGGTGCAGGAGGCTCTTGGTGATGTAGCGCAGGTTGAGGTCCCACCGGGACAGCGGCCAGCGGCCGTCCTCGTAGCGGATGTCCGCGTACAGCCGGCGCAGGGCGTTCATGGGCGCTTTCGCTCCAGGGTGACGAGTCGCACGTCCTCCTCCACCACCATGGGGCCGGACAGGAGGGCCCGCCACATGACGTGGAGGTAGCTGTCGAAGACGGGGGCCCCGCGCGCGAGCAGCTCGGGGCGCAGGCGCGCGTGCAGCCGCGCGAGGTTGTAGCCGGGCACCCGCGGGTAGAGGTGGTGGTCCAGGTGGTGGTTGAGGCCGTTCCACAGGAAGGTGACGAGCCGGGTGCTGCGCACCGTCGTCGCGGTGTGGAAGCGGCCGCCGCGCCAGACGTTGGCGTGGTGGTCGGAGATGGACTTGAGCCCGTTGAGGGGGCTGGCGAAGAGCACCGGCAGCAGCCAGCACTCCACCGCGCCCCCGAGGAGCCCGTGGCCCGCCAGGAGCCAGAAGAGCAGCGCGTAGAAGGCCCCGTAGCCGAGCAGCACCAGCGCATGGCGGCGCAGGCGGGCGGCGTCGAAGTGCTGCACCGGGTAGAGGACGTTGAAGTAGACGAGGCTGAGCGGCAGGCCCAGCAGCACGGTGGCGTAGAAGAGTGCCCACAGCCCGGGCGAGCGGCGGCCCGCGTTGTAGGCGTCAGGGTCCTTCTCGGTGCGGTTCCAGCGGTGGTGCGCGAGGTGGCCGTGCCGCATCGGCTCGTAGGCGATGCCCACGAGCAGGCTGAGCCCGTTGCCGAAGAGGTGGTTCTGCCAGGGCCTCGGGAAGAGGGTGTCGTGCCACGCGTCGTGGTCGAGCTGGATGAGCCCCATGACGCCCTGGGCCGCCAGCAGCCACAGGGGCAGCTTCAGCCAGAAGCCGCTGACGTGCGCGAGCCCTACGCCGGCCAGCCCCCACACGCCCAGGTGGAGGGCCGCCATGCCCAGAGCCCGCGCGGGGCGGATGCGCAGCAGCTCCACCAGCTCGTCGCGGGAGGGGCCCGGCCCGGCGGGGGCAGCGGGTGAAGCGGAGACGGGGGCGAGGGCGGGCTGCATGGGGCCTCAGAGGTAGCGGGGGACGCGCTGGCGGTAGCGCGCGTAGGCCTCGCCGAGGCGGGCGGAGAGGTAGCGCTCCTCCTGGAGCACCAGCCCGTGGAACAGCCCCCCCAGCACCGCGCACGCCCCGAGCGTCACCAGCGACGGAGCCCAGAGCGAGGCGCCCACGAGGTACAGGTAGGAGAAGACGTAGATGGGGTTGCGCGAGTAGCGGTGGAGTCCTCTCTCGTGCAGCACGGGCGGGGCCTCCCCCGCGTCCACGCCGATGCGGAACGCCGCGCCCATGCCGTACTGCGCCGCCAGCATGCCCACCAGCCCGGGCACGCCCAGCGCCCAGCCCACCTCCGGCGGAAGGGCCAGCAGGGGCCGGCCCCAGGGCAGCTCGGACCAGCGCGGCCAGAGCGCCGCCGCCACCACCGAGCCAGCCCACACCAGCGAGGCGCCGCTGATGCGCCGCGTGAGGCGCGTGTGGGCGGAGTCGGCTCCGGTGCTCCGGTAGGCCAGCGGGCTGCGGCCGAAGCGCAGGCGGTAGACGAGGCTGGAGCCCAGGTGCCCCAGCAGCAGGTGCAGCGAGATGAAGCCCAGGTAGAGCGCGGGCGCGTCGCGAAGCCCCTTCATGGTCCCACCACCTCCGCCGCAAGCCCGAAGCCCGAGGACGCCCAGCCCGCGAGCTGCTCGGTGAAGCCGCGCAGCTCGCCCCGGGTCCACAGTCCCTCGAACGTCGCCGTGTTGATGTTGAGCGTGCCGCCAAAGCCCAGGCCCGTCGCGCCCCAGGTGGCCGTGTGGCTGCGCATGGAGTGGATGCGGAAGGGCGCGTCCACGAAGTGCTTGTCGAGCCGCCCCAGGTAGGTCGCCACCAGCGTGTTGGTGCGGGGCTCGGCCACCAGCCCGGGGCGCGCGTTGCGCCGCAGCACGGGCCCCGGGGCGAGCCGCGCCACCGCCATGCACTCCAGCGCCGTCGTCCAGTGCACGCCCTCGTCGAGCACGCGCCGCAGCGCCTCGCGCACCAGCGCCGCCAGGGCGGGCGCGTCCTCCAGCCGGGCGCGGACCTCCCGCAGGGGAAGCTCCAGCGGCACCGTCGAGCAGCCGTTGCCCAGCATCCGCCCCAGCTCCAGCATGCGCCGCAGGTCCACCGGCACCCGCAGGCGGATGAGCCCGTCCTTCGTGGGCTCGCGCAGCGCGACGCCCGCCAGCAGCGCGGCGAAGAAGACCTCCGAGGCCTGGACGTCCGTGCGGCCAGCCGGGAGTGTCAGGCGCGCCGTCGCCATCAACGAGCGGCCCGCGGTGTCTCCACTGCGGCGCAGGCCCAGGCCCCGCTGCGCGAGGAGCCGGCGGCGGGGGCTCGCGAGGCCCAGCACCCGGCCCGGCCCGCGCAGCGCCGCGAGCAGCACCTTGCCATCCGTCAGCGTCGAGGGGCCCAGCGGGGGCGACTCCGGCGCGCGCCCCGCGCAGTGCAGCCAGAGCCGCTCCAGCAGGTGGGCGAGCGCCTTGGCGTCCCCAATCGCGTGGTGGAGCTGGATGGCGAGCAGCCACGGGCCCGGCGCGCCATCGGCCAGGGGGTGGAGGTGCAGCCGCAGCGGCACGTCCCTCGCGAGGTCCACCCGGGTGTTGATGACCCGCGTCACCGCCTCGGGCTCGTCCAGCGGCTCGGCGCCTTCCAGCAGGGCCGCGTCCACCGCCTCGTCCGTGCGCGGCGCGGGCACCCACGCACCGCGCGCGTCGTCCCAGGCCACGTTGAGGCGCTCGCTCTCGCGCACCAGGGCGCGCAAGGCCCCGCGCAGCCGCGCCACGTCGGGCCGCGCGTCGATGCGCAGCAGCACCGTGGCCCAGATGGTGGCCACCTCGCCGTCCAGCCGCGCGAGGAGCGTGTCTACGAAGTTCGCGCGCATCGCTCCACCCATCCGCTCCACAGGGCCCGGGCCGCCTCGCCGTCCAGCCGCGCCCGCCCCACCGCCTCGCGCGCCCGCTCCGGCGCCGGCAGGTGCTGGAAGACGATGTCGCCGGGCGCGTCCAGGCGCGGGCGGAGGCCCGTCGGCAGGTAGCCCGCCGCGAGGAGCACGGGCGTGGCCTCGGCCACCCGCTGGGGCTCGCCCATGGACAGGTGGACGAGGTCCACGCGCGCCCGCGAGGACGGGAGCGCCGTGGCCCCCTGGCCTTCCCCGGCAGGCCCCACCAGCTCCCGCCGTTCGAGCCGCAGGGACTCGTTCCAGTCGAGCGGGCGCGGCACGAGGCCCCCGGCGCGAGGGCGGCGCTCCAGCGGCGTCAGCTCCACCGTCCCCGGCAGGCCCGAGGCCGCGAGGATGGACGCGAGCCACTCCCCCCACGGCCCCGCGGGCAGGAAGCGCCGGCGCGGAGGCAGCGGCGCGAGCACCGTCGTCATCGCCAGCGCCTGCATCGGCAGGCCCGAGCCCTCCACCCCCACCAGAGTCTCCCCCTCGGTGTAGTCGACGATGAGGCCCACCGGCACGGCCCGCATGAAGCGCGACGCGTAGCGCTGCGCCATGAGGTGCAGCGTGGACGTCTGCTGGTGCAGGAATCCCACGCGCGCCTTGAGCAGCTCCAGGAGGTGGCTCCACAGCCGCTCGTGCTCGGAGCGGTCCATGGCGGTGCGCCGGCCAGGCAGGGCCATGGAGAGCCCCGAGTCCAGGGAGTCCCGCCCCGGCTTGCACCACAGCCCCGTGTGCCAGAGGAGCGTGCCCTGGGCGTCGAACTCCCCCAGGCTGAGCAGCGCGCCGGCCCTCCAGAGCCGCGAGGCCCCTCCAGGCTCATGGAGGAAGCGGTAGGAGTAGCTCCCGGCGTAGCGCGCGTGGAGCAGCTCGCGCAGCGCGGGCTCATCGGGCTCCGCCAGCCAGCGGGTGTGCTCGCTGGGCTGGGCGGCGCGAAGGCCGTCAAAAGGGGTGGCGGCGCGTTCCCGGCACATGGAGTGGTAGCAATGCACCAACAGGGCCAGCCGGGAAGCCCCCTCCTTCCGAGGGGATGGGCCCGGCCGCCGCCCCGCGCCCCCACCGGGTGTGCAGCCCGCTACAGGGGGTGGAGTGCTCGGCTGCACTGGCGGCAAGCGCCTGCCCGGCCGTGCATCCCCGGCGCCCTCAGTGGGGCCCGGCGTCACGCGAGGGCGCGGAGAGCGTACGCACCACCACGGAACGGCACTCCTTGCAGACGACGCCCGCGCGCTCCCAGTGCACCTGCCCGCCCCCTACGAAGACACCCTGTTACGGCCTACGTGGTGAACGCTCGGTAGAACAGCGTCAGCTCGTGCTCCAGGCCCTCCTCGAGTCGCTTGAACACCTTGCCAATGGGATTGCAGTAGGTGTCGGCACCGAGCTGGATGACGAGGGGGAAACCCGCTGCACGCGCCATGGGCGTCCTGGCCGCAAGGCGCCACTGGCCCTTGGCATGCCGGACGAAGACCTCGCCCACATAGCAGCCGAAGCTGAATAGCGTCTCGGCGACTTCCTGGGCGCTGACGCTGTCCTGCCGCAGCCCCTCAATGACCTCGTCCAGCTTCGCCAGGCTCTCCACGGAGTAGTCCAGGGTGATGCCTTCGATGTTCTGGACCGCGGAGACGCAGAGCTGGGCGTGGTCCGGCGCGGCCTCGGGGGTGGCGGGGTACTTCAGTCGCAGTTGCATCGTCCGGGTGCTCCTGTGGCTCGGCGCGGGGGGGTATACCTCGTGCCTCGGGGCATTTCGAGCGGGGTGCTCCACACTCAGGTGAGCAGCCCTCGCGCCACCAGGGACTCCTTGAGCCGCCGGGCCAACTCGACATGCGCGGGGTTGTCGGCCGAGGGCGGCTCTCGCATGAGGGAGATGAGCACGCCCTCGTCCAGCGTCTCCGGCTCCACGCCCGGGGGCAGGGCCAGTCTCGCCGCGGGATTGGCCAGATAGGTCAGCCAGCCCACCGACCACTCCTCGCTCTCGGGATCGACCTTTTCCACGAACTCCTGGTCGGCCACCAGCCCCCGCTGGGGCTTCCAACTCTCCACCGTCACGCCCATCAGCCGCTTCACCAGCTTGAGGTCGAACAGCTCCGAGGCATGGGCTACGCGCTGGTCGAGCACCACGGAGTTGCTCAACCAGGGGGAGCTGACGCCCGCTGTGATCCGGAGCTGGATCCTTCCCTCCTCCAGGGGCTTGTCATTGGAGTAGACCATCAGGAAGCCGCCCTCGCACTCGGACTCGGGGGAGAGGCCGCCGTCTGGCAGGAGGTGGGTATAGAGGGAGTCCTTGTCCCGGCCCAGGCGGTGGATGGCGTCCTCCAGGTTGCTCAAGCCCGGCCGCAGCTCGACCCGGGATTTCGCCGTGCCTCCCCAGGCCACCAGCTCGTGGAACATTGGGTGCAGCTTCTGCAGTTCGAGCAGGTAGTGCCGGGTGGCGGCAATGTAGTGACGCAGCGTCAGCCGCCGGTTCATCCAATAAGCACCCAGAAATTGACTTGCCATGCGCCAACGCCCTCACGGTTTGGGGGTGTGAATGACTTTGATACCCTTGAGATTGCTTTCCTTGAAGATCGAGCGCACCAGATCGGCACTGCCTTTGTCGGAGACGTGCCACTCGATGGGCACTCCCTTGGCGGCCTGGACTTGCTTCCTGGCATCCGAGAGGACGGATTGGGTGGAGAAGTCCTTGTCCGGAATGGGCCACTTGTTCCAATCCTTGGCATCGATCAGCTTTCCGTCCTTGTAGCCGTCGAAGAGGACCTTGCCGCTCTTGGTATTGGCGGGAACTGAGTATTCGGTGCCCCGCTCGATTCCGGTGACCTGCTCCTGATAGGCGACGCCCTTGCCCCGCTTAGGCGATTTGGCCCACTGGCCCGGTCCTCCGTCGCTGTCTCCGTGCTTGGGGGTGCGCAGCTTCTTCTGGTGCGGGTGTTCGGGGAGCTTGTCGGGGGGCGGGGTGGCTTTCTGGTCCCGGACGTTGGGGGACGAGTGGCCCGCTGTGCTCGTGGCTCCGCTCTGCGGGGAGATGTGCTTGCCGGGGAGCATCTTCTCCACTTGCTCCCGGATCCACTTGTTCACCTGCTGCTTCATCGCGTCCAGACGGCTGTAGGCCTTCTGGACCGCGGTCTTGATCGTCTGGAGGCTCTTCTTGACGTCGTTGAGCTGCTTTTCCTCCAGGACCCACTTCACGAGCTGCTTGTTGGTGTACTCCTCCGCCTTCTGGATGAGTTCCTGGATGGTATCGAGGCACGCCTTGATCTTGCTGGTGGCCGTGGCCATCCAGCCCTCGAACTTGGAGGGAAACTCCTTGAGCCACTGGTGCGCGTTGCCCTTGCCAAAGTGATTGAGGACCTTGACCAGCATTCCCCACAGCTTCTGGAGCTGTTCGGGGGAGAGGTCCCCCGCCTTCTTTCCCGCGTCCGTGAGGAAGACGATGAGGGCCTTGAGCACGCCCTTGATGACGGACCCGAGCTCGGGAATGCAGCCCAGCGCGATGATGAAGACGTTGAGCCACAGCCACAGCTCGTAGTCGAGCCCGAGTACGTCCTCATGCGCATCCTGGTGCTTCGAGTCCTCCATGTAGTATTCGATGATGTCCTTCAACCCCGCGATGATGTCTCTCAGGTCGAGCGCCTGATCCACGACGGGGATGAGCCCGAGCACGGTGTTGACTGCGATTTGGCTCAGGGAGGGGTCTTTGTTGAAGTCTCCCTGCAGGGTGCCCCAGATCCAATCGAGGATTTCATCGAAGATGCCGCGGACCGGCTCCGCTTGTGGCTGGGCGGAGGGCTTCTTGAGGGGCGTGTAGGTGGCGGGGTCCTTGTGGAAGTAGAACTGGAACGACGTGACATGGGATTGCACGCCGGTGATGTGGGCCTTCCCGTTGGCGTCGAGCGTCCCCTGGTGCAGGCGTTTTCCCGTATGGGAGAGGACCACGTATTGGGCGCCGGCAACGGGGGTGCCGTCCACATGCCGGTACTGCAGATCGATGTGCCGGAGAGGGCAGGATTGGATCGCTGACTTGACCGAGTTCGTCGAGGTGTTCGCCTCCTCGACCTTCCCCCCAGCGGCCGCGTAGTCCTTCAGCCATTGCTCGCGCAGGGGGGCGTCCGCGCTCGAACCGGGGTTCAGGGCTTTTCCCCCCGTTTTCGCCATGAGCTTCTCGTTGGCGATTCGAGCCGCCCGGGCATTGATGGGAAGCTTGGCCCGTTTCACGTGCGGGTGACCTCCTCACCTCCAAACACGAGGTGATCGTGGAGCAGGTCCATCTTGGCGGTGCCGGAGAGCTCCTCGCGCCGCAGGATCTCCGCGGCCCAGGGCAGCCGCGGGTCACTGGAGAAGAGGGGAGAGAGGACCAGCATGCACTCGATGTAGAGCCGGACGTCGTCCTCCTGGGTGATGCTGAACGCCGTTGCCTCCGCGACCCCCCGTTGAACCATCGCTTCCAAGGCGGGGCCCTGCAGCCCGTGCGCCTCTATTTCCGAGGGAAAGTCCTCGCGCAAGTGGAGCACCGTCCGGTTGATGAAGGATTGCTCAACCGTGTCGGCCAATGCCTTTAATTGCTCCTTCGCGATTCGGAACATGACGGGGGTCCCCCCTGACTTCGAGATACCGATTCCGGGGAGAGCCTGTAGCACGAATGGCAAGGCGCGCAGGCAAGGAAGTGGGCAGACAGGTGCCGGAGTGTGGGTAGAGGAACGAGGGGTGGGGGCCGCGCTTGGTTCGGACCGGGAAAGGTGTCAGGGCTCTGGGTGGCGCTTGGAAGGGGCGTCGTGATGCGGCAACTGGACCCGAGTCGCTTTCAACATCAAGACACTGCTCAGAAGCCGCGCCTCGAATCCCCCGAGCAGCCAGGGGCTCCACGGAAGCCCGTGGGAGCCCCTCCCTGATTTCATGGGGTCCTTCGAGTCACAGCGGCTCGCTCGTGGGCGCGCTCGAGGTACTCGCGCAGCCGCTCGGCCACGGACTGGACATAGGGTTGCTTCAACAGCTCGAAGTGTGTCCCGGGCACCTCGTGGATATCCAGCCTGCCCGTGGGAGGCACCAGTGCCGTCCAGCCCCGGTCTTCCGCCTGGCCGGGTGCCGGCTTGCTGGCACGCAGCAGGGTGAGTGGCCCGCCCACGTGGGCAGCCGGCTGGTAGCGCCAGCTGGCGCGCAGGTTGGCCTCGAAGACGTTGCGCAGGGCGCGCACCTGCTCCACCCCCACCTCGGGCAGGGCGAGCTGGGCCTTGCGCGCTCCCTCCATCAAGACGTGGAGCAACTCCTCCCGTCCCAGTGTCTTCATCTGCTCCTCGGGCACCTTGAAGCCGTTGCCAATGAGGTCCTCCACCAGGCCCACGAAGGCCTGCTGCAAGGCCTCGTCCTCGTTCTGGATGTTGGCGGGCCGCCCGTTGGGCACCTGCGAGTCGATGAGCATCAACACCTCCACCTGCTCACCCTGGCGCAGCAGTTGCTGGGCCATCTCGTAGGCCACCACGCCGCCCATGGACCAGCCGCCGAGCAGGTAGGGCCCGGAAGGCTGGACGGTGCGGATGGTCTCCACGTAGAGGGCCGCCATCTCCTCGATCGTCGTGCAGGGAGGCAGTGAGCCGTCCATGCCGCGCGACTCGAGAGCGTAGACCGGCTGCTTCGGACCCAGCTGACGCGCCAGCTCGGAGTAGCCGATGACCGTGCCTCCCACCGGGTGGACGACGAAGAGCGGACGGCGGGGGTTGCCCGGCTGCACGGGCACCAGCGGTACCAGGGGAGTCCAGGCCCGCTGCTCCTCACGCAGGAGCCGTGCGAGCTGTTCCACCGTGGGCGCCTGGAAGAGCGCGGCCAGCGGCAGGCCGCGGCCCGTCACCTCGCGCAGCCGGCTCATGAGGCGCACGGCCAGCAGCGAGTGCCCACCCAGCTCGAAGAAGTGGCTGTGCGCGCCCACCGGGTGCACGTCCAGCACCTCCTCCCAGATGCGCGCCACCTGGAGCTCCAGGGCGTCGCGCGGCGGCACGTAGGCCCCCGCCGCCTCGATGCGGCCCTGCTCCGGGGCGGGCAGTGCCTTGCGGTCCACCTTGCCGCTGGAGTTGAGCGGCAGCTTCTCCAGCGCCACGAAGGCCGAGGGCACCATGTACTCCGGCAGCTTCTGGCGCAGGGCGCCACGCAGCTCGGCCAGGTCGAACGGCTGACCGTCCCGGGCCACGAGGTACGCCACCAGCCGCTTGTCTCCCGGCGTGTCCTCGCGGGCCACCACCGTGGCCTGCTGCACGCCCGGGTGGCTGGAGAGTACCGCTTCAATCTCCTCCAGCTCGATGCGGAAGCCGCGCACCTTCACCTGGAAGTCCACGCGGCCCAGGTAGTCGATGGTGCCGTCCGGCAGCCAGCGCACCAGATCTCCAGTCCGGTACAGGCGGGCACCGGGCTGCGCGCTGAACGGATCCGCCACGAACTTCCGCGACGTCAGCTCGGGACGGCGCAGATAGCCGCGAGCGACGCCGGCGCCACCGACATACAGCTCGCCGGGGACACCCACGGGCACGGGCTGCATGCGCTCGTCGAGCACGTAGCCACGCACGTTGGGCAGCAGCTTTCCGAGCGTGGGCTTCGGCCAGTCACGCACCTCGCACGCCGTGGTGTCCACCGTGCACTCGGTGGGGCCATAGACGTTGAAGAAGCGGGTGCGCGGGTGCTGGGACAGCGTGGTCCACAGCGCCTCGTCCAGCGCCTCGCCACCCACCAGCACGCGCGTGGGTACGTTCTCGGTGCGGGTGGCCAGGCCCGCGCTGAGCAACAGACGCAGGTGCGAGGGCGAGCAGTCCAGGACGTCCACCTGGTCGCGCGCCAGCAGAGCCAGCAGCGCGTCCACGTCGCCACGGGCGCTCTCGGGGACCATGCAGAGCGCGTGGCCATCGAGGATCCGCACGAGCTGCTTCACCGACGCATCGAAGGACAGCGGCGCGTTGAGCGACACCCGCTGCGGGGCCTTGACGTCGGCGTACACGGTGCTGGCCAGGGCGTGGTGCAGGTTGAGCACGGAGCCCTGCTGGATCATCACGCCCTTGGGCACGCCGGTGGAGCCCGAGGTGTAGATGACGTAGGCGAGGTCCTCGGGGCTATTGAGGTGGGGCGGGTTCTCCACGCTCTCGCGGGAGAGCAGCTCCGCGTCCGTGTCCAGGCAGATGACCTGGGCGGAGGGAGCCTGGAGCAGGGGCAGCAGGTGCTGCTGGGTGAGCAGCACCGGCGCCTGCGAGTCGGCGAGCACGAGCGCCAGACGCTCCCGCGGGTAGGAGGGATCCAACGGCACGTAGGCACCACCGGCCTTGAGGATGCCGAACACGGTCACCACCTGCTCCAGCGAGCGTTCCAGGCACATGGCCACCAGCACGTTGGGGCCAATGCCCCGCGCGCGCAGCAGGTGCGCGAGCTGATTGGCCCGCTGGTTGAGTTCGCGGAAGGTGAGCTGTGTGCCCTCGTACATGAGGGCCAGCGCGTCCGGCGTGCGCGCCACCTGGGCCTCGAACGCGGCGGGCAGCGACGGATCGAGGGCGAAGTCGCGCCGGGTGCCGTTCCACTCCACGAGGATTCGACGCCGCTCCGCCTCGGAGAGCAGGGACAGCTGGCCCAGGCTCTGCTCGGGGTTGGCGGCGATGCCCTCCAGCAGGACGCGCAGGTGTCCGGCCAGTTGCGCGGCGGTCCGCGCCTCGAACAGGTCCGCGTTGTAGCGCAGCACGCCGGCGAGTCCTCCAGCCTCCTCGGCGAAGGTGAGGGCCAGCTCGAAGCGGGCCGTCTGCGTGTCCACCTCCAGCGGGCTCAGCTTCATCCCGGGAGACTCCAGTGCCTCCGTGGGCGTGTTCTGGAAGGTGAGCATCGCCTGGAAGAGCGGCGAGCGGCTCAGGTCACGCTCGGGCTGGAGCTCCTCGACGAGCTTCTCGAAGGGCACCTCCTGGTGGGCGTATGCCCCCAGCGTCGTCTCGCGCACCTGGGCCAGCAGTTCGCGGAAGCTCCGCTGGGGCGACAGCCGCGAGCGCAGGACGAGCGTGTTGACGAAGAAGCCGATGAGGCTCTCCACCTCGGTCCGGTTGCGGCCGGCGATGGGCGAGCCGACGGAGACGTCGTCCTGTCCCGAGTAGCGCGAGAGCAGCACCTGGAAGGCCGCCAGCAGCAGCATGAAGGGCGTGACACCCTCGCGCTGGCAGAGCTCGAGCAGGGCCCGCGACAGCTCCGCGGGCAGCACCACGGGCTGCACACCGCCTCGCTGGGTCATCACGGGAGGCCGGGGCCTGTCCGTGGGCAGCTCCAGCGCGCGAGGCGCCCCCTCGAGCTGCTGACGCCACCAACCGAGCTGCTGCTCGAGCACCTCGCCCTGGAGCCAGCCGCGCTGCCAGGCCGCGTAGTCCGCATACTGCACGGGCAGCTCCGGCAGCGGCGAGGGCTTGCCCTCGCTGAAGGCCTGGTAGAGCGCGGCCACCTCGCGCACCAGCACGCCCATGGACCAGCCATCGGAGATGATGTGGTGCAGGGTGAGCATGAGCACGTGCTGTTGCTCGGACAGCCGCACCAGCAGGGCGCGCAGCAGCGGCCCACGCTGGAGGTCGAAGGGCTTCATCGCGTGCCCGGTGGTGAGCTCGCGCACCTCGGCCTCCAGCGCGGAGGCGGGCTGGGCGCTCAGGTCCACCACCTCCAGGGGCAGCGTGCCGTGCGGGGCGATGACCTGCACGGGCTCGCCCTGGGCGATGGCGAAGGTGGTGCGCAGCGACTCGTGGCGCCGCACCAGCTCCGTGAGGCTCTTCTCCAGCGCCGCCACGTCCAGCTCACCCTCCAGCCGCACGGCGGTGGGCACGTTGTAGAAGGGGTTGGCCGGCTGGAGCTGATCCAGGAACCACAGGCGCTGCTGCGCGAAGGACAGGGGCAGGGCACCCTCGCGCGAGACGCGGACGAGGGGCGGCATCTGGACACCCTGGCTGGAGCGGATGGCCGCGTCGAGCATCCCCGCCAGCGTGGCGACGGTGGGGGCCTCGAAGAGAGCCCTCAGGGGCAGCTCCACCTGGAAGGCGGTGCGGATGCGCGAGAGCACCTGGGTGGCCAGGAGGGAGTGGCCACCGAGCTCGAAGAAGTTGTCGTGGATGCCGGCGCGCTCGGTGTGGAGAACCTGGGCCCAGATGCCGGCCAGGCGCTGTTCCAGCTCGTTGCGAGGAGCGACATAGGCCGCCGTTGACTGGAGCGAGGAGGCCTCGGGAGCGGGAAGCGCCCGGGTGTTCACCTTGCCGCTGGAAGACAGGGGCAGGGCCTCCAGCGAGACGAAGGCGGAGGGAACCATGTACTCCGGCAGCGAGCGCTTGAGGAAGTCGCGCAGGGTGCCGGGCTCCACGGAGTGGCCCTCGTGGGCAACGAGGTAGGCGATGAGCCGCTTGTCGCCCGAGGCGTCCTGGTGAAGCAGCACGGCGGCCTGACGGACGGAGGGGTAGGCCCGGAGCGTTGCCTCGATTTCACCTGGCTCGATGCGGAAGCCACGCAGCTTCACCTGCGAGTCGAGGCGGCCGAGGAACTCGAGCTGGCCGTCGGGCAGCCAACGCGCCTTGTCCCCGGTGCGGTAGAGGCGGGCGCCCGGAGCAGAAGAGAAGGGGTGGGGGATGAACTTCTCGGCGGTGAGCTCGGGACGGCCGAGGTAGCCACGCGCCAGGCCGGCACCCCCCAGGCACAGCTCGCCGGGGACACCGGGGGGGACGGGTTGCAGGTGCTCATCGAGCACGTAGGCCTCGAGGTTGTGGAAGGGGCGGCCGATGGAGACGCGGCGAGGATCCACGTCATCGGTGGAGGTGGCGACGATGGAGACCTCGGTGGGGCCGTAGAGGTTGACGAAGCGGCGCCCGGGCTTCCAGCGGGCCACGAGCTCCGGGGGAAGGGCATCGCCGCCAGCGGACACGGTGTGGAGGGACTCGAGACCCTGGGGCTCGAGGAGGGCGAGCAGGGCGGGAGTGAAGAAGGCGGTGTTGATGGCGTGCTCGCGCAGGAAGTGCCGCAGGGGCGCGCCGGGCGCGAGCTGGTCACGCGGGGTGAGGAAGAGCTGACCACCGGAGACGAGGGTGGGGAGCATCTCCAAGATGGAGGCGTCGAAGCCGGTGGAGGCGTAGGGCAGGACGCGGGAGTCAGGCCCGAGCCGCATGGAGTCGATGCCGTGCAGGACGGTGTTGAAGAGGCCGCGGTGGTGCAGGAGGGCACCCTTGGGGCGGCCGGTGGAGCCGGAGGTGTAGATGACGTAGGCGAGGTGATCGCCGTCGGGGGTCACCTCGAGGTCATCCAGGGAGAAGGAGGAGAGCTGCTCGGAGAGGGCGTCCATCCGGAAGGAGGGGACGTCCACGTCGAGGGAGGAGTGGGTGAGGAGGAGGGAGGGACGAGCGTCGGAGAGGATGAAGGAGAGGCGCTCGTTGGGGAGGGACGGGTCGAGGGGAAGCCAGGCGGCGCCAGCCTTGAGGGTGGCCAGGAGGGCGACGACGAAGTCGAGGGAGCGCTCGAGGTGGAGCGCGACGAGGGAGTCGGGGCCAGCGCCGAGGGAGCGCAGGAGGCGGGCGAGCTGGTTGGAGCGGGCGTTGAGCTCCGCGTAGGAGAGCCGCGAGTTGGAGGAGAGGAGGGCGAGCGCATCCGGAGCGCGGCGCACCTGAGCCTCGAAGAGGCGGTGGACGAGCGGGTGCTGGGGCAGTGCGCGGGGGGCGGGGCTCCACTCGACGAAGAGCTGGTGACGCTCGGCGCCGGTCAACAGGGAGACGGAGGAGAGAGGCGCATCCGGCTGGGAGAGGACGGAGGAGAGGAGCATCCGCAGGTGGCTCACCATGCGGACGGCGGTGTGGTGCTCGAAGAGGTCGGAGCAGTACTCGAGAGTGCCGGTGAATCCCTCGGGGCCCTCGAAGAGCGAGAGGGTGAGATCGAACTTGGAGGGGAGCTCGCCGGGAGGAATGGCGCGCAGGGAGAGACCCGGCAGGTCGATGTCCGAATGAGGCGCGTTCTGGAGGGCGAACATCACCTGGAAGAGAGGAGAACGGCTCAGGTCGCGAGGAGGACGCAGTTCCTCGACGAGCTTCTCGAAGGGGATGTCCTGGTGGGCGAAGGCTCCGAGGGTGGTCTCGCGCACCTGGTGGAGCAGTTCACGGAAGGTGGTGACACCGGCGAGGCGAGCACGCAGCACGAGGGTGTTGACGAAGAATCCGATGAGCCCCTCGAGCTCGGAGTGTCTACGGCCGGCGATGGGTGAGCCGACGGAGATGTCGTCCTGGGCCGAGTAGCGCGAGAGCAGGAGCTGGAAGGAGGCCAGCAGGGCCATGAAGGGAGTGACGCCTTCACGCTGGCAGAAGGCCGTGAGGGACTCGGAGAGGGCCTTGGGCAGGTGGACGTCGAGGTGTGCACCGCGGTGACTCTGAACGGAAGGCCTGGGCTTGTCGGTGAGCAGCTCGAGAGCAGCGGGAGCGCCGGAGAGCTGCTGCTTCCAGTAGGAGAGCTGCTGTTCGAGGGCGGCGCCTTGCAGCCACTGACGCTGCCACACGGCGTAGTCAGCGTATTGCAGGGGCAGCTCGGACAGGGGCGAGGACTGGCCCGAGGAGAAGGCCTGGTAGAGGGAGGCCACCTCGCGCACGAGGATGCCCATGGACCACCCGTCGGAGACGATGTGGTGCATGCAGAGGGCGAGGAGGTGGAGTTGCTCCTCGAGCTTGAAGAGGGAGGCGTGCAGCAGTGGGCCGTGGGTCAGGTCAAAGGGCCGCATGACGGCATGAGAGGCCAGACGGCGGGCTTCCTCCTGACGCTCCGCGTGAGGCAGGGAGGAGAGGTCCACGAGGGACAGGGGCAGGGACGCCGTGGGAGCGATGCGCTGGACGGGCTGGCCCGCTTCGGAGGCGAAGGTGGTGCGAAGGGCGTGGTGGCGGCGGACCAGCTCGGTGAGGGCGTTCTGCAGAGCAACCTCGTCCAGAGCGCCCTCCAGGCGCAGGACGTAGGGCATGTTGTAGGCGGAGGAACCGGGCTGGAGCTGGTCGAGGAACCACAGGCGCTGCTGAGCGAAGGAGAGAGGCAGAGGGCCCGAGGTGTTCGCCGGCGTGAGGGGAGGAGCCTGGAGCGAGGCACTGGACTGGAGGGCGGAGCTCAGGTGAACCGCGAGAGCGGCGACGGTGGGAGCCTCGAAGAGGGCACGCAGGGGCAGCTCCACCTGGAATGCGGAGCGGATGCGGGAGACGACCTGGGTGGCCAGCAGGGAGTGGCCACCGAGCTCGAAGAAGTTGTCGTGAATGCCGATGCGCTCGGTGTGGAGCACCTGGGCCCAGATGCCGGCCAGGCGCTGCTCCAACTCGTCGCGAGGAGCGGCATAGGCCGCCGTTGACTGGAGCGAGGAGGACTCGGGCGCGGGAAGCGCCTTGGTGTCCACCTTGCCGTTGGGAGTCAGGGGCAGGGCATCGAGGGGCACGAAAGCGGAGGGCACCATGTACTCGGGCAAGGTGCCCTTGAGGAAGGTGCTCAGCTCCACGGAGTTGAGCTCGGGGGACGCGCCACCCTCACCCCGTCCCTCTCCCGGAGGGCGAGGGGAAGTGGGCACGACGTAGGCCACGAGACGCCTGTCACCCGAGTCCTGACGGACCACCACGATGGCCTGACGGATGGAGGGATGGGCGCGCAGAGCGGACTCCACTTCACCCAGTTCGATGCGGAAGCCGCGCAGCTTCACCTGCGAGTCGAGGCGGCTGAGGAACTCGAGAGTGCCATCGGCCAGCCAACGCACCTTGTCCCCGGTGCGGTAGAGGCGGGCGCCCGGAGAAGAAGAGAAGGGATGGGGGATGAACTTCTCGGCGGTGAGCTCGGGACGGCCGAAGTAGCCACGCGCCAGACCATCGCCACCGAGGAAGAGTTCGCCGGGGACACCGGAAGGTACGGGCCGCAGGTGCTCGTCGAGGACGAAGGTGGTGGTGTTGGAGATGGCGCGGCCGATGGGGACGGAGGGGGCGTCGGGCGCGACGGATTGGATGAAGTACCAGGTGGAGAAGGTGGTGGACTCGGTGGGGCCGTAGACGTTGAGGAGGCGAGAGGGAGGAGCGGCCTCGAGGACGCGGCGGATGGAGAGCGCGTCAGAGGCCTCACCGCCGAAGAGGAGGTGGCGCAGGGAGGAGAAGGAGGAGGGCGCCAGAGAGGCGACCTGGTTGAAGAGGGCGGTGGTGAGGAAGAGGGTGGAAACGGAGTGGGCGCGGAGGGTGGCGCCGAACTCCAGAGGAGAGAGGAGTTGCTCGCGCGAGAGGATGACGAGACGAGCACCGGAGAGCAGCGCACCCCAGACCTCGAAGGTGGCGGCGTCGAAGGCGGTGTTGGAGACGTGAGCGACGCAGTCCTCGGGAGTGAGGCGGACGTAGTCCGAGGAGAGGACGAGACGCAGGACGCCGAGGTGGGGAACGGCGACACCCTTGGGGCGGCCCGTGGAGCCCGAGGTGTAGATGAGGTAGGCGAGGTTGTCGGAGCCGGAGCCTGAAGGCGGGGCGTGGAGTGGCTGCCGGGAAAGGGCCGTGGACTCGGAGTCCAGCAGCAGGAGGCGAGCCGAGTGCGAAGGCAGCCGCGCCTGGAGTGACTGGCGGGTGATGAGGACCCGGGCGCAGGAGTCCTCGAGCATGAAGGACAGGCGCTCGGAGGGGTAGGAGGTGTCGAGGGGCAGGTAGGCGCCGCCGGCCTTGAGGGTGGCGAGCATGGCGACGACCATGTCGGTGGAGCGTTCGAGCAGCAGGCCCACCATGGTCTCGGTGCCGACGCCCAGGGAGCGCAGGTGCCAGGCGAGTTGGTTGGCGCGCTCGTCCAGCTCACGGTAGGTGAGGCGTTGCTCGCCTTCCTGCACCGCGATGGATTCTGGAGTGAGGCGAGCCTGGGCCTCGAAGAGGCCGTGGATGGAGCTGTGGCGCGGGTAGTCCGTCTGTGTCTGGTTCCACTCCACCAGCACCCGTTGGCGCTCGGCCTGGGACAGCAGCGTCAGCTGCGCCAGTGGCTTCTCCGGAGACTCCACCACCTGCCGCGCCAGCACGGCCAGCTGCTCGGCCATGCGGCTGACGGTGCCGTGCTCGAAGAGATCCGCGCAGTACTCGAAAGTGCCGGTGAAGCCCTCGGGGTTGTCGAAGAGGGACAGGATGAGATCGAACTTGGAGGCCATCTCATCGGGCATCAACGGGCGCAGGGAGAGACCCGGCAGGTCGATGGCCGATTGAGGTGCGTTCTGCAGGGCGAACATCACCTGGAAGAGGGGAGAACGGCTCAAGTCACGCGGAGGCTGCAACTCCTCGACGAGCTTCTCGAAGGGGATGTCCTGGTGGGCGAAGGCACCGAGGGTGGTCTCGCGCACCTGGTGCAGCAGCTCGCGGAAGGTGGTGACACCGGCGAGGCGAGCACGCAGGACGAGGGTGTTGACGAAGAAGCCGATGAGCCCCTCGAGCTCGGAGTGGCGGCGGCCGGCGATGGGCGAGCCAACGGAGATGTCGTCCTGGCCCGAGTAGCGCGAGAGCAACACCTGGAAGGTGGCCAACAGGGCCATGAAGGGAGTGACTCCCTCGCGCTGGCAGAAGGCCTTGAGCGACTCGGAGAGCTCCTTGGGGAGTTGGACCTCGACGAGGGCGCCGCGGTGGCTCTGGACGGGGGGACGGGGCTTGTCGGTGGGCAGCTCGAGGGAGGCGGGAGCACCGGAGAGCTGCTGGCTCCAGTAGGAGAGCTGCTGCTCGAGAGCGGAGCCCTGGAGCCAGTTGCGCTGCCAGACGGAGTAGTCAGCGTATTGCAGGGGAAGCTCGGGCAGGGGAGAAGGCTGGCCCGAGGAGAAGGCCTGGTAGAGGGCCGCCATCTCACGCACGAGGATGCCCATGGACCAGCCGTCGGAGACGATGTGGTGCATGGAGAGGGCGAGCAGGTGCAGTTGTGCCTCGAGCTTGAAGAGGGAGGCGTGCAGCAGTGGGCCGTGGGCCAGGTCAAAGGGCCGCATGACGGCATGAGAGGCCAGACGGCGGGCCTCCTCCTGGCGCTCCTCGGGAGGCAGGGAGGAGAGGTCCACGAGGGACAGAGGCAGGGAGGTGGTGGGCGCGATGAGCTGGACGGGCTGGCCGGACTCGGAGCCGAAGGTGGTGCGCAGGGAGTGGTGACGGCGGACCAGCTCGGTGAAGGCGCGCTGGAGAGAGGACTCGTCCAGAGCGCCCTCCAGGCGCAGGACGTAGGGCATGTTGTAGGTGGAGGAGCCCGGCTGCAGCTGGTCGATGAACCACAGGCGCTGCTGAGCGAAGGAGAGAGGCAGAGGGCCTGAAGTGTCCGCCGGCTCGAGCGGAGGAGCCTCGAGCGAGGCGCCGGACTGGAGGGCGGAGCCCAGGTGTGCCGCGAGTGCGGCGACGGTGGGGGCCTCGAAGAGGGCGCGCAGGGGCAGCTCCACCTGGAAGGCGGAGCGGATGCGAGAGACGACTTGAGTGGCGAGCAGGGAGTGGCCACCGAGCTCGAAGAAGTTGTCGTGGATGCCCACCTGCTTCACGCCCAGTACCTGAGCCCAGATGCCGGCCAGGCGCTGCTCCAGCTCGTTGCGAGGCGCGACATAGGCCGCCGTTGACTGGAGCGAAGAGGACTCGGGCGCGGGAAGCGCCTTGGTGTCCACCTTGCCGTTGGGAGTCAGGGGCAGGGCATCGAGGGGCACGAAAGCGGAGGGCACCATGTACTCGGGCAAGGTGCCCTTGAGGAAGGTGCTCAGCTCCACGGAGTTGAGCTCGGGGGACGCGCCACCCTCACCCCGTCCCTCTCCCGGAGGGCGAGGGGAAGTGGGCACGACGTAGGCCACGAGGCGCTTGTCACCGGAGTCCTGACGGACCAGGACAAGCGCCTGGCGCACGGAGGCGTGGGCGCGGAGCGCGGACTCGATTTCACCCAGCTCGATGCGGAAGCCGCGCAGCTTCACCTGCGAGTCGAGGCGGCCGAGGAACTCGATTTCGCCATTCTCCAGCCAACGCGCCTTGTCACCCGTGCGGTAGAGGCGGGCGCCCGGAGAAGAGGAGAACGGATGCGGGACGAACTTTTCCGCCGTGAGCTCGGGGCGGCCGAAGTAGCCACGCGCCAGGCCGTCGCCGCCCAGGTACAGCTCACCAGGGACACCGGGAGGTACGGGTTGCAGGTGCTCGTCGAGGACGAAGGCGGTGGTGTTGGAGATGGGACGGCCGATGGGGATGGAGGAGGCGTGAGGCGCGACTGAACGGGCGAGGTAACAGATGGCGAAGGTGGTGGACTCGGTGGGGCCGTAGCCGTTGACGAGGCGAGCAGGAGGATCGGCCTCGAGGACACGGCGAACGGCAGTGACGTCAATGGCTTCACCGCCGACGACGAGGTCGCGCAGGGAGGAGAAGGAGGAAGGCGCGAGAGAGGCGGCCTGGTTGAAGAGGGCGGTGGTGAGGAAGAGGATGGAAACGGAGTGGGCGCGAAGGGTGGCGCCGAGCTCGTGGGGAGAGAGGAGTTGCTCGCGCGAGAGGATGAGGAGGCGAGCGCCGGAGAGCAGCGCCCCCCAGACCTCGAAGGTGGCGGCGTCGAAGGCGGTATTGGAGCCGTGCGCGACGCAGTCCTCGGGGGTGAAGCGGACGTAGTTCGTGGAGAGGACGAGACGCAGGACACCGAGGTGGGGGACGGCGACGCCCTTGGGGCGGCCCGTGGAGCCCGAGGTGTAGATGAGGTAGGCGAGGTTGTCGGAACCAGCACCTGAAGGCGGGGCGTGGCGCGGCTGCTGGGCAAGGGCCGCGGACTCGGAGTCGAGCAGGAGGAGACGAGCCGAGTGCGAAGGCAGCCGCGCCTGGAGTGACTGGCGGGTAATGAGGACCCGAGCGGAGGCGTCCTCGAGCATGAAGGACAGGCGCTCGGAGGGGTAGGAGGTGTCGAGGGGCAGGTAGGCGCCACCGGCCTTGAGGGTGGCGAGCATGGCCACCACCATGTCGGTGGAACGCTCGAGCAGCAGGCCCACCATGGTCTCGGTGCCGACGCCCAGGGAGCGCAGGTGCCAGGCGAGTTGGTTGGCGCGCTCGTCCAGCTCACGGTAGGTGAGAGTCTGCGCGCCCTCCTGGAGGGCGATGGCGTCGGGAGTGAGGCGGGCCTGGGCCTCGAAGTGGCCGTGGATGGAGCTGCGGCGCGGGTAGTCCGTCTGTGTCTGGTTCCACTCCACCAGCACCCGTTGGCGCTCGGCCTGTGAAAGCAGCGTCAGCTGCGCCAGGGGCTTCTCCGGAGACTCCACCACCTGCCGCGCCAGCACGGCCAGCTGCTCGGCCATGCGGCTGACGGTGGACGGCTCGAACAGCTCCGTCGCGTACTCGAAGGTGCAGTACAGCCCGTCGCTCCTCTCCAGCACCTCGAGCGTCAGATCGAACTTCGTCGTATCCGAGTTGATCTTCACCCCGTTCAGCCGCAAGGCGGCCATGTCGGCCTGCGGCGGGGGCACGTTGACGACGTTGATCAACACCTGGAAGACGGGGGAGCGGCTCAGGTCTCTGCGCACCTGGAGCGCGTCCACCAGACGCTCGAAGGGAAGCTCCTGGTGGGCCAGGGTCTCCAACGACGCCTTCCGCACACGCGTCAACAACTGCCGGAAGGATGGAGCCCCATCCAGCGAGGCGCGCACCGCGAGCGTGTTGATGAAGCAACCGATGAGGCCTTCCGTGCCCGGATGGTGACGGCCGGCCGTGGGCAGACCCACGGCGAAGTCCTCCTGGCCGCTGTAACGACTCAGCAGCGTCTGGAAGAGCGCCATGAGCACCATGAAGGACGTGGAGCCCTCACGCCGCCCCAGTGCCAGCAGCGGCTCGGAGAGTTCCCGAGGCAGCAGGAACGGGTGCTGGGCTCCCTTCTGGGCCTGGACGGCCGGACGGGGCTTGTCGGTGGGCAGCTCCAGCGGCGGAACGCCCGCGAGCCGCTGCTTCCACCAGACGATCTCCGACTCCATTACTCCGCCCTCGAGCCACTTGCGCTGCCACACGGCGAAGTCCGCGTACTGCAGCGCCATGGGCGGCAGCGGCGAAGGCTGTCCGGCGCAGTATGCGGTGTAGAGCGCCACCAGCTCGTTGGCCAGCACCAGCGAGGACCAGGCATCCGAGACGATGTGGTGGAAGACCATGCTGAGGATGTGCTCCTCGGTCTCCACCCGCACGAGCAGCGCGCGCAGCACCGGGCCCTTCTCCAGATCGAAGGGCAGCAGCAGGTGCTCGCGGCACAGGCGGAGGGCCTCGGACTCGCGAGCCTCGGACGTGGCGGCGTTGGGCTCCTCCAGGGGAATGGACAGCTCGATGTCCGGGTGGATGAGCTGGATGGCGCCCTGCTCGGTGAGGGTATAGGTGGTGCGTAGCGCCTCGTGACGGTGCACCACTTCCCGCAGCGCGGCCTGGAGGGCGGCCACGTCCAATGGGCCGCTCAGGCGGTACGCGACACCGTTGTTGTACGCCGCGCTCGCCGGCTCGAACTGCTGCAGGTACCACAGCCGTTGCTGGGCGAAGGAGAGCGGCAGGGGCTCATTCCTCGGCGCGTGAGGAATGGGCGGAGGCGTGGAGGCTCCTTCCGGGGTGGCGGCCGGTACGACGGCGGCGGCGGGACGCCTGGCGCGGGCCGGGGGAGCACTCATGGGCTCCAGGCCCCCGTCGGTGCGCATGCGCACATAACGGCCCGTGCGGTAGAGGCGCTCGGAGGCACTGAGCGGATGGGGCACCCACCGCTGGTGGTCCTCACTGGAGGCGCGCCACAGGTTCTGCGGCAGACCGGCGCCGTGCAGCGCCAGCTCGCCCACGACTCCGGGCGGTACCGGCTGGTGGGCCTCGTCCAGCACCCAGCGCTGCACTTCCGAGGGCAGCTCCTCCTCCGGCGTGCGCGGCACCAGCGAGCCGTCCGCCACCACGCTCCGCCTCAACACCGGCACCCCAGCCGCCTCCCGCAGCGCCCGGGCGAGCTCCGCGGAGCCCTCCTCCAGCACCAGGGCCTTCACCGGCTCCAGGGCCCGCCGGGCATCGGGCAGCTCCGACAACGTCCGGGCCAGCCGAGCCGAGGCGTGCATCATCACCCCGCCCGAGCCGCGAGCCAGCTCCACCAGGGCGTCCACGCCCTGCCGGCTCTCCACCAGCACCTGCTCCTGGCGTCCGGCGGCGAGCTCCTCGCCGCGCTGGCGTACCTCGGCCAGCTTGCGCAACCCCTGCATCACCATGGGGGTGTCCAGGCCGAAGTCGATGAGGCACGCCACCTCGTCCACGTCCGCCAGGCGCACCATCTCCAGACGCTTCACCCCGCTCTCCACCGAGCCGATGAGGCCCGCGTGGTAGGCGTAGTGCTCGAAGCCGCGCTCCAGGATGGCCTGCACGTCGGCCTCGGGCACCTTGGCGATGTCGCCCTTGAAGCCCTGCAGAGCGGCCAGCGAGGCGACGATGTCCACCGAGCCACGGAAGTAGCCCAGCAGCGGCTTGTGCACCGTCTCCAGCACCTCGCGGTCATCGTCTCCGATGAAGGTGTGGAGCATGACGGTGATGTGGCCGCGGCCCGGGTGGCCGTTGCGGCGCCAGGCCTCGCGGTAGAGGCCCACCTTGGCCTTCAGCTCCTCGAAGCTGTGGGCCAGCAGGCCGGTGAGGACGCCGGCACCCAGCTCGCCGGCCATGCGGAACGTCTCGGGGTTGGAGGTGGCCGTCAGCCAGATGGGAAGCTCGCGCTGCACGGGCAGCGGGCGCAGGCCTACTTCCACTTCCACGCCACCGCCGCCGCGGCGCTTGAGCTTCTCTCCGCGCCAGACAGCGCGCAGCGTCTTCAGGTTCTCCAGGAGGATGTTGCGCCGGTTCTCGAAATTGTGGGGCGCGTAGGAGAAGTCCTGCACGTGCCAGCCGGTGGCCACGGAGACCCCGACGCGGCCGCTGGAGAGGTTGTCGGCCACGGACCACTGCTCGGCCACCAGGAGGGGGTCATGCAGGGGCAGCACGACGCTGCCGGCGCGCAGGCGCAAGTTGCGCGTCACCGCGGCGACGGCGGAGGCGAGGAGGGCGGGCTGGGGGTAGATGCCGCCGAAGGCATGGAAGTGGCGCTCGGGCGTCCAGACGGCGGAGAAGCCGTTGGCGTCGGCGAACTTCGCCGCCTCCATCAGCAGCTCGTACTTGGAGCCGCGCATGGAGTCCTCGTCATTGGCGAAGAACATGAGGCTCAAGTCGACGGCGCGGGAGCGGACGTTTTCGCCGCGCAGGTTCAGCAGGCTGGCGGACACCTCGTGGGAGGGGAAGAGCACGCGCAGGCCGCGAGAGAGGGCCCACAACCACTCCAGCTCCGGGCGCTCCACGGCGTTCTCGGCGGCGGCGAGCCAGGTGCTGCCCTCGGAGGGCTCGAGCCGCGCGTCCAGGGTCTCGAAGAGGTGGAGCAAGCCCCCCTGGGTGAGGACCCAGGCGGGTTGCGAGGCACCGGCGGGCAGCAGCCAGGCCGGATCCTCCGGACGCACGGAGGCCTTCGCCCCAGCCGAAGCCGGGGCGTCCTCTAGGGACTCCACGTGCAGCACGCGCGAGGGCTCCAGGCGCTGGGCGGTGACGAGGCCGCGCCAGGTGAGCAGCACGGGGAAGCTGGCGCCTTCGGGCGCGTAGTGGGGCAGGCTTCCGAGCTCGGAGGGCGCCAGGGTGACGACCGAGGCACCCGCCTCCAATACGCCCCAGAGAGCGAGCAGCTTCTCGGGCGAGGGTTCGAGGCAGACGACGACGGGCTCACCGTGCTTCACGCCCAGGGCGTGCAGGCGGGCCGCCAGACTCCGGCTTCGGGCCAGCAGCTCGCCCAGGGTCCAGGTCCGCCCGTCCCGCACGACGGCCACGGCCCCGGGAGTGCTCTCCGCGCGCCGCGCCAGCAGCTCGGGCACGGTGGGCGAGGTGGGTGTGGGCTGGGGCTGGAGCCACTGCTTGCGCTCCTCCCCGGTGAGCAGGGGCAGCCGGGAGATACGCTCGTCTGGCCGGGCCAGGCCCGCGGTCAGCAGCACCCGCAGGTGCTCGAGGATGCGGCGCGCGGTGGATGCGTCGAAGAGCTCGGTGGCGTACTCCAGAACGCCACCGAGCTTGCTGGGCTCCTCTTGCAACACGAGGGTGAGGTCGGCCAGCGTGGTGCCCCACTGCACGGGAGTGTCCGGCACCTCGACGAAGCTGGCGCGCAAGCCGGGCATCTGCTGCGGGTTGCCGGCCGCGGTATGGAGCACGAAGACACTGTCCGTCATGCGGCCGCGTCCGATGTCGTGCTGGGGGAAGAGCTCCTCGACGATCTGCTCGAAGGGCACGTCCGGATGGTTCTGCGCGCCTAGCAGCACCTCACGAACGCGGGCGAGCAGTTCGCGGAAGGTGGGGTCACCGCTCAGGTCCGTGCGCAGGGCCACCGAGTGGGCCACGTAGCCGATGAGGGACTGCAGCTCGGGGCGCGTGCGGTTGGCGATGGGCGTGCCGACGACGATGTCCGTCTGCCCGCTGTAGCGGTGCAGCAGGGCCTGCCACGCGGCCAGCAAGATGACGTAGGAGGTGAAGCCCTCGCGCCGGCCGAAGACCACCAGCTCGTTGGCGAGCGCGGGAGGGAAGTCCAAGGACATGCGTTCCGAGGTGAGCGGGCAGGTGGCGGGCCGGGGCCTGTCCGTGGGCAGGTTCAGCCGGGGCGGCATGCCGGCGAGCCGCTGGCGCCACCACTGCTGCTGCTCGGCCAGCAGGTTCTCGCTCACATTGCGGAGCTGCCAGTGGCCGAAGTCCGCGTATTGCAGGGGCAGGGCCGGCAGCGGCGAGGGCTTCCCCTCGCTCATGGCCACGTAGAGCGCGGCCATCTCCTGGACGAAGATGAGGACGGAGAGCGTGTCGCTGACGATGTGGTGGTGGGTGCACATCAGGACGTGGACGTCCTCGCGCAGCCGCAGCAGGGTGGTGCGCAGCAAGGGTCCCTTCACCAGATCAAAGGGCCGTACGGCGTCCTCGCGAGCCAGGCGCATGGCCTCGGCCTCGCGCTCCTCGGAAGTGCCGTCGAGCACCAGCACCTCCAGGGGCACGTGCATCTTCGCGTGGAAGCGCGGCACGGGGCGGCCGTCGACGGTGTCATAGGTGGTGCGCAGCACCTCGTGACGCTGGACGACCTCCTGGATGGCGCGCTCGAGCAGCCGCGCGTCCAGGGCGCTCTCCAGACGGAGGACGAAGGGGATGTTGTAGGCGGACAGGCCCGGGAGGAACTGCTCCAGGCGCCAGGTGCGCTCCTGCACGTAGGAGAGCCGCAGCTCGCCATCGCGCGTCAGGGGCGCCAGCGCGAGGGTCTTCTGCTGGGTCTGCTGCTGCTGGGGAGCGGACTGGAGCAGGGCCTCGATGCGGGCGGCGATGCCGGCGACGGTGGGGCTGTCGAAGAGGTCCGCCAGGGGGAGGTTCACCCCGAAGGTGTCGCGCATCTGGGTGAGCATCTGCGCGGCCAGCAGCGAGTTGCCGCCCAGCTCGAGGAAGCTGTCGTCGCGGCCGACGTATTCCAGGCCCAGGCGAGCGCGCCAGAGGGCGGCCACGCGCTCCTCGATGTCACCGCGAGGCATGTCCTCGCGCCCGGCGGGGACCACCGCGGGCGCGGCCACGGGGGCCGTGGCGGGGGCAATGGAGACGGCCGGAGTGGAGGGCGAGACGGCGGGGGTGGACCGGGCGGGAGCCACGGTGGGCACATCGTCCACCCAGCAACGCTTCTCCTGGAAGGAGTAGGTGGGAAGGGAGAGACGCAGGCGCCGCTCGCGGGCGTAGAAGGCCTTCCAGTCCACGGGCAGGCCATGGGCCCACGCGTCGCCCAACGCTTGCAGCAACACGGCATGCTCCGAGGCGGAGCTGCCCTGCCGGCGCAGCGAGGGCAGTGCCTTCACCTTGCCGCTCTTGCCGTCCAGGTTCGCGCGCACCAGGGCGGTCAAGTCCTGCCCGGGGCCCACCTCCAGCAGCAGGCTGCAACCCTCGCTCAGCAGGGCCTCCACGCCCGCGGCGAAGTGCACGGGCTGGCGCATCTGCCGGGCCCAATAGCCCGGGTCCATCACCTCTTCAGCCGTCGCCCAGGTACCGGTGAGGCTGGAGACGAGCCGCGCCGTGGGGGCCGAGCGCCCCAGCGAGGCCACCACGCGCAACAGCTCGGGCATGAAGGGCTCGACGTCGGCGGAGTGGAAGGCATGGGCCGCAGGCAGCCGCAGCGTGCCCACGTCACGGCGCTTCAGTTCCTCGGCGAGGTGCTCCACCTCGGCGATGGGGCCGGAGATGACGCAGCGGCCGGGAGCATTGAGGGCGGCCAGCGAGAGGCGGCCGGAGAGCAGCGGACGCACGTCTCCCTCGGAGAGGCCCACCGCGAGCATGGCGCCCGGAGCCATCCCCTCCATCAACTGTCCGCGCGTCACGGCCAGCCGCAGCGCGTCAGCCAGGGAGAAGACACCCGCCAGGCACGCGGCCACGTACTCGCCATAGCTGTGGCCCAGCAGGGCGTGAGGTGTCACCCCCCAGCCCATCCACGTGCGGGCCAGGGAGTACTCCACGGTGAAGAGCGCGGGCAGGGCCACGCGGGGATGGGACAGCAGCTCCTTGGCGGTGGCTTCCTGGCCCGGCTCGGGCAGCAGCAGCGTGCGCACCTCGTCGCGCAGCGGCAGCTCCAGCAGCCCGAGGCACGTGTCCACCTGCGCGCGGAAGTCGGGCTCGGCCTGGTACAGCTCGCGGCCCATGGCCACCTGCTGGGCGCCCTGGCCGGGGAAGAGGAAGGCCACGCGCAGGCGGCGGCCCGACTCCACGTCCTCCAGCCCCACGGCCGCTCCGGGCTTGCGCAGGCGCTGCACCAGCTCCGCCGCGTCACGGGCCACCACGGCCCGGCGGTGCTCGAAGCCCCTGCGGCCCAGGGCGTGCGTGGAGGCCACGTCCGCCAGCGTCAGGTGCGGGTTGGCTTCCACGTGCTCCGCGAGTTGCGTGCCCAGCGCATCCAGCGCCGCGGGCGTGCGCGCCGACAGCAGCACCACCTGCTGGGCACGGAGGCTCGGCTCGCTGCTCTGCTCGGGGGCCTCCTCGAGAATGGCGTGAGCGTTGGTGCCGCCAATGCCAAAGGAGCTGACCGCCGCGCGCCGGGGCACCGGGCCGCGCTTCCACTCGCGGAGGGACGTGTTGACGACGAAGGGCCCCGCGTCGAAGTCGATGGAGGGGTTGGGCTGCTCGAAGTGCAGGCTGGGGGGAATCTCCCCATGGTGCAACACCAGCGCCGCCTTGATGAGGCCCACCAGGCCCGCCGCGGTGTCCAGGTGGCCGATGTTCGTCTTCACCGAGGCGATGGGAATGGTGCCCTTGTGCTCGGCGCCCAGGCCATAGGCGCGCTGCAGGGCGGCGATTTCCAGCGGATCCCCCAGCGGCGTGCCGGTGCCATGGGTCTCCACGTAACCAATGTCCTTCGGACTCAGGCGGGCATGCTCCAGGGCCCGCTGGATGACGGAGGACTGCCCCTGCACGCTGGGGGCGGTGTAGCCGGACTTGAGGCGGCCATCGTTGTTGATGGCCGAGCCCTTGATGACGGCGTAGATGGAGTCTCCATCCCGCTGGGCGTCGGACAGGCGCTTGAGCACCACCGCGGCCACCCCGTTGCCGGCGACGGCGCCCCTGGCGCGGGCATCGAAGGCGCGGCAGTGCCCATCCGGCGAGAGGATCATCCCCTCCTGGTAGACGTAGCCCGTCTTCTGGGGGATGGCGAGGTTGGTGGCGCCGGCGAGGGCGACGTCGGACCGGCGCTGATGCAGGCTCTCACAGGCCATGTGCACGGCCACCAGGCCTGTGGAGCAGGCGGTGTACACCATGAGGCTCTCACCGGTGAGCCCCAGCTTGTAGGAGGTCTTGGTGGCCGTGCCCTGGTGAGACGCGTTGGTGCTCGCCTCGAAGAAGGCGGCGGGATCCAACGGCACGGTCTTCTGCACCAGCTGCGAGTAGCCGGAGTCCGAGGCACCCGCGTACAGCGAGATGAGTCCCTGGAAACGATCGGGGTCGACACCGGCGTCCTCCAGCGCGCTCCAGGCGGTCTGCAGGAAGAGACGTTGCTGCGGGTCCATCCCCTGGGCTTCACGCAGGGAGATGTCGAAGAAGCCGTGGTCGAACTTGTCGGCGTCCGTGAGCACACCCCCCGCTGGGACGAACTGGGGGTGCTGCCATTGGAAGACGCCTTCGGGGAGACCGGGGATCGCCTCCACCTCCTCGGGAGAGAAGCGGGAGATGGACTCCACGCCCTGGCGCAGGTTGTGCCAGAACTCCTCGACGGAGCGCGCTCCCGGGAAGCGGCCGGACATGCCGATGATGGCGATGTCCTCCGTGCCGGAACGCTCGGCGGCCTGGGCCTCCTCCTGCTGCTCGCGAGGTGCCGGAGCCGGGGCGATGCCCGAGTCCATGCGGTGGGCCAGCTCGCTGATGGTGGGGTGCTCGAAGAGCCAGGTCACCCGCACCTCGCGGCCCAACTCCTCGCGTATCCGGGCGGCGACCTTGACGACGGACAGGGAGGTGCCGCCGAGCTTCTCGAAGAAGTGGTCATCCACGCCCACGCCCTCGATGCCCAGCTCCTGGGACCAGATGGAGACGAGCTGCCGCTCCAGGGGAGTGGTGGGCTCCACGAAATGGCCAGTGCGGCCGGCGGAGGAGACGTTGGGAGGAGGAAGGGCCTTGCGGTCCACCTTGGAGGTGGAGGTGAGGGGGAGGGCCTCGAGGACGACGAGCGCCGAGGGCAGCATGAAATCCGGCAGGCGCTGCTTGAGGAAGGAGCGGAGCGCCGAGATGTCGAGCTGCTGGGAATCGCTGGTGACGTAGGCGACGAGGTGCTTGTCGCCAGGGGAGTCCTCGCGGACGACGGCCACGGCCTCGCGCACCTCGGGGTGGGCGAGGAGGGCGGTTTCCACCTCGGGCAGCTCGATGCGGAAGCCGCGCAGCTTCACCTGGGAGTCAATGCGGCCGAGGAAGTCGATGGTGCCGTCCGCGCGCCAGCGGGCGATGTCACCGGTGCGGTAGAGGCGCTCACCGGGCTGTGCGGCGAAGGGATTGGGAACGAAGCGCTCGGCGGTGAGGTCAGGCCTGGAGGTGTAGCCGCGAGCGAGACCCTCGCCCCCGATGAAGAGCTCACCGGGGACACCGGGGGGCACGGGCTGGAAGGAGGCGTCCAGCAGGTATACCTGGGTGTTGGCGATGGGGGCGCCGATGGAGACGGAGTCGCCCACCTGCTCGGGCAGGGTGAGGGGGAGGCAGGTGGAGAAGACGGTGCTTTCCGTGGGGCCGTAGCCGTTGGTGAGCGGGATGCGCAGCTGCTCGAGCGCGCGGCGAGCGTGAGGCGCGGAGAGGACGTCACCCCCCACGAGGAGCTGGCGCAGTCCGCGCAGGCCGTCGAGCTTGTGGTCGGCGGCCAGGGAGAACAGGCCCGCGGAGAGGTAGAGGGTGGAGACGTTGTGCCGGGAGAGGACCTGGGAGAGGAGCTCCAGATCGCTGGGCGACTGGGGAGGGAAGACGACGAGGCGGCCACCGAAGAGCAGGGGGCCCCAGATCTCGAGCGTGGTGGCGTCGAAGGAGGTGGGGGAGTGGTGGAGGAAGCTCGTCTCGGGCCCGAAGTGAGCGAAGCGGGCGCCGTGGAAGAGGCGGAGGACGGCGCGGTGCTCGATGGCGACGCCCTTGGGCCTGCCGGTGGAGCCCGAGGTGAAGTTGACGTAGGCGAGGTTGCGCGAGGTGACACCGGAGTCCGGAGCGGACGTGGGCAGTCCCTCCAGACTCAGCTCGTCCCAGACGAGGCAGGGGAGCGAGTCAGGCAGGGAGAGGGCGGGGCGCAGCGCCTGGGTGGTGAGGAGCAGCCGGGGAGGAGCGTCCTCCAACATGAAGGCGAGGCGCTGGGCTGGATAGGTGGAGTCGAGCGGGAGGTAGGCACCGCCGGCCTTGAGAATGCCCAGGAGGGAGACGATGAGCTCCAGGGAGCGCTCGATGCAGAGGGCGACGAGGGAGTCGGGCCCCACGCCGTGCGAGCGCAGGAGGTGGGCGAGCTGGTTGGAGCGGGAATCCAGCTCACGCCAGGAGAGGCTCTGCTCGCCGAACTCGACGGCGATGGCGCCGGGGCGCAGGGAAGCCTGCTGCTGAACGAGGTGATGGATGCAGGCGTCGCGGGGGTAGTACCGCTGCGTCTGGTTCCAGTCGACGAGCACCTGCTGACGCTCGGCCTCGGAGAGCAGGGGCAGCCCGGAGAGAGGCGCGCCTGGGCGCGAGAGGGCGGCCTCCAGGAGGACCTGGAAGTGCCCCATCATGCGAGCGGCGGTGGAGTGCTCGAAGAGATCGGTGGCGTACTCGAAGACGCCGTGGAAGCCGTCCTCGGAGGGGGCGAAGATGAGGTTGGCGTCGAATTTGGCGGCGTAGCTCTCCTCCTCGAGGGGGCGCAGCGTCAGCCCCGGAAGCGCCAGCTCGGGCATGGGCGCGTTCTGCAGGGTGAACATGACCTGGAAGATCGGCGAGCGGCTCAGGTCACGCTGGGGCTGGAGCGCCTCGACGAGCTTCTCGAAGGGCACGTCCTGGTGCTCGAAGGCGCCGAGCGTGGTGTCGCGCACCTGGTGGAGCAGGGCGCGGAAGGTGGTGACGCCGGAGAGGCGGGCACGCAGGACGAGGGGGTTGACGAAGAAGCCGATGAGGCCTTCCAGCTCGCCGCGGTTGCGGCCGGCGATGGGCGAGCCCACGCAGATGTCGTCCTGCCCCGAGTAGCGCGAGAGCAGCACCTGGTAGGCCGCGAGCAGCACCATGAAGGGCGTGGCACCCTCCTGCTGCGCGAGTGACTTCACGGCCAGCGACAGGGGGGGCGACAGCTGCAGGTGGCAGAGGGCACCCTGGTGCGTCTGCACGGGAGGCCGAGGCTTGTCCGTGGGCAGCTCCAGCGCACGAGGCGCATCCGCCAACCGCTGGCGCCACCAGCCGAGCTGCGTCTCGAGCACCGCTCCCTGGAGCCAGTCGTGCTGCCAGGCCGCGTAATCCACGTACTGCAGAGGCAGCTCGGGCAGGGAGGCGGGCAGCTCCTGCGAGAAGGCCTGGTAGAACGCGGCCAGCTCCCGCACCAGCACGCCCATGGACCAGCCATCGGAGATGATGTGGTGCAGCGTGAGCATGAGCACGTGCTGGTGCTCGCCAACGCGCAGCAGCAGGGCACGCAGCAGGGGTCCACGGCCGAGATCGAACGGCCGCTGCGCCTCCTGCGTGGTGAGCTTGTGCACCTCGGCCTCACGCCCGGCGGAGGGCAGCGAGCGCGGATCCACCACTTGCAGCGGCAGCGGGCCAGGCGGGGCGATGACCTGGGTGGGCTGGCCCCGCTCGCTCTGGAACGTGGTGCGCAGCGACTCGTGACGCCGCACCAGCGCGGAGAGGCTGTTCTCCAGTGCCGGGACATCCAGCGTGCCTTCCAGCTTCAATGCGGTGGGCACGTTGTAGAAGGAGCTGCCCGGCTGGAGCTGATCCAGGAACCACAGGCGCTGCTGGGCGAAGGACAGGGGCAGCGGGCCCTCGCGCGAGACGCGGGTGAGGGGCGGGGCCTGGATGCCCCGGCTGGCCTCGAGCGACGCGTCTAGCTTCAGCGCGAGCGCGGCGATGGTGGGCGACTCGAAGAACTCGCGCAGGGGCAGCTCGGCCTTGAAGGCGGTGCGGATGCGCGAGAGGGCCTGCGTGGCCAGCAGCGAGTGGCCACCCAGCTCGAAGAAGTTGTCGTGGATGCCGATGCGCGGTGCGGTGAGCACCTCGGACCAGAGCTGGGCGAGGCGCCGCTCGGTCTCGTTGCGCGGAGCCACGTACTCCTGGCTCGACTGCGCTTGATCCGGCATGGGCAGGGCCTTGCGGTCCACCTTACCGTTGGGGTTGAGCGGCAGCGTGTCGAGCTTCACCAGGGCGGCCGGGACCATGTAGTCCGGCAGCTTGTCCTTGAGGTACGCCTTGAGCTCGGAGACCTCGAGGCCCTGGCCCTCACGAGCCACGACGTAGCCCACCAGACGCCTGTCGCCCGGGGAGTCCTCGCGCACCATGACCACGGCCTCACCCACGCCCGGGTGGCCCACGAGCGCGGACTCGACTTCACCCAGCTCGATGCGGAAGCCACGGAGCTTCACCTGCGAGTCCACGCGGCCCATGAAATCGAGGTGGCCCTCGGGCAGCCAGCGAACGACGTCGCCGGTGCGGTAGAGACGCTCACCGGGCTGGGAGGCGAAGGGGTGGGGGACGAACTTCTCGGCCGTGAGCTCGGGGCGGTGCAGGTAACCCCATGCGAGGCCCTCACCACCGATGTACAGCTCACCGGGGACACCGGCGGGCACGGGCTGCCCGTCGCGGTCGAGCACATACAACGTGGTGTTGGACAGAGCGCCACCAATGGGAATGGTGGTGACGCCCTCAGGCACCTGCCGCACGTGGTACCAGGTGGCGAAGGTGGTGCTCTCGGTGGGGCCGTAGGCGTTCAACAGCTTGCCCGGGGCCCCCTTCTGGAGGACCTCGCGCACCCACCTGGGGTCGGCGGCCTCGCCACCGATGAGCAGCTGACGCAGGACGGAGAAGGACTGGGGACGCTCTCGGGCCACCTGGTTGAAGAGCGCGGGGGTGGTGAACAGCACGTTGATGCACGTGCGCTCCAGATGCTCGCCGAGCGCCCTGGCATCGAGAGCGACTTCCTTGGGAACGCCGATCAGGCGGGCGCCATTGAGCAGAGCGCCCCACACCTCGAAGGTGGCCGCGTCGAAGGAGGCGTTGGAGGCCTGACCCACGCGATCGGTCTCCTTCAGCTCGATGAAGTTGGTATTGCGCACCAGGCGCACGACGGCCTGGTGGGGAACACACACGCCCTTGGGCTTGCCCGTGGAGCCCGAGGTGTAGATGACGTAGGCGGCCTGCATCGAGTCCACGGACAGCGAGAGCGGCTGAGTGGGCTGCTGGCCGAGGAGATGCGGGTCCTCATCGAGGCAGATGAGGGAGCGGTCGCCCAGGGGCAGGGCCTGAGCGAGGTGGCGCCAGGCCACGACGACGCGGGCCTGGGCGTCCTCCAGCATGAACGTCAGGCGCTGCTGGGGGTAGGCGGGGTCGAGCGGGACGTAGGCGGCACCGGCCTTGAGGATGCCGAGCAGGCCGACGACGAGGTCGGCGGAGCGCTCGACACAGATGCCGACGAGGTCCCCGGAGCGCACGCCCTTGGCGGCCAGCAGATGGGCGAGCTGGTTGGCGCGTGCGTCCAGCTCACCGTAGGACAGCTGTGTCTCGCCGAACTCCAGGGCCAGGCTCTCGGGGTGCAGGCGCACCCGCTCCTCGAAGAGCTGGTGGATGTTCTCCTGGCGTGGAAAGCCGGTGTGGGTCTGATTCCAATCGACGAGGACCTGCTGGCGCTCGTTCGTGCTGAGCAGGGACAGCTCGCGCAGCTTGCGCTCAGGCGAGGCGACGATGCCCTCCAGCAGCATCTGCATCTGCTCCAGCATGCGCTGGATGGTGGAGGCCTCGTACAGGCCGGTGCTGTACTCCACCTCCGCGAGGAAGCCCTCCGCCCGCTCCGTGAAGGCGACCGTCATGTCGAACTTGGACGACTCGCTCTCCAACGCCACCGGGCGCAGCTTCAGCCCCGCCAGGTTCAGCTCCGGCATCGGGGCGTTCTGCACGGCGAACATGACCTGGAAGAGCGGCGAGCGGCTCAGGTCACGCTGGGGCTGGAGCTCCTCCACGAGCTTCTCGAAGGGGACGTCCTGGTGGGCATACGCGCCCAGCGTCATCTCCTTCACCTGGGCGAGCAGCTCGCGGAAGCTCTGCTGGGGCGAGAGCCGGGTGCGCAGCACCAGCGTGTTGACGAAGAAGCCGATGAGATCTTCCAGCTCGCCGCGGTTGCGGCCGGCGATGGGCGAGCCCACGCAGATGTCGTCCTGCCCCGAGTAGCGCGAGAGCAGCACCTGGAAGGCGGCCAGCAGCACCATGAAGGGCGTGGCGCCTTCCTTCTGGGCCAGGGTCTTGATGGACTCTGAGAGCGCCGTGGGCAGTGGCCGCGAGCTCGAGGCGCCCTGGAAGGAGGGCCGGGGCGGGCGGGGCTTGTCGGTGGGCAGCTCCAGCACCCGCGGGGCGCCCGCGAGCTGCTTGCGCCAGTAGTCGAGCTGCTTGGACAGTACGTCGCCCCGCAGCCACTCGCGCTGCCAGGAGGCGTAGTCCACGTACTGCACGGCCAGCTCCATCAGCGGCGAGGGCTCGCCCTGCATGAAGGCCGCGTAGATCATGCCCATCTCACGCACCAGCACGCCCATGGACCAGCCGTCCGAGACGATGTGGTGCATGGTCAGCAGCAGCACGTACTCCTGCTCCGACAGGCTCAGCAGGCGGGCGCGCAGCAGGGGGCCCCGCTCCAGGTCGAAGGGCTTGCGCGCCTCCTCCAGCGCCAGCCGCCGCACCTCGGCGTCGTGCCGCGCGGCGGGCAGCGCCCGCAGGTCCGCCGTCTCCAGGGCGAATTCCGCCTGGGGCGCGATGACCTGCACCGGCTGGCCCTGCTCCGAGCGCAGCGTGGTGCGCAACGACTCGTGACGCCGCAGCAGCTCGTTGAAGCACCGCTCCAGGATCGCCACGTCCAGCGCCCCGCTGAGCCGGATGGCCACGGGGACGTTGTAGAGGGGGCTGCCCGGCTGGAGTTGGTCCAGCAGCCAGAGCCGCTGCTGGGCGAATGACAGCGGATGCGTGTCCGTGTCGCGCGGCCGCGGGGGGATGCCCGTCTTGACGTTGCCAGCCTGCTTTTGACGAAGCTGACGCAACAGCAGCTCCCGCTTCTCGGGAGGGAGCGATGCGAGGCGGTCGTAGACGTCACTCATTTGGAGGAGTCCTTCTTGGTTGAATCGTCGGACTGAGAGCTGGAGGGGAGGTCCTGGCCCTCGCGTGCAACGTCATCGGGTACACCCTCCGTGAGGGTGCGCAGGTGCCCGGAGCGTAGGTGCAACCGAATGTCCCCGACAAGACGTAGGGGCCCGAGCGCTGGACTCCAGGAGCAGTCAGGGGACCGAGCCCCCTCTACATCCTGCCGCCATGCCAGATGAACGGCGTGGTCAGGGTGGCCACGCGGAAGCCGAGCCGCTCCAGGATGGGCCGTGACTCCGGGCCCGCATCTACCGTGAGGTCCTGGTAGCCCAACGTTCGGGCCTGCTCGGCCCGGAGGGCCACCAGCACCTGGTAGATGCCTCGGCGGAGCCGGGTGCGCCGCGGGCGTAGAGCACACAATTGTCGTGCGGCTCCGCGCCCGGACCGACCACCCGGGTGATTCCCTCCGCGTACTCGACCAACACCCCCGGCTCGTTCAGGCGGAAATCGCGGCGGAGCTGGCGGTCATAGAGATCGAGGACGCGGGGAATGTCCATGCAGAGAAGGGCTCCTATCCGTGGGCCGCCTTGATGTTGCGGTAGTACTCGCGCAGGAACGGTACCCAATGCTTGCGATCGTTGTCGATCATGGGAACGAACTCCGGCGGAATCACGTAGTCGGACTCGAGGGCGTCATACACACTGGCCAGCGTGTTCCGGTACATGCGCTGGAAGGTGACGTGCCAGCCCACGCGCGGGATGGTCATCCGGTGCTCGTAGCCCACCGCCTCGTAGTGGCGGATGCCCTCCTCGATCGCCTCCTCGCGGGTGCGCGTGCAGATGGGCTGGCGCTCCGGGGCGAAGAGGTTCTCGTACAGCGGCTCGCGGCCGAGGATCCGCCGCGCCATGTCCTGCGCCAGCAGCGGGGACAGGTGCAGGCCGTCGCGGTACGTGCCCGTCAGCATCCACAGCCCGGACACCGAGGTGGGCCCGATCAGCGGGCACCCGTCGATACTCACCGGCCGGTTGCCCGAGTTCCACGTCACCAGCCGCGAGGACTGGTGCCCCTGGTGGAGCTGATCCATCGCGCACTCGAGCAGGAAGTACATGTCGCTCACGTTGGCGCGCTCGAACGGGCGGGGCGTGATGTGGTTGGTGGCGCCCACGTAGACGGTGCGCTCGGAGCGGGGTACCGCGTGCAGGCCGCAGGCGAAGGCGCGGTTGGGGGTGCGCACCACGTGCGGGGTGATGGGCACGTCCGCCTCCAGCAACACCGAGGTGCCGCCTCCCGCGAACAGCCGGGGAATGCGCCGCGCCAGGTCCGGGTGCTGATCCAACAGCCCCTGGGTGCCGATGCCCGCCGCCAGCACCACGTGCGAGCCGTTGAGCACCTCGCCTCCCAGCGTCTCCACACCCTCTACCTTGCCGTTGTTGATTCGCAGCGTCCTCACGCCGTCCTCCACCACGCGCAGGCGCTGCGAGCGCCCCGCCACCGCGCCGTACGCGGCCAGCAGGTGGCCGGAGTCAACGGTGCCCTCGCGCGGGATGAAGAGCGCGCGCAGCGGGCGGCTGTCCGCGGCCGGCTGGAGCCCGGGGATGGCGGCGGGATCCACCTCCTCCCACTTCTCCTCGTACTTGCGCAGCGTGGCGATGATGGCCGAGTAGTTCTCGTCCTCGATCTGCCCGGACAGGTTGTTGTTGATGACGAAGGTGCCGCGCTTGATCTCCAGCCGCTGCTCGGCCGGCAGCTCCGCGTTGAGGCCAGCCACCCACTCGTCCCACAGGTGCGAGGCGCGGACGGCCAGTTCCACCTTGGTGCGGCCATAGTGGCTGCGGATGAGCGGGGCCGTTATCTCGCCGAAGGTCCCGAGCATCGCGCCCGAGGCGGGCGAGGCGCCCGTCGGCCGGTGCGCCTGGCCCACCACCGCCACCTTCAGGGATGGGTCCGCCGAGATCAGGGCGCGCGCGGTCGCGTGCCCCAGCGCGCCATTGCCAACAATCACCACATCGAACGAGGACGACATGAAACGTCTCCTTGGAGTGCTGCTCTGGAGTGTTGCTCTGGAAGAAGGGGAACGGCCGCCGGCTCAGCCGCGCTTGCGCAGCGTGTACGCCCACACGCGGTGCGTGGTGCGGATGCCGTGATGGGGGGACTCGCGGAACGGAAGCTCGCTCCACTCCTGGAACTCGCACTCGAAGCCGGCCTGGCGCGCAATGGCCATCACCTCCGAGGGCGTGAACCACCCGGTGGGCGGCACCGAGCGGTGGATCATGGGGCCGTAGCTGACGAAGGTGCCGTTGGGCTCCAGCACCCGGTGCAGCTCCCGCACCAGCGCGGGGAACGGGACGCAGTCGCTGAAGTAGATGGAGATGACGGTGCGCTGCGACGCGTCCGCGACCGGCAGCCGGGTGGCGTCCGCCACGAAGTAGGCATCGTGCGTGCGCTCGCCGGCCGCCGCCGGCCGCTGGGCCACGAAGGGGGTCGCCACCACATCGGTCGCGATCGTGGGGAAGTGGATCTCCGCCAGCGGCACCGGCGCGCGCTGCACCCGGTGATACAGCGAGACGTACGTGTAGCAGAGATCGCAGCCCATCAGCCGCTCGAAGCGGGGCGCGAGATCGTAGTAGGCGCGGCCGGCACCGCCCCCCAGCAGCAGCGCGGGGCCTCCGCTGGAGAAGCGGTCCAGCATTCCGCCCACCTTCTCCATCACGGTGGCGCGCTGCGCGGCCATCTCCGGCGCGTCGGACCAGTCCGTCTGCACGAAGCCGAGGAGCTCCGGTCCGTAATCGGCCTGCCCGCTCGTGGGATCATGGGGCTCGCCACCCGCCGCGGCGTGCTCCTCTGGAGACTGCTGCGCGGCGATCTCCGCCCCGAGCGAGTCCGTCGTCTCCAGGTTGCGCAGCAGCGCCGAGTGGAGCGGCCGGAGCGTCGTCTCGCGCCACGGGTGCGCTGCCAGGGCCTCATCGATCATCCCCGCGAACCCGCGCCGCTCGCGGCCGAACCGCGCGAACTGCGTCAGGTTCTCCGCCAGGTACGGCTTGGGCTCCGGCACCAGCACGGGGAAGGCGCCGTTCTGCATCAGCGGGTAATGCTGCTCGCACCCCTGACAGCGGAGCGCGCCGGAGGCTTCGGCCAGAGGGGCGTGACAGCGGGGGCAGCGGAGATGGGCGAGGTAGCTGAGGGACATGGATGTCACGGGAGCGAGAGGAGGATACCGCCCGGGCGTGGGTTGGTGCAGGTACCGGGACGGAGCGTGAAGTACCTTGGCGAAGGGTGAAACCGGGCCTACTTCGCCTTCAGCTCGCGGCGCGGCCAGGCCCGCGGATCGTTGGCGGCCTCGACGATGGCGAGTGCCACCTCGCGCGGATTGCCCTTGGGCCTGGCGGCCAGCCCCTGCATCTCCGCCTCCAGGGCCTGCGTCATCGGGTGGTACGGCGAGGCCGGATTCAACGCGAGGGCCGGCAGCCGGCGGTTGCGCCGCAGGATGTTCGTCCCGGTGTAGCCACCCGGCTCCACGAGGACCACGTGGATGCCGAACGGCGCCAGCTCCTCGCGCAGCGACTCGCTCAGCGCGCTCACCGCCGCCTTGGACGCGCAGTAGGCGGAGTAGCCGGGGCCCGGATGGCGCCCGGAGAGCGAGGAGACGTTGATGAGGGTGCCCTCGCCGCGCTGGCGCATGGCGGGCAGCACCGCGCGCGTCACCGCCGCCAGGCCGAAGAAGTTCGTCTCGAACTGCTCGCGCAGCTCCGCCGAGGACACGTCCTCGAAGTAACCGTCCAGGGTGTAGCCCGCGTTGTTGACGAGCACGTCGATGCGGCCGGCGCTCCGCAGCGCCTCGTCCACCGCGCTGGAGATGGACGCCTCGTCCGTCACGTCCAACCGGAGCACCCGCACCTCGACGCCGGCCTCGCGCGCCGCCTCGTCGAGCTCGCCGCGGCGGGTGATGTCCCGCATGGTGGCGAAGACCGTATAGCCATTGCGCGCCAGCTCCACCGAGGTGAGCAGCCCGAAGCCGCTCGACGCGCCGGTGACGAGCGCCACCCGGCCGCTGCTTTTCGTATCCCGCTGCATCGTCTCGCTCATTATCATGCGCGAATGCCCCTTACCCGCATTCTCCTGCTCGGCGCCAACGGCGCGGTCGGGCGTGCGTTCTCCCGCCTGCTCGCTGGTGAAGGCCGGATTGTCGCCGGCGCGGATCTCGGCGAGACGCGCGCGGACGAGTCCATGTCCGAGTACCTGCGCGCCGACGTGAGCGCGCCCTCGCCGGAGCTGCTGCGCCAGGCAGCCGGCGCGGACTGCGTGCTGGCCGCCCTCCCGGAGCCCGCGATCCTCGCGGCGCTCGGCACCGTCGTCCCCGCGATGCGCCCCGGTTCTCTCTTCGTGGACACCAGCTCCGTGAAGTCGGAGATCGTGGAGCGCGCCGGGCGCGACGCGCGCGCGGTGGAGTTCCTCAGCATCAACCCGTTGTTCGCCCCCAGCGTCCCCTTCCGCGGGCAGAACGTCGCCGTGGTGGGCGAGCGCGGCGGGGAGAGGGCGCGCGAGTTCGTGGCGCTGATGGAGGGGTGGGGCGGCCGCGTGGTGCCCTTCACCGCCGAGGAGCACGACCGGTCCATGGCCTGCATCCAGACGGCCACCCACGCCGCGGTGCTCGCTTTCGGGCTGGCCCTCCGCGAGCTCGACTACCAGCCCCGGTGGATCTCCGATGCCACCACTCCGCCGCACCGGCTGCTGCTGGGGCTGCTCGCCCGCATCACCGGGGCCAACCCGGAGGTGTATTGGGAGATCCAACGGGCCAATCCGTTCGCCCCCGCCGCACGGGAAGCGCTGGCCGAGGGCCTGCGGAAGCTGGAGGGCGTGGTAGCGGACGAGCACGCGTTCCGCGAGATGTTCGCGCGGAGCGCGGAGCCGCTGGGGAGTGAGGCCCCGGTGCTGAGGGACCTGTGCGCCCGGCTGTTCGCCGTGCCGTTCAAGCCGGGCTAGACACCCAGTCCGCCGTCGATGTCCAGGCATCGGCCGTTGAAGTAGTCGCACTCGATGGAGAAGCGCAGGCCGGCGTAGATCTCCTCCGGCTCGCCCAGCCGTGCCATCGGCACGCGCGAGACGACGTCCTCCAGTGCTTCCTGGCTCATCACGCCGATGAGGCCGGTGCGCACGAAGCCCGGAGCGATGGCCACCACGCGGATGCCAAAGGGCGCCAGCTCCTGGGCCCATACCCGGCTGCTCACCGCCACGCCGGCCTTGGCCGCCGAGTAGTTGGCCTGTCCGACGATGCCGTGGCGGGAGATGGACGAGATGTTGATGATGATGCCGGGCCGCGTCTTCGACTCCACCATCGCCGCCGCCACCTCACGCGCCATGTAGAACGGCCCGGTGAGGTTCACGTCGAGCACCTTCTGCCACTGCTCGCGCGGCATCCGGAGGACCTCCTCGCGCCGCTCGTCCACCTTGAGCAGCCGCCCGTCGCGGGCAATGCCGGCGTTGTTCACCAGCCCGTTGAGTGGACCCAGCTCCGCCTGCGCCCGCCTCACCACCTCGCCCGTGTCCTCCGGGCGGGTGACGTCGGCCGAGTACGTCCGCAGCTTCCCCGGCAGGCCCTCCGCGTCGCGCGCCAGTGACGTCAGCCCGTCCGCGTTCAGGTCCACCGCCGCCACCGAGGCGCCCTCGCGGCACAGCGACAGGCAGAAGTGCCGCCCCAGCCCGCCCGCGGCGCCCGTCACCACCACCTTCAGCTCGCTCACCTTCATGTCCCGTTTCCTCCGGACTCCGACTTCTCGATCTCATCGAGCAGCATCATCTCGATGGTCAGCGCGATCTCCTCCACGGTGGGCGACTCGTACAGCGTCCGCAGCGGCACCTCCACCTGGAATGTCTTCTTCAGCCGCGTGACGAGCTGCGCGGCCAGCAGCGAGTGCCCGCCCAGCTCGAAGAAGTTGTCCCGCGTGCCCACGCGCGCCACGCGCAGCACCTCGGCGAACATCTTGGCCACCACCTCCTCGGTGGGGTTGGCGGCTTCCACGAAGGACTCGTCCCCGGCACGTTCGCTGCTGGGGGCGGGCAGCGCGCGGCGATCCACCTTGCCGTTGCTGGTGAGTGGCAGCGCGTCCAGGAAGACGAAGGTGGGCACCATGTAGTCCGGCAGCCGCTTGCGCAGTGACGCATGCAGCTCCGCCACCGCGGGGCGCTCACCCGCCGGCACCGCGTAGGCCACCAGGCGTTTGTCGCCCGGGGTGTCCTCGCGCACGATGACCACGCTGGTGCGCAGCGAGGGCTCACGCGCGAGCGCCGCCTCGATTTCTCCCAGCTCGATGCGGAAGCCGCGGATCTTCACCTGGAGATCCGCGCGGCCCTGGTACTCCACGTCCCCGTTGGACAGGAAGCGCGCCAGGTCCCCCGAGCGGTACAGCCGTGAGCCCGGCACGTCCGAGAAGGGATCCGGCACGAAGCGCTGCGCCGTCAGCTCGGGGCGATTCAGGTAGCCGCGTGCCAGGCCGGCACCGCCCACGTGGATCTCCCCGAACACGCCCACCGGCACGGGCTGGAGGTGCTCGTCGAGGATGTAGAGCCGCAGGTCGGGAATGGGCGCGCCGATGACGCTGGCGATCGGCTGGCGGATCTCCATCGCGGAGATGGGCCGGTAGGTGACGTGCACGGTCGTCTCGGTGATGCCGTACATGTTCACCAGGCGCGGCGCCCAGTCGTCATGGCGCTCGTACCAGCGCTTGAGCGAGCCCAGCTCCAGCGCCTCGCCGCCGAAGATGACCAGCCGCAAGGCCAGCGCCTGCAGCGGAGTGGAGGCCTCGTCCGCGGCGATCAGGTGTTGGAACGCCGAGGGCGTCTGGTTGAGCACCGTCACCTGCTCGCGGCACAGCAGCCCGTAGAAGTCCGAGGGCGAGCGCGCGACGTGCGCGGGCACCACCACCAGCCGGCCGCCGTGGAGCAGCGCGCCCCAGATCTCCCAGACGGAGAAGTCGAAGGCGAACGAGTGGAACAGCGTCCACACGTCGCGCTCGTCGAAGCGGAACCAGCGGCCGGTGGCATCGAACAGACGGACCACATTGCCATGGGTCACCGGCACACCCTTGGGCCTGCCAGTGGAGCCCGAGGTGTAGATGACGTAGGCGAGGTTCCCGGGCGAGGCCGCTGGGGCGGGGTTGTCCGCGGGGCCCGTGAAGGTGGCCTCGTCGTCCAGCAGCAGCACCTCCGGCGGCGGGCGGGAGAGCTGGCCGGTGAGCGCGCGCTGGGTGAGGAGCACCCGGGCACCGCTGTCCTCCAGCATCATCTCCACGCGATCGGGCGGGTAGGCCGGATCCAGCGGCACGTAGGCGCCACCGGCCTTGAGGATGGCGAGCAGTCCGACGACGGTGTCAGCCGAGCGCTCGGTGTACAGGCCCACCAGCGTGTCGGGGCCCACGCCCCGGTGGCGCAGCGCGTGCGCGAGCTGATTGGCGCGGCGGTTCAGCTCGTCGTAGCGGTAGCGCCGCTCGCCGTCCACCAGCGCGATGGCGGCGGGCGCGCTCTCCACCTGACGCTCGAAACGCTGGGGGAGGCCCTCGCGCGGCTCGAAATGGCGATTCGGGCCACTCCAGGCCAGCACCTGCCGGCGCTCCTCCTCGGAGAGCAGTGGCACCGCGTCCACCCGGGTCTCGGGCCGGGCCACCAGCACCTCCAGCAGGCTCCGAAGGTGGCCCGCCATCCGCGCGATGGTGGCCGCGTCGAAGAGGGCGGTGTTGTATTCCCAGTGGCCCACCAACCCCTCGGGGCCCTCCTTCATCCCGAGCGTGAGATCGTACTTGGCGCTGCCGCGGTCGATCTCCACCAGCTCCAGCTCCAGCCCCTCCAGCGCGAGCGCGGAGCGGTCGAAGTTCTTCAGGTCGAACATGACCTGGAAGATGGGCGTGCGGCTGAGATCCCGCGGGGGCTGTAGCTCGGCCACCAGCCGCTCGAAGGGGATGTCTTGGTGGGCGTAGGCGCCCAGGAGGCCCGTGCGCACGCGGCCCAGCAGCTCCAGGAAGCCAGGCGAGCCGGACAGGTCGGTGCGCACCGCCAGCACGTTGATGAAGCAGCCGATGAGCTTTTCCATGGCCGCGCGCGTGCGGTTGGCCACCGAGATGCCCACCACCACGTCCGACTGCCGCGCGTAGCGGGACAGCAGCACGTTGAAGGCCGCGAACAACGTCATGAAGGGCGTGACGCCCGAGCGGCGGCTGAGCTCGCGCACGCCGTCCCATAGCTCCGGGGAGAGGACGAACGTGGCCTCCGCTCCGTGGAACGTCTGCACGGGCGGGCGGCGGTGCGTGGTGGGCAGGTCCAGGAAGGGTTGGGCCCCGGTGAGGTGCTCCTTCCAGTACTGGAGCTGGCTGGCGAGCTGCTCGCCCCCCAGCCACTGGCGCTGCCAGTGCGCGAAGTCACCGTACTGCAGTGCCATCGGTTCCAGCGCCGCCTCCACGCCGGAGCGCTGAGCGTCGTAGAGCGCCGCCACCTCGCGGACGAAGAGCTCGATGGACCAGCCGTCCGAGATGATGTGGTGCATGCAGACGCACAGGACGTGCTGCTCCTCCTCGCAGCTCAGCAGCGTCAGCCGCAGCAGCGGCGCGCGGGTGAGGTCGAACGGGCGGCACGCCTCCTCGCGCATCCGCGCTTCCACCTCGGCCTCGCGCCGCTCGGACGGAACGCCGCTCAGGTCCACCACCGGCAGCGGAACGTGCGCCTGGGGCTCCACCACTTGAACCGGGCGCTCGTCCACCTGGATGAAGCGGCTGCGCAGCACCTCGTGGCGCCGCACCACGCCCTGGATGGCCCGCTCCAGCGCGGCCGAATCCAGCCGCCCGCGCATCCGCACCGCGCCGCCCAGGTTGAAGACGGCGGTGTCCGGGACGAGCTGCTCCAGGAACCACAGCCGCTCCTGCGAGAAGGACAGCGGCGCATGGCCTTCCGGACGCGCCACCGGCAGTAGCGGCAGATCCGCCGCCCGGCGCAGGCCGCGAGACAGTTCCTCCACCCGCGCGGAGAAGCGCGAGAGGGTGGGCGCTTCGAACAGCGCGCGCAGCGGTACCTCCACGCCGAGCGCGTCACGCAGCCGTGCCACCACCTGCGTCGCCATCAGCGAGTGGCCGCCCAGGTCGAAGAAGCCCTGCTCCACGCCGATGTGCTCGTGGCCCAGCACGGCGCTCCACACGCCCGCCACCAGCACCTCCATGGGTGTGCGCGGCGGGGTGAGCGGGCCCGCGGGGGAGTGCGGCTCCATGGCCTGGAGTGCGCGCCGGTCCAGCTTGCCGTTGACGCTCTTCGGCATCTCCGCCAGGAACATGAACGCCGCTGGCACCATGTACGGAGGCAGCCGCGCCTCCAGGTGGGACCGCAGCTCGCCCACGTCCGGCGCCGTGCCCGCGGGCACCACGTACGCCGCCAGGATGGGCTCTCCCGCCTGGTTCGGACGCACCAGCACCACCGCCTCGGTCACGGACGGATGCTCCGCGAGCGCCAGGTCGATCTCTCCCAGCTCGATGCGCAATCCGCGCAGCTTCACCTGATGGTCCGCGCGGCCGAGGAACTCGATGTTCCCGTCCGGCAGGTAGCGGGCACGATCGCCCGTCAGGTACAGCCGGGCACCGGGCTCGGTGGCGTGCGGATCCGGGATGAAGCGTTCCGCCGTCAGGTCCGGACGGCCCACGTAGCCGCGCGCAAGCGCAACGCCGCCGATGTACAGGTCGCCCGGCACTCCGGCGGGCACCGGCTCGAGCGCACCGTCGAGGATGTACATCCCCACATTGGAGATGGGCTTGCCGATGGGGACGTTGGCGCGGCGGTCACCGGGATGGCACTGCCAGGCGGTGACATCCACCGCCGCCTCGGTGGGGCCGTACAGGTTGTGCAGCTCCGCGCCCAGCCGCTGGTGGAAGCGCTCCGTCAGATCCGCGGGCAGCGCCTCGCCGCTGCAGATGACGCCCCGCAGGCCGGCACACCGGGCCGCCTCGGGCTCGTCGAGGAACACGCGCAGCATGGAGGGCACGAAGTGCGTGAGGGTGATGCCGTCGCACGCGATGATCCGTGCCAGCTCGCGGCTGTCCTGGTGCGCACCGGGAGGGGCGATCACCAGCCGTGCGCCCACCATCAGCGGCCAGATCAGCTCCCAGACGGAGACGTCGAAGCTGAAGGGCGTCTTCTGGAGGACGCGGTCCTCCGGGGTCAGCCCGTGGCGCGCCTGGGCCCACTCGAGCCGGTTCTTGATGGCGCGGTGGTTGTTCATCGCGCCCTTGGGCTGGCCGGTGGAGCCGGAGGTGAAGATGACGTACGCCAGATTGTCGCCGTGGAGCCTCACCTCGGGCGCGTGCGCGGGCCAGGCGGAGAGCCGCGCCGCGTCCGCGTCCAGCCGCACCACCGGGACACCCGGCGCGTCCAGCCCCGGTGCCAGCTTCTCCTGCGTCAGCAGCGCGCGCATGCCGGCGCTCCGGCGCATGTGGTCGAGCCGGTCCTTCGGGTACGACGGATCCAACGGCACGTAGGCCGCGCCGGCCTTCAGCGTGCCGAGGATGCCCACCAGCAACTCCAGGGAGCGCTCGAGGAACAGACCCACCCGGTCCTCCTCGCGCACGCCCAGCGAGCGCAGGTGGTGGGCGAGCCGGTTCGCTCGCTCGTCCAGCTCGCGGTAGGTGAGGTGGGTTCCCTCGAACTGGAGGGCCACCGCGTCCGGCGTGCGCGCCGCCTGGGCGGCGATGCGCTCGTGGATCCACCCCTGGCCGGCCTCGGGCGCGGCGGTGGCGTTCCAGTCGCGCAGCAGCGTGCGGCGCTCCGCCCCTCGCACCATCGCGAGACGGTCCAGCGGTGCGTCGGGCGTGCGAGTGACCTCCTCCAGCAGCGCGAGGAAGTGGCCCACCATCCGGTCGATGGTGGAGTCGTCGAACAGGTCGGTGTTGTACTCCAGCCGGCCGGAGAGCTCGCCGTCCACCGTGTCGAGGTCCAGCGAGAGATCGAACTGGGCGGCGCCGGTGTCCACGACAGGGGAGGGGCGCATGCGCACCTGTCCCAGGCGGACGTCGCGCACCGGCGAGGAGTCCAGGGTGAACATCACCTGGAACAGCGGTGAGCGGCTGGTGTCGCGCGTTGGATTGAGTGCCTCCACCAGCTTGCCGAAGGGCAGGGTGCGGTGGCTGTAGGCGCCCAGGGCGGACTCGCGCACGCGCGAGAGGAGCTGGCGGAAGCCAGGCGTGCCGGAGAGGTCCGTGCGCAGCACCAGCGTGTTGACGAAGAAGCCGACCAGCCCCTCCGTGCCAACGTGGTCCCGTCCCGCGACCGGCGTGCCGACGCACACGTCCCGCTGGCCGCTGTAACGCGATAGCAGCACGTTGAAGGCGGCGAGCGCCGTCATGAACAGGGTGGCACCCTCACGCCGGCCCAGCGCCTCGAGCGCGGTAGTGAGCGCAGCGGGCACTCGCACCGGCCGGAAGGCGCCACGGTAGCGGAGCACCGCGGGCCGGGGTCTGTCCGTGGGCAGATCGATGGAGGCTGGTGCCCCCGCGAGCCGCTCCTTCCAGTAGCGCAGCTCCGTGTCGAGTGCCTCGCCCTGGAGCCAGTCGCGCTGCCAGCGCGGGAAGTCCGAATACCGCAGCGGCAGCTCCGGCAGGGGCGACGGCGCGCCGCGTGTGAAGGCCTCGTAGAGCGCGGCCAGCTCGCGCACGATGACGCCCAGCGACCACCCGTCCGAGACGATGTGGTGCATGGTGACGGCGAGCAGGTGTTCCTCCGCACCCACGCGGAAGAGGCGGGCGCGCAGCAGTGGACCCTCGTCCAGCTTGAACGGGCGGCGCAACTCCTCGCCAGCGGCGCGTTCGGCCTCGTCGCGTGGCAGCTCCACCACCGGCAGCTCGAGCGGCACGTGCGGACGCACCACCTGGGCGGGCCGGCCCTGCTGCTCCACGAAGAAGGCGCGGAGCACCTCGTGGCGCCGCAGCACCTCGGAGAGGGCGCGCTCCAGCGCCGGGACATCCAGTGCTCCATCCAGCCGGACGACGGCCGGCATGTTGTACGAGGTGCTGTCCGGCTCCAGCCGGTCCAGGAACCACAGCCGTTCCTGCGCGAAGGACAGCGGCGTGGGCCCGTTCGCGGGGCGTGCCTCCAGTGGCGGCAGCGCCGTGCCCGCGCGGGAGCGCAGCGCGGTGTCCACCGCCTCGGCCTGCCGCTCCAGCGTCTGCTCCTGGAACAGCACCCGCACCGGGAGCTGCACGCCCAACATCTGCTGCACGCGGGTGAGCACCCGGATGGCCAGCAGGGAGTGGCCGCCCCGCTCGAAGAAGTTGTCCGTGCGCCGCACCGGGCCGCACTCGAGCACCTCGCTCCAGATGGCGGCGAGCGTCTGTTCCGTCGGCGTGCGGAACGCCTCGGGAGTGCTGTCATCCGGCGTGGCGGCGGGAGCGGGCAGCCGGCGGCGGTCCACCTTGCCGTTGGGCGACAGCGGCAACGCGTCCAGCCACACGAACGCACCCGGCACCATGTAGTCGGGGAGGTTGCGGCGCAGAGCCGCGGACAGCTCGGTTGCCGCGCGCGGAGTTCCCTCGGGCGTCACGTACGCCACCAGCCGCTTCGCTCCGGGGCGATCCTCCCGCGCCACCACCACCGCGGCGCCCACGCCCGGCTGCGCACGCAGCGCCGCCTCGATCTCTCCCAGCTCCACGCGGAAGCCGCGGATCTTCACCTGCTGATCGATGCGGCCGAGGAACTCCACCGCGCCGTCACGCAGCTGGCGCACCAGGTCTCCGGTGCGGTACAGCCGCGCCCCCGGCTCGGTGGAGAACGGATCCGGCACGAAGCGCTCGGCGGTGGCATCGGGACGCGCGCCATAACCACGCGCCACGCCCCGGCCGCCGATGTACAGCTCGCCCGGCACGAGCGGCGGCACCGGGTTCATCCAGCGATCCAGGACGTAGAGCCGCGTGTCCGGATTGGGCCGCCCGATGGGCACCGTGGCGGAACCCGGCCGCGCGCCGTCCACCTGGTACGTGGTGACGCCCACCGTGGTCTCGGTGGGGCCGTAGTGGTTGAACACCACGAGCCCCGGGGCCAGCGCGCGCACGCGCTCCACCAGCTCCCACGGGAAGGGCTCACCGCCGAGCACCAGCCGGGCGCGCGGCAGCACGTCCCTCGCGTCCTCCGCGCCCAGCAGCGCCTCCAGGTGCGAGGGGACGATCTTCAGCACGTCCACCGGGTGCTCGCGCAGGTACGCGGCGAGCGCGCGCGGATCCCTCGCCCGCTCCTCGGAAATGAGGTGCAGGCAGCCGCCGGTGCACAGCGAGGGGTACAGCGAGGTGTGGCCGAGGTCCGCCGCGAGGGTGGAGATGAGGCCGTAGGAGGCGCCCTCGGGCAGGCCCAGCCGCTCCACGATGCCCCGCACGTAGTGGATGATCTGCCGGTGCTCCACGGCGACGCCCTTGGGACGGCCGGTGGAACCGGAGGTGTAGATGACGTAGGCGAGGCCCTGCTCGGAGGGCGGGGTCCGCGGCTCCACCGGGCTGGACGCCGGGAGTGGCCGGTCCAGCCACAGCACGTGACGGGCGGGCGGCAGCGCGCCGGCCTGGCGCGACTCGGTGACGAGCACCTCCGCGCCCGAGTCCTCCAGCATGTACGCGAGCCGTTCACGTGGGAGCGCCGGGTCGAGCGGCACGTATGCGGCGCCCGCCTTCAGCACGCCCAGCAGGCCCACGATTGCCTCCGCCGAGCGCCCGACGCACAGGCCCACGCGTGCGTCCGGGCCCACGCCCAGCCCACGCAGCGCCCGCGCCAGCTCGTCCGCGCGCGCGTCTAGCTCGCGGTAGCTGAGCGATCTACCCTCGAACGTCACCGCCGGTGCGTCCGGAGTGCGCGCCGCCTGTGCCTCGAAGAGGCCGGCCACGGTACCCTCGGGGGCCCGCCCGTGCGTGGTGGCGTTCCAATCCACCATCACCTGGCGCCGCTCCTCATCCGGGAGCAGCGGCAGCGCCGACAGACGGGTGTCCGGAGCCGCCGCCACGCCCGCCAGCAGCGCGGTCAGGTGGCGCGCCATGCCCTCCACGGTTTCCCGCTCGAACAGGTCGGTGCTGTAGGTGAGCACGCCATACAGGCCGTCGCCCTCCTCGCGCAGCTCGAGCGTCAGGTCCAGCTTTGCCCCGCGCTCCAGCTCCTCGATGGACAGCGACAGGCCGGGCAGCGAGAAGGACTCCTCCGCGTAGTTGAGGAAGGCGAAGCCCACCTGCACCACCGGGCTGAAGCTGGAGTCGCGCGCGGGCGCGAGTGCGTCCACCACCTGCTCGAAGGGGACGTCCTGGTGGGCGAACGCGCCCAGCGCGCGCTGCTTCACCCGCGCCAGCGCCTCACGGAAGGTGGGGTTGCCGCCCAGGTCCGCGCGCAGCGCGAGCTGGTTGATGAAGAAGCCGATCAGCCCCTCCAGCTCCACGCCGCGGCGGCCCGCGATGGGTGTGCCCACTACCACGTCGTCCTGGCCCGAGTACCGCGCCAGCAGCGCCTGGTAGCCGGCCAGCAGCGTCATGAACAGCGTGGCGCCTTCACGGCGCGCCAACTCCCGCAGGCCGCGCGTCACCGGGGCCGGCACGCGGAAGGTGGCGGTGGAGCCCCGGCTCGTCCGTACCGGTGGCCGCGGGCGATCCGAGGGAAGGGGGAGCACGTCGGGCGCGCCAGCGAGCTCGCGCTTCCAGAAGGCGAGCTGCCGTTCCAGCTCTCCGCCGGACAGCCAGCGGCGCTGCCACGCGGCGAAGTCGCCGTACTGCAGCGCCGGCTCCGGCAGCGGCGAGGGCTTTCCCTCCAGGAACGCGCCATAGAGCGCCGCCAGCTCACGTACGAACAGCTCGGTGGACCAGCCGTCCGTGGTGATGTGGTGCATCGCGATGAGCAGCACGTGCTCGCGTTCGTCCAGCTCCAGCAGCCGCAAGCGCAGCATCGGCGCGGTGCCCAGATCGAACGGGCGGACCGCCTCCTCACGCGCCAGCCGCGACACCTCCGCCTCGCGCTCGCCCGGCGGCAGTCCGCGCAGGTCGAGCGTGGGAACCTCCACTCCCACCTCGGGAGCCACCACCGCCACCGGGCGGCCTTGCTCCTCGCGGAAGTACGTGCGGAGCGCCTCGTGGCGGCGCACCACCTCGCGGATGCCGCGCACCAGCGCCTCGCGATCCAGGCTCCCGCGCAGGTGCACCGCGCCGGCCAGGTTGTACGCGGTGTTTCCCGGCTCCAGCCGGTCCACGAACCACAGCCGCTCCTGGCCGAAGGAGAGCTCACGCCGGTCTCCATCGCGCGGCCCCCGCTCGACGGGCGGCACCGCGGACCCCAGCGCCTCCGAGGCGCGGCGCGCCAGCCCGGCGATGGTGGGCTCCTCGAACAGCGTCCGCAGCGGCAATTCCACGCCCAGCGCCACCCGCACGCGCGCCGCGAGCCGCGTGGCCAGCAGCGAGTGCCCGCCCAGCTCGAAGAAGTCGTCCTCCACTCCGGCGCGCTCCACTCCCAGCAGCTCGCGCCAGATGCCGGCGAGGATCTCCTCCACCGGCGTTCGCGGCGCCACATAGGCGCGCTCGGGCTCCACGGTGATGGTGGGCGCGGGCAGGGCGCGGCGGTCCAGCTTTCCGTTGGTGGTGAGTGGCAGCGACGCGAGGAACGCGTACGCGCCCGGCACCATGTGGTCTGGCAGCACCTGCTCGAGCTGCTGCCGCAGCTCCGCCGCATCGAGCGTGGCCCCGGCGGCCGGTACCACGTAGGCGGCCAGAATGGGGCCGCGTGCCCCGTCCTCGCGCAGCACGACGGCGGCCTCGGTCACCCCAGCACACCGGCGCAGCGCCGCCGCGATCTCGGCGGGCTCGGTGCGGATGCCGCGGATCTTCACCTGCTCGTCCACGCGGCCGAGGAACTCCAGCCGGCCGTCGCGCGTGTAGCGCAGCAGATCTCCCGAGCGGTACATGCGCGCACCCGGCTCGTAGGAGAACGGATCCGGCAGGAAGCGCTCGGCGGTGAGGTCCGGCCGGCCGAAGTAGCCGCGGCCCATGCCCTCGCCCGCGATGTACGCCTCGCCGGGCACACCCTCGGGCACTGGCTCCAGCGTCTCGTCCAGCAGGTAGAGCCGCGTGTTCTGCACGGGCCGGCCCAGAGGCGGCTCGCCCCCGGGCATGCACTCGGCGGTGGTCACCTCGATGGTCGTCTCGGTCTGGCCGTAGACGTTGATGAACCTCCGGCCCGGTTGCCAACGCGCGACGATGTCCGCCGTGCAGAGCTCGCCGCCGGTGATGACCGCCTCCAGATCCGGCAGCCCGTCCGACGGCAGCAGCGCCAGCACGGACGCCGTCTCGTTGAGCGCGGTGATGCGCTGCTCGCGCAGGAGCCGCACCAGCTCGGGGCCGGGCAGCAACGTCTCGCGAGGCGCCAGGTACAGCGTCGCCCCGGACAGCAGCGCGACGAAGATCTCCTCCACCGAGGTGTCGAAGGTCAGGGAGGCGCCCTGGAGGATGCGCTTGTCCGGACCGCCGTAGGCGCGCGCCATCACCTCCATCAGGTTGGCCACGCCGCGCAGGGGCACCATCACGCCCTTGGGCGCGCCAGTGGAGCCGGACGTGTACATGACGTAGGCGAGGTTCTCGCCCACGGTGCCGGGTGCCAGGCGCGAGGCCGGGCGTTGCGCGAGGCGAGCCTGATCCGCCTCCGCATCCATCCGCAGCACGCGGGGATGCGAAGCGGTGGCGGCCGCCAGCGCCTGTTGCGTGAGCACCACCGCAGCGCCGCTGTCCGCCAGCATGGACGCGAGCCGGCTGGCCGGGTGCGATGGATCCAACGGTACGTAGGCGCCGCCGGCCTTCATCACGCCGAGGATACCCACCACCGTCTCGAGGGATGGTTCCAGCAGCAGCGCCACGAGCACGTCGGGGCCCACGCCCTGGGCGCGCAGCTCGTGGGCGAGCCGGTTGGCGCGCTCGTCCAGCTCCCGGTAGTTCAGGCGCTTGTCCTGGAACACCAGCGCGGGCGCGTCGGGCGTGCGATCCACCTGCTCCTCGAAGCGGCGCGTCAGCGTCAGGCCGGGCTGGAGGGGCGTGCGCGGCCCGGCCCAGGTGTCGAGCAACCGGCGTTTGTCACCCTCGCGCAACAGCGGCAACTTGCTGATGGGCGAGTCGGGGTCGCGCACCGCCGCCTCCAGCAGGGTGACGAACTGGCTCATCATCCGGTCGATGGTGGCCGCGTCGAACAGGTCGGCGCTGTACTCCACCGCGCCGCGGATGCCCTCGCCGGCTGGCTCCAGGTCCACGGCGAGGTCGAACTGCGCCGCGCCGGTGTCCGTCTCCAGCCGCCGGGCCTCCACGTCGCCCAGCTTGAGCTCCGGCAGGCGCACGTTCTCGTACGAGAGCATCACCTGCACCAGCGGCATGCGGCCCGGCATGCGCGGCGCTCCGACGGCTTCCACCACACGCTCGAAAGGCGCGTCCTGGTTCGCCATGGCGCCCAGCACCGCGCCGCGCGCACGTCCCAGCAGCTCGCGGAAGGTGGGGTCACCGGAGAGGTCCACGCGGCACGCCACCGTGTTGACGAAGAGGCCGATGAGCTTGTCCGACTGCGCGCGGGCGCGGTTGGCCACCGGAGCGCCCACCACCACGTCGGTCTGCCGGGTATAGCGCGACAGCAGCACGTCGAAAGCGGCCAGCAGCGTGACATACGGCGTGACGGCGGCACGGCGGCCCAGCCCCTGGAGGGCGTCCGTCACGAAGGCCGGAATCTTGAACGTCCGCCTGCCGCCGCGCCGGGTGGCCGCCAGAGGGCGGGGGCGATCCGTGGGAAGCTCCAGCACCGCCGGGACTCCGCGGAGCTGCTCCCGCCAGAACGCGAGTTGCCGCTCCAGCAGCCCGCCCTCCAACCGCCGTCGCTGCCACGACGTCACGTCCGTGTACTGGAGGCGCGGCTCGGGCAGCGGAGAGGCGGCGCCCACGGCGAACGCCGTGTAGAGCGCGGACAGCTCGCGCAGCAGCACGCCCATGGACCAGCCGTCGCAGGCGATGTGGTGCAGCGTGAGGACGAGCGCGTGATCCTCCGCCGACAACCGCAGCAGCCGGGCCCTCAGCAGCGGTCCGTGCTCCAGGTCGAACGCCCGCCGCGCATCCTCGCGCACGTGCCGTTCCACCTCGGCCTCGCGCTCGCGGGGCGTCAGGTGCTCCAGGCTCTCCAGCGGCAACTCGAAGTTCCCCGCGGGCTGGAGGTGGCCCACCGAGTGGCCCTCCACCACGCGCACGGTGGTACGCAGCGCCTCGTGCCGCCGAAGCACCTCGCCCAGTGCGCGCCCCAAGGCGGCCGCGTCCAGCCGCCCCTTCAGGTGCAGCGAGGCGGGCACGTTGTAGAGCGAGCCCCCCGGCTCGAGTTGATCCGCGAAGAACATCCGCTCCTGTGCGAACGACAACGCGCGCTCGGAGGTGGCCTCGCGGTGGGTGAGTGCCGGCTCCTCGGCTCGCGCCGCCTTCGCCGCCTGGAGCTCCCGCGCGAGCGCGTCCAGGCTCGGCGCCTGGAGCAGCGCCGCCGCTGGCAGCGTCACGCCATGGTCCTCATCCAGCCGGTGCTGCACGTCCACCGCGGCGAGCGAGTCCAGGCCGAGCGCCGCGGGCGCTAGATCCGTGCGGACCTGGGCGGCGGGCATGCGCAGCGCGGTGGCGAGCACCTCGCGCAGGTAGGCGACGAAATCCGTGGTGTCCGCCTTCGTCTCGGCGGGGGCGGCTGCGGTGCGCGGCAGGGTGGAGGTGGCGAGCGCGGGCAGGGTACCGGCGAGGAAGCCCGCGCGGCACTCGCGGCGCTGGATCTTGCCGCTGGAGGTCTTGGGGATGGAGCCGGGCGGTAGCAGCACCACCGCGTGCGCGGTGAGGTCGTGTCCGCGGGCCACCGCGTCTCGCAGGGCGGCGCCGAGGGCGTCGGTGTCCGGCTCTCGGCGCGTGTCCACCTCCGCCACGAGGACGAGCTGCTCCTCGCCATTCGCATCCACCGCGAAGGCGGCGCCGCAGCCGGGGCGCACCGCCGGGTGGGCGCGCTCCATCGTCAGCTCGATGTCCTGAGGGTAGTGGTTCGCGCCGCGGATGATGATGAGGTCCTTGAGCCGGCCGGTGACGAACAGCTCGCCGTCGTCGAGGAAACCCAGGTCCCCGGTGCGCAGGTACGGGCCATCGCCGCCGGGCAGGGTGGCGCGGAAGGCCGCCTCGGTCTCCTGTGGCCGGTTCCAGTAGCCCTGGGCCACGTGCGGGCCCGCGACCCAGATCTCCCCCACCTTGCCCGGCGCGCAGGACGCGAGCGTGGTGGGGTCCACGATGGCAATGCGCTCGCTCGGGAGCGCCTGGCCACAGCCCACCAGCGGCTGCGCGTCCGGCCCGCTCGAGGGCACGGCGCTGTCACGCGCCAGCGCGCGGGTGTCGAAACCACGGACCAGGGGCGGCTCCGCCTTGCGGCCACCACTGACGATGAGGGTGGCCTCGGCCAGGCCGTAGCAGGGGTAGAACGCCTCTCGGCGGAAGCCGCACGGTCCGAACGCCTCCACGAAGCGATCCAGCGTGTCGCGGCGCACCGGCTCCGCGCCGGAGAAGGCCAGCGTCCAGCTGCGCAGGTCCAGTGTCTCCCGCTCGGCGGGGGAGATCTTCCGCACGCACAGGTCGTAGGCGAAGTTGGGTCCGCCACTGGTGGTGGCGCGGTAGGTGGAGATGGCCTGGAGCCAGCGCAGTGGCTTCTGCAGGAAGTCCATCGGCGACATCAGGACGCAGGGAACGCCCAGGTACAGCGGCTGGAGCATGTTCCCGATGAGTCCCATGTCGTGGTACAGCGGCAGCCAGCCCACGACGATGGAGCGCTCGTCGTGCTCGAACGCGGACTGGATCATCCGCTCGTTCTCCAGCAGGTTGCCGTGCGTCAGCATGACGCCCTTGGGCGTGCTGGTGGAGCCGGAGGTGTACTGGAGGAAGGCGAGCGTGGAGCGGTCCAGCCCCGGCGCGCGCCAGGCGTCCTCTCCGCTCGCGGAGACCTCGTCGGTGGCCACCCAGTTGAGCGCGCGCAGTTCGGGCGCCTCGGCGAACACCATCTCGGAGAAGTCGAGGATGGCCCGCGTCGTGAGCGCCACCCGGGTGCGCGAGTCGGAGATGATGGCCTGCAACCGCGGCAGGGTGCGGCCCAGCCGCATGGGGTCCGGCGGATACGCGGGCACGGCCATGGCGCCCGCGTAGAGGCAGCCCCAGAAGGCGGCCACGTACTCCAACCCCGGCGGGAACAGCAGCAGCGCGCGCTCGCCGGCGGCACCTGCCGCCTGGAGGTTCGCGGCGATGGCGCGTGCCCGCCGGTCCAGCTCGGCGTAGGTGAGGGAGACGGCCTCCGACTCGCCGTCCATCAGGAACGTGTACGCGGTGCGATCGGGGGTCTGGGAGGCGCGGGTCCGGAGGATGTCGACGAGGGTGGAGAAGGGGGTCATCGGATCAAGTCGCGCGCAGCTCGGAGAGGCGGGCGCCGGGGCGCGCGAGCGCGTTCCCGAGCACCGTCTGGTAGCGGTGGAGCAGCCGGAGGATGGTCTGTTCCGTGAAGAGGTCGGTCCGGTAGAGAAGGTCGGCGGTGAGCGCCTGCGCCGAGCCCTCCAAGTTTAGCGTGAGCTCGGACTTGGAACGGGCCTCGGCCGGAGGGAACGGCTCGATGAGCAGGCCCCCGAAGCGCAGCTCGTCGAGCGGGCGCTCGAACTGGCTGAGGTAGTTGAAGGTGATGGCCTCCAACGGTGTCTCTGAGGAGCGCTCGTTCGGGTAGAGCGCCTCGGCCAGCCGATGGTGCGGGGTATGGCGGCCGTTCTCCTGGGCCTCGGCCACCGCGGCGTTCACCCGGCGCAATGCGTCGAGGAAAGTCGGGTCTCCCTCCAGCGAGGCTCGCACCACGAGCACGTTCGCGAAGCGGCCGATCAAGCCCTCCAGCTCCCGGTAGGGCCGATCCGCGTCGGGTGACGCGACGCACACATCCGTTTCGCCGGTCTCGTGGTGGAGCAAGGTGAGGAAGCCCGTCAGCAGCGTGGTGTAGAGAGACACGCCTTCGCGTGCACCCAGCGCTTGAAGGCCCGCCGTCAACGTACCGGGCATGCGGATCAGTCGGGCGTCGCCCCCGGGTGAGGGGTGCTCGGGCCTGGGCCGATCGGTGGGCAGACGGACGAGCCGGGCACCCGTGAGCCGGGCGCGGTCCCGGGCGAGCGCCTGTTCCAGGGCCGCGCCCCCGAGGTGCTCCCGCTGCCACAGGGCGAAATCCGGGTACTGCAGCGGCAGGGGCGCGAGCGGCGAGGGGCGGCCCGCCAGGAAGGCCTCGTAGAGCACGCCCAGTTCTCCGACGAGCAGGGCGAGCGTGGAGCCGTCGAACGCCAGCCGGTGCACGGTGAGCAGCAGGTGGTGCTCCTCCGCGCCCAGGCGCACCAGCTCGCCGCGCAGCAACGGGGCGCGGGTCAGATCGAAGGTGCTGGCACGCATGGCACTGGCGCGCCGGGCCGCTTCCGCCTCGCGTTCAGCGGGCGGCAACGGGCCGAGATCCACCAGGGGGAGCTCGAGCGCGGCGGGCGGGGCAATGCGCTGCACCGGCTCGGGGCCACTGGCGTCCACGAGGACCCGCAGCGATTCGTGACGCCGGACGATCTCCTCCAGCGCCCGCCGCAGCACCTCCGCGTCCAGCGGGCCGCGCAACCGGGCGTAGGCGGCGATGCAGTTACCGAGCGGGTTGTCGCGCTCGGAGCGCCACACTGCCTCCTGCGGGAAGGACAGCGGCAGCGGACGGTCGCGCGGGACGGGGCGGGGCGGCGGTGGCGAGGACTTCCCCGAGACGCGCGCCTGCTCCAGGTGGCGCGAGAGCGCACGCACGGTGGGCGCATCGAAGAAGGTGCGCAGCGACACCTCTACGCCCAGCTGCTCGCGAAGGCGCGCCAGCAGCGCGGTGGCGCGCAGCGAGTGGCCGCCCACGTCGAAGAAGCCCTGCTCCACGCCGGTGCCGGTGACGCCCAGCACCTCTTCCCAGAGCGCCAGCACGGTCCACTCCATCGGCGTGGCCGGCGGAACCGCCTGCTCTCGCGCCGGTTCCGCCGCGGGAGGGGGCAGCGCGCGGCGATCCACCTTGCCGTTGGGGGTGAGCGGCAGGGCATCCATCACGACGAAGTAGCCGGGGATGGTGTGCTCTGGCAGTACCGAGCCCAGCAGCCGCCGCAGCTCCGCCGCGCTCGCGTTCGCGCCGGGAGCGGGCACCACGTAGGCGACGAGGTGCAGGTCGTCCGGGCGCTCGCCGCGGTTCCACGCCACCACCACCGCGTCATGCACGGCGGGCAGCCGGCGCAACGCCGCTTCCACCTCACCCATCTCGATGCGCACGCCGCGGATCTTCACCTGGTGATCCGCGCGGCCCACGTACTCCACCGTGCCGTCGGGCAGGTAGCGGCCGAGGTCTCCGGTGCGGTACAGGCGCCCGCCCGGGGTGCGGCTGAAGGGATCGGGGATGAAGCGGCGGGCCGTCTCCGCCGGGGCCCGGATGTAGCCGCGCGTGAGGACCGATCCGCCCGCGTAGATCTCCCCCACGACTCCCAGCGGCGTGGGCTCCATCCGCGAGTCGAGGACGTACACGGTGGCATTGGCGAGCGCGCGGCCCACCGGCACCGTGGCGCGTGCGCCCTGGTCTGACGGCGTGCTGGGCCACCAGGTCACCGCGGAGCTGGCCTCCGTGGGGCCGTACAGGTTGTGCAGCCGCGCATGGGGCCAGCGCTCGTGGAAGCGGCGCTCCAGCGCGCGAGTGAGCGCCTCGCCGCCGGAGAACACGTGGCGCAGGGACTGGCACGCGGCACTCGCGGGATCATTCAGCACCACGTCCAGCAGCGAGGGCACCATCTCCACCGTCGTCACGCCCTGCTCGGCGATGAGCTGGCACAGCGAAGGTGCGTCTTGTCCACGCGTGGGGTGTGCCAGCACCACGCGTCCGCCAGCGGCCAGCGGCGCGAACAGCTCGCACACCGTGGGGGCGAAGCTGAGCGAGCCCTTCACGAGGCCCGCATCCGCCGGTCCGAGCGTGAACACCTCTTCCATCCAGCGCATCTGGCTGCTGAGGCCCCGGTGGGGAATCTGCACGCCCTTGGGCCGGCCGGTGGAACCGGAGGTGAAGAGGACGTAGGCGAGGTTGTCCGGATCCACCACCGGCAGTGGCGGGGTGGCTTCGTCGCCAGTGCCAGTGCCCCAGCCCGGCTCCAGGTAGACGGTGGGCAGTCCGTTGGGTGGCAACCGGTCCGCGAGGTGGCGCTGGAGGACGAGCACTCGTGGCTCCGCGTCCTCCAACATCTGCTGGAGGCGGTCGCGCGGGTAGCCCGGCTCCAGCGGCACGCACGCGCCGCCGGCCTTCATCGTGCCCAGGAGGGCCACCGGCAGCTCCAGAGAGCGCTCCAGGCACAGGGCCACGCGCGCGTCCGGGCCCACGCCCAGCTCGCGCAAGGCCCGCGCGAGCCGGTTGGCGCGGCGATCCAGCTCGCCATAGGTGAGCGTCTGGCCCTCGAACACCACCGCCACCGCGTCCGGCGCGCGTGCGGCCTGTCGCTCCACCTGGGCGTGCAGGCACTCGTCCCCGTAGGGCCGCTCGGTGGCGTTGCGCGCCAGGAACCAGGCACGCTCCTCCGTGCTCAGCAGTGGCAGCGCGGAGAAGGGGAGCTCCGGCCGCTCCACCGCCGCCCGCAGCAGCGCCAGGTAGTGGCCGAGCATCCGCCGGATGGTGTCCGCGTCGAACAGGTCCGTGCCGTACTCGAGGATGCCGGAGACGCCCTCCGGAGATTCGTGCGCGAGCAGTGACAGCTCGAACGCGCGCGTCGCGGTGTGGATCTCCTCCACCTGGCCAACCCGCAGCCCTTCCCCGAGCGACGTCTCCGCCTCGGCCTGCAATCCGAAGAAGACCTGGAGCAGGGGAGAGCCGCCGGCGCCGCGCTCCTTGCGCAGCTCCGTCACCAGCCGGTCGAAGGGGAGATCCTGGTGGGCTTGCGCGTCCAGCACCACCTGGCGTGCGCGGGAGACGAGCTCGCGGAAGCTGGGATCGCCGGACAACCGCCCGCGCAGCACCACCGTGTTGGAGAAGAAGCCGATGAGGCCCTCGAGTTCCTCACGGCGGTTGGCCACCGCGGTGCCCACCAGCACGTCGTCCTGGCCCGCGTACCGGCCGAGCAGCGCCTGGAACGCGGCGAGCATCACGGCGAACAGGCTGGTGTTCTCCGCCACGGCCAGGCGCTTGAGCGCGGCGGTGAGCGGAGCGGGGAGGGTGAAGGGCTCGGCGGCGCCCGCGGCGCTGGAAGCCTGGGTGCGCGGCCGGTCCGTGGGCAGCTCCAGTTGCGCGGGCGCGCCCTGGAGCTGCTTGCGCCAGTACTCGAGGTGCCCCTCCAGCACCGCGCCGGAGAGGTGGGCGCGCTGCCAGAGCGTGAAGTCCGCGTACTGGATGGGCAACGCCGGCAGCGGAGAGGGCTCGCCGCGGAGGAAGGCCCGGTAGAGCGCCGAGAGCTCGCGCAGCAGGATGCCGTTGGACCACCCATCCCAGACGATGTGGTGGACCACGAAGCACAGCGCATGCTCCTCCGCGCCCAGGCGCACCACCGTCACACGCAGCAGTGGCCCGTGCTCCAGATCGAACGGATGCGTGGCCTCGCGCCGGCTCAGTTCCTCCAGCCGCGCCTCGCGCTCGCCCGGCGGCACCGCGCCCAGGTCCACGCGCTGGAACACCGGCCGGGCGTCCGGGAGCACCTCCTGCACCGGCTCTCCGCCGCGCTGGAGGAAGCGGGTGCGCAGCACCTCGTGGCGGCGGGCGATCTCCTCCACCGCCCGGCGCAGCACCTCCACATCCAGTGGCCCGTGGATGCTCAGCCGCGCCGCCACGTTGTAGATGGGGCTCTGCCCCTCCAGTTGCTGGATGACGAACAGCCGCTGCTGGGCGAACGAGAGAGGCGCCGGTCCGTTGTCCGCGCGACGCGGGATGGTGGGCTCGGCGGCGCGGGGAGTGGCCTCTCCGCGCAACCGCTGCTCCAGGCGGGCGCGCTGCTCGGGTGACAGCCGCTTGCGCCGCTCCATCAACTCATCGCGACTCGACATGGTGACGGCTTCTCCTGGGTGGGGAGCGGCGCTCCCGTGAAACGATGGTGGCTAGCGCGCGGCGCAGCAGGTAGCCCACCTCGAGCCGGGTGGAGTCTACATCCGGTGATGTGGTCTCCTTCGCCACGATTTCCAGACCCCCTGAGCCCAGCCGCCCGCTGCCGGTTTTCCTTCTCACTCGAGGTGTAATGGAGCCCATACCCATTGGCGGTTCGGGCGCCGCGCACCCGCGTGGGCTCCTGGCCCGGGCTCACAGCTTCAGCGGGGCCGAGCGGGCCACGTCGGTCCTCGCCACCATCCAATCCGGGAGCGCGGCGCTCACACCGGCCACGTGGGTGGGGAGGTGGGCGTAGCGCACCACCAGCTCCGCCGGTACCGGCGTCTCGCCGCGCAGCTGAAGCTGGATGCTCCACCCGTCGCGCGGCGGGTTCACCACGCGGATCCAGGTGGAATCGCCGCTGGCGGCCTGCGGCAGCGGCGCCTCCAGGGACCAGCCGGCGAGTGCGCCGCGCGGCACCTTCAAGTCCAGGAGGGAGTAGTCCCCCGGGCCCACCCGCAGGGAAACGGTGCGCTCCGGGCCGGCCACGCCCGAGGGCGTCACCTCCACCGCGGGCATGGGCAACGCGGGCGTGGCGATCCGAGCGCGCAGCAGGCGCCCCTCGCGCTCCAGCCGGACGCCGGGCACCCCCGCCATGGCCGGACCCAGCGATTCCGGCGGAGGCACCGAGTCGCGCGAGCGGATGAGGAGCTCCGGCTGCTGGCCCTCTGCCTCGAGGTATTCGACGGTGATGCGCTTCGGGTGCTCGCGCGTGTACGGGAAGCGCGCCATGGGCGCGAGCAGGACGGCACCGATGGCCAGGCACAGCAGGCCCGCGCGCCCGGATGGCGCGGCCGGCACGAGCGACAGCCCCAGCATGGCGCCGGTGGCGAATGGCAGGGCCACCAGCGCGGCGAGGATTGGATCGAACGGAATGACGAGTGGGATGCGGCCCGCGACGGGAATGAAGACGCGCAGCACGTCCGATGCCGCCTCCGCCAGCAGCAGCGCGGGCGGGGCGAAGGCGATGGCCTGGATCGCCGAGCGGTAGCGGCGCAGCCACGTCCCCAGCAGCAGCGCGGCCGCTCCCCAGGCCACCGCCCAGAGCGCGAGGTAGCCGGAGCCCACGCCGAACACCGTGGCGAGGGCGAGGAGTGCCGCCCAGCCCACCACGCCACCGGCCCAACCGGCGCGGTCACCGCTGAACGGCGCCCGGCCCAGCCAGGAGCCCGCGAGCGCGAAGGCCCCGAAGCAGGCCACTGCGGTCCACGGTGCCGCGTACCAGCCGTGAGGCCGCCGCAGCACATACGCCAGCACGAGTGCGGCCACCATCGGGAGCACCACGCCCAGCAGCAGCCCGGCGAAGGTGCCCGCCACCGCCCCGCCCAGCTCGCGCGCGGTGAACGCGCGGCGCCGCAGCGCTGCCCCTACCGCCATCACCGCCGCCGCCAGCGTCACCACCGCCAGCGCCAGTGCCGTGCCGCGCGAGTAGACGAGCATGGTCCGTCCGGCGAGATCGTAGAAGACGTTCCCACCCTCGGGAGGTGGGCCGTGCGTGGCGAGCTCGCGCACCGTGGCGAGGACGCTGTCACCCATGTGCTGCAGGCTGCCCGGCTCCAGGCGCTCCAGCCGGTCCAGCGGCGTGTGGTAGGCGTAGCCGTCCTCGTAGAGCGCCAGGTCGAGCCCGCGCGGGTACGCCGGCCGATAGATCTCGAAGTCGGTGCCGGAGGGGACGAGTCCGGCCTGGAAGATGTCCTGCGCGAGCACGGTGCCGAACGGAAGCGGGGCCGCGGAGGCGTACGCGGCCACCAGCCCGCCAGCGGACTGGAACACCAGCGTCCTGCCGCCGGGCCCCGCCGAGTCGAGGTTCAGGAACGCCACCACGTCCCGGGTCCACGGGTGGTGGAGGAAGGCGGCCGCGCCGGAGCCGCCCGCCTCCTCTCCGTCCGAGAAGTTGAAGACGACGCTGCGCTCCAGAGGGGGGCCCAACGCGAGCGCGCGGGCGGCCTCCATCGCCGCGGCCACCGGGGCGGCGTTGTCGCCCGCTCCCACGATACCGGGCGCGGTGTCGTAGTGCGCCGCCACCAGCACGGCCTCGGTGCGGCGGCCCGGCACACGCGCCAGCACGTTGCGCGCGCGGTACACGAGCGCGCCCGCCGGGTCCACGTGGACGCCGCTCGTGTCCTGCACCTCCACCTCGACGCCGGGGATGGCGCGCAGCGCGCCGAGGAGCACGTCCACGGTGAGTGCCGCGGAGCGCGTACCGGTGACGCGCGGGCCTATGCCCTCGGTCAGCTCGCGGACGAGTGGCAGCGCGCGTGCCTCGGAGAACGTGGTGGCGGGCGCGTTGGCTGGGGCGGGCTCGGGGGGCCGTGCAATCAGGGACGCCACACCAGCGAGCGCCAGGGACAGCAGCGCCACCACACCGTTGGCCAGCGCGGGCCGGGACCACGAAGTCGGAGTCTGTGCGTGCATTCGTTCCGCGCGAGAGGGGGCTTCTACCTACAGGGCTGGGGTCTACCTGCCAACGGGAACGGCGGGTTCACCAGGAGAAGATCGCGCCCCGACTCGCAGGATGAGGCGTGCCCTCCTGCTGGCCAGGCTTCCGAGGAGACTCCGGCGCGGTCGAGGTAGGGGTATCGGTGTGCCCGTGCTCGCCGGTAGAGTCGCCGGAGAGACGACGTGCCTGCTCGCGATGCGGACGCTGATAATCGACAACTACGACTCCTTCACCTTCAACCTCTTCCAGTTGATCAGCGAGGTGAATGGCGAGGAGCCGATCGTGGTCCGCAACGACCAGATCGCGTGGCGGGACATTGCCGGGCTGGGGCTCGACAACATCGTCCTTTCGCCTGGCCCCGGCCATCCGGCCAACCCTTCCGACTTCGGCGTGTGTCGCGACGCGCTGGAGCAGTCCGAATTGCCCATCCTCGGCGTGTGTCTGGGGCACCAGGGCCTGGGACACGTGTCCGGCGGCCAGGTGATGCACGCGCCCGTGCCCATGCACGGCCGGCTCAGCCGCGTGGTCCACTCCGGGGATCCGTTGTTCGCGGGCATCCCCGCCGCCTTCGACGTGGTGCGTTACCACTCGCTCATCCTCGCGGAGCCCCTGCCCGAGTCGCTCGAGCGCATCGCCTGGACGGAGGAGGACGGGCTGGTGATGGCGGTGCGCCACCGCTCGCGGCCGTTCTGGGGCGTGCAGTACCACCCCGAGTCCATCTGCACGAGCTTTGGGCGTGAGCTGCTCGCGAACTTCCGTGAGCTCACCCGGCGCTTCCATGAGACACGGGCCCCGCGCTCCCAGCCGCCGTCCCGCGTGTTGTCCGTGGTGCCTCGCGCGGCGCCAGTCGAGCCCGCACCGGTGCGCTTCGAGGTCCACGCGCGCAAGCTCGCCACCGCGCCGGATCCGGAGTCCGTCTTCGTCCACCTCCACGGACAGGCGCGGGACGCGTTCTGGCTGGACAGCAGCCTGGTGGATCCGCGCCTCTCGCGCTTCTCCTTCATGGGTGACGCGAGCGGCCCGCACGCGCTCACCGTGGAGTTCCGCGGCCCCGGGGAGCTGACGATCCGCCAGCAGGGCAAGCAGTCGCGCCAGGAGGGCAAGCTGCTGGACTTCCTCGCGCGCGAGCTGGCGCTGCGCCAGGTGGACTCGCCGGAGCTGCCCTTCGATTTCAACTGCGGCTTCGTCGGTTATCTCGGCTACGAGTTGCGCGACGAGTGCGGCTCGCCGCGCCGGTTCCGCTCGCCCGAGCCCGATGCCTGTCTCATCCTGGCGGACCGGCTCATCGCGTTCGATCACCAGCGGAACGAGGCCTGGCTGGTGTGCCTCGTGCCTCGCGGTGAGGGTGCACAGGCCGAGCAGTGGTTCACGCGGATGGAGGCGCGGCTCGCCGACGTTCCTCCCGCGCGGCCGCCCGTGGCCGCGCCCGTGGGAGAGCAGGTGCCGCGCGCCCTCAGCCGCGAGCGGGAGACGTACCTGGGGGACATCCAGCGGTGCCTGGAGAAGATCGGCGACGGTGAGAGCTACGAGGTCTGCCTCACCAACAAGCTGCACCTGCCCCAGGCGCCGGATCCGTTGCTCTACTACCGGCTGCAGCGGCGGCGGAACCCGGTGCCCTACGGCGCGTTCCTGCGGTTCGGCGAGCTGGCGGTGTGCTGCTCGTCGCCGGAGCGCTTCCTGCGTGTGGAGCGCGGAGGGTGGGTGGAGTCCAAGCCCATCAAGGGCACCCGCCGACGTGGCGAGAACGCCGAGGTGGACGAAGCGCTGCGCCGCGACCTGGCCTCGTGCGAGAAGGACCGCGCCGAGAACCTGATGATCGTGGACCTGGTCCGCAACGACCTCGGGCTGGTGTGCGAGGTGGGCAGCGTGCACGCGCCGAAGCTGATGGACGTGGAGACGTACGCCACGGTCCACCAGCTCGTCAGCACGGTGCGCGGGCGTCTGCGGCCGGGCCTCTCCGTGGTGGACTGCATCCGCGCCGCCTTCCCCGGCGGCTCCATGACGGGCGCGCCCAAGCTGCGCACCATGGAGATCATCGACTCGTTGGAGCTGGAGGCCCGGGGCGTGTACTCGGGGACCATCGGTTTCATCGGGTGCTCCGGCGCGGCGGATCTCAACATCGTGATCCGCACGGCGGTGATGATGCCGGAGCGCACCACCGTGGGCGTGGGTGGCGCCATCATCGCGTTGTCCAATCCCGAGGAGGAGTTCGCGGAGATCCTGCTGAAGGGCCGGTCGTTGCTGGAGACGTTCGAGCAGGCGCGAGGCGCGGCCGCCCCGGAGCGGGGTGACCTTCGCGAAAAGGCGACAGGGTGACGGCTTCGGCGGTGGAGCAGGGCGGCGGGCAGCCGGCGCCCCGGTTGTGGGCGAACGCGAACTTCCGTGCGCTGTTCGTCGGCCAGACCGTTTCCTTCATCGGGGACGGGGTGTCGTTCGCGATGCTCCCGCTGCTGGTGCTGGCACTGACGGGCTCCGGGACGCAGATGGGGCTGGTGGGCGCGCTGGAGATGCTGCCGGCTGCGCTGTTCAGCCCCATCGCCGGGGCGCTCGCGGACCGGTGGGATCGCCGCCGCATCATGATGTGGTGCAACCTGGCGCGCGCGGTCCTGATCGGGCTGGTGCCGCTCGCGGGCGCGATGGGCGTGCCCGTGCTCCCCGTCGTCTATGCGGTCACCATTCCGTTCGGTGCGCTCAACGCGCTGTTCAGCTCGGCGTACTTCGCTTCGTTACCAGCCGTCGTGGGGCACGAGGCGCTGGCGTCCGCCACCTCCACGCTGATGGCGGCACGGTGGGTGGGCAATGTGTTCGGCCCGGCGCTGGCTGGCTTCATCGCGGCGCGCTGGAATCCACAGGTGGGGCTGGCGCTCGACGCGCTCACCTTCCTGGTCGCGTACGCGGCGCTGCACTTCACGCGCGGCCCGTTCCAGGATGCCCCCGCGGCATCGCGCGGCTCCCTGTTCGGAGAGGTGCGCGAGGGGCTGGAGTACGCGGTGGGCCAGCCCGTCCTGGTGGCCACCATGCTCCTGAGCTGCGGGGTCGAGGCCGTCACCTACCAGCTCGTGCCGATGACGACGTTCCTCACCCAGGTGGATCGCGGCCTGCCGCCATCCTCCTTCGGTCTGCTGGTGGCGGTGTTCGGCGCCGGGATGCTGCCCGGGCTGCTGCTGGTGCCGAGGCTCTCGCGGGGGCGGGTCTGGCCGGTCATCCTGATGGCCAATCTGGTGGCGGGGCTGGCGCTGGCGCTGCTCGCGCTGAGCGAGCAATGGGTGCCCATGCTGGTGGCCTCGGCGCTGTGTGGCGGCGCCAACTCCCTCTCCCTGTCGCTGCTGTCCACCCGCTGGGCGCGGCTGACGCCCAACGAGATGCTGGGCCGCGTGGGCAGTTTCTACACGTTGGCGACCCGGCTCGTCGGGCCGGTGTCTGCCGTCACCGTGGGCGCCGTGCTGGACCGGGCTGGCGGAGTGGCCGCGCTCGGGATGGCGGCTGCCTTCCTCGTCTTCCTCACCGCCGCCTTCGCGCTCTCTCCCAGCTTCCGGGGTGCGAACGGGATCCGCTCGCCCGGCCCCAGCGCGGGTTGAGCCGGCGTCACTTCGGCTGCTCGCGCCCCTCGTTGATGAGGAGATCCTCCAGCCGGCACGCCTCGTCGATGATGAGCGTGTACAGCCGCCGCACGAAGTCCGGATCCAGCCCGCGCGCCGCGCCCATCTCCGCGCAGCGCTGCTTCACGAACTCCACCCGGCCCTGCTGCATCATCGGGATGTTGTGCTCCCGCTTGCGCAGGGCGATCTCCCCGCACAGCTGGAGCCTGCGCGCCAGTGTCTCCACCAGCGTCACGTCGATGGCGTCGAGCTGCTCGCGCAGGCCCGCCAGGGGATGGGCCTCGGGGGATGGCTTCTGGTCACTCATGTTGCTCCTTGGCCGGTGTGGGCGCGTAGGAGAAGGGCACCCAGAGCCACGGCTCCAGGAAGTCGAAGTCGTGGGATGCGCGTTGATAACAGAGGTTCTTCCGGGAATGGATACGTAGAATCCGAGCACATCATGCCTCCTGACTCCTCGACTCCTCCCTCTCTTCCGATGGCGAGCTGGTTGCGCCAGATCGCCCGGACGCCCCAACAGGACTCGTTCGAGCTGCTGTCCCGGCCAGGAATGCTGTCCCTGGCGCTCGGTCTCCCGGCCGCCGAGCTGTTTCCGGGAGAGGCGCTGGCTCGCGCGGCGGGTTCGTTGAGCTCGGTGGCCGCGCTCCAGTACCGGGCGCCCGAGGAATCGCTCAAACCCCATGTCATCGAGCTGATGAGTGCCCGGGGCGTGAAGTGCTCCGCGTCGCAGATCTTCTTCACCGTCGGTGCGCAGCAGGGGATGAGCCTGCTGCTGCGGCTGCTGTTGGATTCGGGCCAGGAGGTGATGGCGGAGGAGATCTCGTACACCGGCTTCGCCGGCGCGCTGGCGCCGCACGACTGCAAGCTGCTGACGGTGCCCACGAACGTGGAGACGGGCATCGACGTGGACGCGGTGGAGGCCCGGCTGCGCAACGGGGCCCGGCCGCGGGTGTTGTATGTGATGGCGGACGGGCACAACCCGCTGGGAGTGAGCCTGCCGCTGGAGAAGCGGCGGCGGCTGGCGGAGCTGTCGCGCGAGTTCGGGTTCTACATCCTGGAGGACGACGCCTATGGGCAGCTGTGCTTCGGAGAGGGCTCGCCGGCGATCCGGTCCTTCGAGGAGCGGTGGGTGCTGTACATCGGCTCGTTCTCCAAGATCCTCGCGCCGTCGCTGCGGCTGGGCTGGGTGGTGGTGCCGGAGGAACTGGCGGCGGAGCTGGCCAACGTGAAGGAGGGGTCGGACCTCGACGTGGCGAGCTTCTCGCAGCACGTCGCGAGCGCGGCGCTGGGGACGGGGTTCCTGGGGAAGCATGTCGCGGCGCTGAAGGAGGAGTACCGCCAGCGGCGGGACGCGATGGAGCGGGCGCTCGCCGAGCACTTCCCGTCCGGCGCGAGCTGGAGCCACCCCGAGGGCGGTTTCTTCACCTGGGTGGAGTTGCCGCGGCACCTGAACGCCACGCAGCTGCTGCGGCGCGCCGCGGACGAGCAGCGGGTGGCGTTCATGCCCGGAGGCGCGTTCTCGCTGCGCCCCGGTGCCGGGGACAACTGCATGCGCCTGTGCTTCTCGTATTGCGCGCCCGCCGTCATCGAGGACGGCGTGGCACGGCTCGGGAAGCTGCTGCGCTCCGTGATGTGAGCGAGCGGGCCTGGAAGTAGCTCTGGAGCGGCCTCGAAGTCGTTGCTACTTCAGGGTCGCGGCATCGATCACGAACCGGTACCGGACGTCGGAGGAGAGCACGCGCTCGTAGGCGTCGTTGATCTTGCTGGCCGGGATGACCTCGATGTCGGCGCCGATGCGGTGCCGGGCGCAGAAGTTCAGCATCTCCTGGGTCTGACGGATTCCGCCGATCATGTTTCTCCAGGGGTCCGTGGGGTCGGGGCTGCTGCGCCCCGTTCACGAATAGAAGTACGCCCCGGGTCCGCGGATGACTACGCGCCATGGAGCCAATAGGCTCTTAAGCGGTGCTTAACAGTGAGGCCCGAGATCCTCGGTAGCGTCGGCGCATTCGCGCCGATGGCCCGGCACCAGAAGGGACTCCCGCGATGAATACGGCTCTCCTCCCGCAGCTCCAGGTATTCCTCGTCGTGGCCCGCCTGCGCAGCTTCAGCGGGGCGGCGCGCGAGCTCGGCGTCTCCACTCCCGCGGTGAGTCAGGCGGTGCGCCAGCTCGAGAAGCAACTGCGCGTGGTGCTGCTCACCCGCACGACGCGCAGCGTGTCGCTGACGGAGGCTGGCAGGCGGCTCGTGGAGGGCGCGGGTCCCGCCCTGGGACAGGCGCTCGCTACCCTCACCGAGGTGTCCGCCCGGCCGGGAGAGGCGGTGGGCCGGGTGCGGCTGTCGGTGCCGAGGGCGGCGGTGCCCTACGTCATCACGCCGGTGGTGCCCACCTTCCGCGAGCGTCACCCACGGGTGGAGGTGGAGGCCGTCATTGAGGAGCGCTTCGTGGACATCGTGGCGGAGGGCTACGACGCGGGAGTGCGGCTGAGCGAGGCCATCGAGCGCGACATGGTGCAGGTGCGGCTCACCGACGCCTTCCGCTTCGTGGTGGTGGGCACGCCGGATTACCTCGAGCGCCACGGGACGCCCCAGCGGCCCGAGGACCTCCTGCGCCACGAGTGCATCACCTTCCGCATGGGGAGCACCGGGGTGCTCTATGCCTGGGAGCTGGAGCGGGGCAGCAGGAACTGGCGCGTGCCAGTGCGTGGAGGCGTCATCACCAACGACAACCAGATGAGCGTGGCCCTCGCGGAGCAGGGCCTGGGGTTGGCGTACGCCTTGGAGCCCATGGTGGCGGAGCAGCTACGTACCGGGCGGTTGAAGCGGGTGCTCGAGGCCTACGCGCCCACGGTGCCCGGCTTCTTCCTCTACTACCCCAGCCGTGCGCAGCGCTCGCCGGCGCTGCGCCTCTTCGTGGACGTGGCCAGGGAGCTGGCCAGACACGCGATGTGATTCGGCGCGAAGTCGCCGATGGACTTCTGTGCGGCGGTGGGAGGTCTGGTGGTGCTCATGGTGCGTTCTCCTTTCCGGGTTGCGTGCCGTATTGCGCGTCGGTGACCTTCTCCATCCACTCGACGACCTTGCCGTCGAGCCCCTCCTGGATGGCCAGGTGGGTCATCGCGGTGGTCGGGGATGCGCCGTGCCAGTGCTTCTGGCCGGGCGGAATCGACACCACGTCGCCCGGACGAATCTCCTCGACGTTGCCGCCCCAGAGCTGCACGCGGCCGAGGGTGAACCTTTCGTGATGGGGCTTTCTCCGGGGGTCCGGATCCGTTGTGCCCCGTTCACGAATAGAAGTACGTCCCGGGTCCCTCGGAAGACTACGTGCCAGGGGACGAATAGGCTCTTGAGCGGCGCTTCACAGTGATGCGTCAGCGCCCCCGAGCACGCGCTTCCAGCTGCTCGGATGCGGAACCCACACTGCCTCGGACGCGGGCGGGCACGCGTGATAAACCGTGTGCCTCGATGACGACGCCTGCCCCTCTCCTCGAAGCCGACGTCCCGCGCCCCGTCCTGGACGTCATCGCCCGCCTCCATGAGCTGGGCCATGCCGTGTTCCTCGTCGGCGGCTGTGTCCGTGACACGCTCCGCGGCGTCCACCCCAAGGACTTCGACGTCGCCACCAGCGCGCTCCCCGAGGAGGTCCAGCGCGCCTTCCGCAAGGTCATCCCCACCGGCATCCAGCACGGCACCGTCACCGTCGTCCAGGGCGGCACCCACGTCGAGGTCACCACCTTCCGCAGCGAGGGCGACTACCACGACGGCCGCCGCCCCTCCGCCGTCACCTTCGAGCAGGACATCGTCAAGGACCTCTCCCGCCGCGACTTCACCATCAACGCCATGGCGTGGAATCCCCTCACGCATGAGCTCGCCGATCCCTTCGGCGGACAGCAGGACCTGAAGGCCCGTGTCGTGCGCTGCGTGGGCTCGGCCGTCGAGCGTTTCTCCGAGGATGGGTTGCGTCCCATGCGCGCCGTGCGCTTCGCCGCCGTGCTCGACTTCACGCTCGACCCCCGCACCCAGGCCGCCATCCCCGAAACGCTCCCCGTCTTCCGCAAGGTCGCCCACGAGCGCGTCCGCGAGGAGTTCGTCAAGCTGCTCCTCTCCAAGCGCGAGGCCTTCGGGCTCGAGTTGCTCGCCACCACCGGGTTGCTCGACGTGTTCCTGCCCGAGCTTGCCCGCGCCGATGCCGAGGCCGCTCGACTTGCTCGCACCGCCGCCGCCGCCGAGCCCGTCGATGTGGAGATCCGTCTCGCCGCTCTGCTGGCCGACCTCGTCACCCCTCAGCAGGCCGAGGAGATCGGCGTCCGGCTCAAGTTCCCCACCAAGACCATCGAGCGGGTGAAGCTGTTGATCTCGCACGCCGCGCTCGAGCGGCATGCCGGGGATCCGGATCCCGCGCTCCGCCGGCTCCTGGCGAAGGTGGGGCTCGCCAATGTCGAGGCGCTCACCTCCGTGGCCCGGGCCCGGATCCAGGCCCGGGATCCGGCCCGGCTTCCCGAAATGGATGCCCTGATTGGCCGGCTGCATGGGATTGCCGCCTCGAAGCCTCCGCTGTCCGCAAAGGACCTCGCACTCAATGGGGGCGCCATCATGGCCACCCTGGGCGTCGGGCCTTCTCCCATCGTTGGCGAGGCCACCCGGTTTCTGCTCGAGCGGGTTCTCGATGAGCCTTCCCTCAATGACTCGGAGAGGTTGAAGGAGATGTTGTTGGCCTGGCGGCAGGCCCGTGGGTCCTGAGGTCGTTCGTGGGGCAGGGGAGTAGACCCTCACCCCAGCCCTCTCCCAGAGGGAGAGGGGGCAGACACAGTGGGCAACCTGGGGGGCTCGGCACCCTCACCCCGTCCCTCTCCCGGGGGGCGAGGGGATTTGTCCGGGTTGTTGTTCTCTGACGTCGGTTGTTCTCGTCGGTTGTTCTCGTCGGTTGTTCTCGTCGGTTGTTCTCGTCGGTTGTTCTCTTGCTTCAGTTGGGTCGCACCCGGGCTGGCCGGCGTGTAGATAGGGACGTCATGCGAGTCGTCGTTGCCATGAGTGGTGGGGTGGACTCCTCCGCCGCCGCCGCCCTGCTCAAGGAGCAGGGCCATGAGGTCATCGGTATCACCCTCCGGGTCTGGTCCTATGAGGGCAAGGCCCAGTGCGGCAGTTGCTGCAGCCCCGATGACATCGACGATGCCCGCGCCGTCGCCCAGACGCTCGGCATCCCCTTCTACGTCGCCAACGCCGAGGACCTCTTCAAGGACCGCGTCGTCAGCCCCTTCGTCCAGTCCTACCTCGGCGGCAAGACGCCCATCCCCTGCGTCGCCTGCAACCGCGATGTGAAGTTCAACTTCCTCCTCAAGCGCGCCCGCGCCCTCGGCGCCCGGCTCGCCACCGGCCACTACGCCCGCGTCGAGCAGCAGGACGGCAGGTTCGTCCTCCGCCGCGCCGTCGACGCCGCCAAGGATCAGAGCTACTTCCTCTTCACCCTCGGTCAGCAGGAGCTCACCGACGTCCTCTTCCCCGTCGGCGGCATGACCAAGTCCGAGGTCCGCGCCGTCGCCGAGCGCCATGCCCTCCCCACCAGCCACAAGCCCGAGAGCATGGAGATCTGCTTCGTGCCCGATGGCGACTACGCCGGCTTCGTCGAGAAGGTCGCCGGCCCCCAGCCCTCCGGGGAAATCGTCGACACCGAGGGCCATGTGCTCGGCACCCACGCCGGTGTGCACCGCTTCACCGTCGGTCAGCGCCGCGGCCTCAACCTCGGAGGCGGCGAGGCCCGCTACGTCCAGCGCATCGAGCCCGAGTCCCGCCGCGTCGTCGTGGGCCCCGCCGACGAGACCGCTCGTGACTCCTTCGGTCTCCTCCAGCCCCACTGGGTGGATGGGCCGCCGCCTCCCGAGAAGTCCGTGATGGTCCGCATCCGCCACCGTCACCCCGGTGCTCCCGGCCACGTGCGCGTCTCTCAGCATGGGCTCGTGTCCATCCACCTCGACTCGCCGGCCCGCGCCGTGACACCCGGGCAGGCAGCCGTCGTTTATGACGGAGAGCACGTACTGGGCGGTGGGTGGATTGTTTGAGCCTCGCCGCAACAGGCAGGGCGTGACGCTGTGCGCGCACTGAATTTGACCGGCCTGTAGGCGGGGCGTACCTTCCGGCACACCTCGACGCTACAGGCCGCGACACTCGTGTGGCCGCGCCGGGGCGCCGTACACGCGAGGAATGTCACGTCATGCGCGATGCCCACCGGATGAAAGAGAAGTTCGATGTTACGCTCGACAACCGGCAGATCGTCAGCCTGTTGATCGCGGGCATCATCGTGATGGGCGCCGTGTTCGTCCTCGGCGTCGTGGTCGGTAAGAAGCTCGCCGGCAATGCCCAGACCGCCGCCGCGCCGGATCTCCTCTCCGCGCTCGACGCCAACGCCCAGGCCCTCCAGCAGGCCCGCGAGGCCGAGCAGCCGCTCACCTTCCAGGACGAGCTCACCCGGAAGAGTGGCTCCGATGCCTCCAAGCCCGGCACCGTCACGGTCGCCATCCCTCCGCCGGCCCCCAAGCCCAAGCCCGCCGAGCCGAAGCCGGAGCCCCAGGCCGCCGAGCCCCAGATCGCCGAGGTCCCCGCGGAGGAGCCCGCCTCGTCGCCCACGGATGACGACTACGCGCCTCCCGCCACGGCCCAGGCCACCGAGCCGAAGCCGAAGCCGGAGTCCAAGCCCGCCGAGCCGAAGCCGGAGTCCAAGCCCGCAGCGGCCCAGGTGGCCGAGAGCAAGCCCGCTCCCGTGCCGGGCAAGGTGGAGGCCGCTCCCGTGCCTACCCGCACCACGGCTCCGGCCCAGGGCGGCGGTCTGAAGGACGCCATCGCCCGCGCCACCCAGCGGCCCACCGAGGCCGCCCCTGGCGGTGCCTTCACCCTGCAGATCTCCGCCTTCCAGAATCGTCCGGAGGCCGAGCGCTTCGCGACGAAGCTCCGGGACCGTGGCTACGCCCCGTACATCGTCACCGCCGAGGTCCCCAACAAGGGCACCTGGTACCGCGTCCGCATGGGCAGCTTCCCCTCGAAGGATGCCGCCTCCCGCTACCTGTCGGACTTCAAGCGCGAGACGCAGATCCAGGCCTTCGTGGCCGCGAACTAGACCGCCGGTGCATGGCGGGCCGGCGCCCGGAGTGCTATGGGCGCCGCTGAATGGACCTCCTCGACAACGTCATCCAGCCGTACGCCTGGGGCTCGCGGACCGCTATCGCCGAGTTGCTCGGGCAACCCTCGCCCTCCGCCGCCTGCCAGGCGGAGCTGTGGATGGGAGCCCACCCCGGTGCCCCGTCGCGCGTGAAGCGGCCGGCGGGCGGGGGCTCGCTGCTGGAGGTCATCCGGGCCTCGCCGGAGCGGGAGCTCGGTGAGCAGGTGACGCGCCGCTTCGGCGCCGAGCTGCCCTTCCTGTTCAAGGTGCTCGCGGCGGAAACCCCGCTGTCCTTGCAAACGCACCCGAGTCTCGCCCAGGCCCGCGAAGGGTACGCCCGTGAGAACGCGCTCGGCGTGCCCGTGAGCGCCTCGCACCGCAACTACAAGGACGCCAACCACAAGCCCGAGCTCATCTGCGCGCTGACGCCCTTCGATGCGCTGTGTGGCTTCCGGAGCGCGGACGAGACGCTCGCCCTCTTCGATTCGCTCGGCGTGGCCGCCCTCGAGCCGCTGCTCGCCCCGCTGCGTGCGTCGCCGGATGCGAAGGGCGTGGCGTGCATGTTCGAGGCGCTGATGACGCTGCCTCGCGAGTCGCGGGGGCCCCTGGTGGACGCGGTGGTCGCCGCCTGCTCGGCGCGCGAAGGGAAGGGGGGCCACTTCGCGGCGGAGCTGCAGTGGGCCCTGCGGCTCGGCGAGCTCTACCCGGGCGATCCCGGCGTCATCGGCGCGTTGATGCTCAACCTCGTGCGGTTGCGGCCGGGCGAGGCCATCTACCTGTCCGCGGGCAACCTCCACGCGTACCTGCGTGGCGTGGGCGTGGAGATCATGGCCAACTCGGACAACGTGTTGCGCGGCGGGTGCACGCCCAAGCACGTGGACGTCCCGGAGCTGCTCCGCGTGCTGGACTTCCGGTGCGGCCCCATCGGCCTGGTCCCGGCGGCCACCACGGACGGGGTGGAGTCCGTCTACCCCACGCCCACGGACGAGTTCCGCCTCTCGCGCTTCCAGCTCCGCCCCGGGGTGTCCGCCCGGCCGGAGCGGCGTGGGCCGGAGATCCTCCTGTGCACCGAGGGCTCCGCCCGGCTGTCCTCCGGGGGCGAGACGCTCGCGCTGCCCCGGGGGGCCTCGGTGTTCGTGAGCGCGGCCGAGGGGGCCTACACGCTCGAGGGCGAGGGCGTCGTCTACCGCGCCACCTCCGGCCTTTGATTGCGCCGGTGGGCTACTCGGCGGGAGTGCCGCGGCTCCACTTGTCCACGTTGCCGTCGCCATCCAGGTCCTCGCCGATGCGATCGACCTGGTTGTTCTCCCAATACTCCCAGTAGTCCACGCGGCCGTCCCCGTTGGAGTCCCGCTCCTTCCGGGCCAGCCGCCCCTTCTCGTAGAAGATCCACACGTCCGGCTTGCCGTCCCCGTTCAGGTCGCGCTCCCGCCGGACGTTGATGCCCTTCTCGTAGAAGTAGACGGAGTCCACCTTCCCGTCGAAGTCGAGGTCCATCGCCTCGCGCTCCCGCTCCTCGCGGGCGTCGTAGTACGTGGTGAGGTCCACCCGGTCATCCCAGTTGATGTCCAGTTCCTTACGGACCATCCGCCCGTCCACCGTGAAGATCCACACGTCCGGCTTCTGATCGCCGTTGGTGTCCTTCTCCGTCACCTTCTCGTTGGCGGCCGGTTCCGGGCGGATGGGCTGGGGCGCCACCTCCTCCTTCGCCTGCGCCTCCTCCGGCTTCTTCACGGATTGGTCGGATGCGCACCCACAAAGACCCACCAGCGCGAGCCCCGCCACCCATCCGAGCTTCGAGGGCTGTACGACACGGCTCGAAAACAGCGCTTCAAGGGACATGTAAGTCCATATATTTTCACATATCGCCATGGCCCGAAAGAAGATCAGCACCACCATCTACATCACGCCGGAGCAGAACGATCTGCTCAAGGCGCTGAACCAGAAGACCAAGGTTCCCGTGGCCGAGTACATCCGGCAGGGGATCGATCTCGTGCTGGAGAAATACAAGGCGCAGTTGCCGGGGCAGGCGTCCTTCGACGAGCTGAGCTGAGCTCCACACCAGAGCGGGATCATGAGCAAGAGCATGAAGGGCCAGAGGGTGGTGGTGCTCGGGGGATCGGGCTTCGTGGGCTCGCACCTGTGTGAGCGGTTGCTGGACGATGGCGCGTCCGGTGTGGTGTCCGTGGACAACTACATCACCGGTGCCGAGGCCAACGTGGCGCACCTGCGGGGCCGCGCGGGCTTCGAGGTGGTGAAGCAGGACATCACCGAGGGATTCTCGGTGGACGGGCCGGTTCACTACGTCTTCAACATGGCCTCACCGGCCTCGCCCATCGACTACGCGAAGCTGCCGCTGGAGACGATGCGGGTGGGCTCGCTGGGGACGGAGAACGGGCTCAAGCTGGCCCAGGCCAAGGGCGCCGTGTTCCTCCAGGCCTCCACCTCGGAGGTGTACGGAGATCCGCACGTGCACCCGCAGCGCGAGGACTACTGGGGCAACGTGAATCCCATTGGCCCGCGCGCCTGCTACGACGAGGCCAAGCGCTACGCCGAGGCGCTCACCATGGTGTACGCCCGCTCGTATGGCGTGCAGACGCGCATCGTCCGCATCTTCAACACCTACGGGCCGAGGATGCGCCTCAACGACGGGCGTGTGGTGCCCGCCTTCGTGGGCCAGGCGCTGCGCGGCGAGGACTTCACCGTCTTCGGCGAGGGCACCCAGACGCGCTCCTTCTGCTACGTGCGAGACCTGGTGGACGGCCTGATCCGGCTGTCCCTCTCGGACGTCATCGAGCCCGTCAACATCGGCAATCCCCGCGAGATGACCATGCTCGAGTTCGCCGAGGCGGTGCGCGCCGCGGCGGGTGGGGGAGGGCGCATCGTCCACAAGCCGCTGCCCAAGGACGACCCCAAGCAGCGCCGCCCGGACATCAGCCGGGCCCGGCAACTGCTCGGGTGGGAGCCGCGAGTACCTCTGGAGGAGGGTTTGCGGGAGACGATTGCCTGGTTCCGATCGGTTGCCGGGAAGGGCTCTACCCCCTAACTTTCGCGCCAAACTTTCTCTCTTTGGTGGCCACCTGGGGGTGGCGGGAGCGGCACGTTGAAAGTCCTGGTGACTGGTGGGGCGGGATTCATTGGCTCGCATGTGTGCGACGCCTTCGTGCGCGCGGGGCATGAGGTCATCGCCCTCGACAATCTGTCGAGTGGACGGAAGGAGAACCTGGACCCCCGGGTGCGTCTGGAGGTCATGGACATCCGGGCTCCGGAGGCCGCGCAGCTCATCCGCGCCGAGCGCCCCCAGGTGATGTGCCACCTGGCCGCTCAGATGGATGTGCGCCGCAGTGTGGAGGACCCGCGCTTCGACGCGGAGGCCAACATCCTCGGTTTCCTCAACCTCCTGGAGGCCTCGCGCGTCGCGGGTGTCCAGAAGGTGGTGTTCAGCTCGACCGGCGGGGCCATCTACGGCGAGCAGGACGTCTTCCCCGCGCCCGAGACCCACGCCACGCGGCCGGTGTCGCCCTATGGTGTCTCCAAGGCCTCGGGTGAGCTGTATCTCGGCTACTACAAGGCCCAGTACGGGATGAACTACGTGGCCCTGCGGTACGCCAATGTGTACGGCCCCCGGCAGAACCCGCACGGCGAGGCCGGCGTGGTGGCCATCTTCTGCCAGCGCCTGCTCGGCGGCCGCGAGTGCACCATCTACGGCGAGGGCAAGCAGACGCGCGACTTCGTCTACGTGGAGGACGTGGCGCGGGCCAACGTGCTGGCGGTGGAGAAGGACTACTCGGGCGCCATCAACATCGGCACCGGCGTGGAGACGGACATCAACCGGCTCTACACCCTGCTGGCCCAGCCGGCGGGGGTGGACAAGCCCGCCCTCCATGCTCCCGGCAAGCCGGGCGAGCAACTGCGCTCCTGCGTGGACAACACCCTGGCACGCCGGGTGCTCGGCTGGCAGCCCTCGGTGGAGCTCCCCGAGGGGCTTCGCCGCACGGTGTCGTTCTTCCGCGAGCACACCTCCCGCTAGCCCTCCCGTCCTCCCGGCGGGGAGGGGAGGCGGCCCGGCGTCGTTTGGGTTGCACGCCGGGCGCGCACGCGCATGGATTTTGGTGGGGTTCGGTGTTACTCAAGCCGGCTTCGACGTAGCCCGAGGCCCCCCTACCATGCCGGCCGACAACGCTCACATCCGCAATTTCTCGATCATCGCCCACATCGACCACGGGAAGTCCACCCTGGCCGATCGTCTGCTCGGTGCCACCGGAACGGTGACCAAGCGCGAGGCGCAGGACCAGTTCCTCGACAACATGGAGCTGGAGCGCGAGCGCGGGATCACCATCAAGGCCCAGTCCGTGCGGATGAACTACACCGCCAACGACGGCCAGAAGTACGTCCTCAACCTCATCGACACCCCGGGACACGTGGACTTCGCCTACGAGGTGAGCCGCTCGCTCGCCGCGTGCGAGGGCGCCCTCCTGGTGGTGGACGCCACCCAGGGCGTCGAGGCCCAGACGCTCGCCAACGTCTACATGGCGCTGGATCACAACCTGGAGATCATCCCGGTCATCAACAAGATCGATCTGCCGAGCGCCGACGTGGATCGCACGCGCACGGAGATCGAGGACGTGATCGGCATCGACGGCTCCAGCGCCGTGCCGGCCTCCGCCAAGGAGGGCATCGGCATCAAGGAGATCCTGGAGGCGGTGGTGAAGAGCGTGCCGCCCCCCTCGGGAGATCCCGCCGCTCCGCTCCGGGCCCTCATCTTCGACAGCTGGTACGACAACTACCGTGGCGTCGTGACGCTGGTGCGCGTGCTCGAGGGCACGCTCAAGCTCAAGCAGAAGATCAAGCTGTGGAGCAACAACAAGGCCTTCGAGGTGCAGGAGCTGGGTGTCTTCAGCCCGTTCTCCCGTCCGGTGCCGCAGCTCATCGCCGGAGAGGTGGGCGTGCTGGTGGCCAACGTGAAGGAGCTCCAGGACGCCAAGGTGGGTGACACCGTGACGGAGGAGCTGCGTCCCACGGACGCGCCCTTCCCGGGCTTCAAGGAAGTGAAGCCCATGGTGTTCTCCGGCATCTTCCCGGTGGACTCCGAGCAGTACGAGGGCCTGCGCGACGCGCTCGCCAAGCTCAAGCTCAACGACGCGGCCTTCACCTACGAGCCCGAGTCCTCCACCGCGCTTGGTTTCGGTTTCCGCTGCGGCTACCTGGGCCTGTTGCACATGGAGATCGTCCAGGAGCGCCTGGAGCGCGAGTACAACCTGTCGCTCATCACCACGGCGCCGTCGGTGGTGTACCGGATCACCGACTCGCAGGGCGCGGTGCTGCACGTGGACAACCCGGCCAAGCTGCCGCCGGTGCAGAAGATCGCCAAGTTCGAGGAGCCCGTCCTCACCTGCCACATCCACGTGCCCAACGACTACCTGGGCGCGGTGCTCAAGCTGTGCCAGGACCGGCGCGGCGTGCAGAAGGACATGAAGTACCTGGGCTCCAGCGGCACGCGCGTGCAGGTGACGTACGAGATGCCCCTGGCCGAGGTCGTCTTCGACTTCTTCGACAAGCTCAAGAGCGTCACCCGCGGCTACGCCAGCCTGGACTACGAGCTGGCCGGCTACGTGGAGGCGGACCTGGTGCGCCTGGACATCCTCATCAACGGGGATCCAGTGGACGCGCTCAGCGTCATCGTCCACAAGGAGCGCGCCTACCAGCGCGGCCGCGAGGTGTGCCAGAAGCTCAAGGAGGTCATCCCGAAGCAGATGTACGAGGTGGCCATCCAGGGCGCCATTGGCGCGAAGATCATCTCGCGTGAGACGATCTCCGCCATCCGCAAGAACGTGCTCGCCAAGTGCTACGGCGGCGACATCAGCCGCAAGCGCAAGCTCCTCGAGAAGCAGAAGGAGGGCAAGAAGCGCATGAAGCAGGTGGGCTCGGTGGAGATCCCGCAGGAGGCCTTCCTCGCGGTGCTGAAGACGGAGGAATAGTCCATGTCCACCAGCAGCGCGACCGAAGCTCCCGCGGGACTCGAGGCCTCCATGGCCGCCCGCAGGACGCCCGAGCAGATCAAGGCCAGCCGCGCGCTGCTGTGGCGCGAGCTGCTCACCAGCCTGTGGGCGCCCCTGGTCATCCTCGGCCTGGCGCTCATCCCCTACATCATCCTCATCGAGTTCGTGCCCCCCTCGGCCGGCTGGGCCCAGCCGCTCATGCAGGGCCTTGCGGGGTTGATGCTGCTCTACTTCCTCGGGCTGATGGTGCTGCGCTTCGCGCTGCCCAAGCAGAGCCGGCTGCGCCACCTGCGGCACGAGGCGCGTGAGCTCATCGGGGAGATCGAGCGCATCCACAAGAAGGTGCCGGGGAAGATCCCCGCCGAGGCGTCCACGCGGCTGGCCGAGCAGGCCATGCAGGTGGAGGCCGCCTCGCTGGCCGGGGACGCCGAGGGGCTGGAGAAGGAGACGAAGGCGCTCGACACGCTGGCCACCCAGTTGCTGGCGGTGTGGCGCAAGCAGGACCTCGGGGACTTCGTCTCGGGCTTCGCCAAGGCGCTGGCCATCGCGGTCATCATCCGCGTCTTCATCATCGAGCCGTACCGCATCCCCTCCGGCTCCATGCTGCCCACGCTGGAGATCGGCGATCAGGTCTTCATCAACAAGTTCATCTACGGGGTGCGGCTGCCCTTCACCAACTACGTGCCCTTCCAGATCGTCCGCGCGCCGGAGCGGGGAGACGTCATCGTCTTCAACAACCCGGTGCAGCTGGAGCTGGACTTCATCAAGCGCGTGGTGGGCATCCCCGGGGACAAGGTGGAGCTCATCAACGGCGAGGTCTTCATCAACGGCGCGCCCCAGTCGCGCACCTTGGTGAACGAGGACCAGGTCGTCTACAACCGGCAGGACAACACGCCCTGGTACCCGGAGCACCTGCGGCTGTACCACGAGAGCCTGGACGGCAAGGTCCACTCCGTGTTGCAGCCGGGGAGCAAGGCCCGCATGGAGTACGAGGGGCCCTACGTCGTTCCCCCGGGCCACGTCTTCGTCATGGGTGACAACCGGGAGAACAGCCTGGACAGCCGCTATGGCCTGGGTGCCGGCGGGGGCGTGGAGTTCGTCCCGTACGGTCACATCAAGGGCAAGGCCATGGTCGTCTGGATGGCGCTGGGGTTCGGTGGCTGGTTCAGCAACTTCTTCGAGGGGACTGGACTGCGCACCGACCGGCTGTTCGAGCCGGTCCGCTGAAACCCGCCGCGATGCTTGACGCCCCGCGCGTGCCGCTGCTACGCGGGGGCCTCATGCGTCATCCCTCTGGGAAGATCAGCTTTGGCGGCCTGGTGCTCCTCATCCTCGTCGTGGGGGGCCTCTATCTGGGCGTGATGCTCATCCCCGTGTACGCGGACAACTTCGACGTGAAGGAAGCCGTCGCGGTGGCCTTCAACCGGTCCCCGACCGCGGACGACGAGACGTTGCGCAGGGTGATCATCGAGCGCACCAGCCAGGTGGGCACCCACTGGGATACGGACAAGTTCGACCAGGACGTCCTCGTGCCCGGGCTCGGCCTGACGGACGAGAACATCACCATCGAGCGCAGCACGGTCTCGCCGAACGTCCGCATCGAGGTGGACTACGAGCGGCGGGTGCAGCTCAAGCCCACCAACAACGTCCGCGTCATCCGCTTCCATGTCGTGAAGGAAGGCATTCCCGGCAAGTAGTGCCCAGGGGACCCCATGAGACACCTGTTGGGAATCGAGGGCCTGCGGCGCGCGGACATCGAGGCGCTGCTCGGACGGGCCGAGGCACACCTGCACGGTGGGCCGGATGCCTCGCATGTGCTGCGGGGCAGGGTGATCGCCAACCTCTTCTTCGAGGACTCCACGCGCACCCGCACCTCCTTCGAGATGGCGGCGCACGCGCTCGGCGCCGAGGTGCTCAACTGGACGACGGCGGGCTCCTCCATCTCCAAGGGTGAGACGCTGCTGGACACGGTCCGCAACATCGAGGCCACGGGCCCGGTGGCGCTCATCATCCGGCACCGCTCCTCGGGGGCCCCGCACCTGGTGGCGCGCCACGTGCGCTGCGCCGTCGTCAACGCGGGGGACGGTACACACGAGCATCCCTCGCAGGCCCTGCTGGATGCCTTCACCCTGCGCCGCCGCTGGGGCAGCCTGGATGGACGCACGGTGCTCATCGTCGGCGACATCCTCCACAGCCGCGTGGCCCGCTCCAACCTGCACTGCCTCACCACGCTGGGCGCGAAGGTGGTGCTGTGCGGCCCGCCCACGCTGCTGCCGCCCGGCCTGGAGTCCTTCGGCGCCGAGCTCACCACGAACCTGGACGCCGTGCTGCCCCGCGCCGATGCCGTCATGTGTCTGCGCGTGCAGTCGGAGCGGCAGGGGGAGAACTTCTTCCCCTCGACGCGTGAGTTCTCCCGCCTGTACGGGCTCAACGCCGCCCGCGCCGAGCGGCTCAAGCCGGAGGCGCTCGTGATGCACCCCGGCCCCATGAACCGGGGCGTGGAGATCGCCCCCGCCGTGGCCGATGGTTCCCGTAGCGTCATCCTGGAGCAGGTGGCGCATGGTGTGGCCGTGCGCCGCGCCATCCTCGAGGAGGTGTGCCGGTGAGCTCGACGATCCTGCTGAGCCGCGGGCGGGTGGTGGATCCGCGCAACGGCGTGGACGGTGTGCGTGACGTGCTGGTGCGGGACGGCACCATCGCCGAGGTGTCCGAGGCGCCCCTGAAGGTGCAGGACGCGCGGGTGGTGGACGCCACGGGCAAGCTGGTGCTGCCGGGCTTCATCGACCTGCACGTGCACCTGCGCGAGCCGGGCGAGGAGGGGAAGGAGACGGTCCTCACCGGCTGCATGGCGGCGGTGGCGGGCGGCTTCACCGCGGTGGTGGCCATGCCCAACACCAAGCCCGTCAACGACAGCGTGCTCGTCAGCGAGTACGTGAAGTCCAAGGCCCGCGAGGCGCGGCTGTGCCACGTGTACCTGGCGGGCGCCATCACCAAGGGCCTCCAGGGCGAGGAGATGGCGGAGATGGGGGCGCTCGTCGGCGCCGGCTGCGTCTGCATCACCGACGACGGCCGCCCGGTGATGAACGCCGGCCTCATGCGCCGCGCCCTCCAGTACGCCCAGCTCTTCAACCTCCCCGTCATGGTGCACGAGGAGGATCTGACGCTCTCGGGCAAGGGCGTGATGAACGAGGGCCGCACCTCCACGCGCCTGGGCCTCGCTGGCATCCCGCCCTCGGCCGAGGTGGCCATGGTGGCGCGCGACATGGTGCTCCTGGAGGAGACGAAGGGGCGGCTGCACGTCGCCCATGTCTCCTGCGAGGGCAGCGTGCGCCTCATCCGCGAGGCCAAGCGCCGTGGCCTCAATGTCACCGCCGAGGCCACCCCGCACCACTTCATCCTGGATGACGAGGCCGTGGGCTCCTACGACACCCACGCCCGCATGAATCCGCCCCTGCGCACCCGCCGCGACATCGAGGCCGTGCGCGAGGGGCTCGTGGACGGCACCATCGACGCCATCGCCACGGACCACGCGCCCCACGGCGTGTTGGAGAAGCAGGTGGAGTTCGACAAGGCGTGGAATGGCGTGGTGGGGCTGGAGACGGCCCTCGGCCTGACGCTCTCCCTGGTGCGCGAGGGCGTGATGAGCCTCCAGCGGGCGGTGGCCCTGCTGACGGACGGTCCGGCGAGGGCGTTCGGGCTGCCGGGCGGCCATCTGGCCGCCGGTGCCCCGGCGGACATCACGGTGGTAGAGCCGGAAGCGGAGTGGACGGTGGATTCGGCGCGGTTCTTCTCCCGCAGCCGGAACACCCCCTTTCACGGCCGGCGTTTGACGGGCCGGGTCGCCCAGACGTGGGTCTCCGGGCGGCTCGTCTTCGAGGACGGTCACATCAAGGAGTCCAGGTGATGAAGCGGGCAGTGCTGGCATTGGCGGATGGCACCACCTTCGAGGGTCGCGCGCTCGGCGCCTCCGGCGAGACGGTGGGCGAGGTGGTGTTCAACACGTCGATGACCGGCTACCAGGAGATCCTCACGGATCCCTCGTACGTCGGGCAGATCGTCACCATGGCGTACCCCGAGATGGGCAACGTGGGCGCCAACCCCGGGGACCAGGAGTCCGTGAAGCCGCACGCCGTGGGCATGATCGTGCGCAACTCCTCCGAGCAGGCCTCCAACTGGCGCTCCGCGGAGACGCTCGACGTCTACCTGAAGCGCCACGGCATCGTCGGTATCGAGGGCATCGACACCCGGCGCCTGGTGCGGCACGTGCGCACGCACGGCGCGCAGATGGGCGTCATCTCCACCGAGGACCACTCGCCGGCCGCGCTCGTGGAGCGGGCCCGCAAGGCTCGCGGCATGGAGGGGTTGGATCTCGCCACCGGCGTGTCCACCCAGGAGTCCTACCTCTTCACCACCCCCAGCCCGAACCTGCTCGGCGAGGCCCCGCGCGCCGCTCCGGAGCTGCGCTTCGACGTGGTGGCCTATGACTACGGCCTCAAGCGCTCCATGCTCCACTTCCTGGTGGATGTGGGCTGCCGCGTGAAGGTGGTTCCCGCCGGCACCACCGCCGAGGCCGTGCTCGCCGAGAAGCCCCACGGCATCTTCCTCGCCAACGGCCCCGGAGACCCCGCCGCCGTGAAGGGCGCCGACAAGGTCGTGGCCGGACTGCTCGGCAAGGTGCCCGTCTTCGGCATCTGCCTGGGTCACCAGATCCTGGCGCTCGCCCTGGGCGGGCGGACGTACAAGATGAAGTTCGGCCACCGGGGCGCCAACCAGCCAGTCAAGGACCTGACCACCGGCAAGGTGGAGATCACCTCGCAGAACCACGGCTTCGCGGTGGATGATGCGAGCGTGAAGGGCAAGGCGGTGGTGAGCCACATCAACCTCAACGACGGCACCGTGGAGGGCCTGAGCATCCCCGACGCCCGCGCCTTCAGCGTGCAGTACCACCCGGAAGCTTCGCCCGGGCCCCATGACGCCCGGTACCTGTTCTCACGTTTCGCGAAGCTCATGGCCGGAGAGTAGGATCTCGCTGCCCCATGGACTCCCCCCTTTCGCCGCTGTCGTATCAGCCCTATCTCGACCAGCTCATCGCCTTTGGGAGCCAGGAGTCACGCAAGCCCGACCTGCTGGAGGCCAAGGCGGAGTACCTCCGCCTCACCGGCGAGGTCTTCGAGGACGACAAGATCTTCGAGCTGCGGATGGCGTCCTTCCTGGACTTCTATCTGTTCGACCGGGTCTCGCCGATCTCCAAGCTGACGCCCGCCGCGGAGCTGTACCAGCTGCGGCTGCAGGGCGCCTCGCCCGAGGAGGCCAACGCCTTCCGCTGCTTCACGGAGACCGTCCACGGCCTCTTCGAGGTGCGCAAGCTGGGCAAGGGCCTCGTGCGTCTGCGTGAGCTGTTCTCCGGCAAGGACTTCGACGTCACCGAGCGCCGCACCGTGGCGGGGCTCGAGACGGGCGATGTGCTGGAGGCCCGGCTCATCCCCTTCGCCGGGCACCTGCTGTTCTCCTCGGCCTTCTGCTTCCACCCTCGCGTCGCCCTGAAGGCCATCAAGGCCGAGGTCAAGCGCCGCAAGAAGAAGGAGCCGGATCGTCCTCCCTCGGAGCTCGTCTGGGAGTGCGCCCGGCGCGCTGTGAAGGTCGAGCGCTACAAGCAGATCGCCATCGAGCGCATCTACGACTTCTCGCAGACCACGCCCTGGCTCGCTTCCGCGAGCTAGTGGTCACAGTGGGGCTCACGGGTTCAACCTGGGGCCCCCGATACCCTCACCCCGTCCCTCTCCCGGGGGGAGAGGGGAAATGTGTCAGTTTGAGATGGATCAGATCCGGTGCACCGACATCATGTTGGTGCGCCCCGGCTCGTTGAGTGGCACGCCCGCCACGATCACCACCGGCGTGCCCACCTTGCAGAGACCCTCGTCGCGGCAGAGCCGCCGCACCTGACGCAGCATCGCGTCCGTCGACTGCAACCGGCCCACCTGCAGCGCCTTCACTCCCCAGTAGAGCGCCATCCGGTTCACCGTCTCCGGGTTCGGCGTCAGCGCGATGATCTGCGCCGTCGGCCGGAACTCCGAGATGAGCCGCGCCGTCAGGCCCCGCTCCGTGTACGCCACGATGGTGCCGATCTTCATCTGCTCGGCCGCCGCCACCGCCGCCGCCGCCACACCCGTGGAGATGTCGTCCTTCGCGTCCGGGAAGGGCGGATGCTCCATGTTCCTCACCACCCCGGACTCCGTCTCCTCGACGATCCGCGCCATGGTGGCCACCGCCTGCACCGGGTACTTGCCCGCCGCCGTCTCCCCCGAGAGCATCACCGCGTCCGCTCCGTCCAGGATCGCGTTGGCCACGTCCGACACCTCGGCGCGCGTGGGCCTCGCGTTGTTCACCATGCTCTCCAGCATCTCCGTGGCGACGATGACCAGGCCTCCCATCCGGTTCACCGTGGCCACCATCCGCTTCTGGATCGCCGGCAGCTTCTCCAGCGGCATCTCCACGCCCAGATCGCCTCGCGCCACCATGATGCCGTCCGCCTCGCGCGCGATCGCCTCCAGGTTCGCCACCGCCTGCGGCTTCTCGATCTTCGCGATCAGCGGCGTGTTGAGCTTCGCCACCAGCTTGCGCGCTTCCTTGATGTCGTTCGCCGTACGCACGAAGGAGAGCGCCACGTAGTCCACGCCCACCTCCTGCCCGAACGCCAGATCCTCCGCGTCCTTCTCGGTGATCGTGGGCACCGACACGTGCGCCCCCGGCAGGTTCAGGCCCTTGTGGTCCTTCAGCATCCCGCCCAGTTCCACCGTGCAGGTGACGTCCTTGCCCTGCACCTTCTTCACCCTCAGCCGCACCCGCCCGTCATCCAGCAGGATGGGGTGCCCCGGCTCCACGTCCCTGGGCAGCGAGCGGATGGGCGTGGGGATGATGTTCTCGTGCCCCAGCAGCTCCCGCGTCGTCACCACCACCGTCTGGCCCGTCTTCACCTCCAGGCACCCGCCCTCGAACTTGCCCAGGCGGATCTTCGGGCCCTGGATGTCCTGGAGGATCGCCACCGGCAGCCCCAGCTTCTTGGAGGCCCGGCGGATCAGATTCACCCGGCGGCGGTGCTGGTCGTGCGAGCCGTGCGAGAAGTTGAGCCGCGCCACGTTCATCCCGGAGCGGATGAGCTCCTCGATGACCTCGGCCGAGTCGGAGGACGGTCCCAGCGTGCAGATGATCTTCGCCTTGCGCATGGGCGCACATCCTAGGCGCCCGGCGCCGCCTTGACAGCTTTGCGTCCTTGAGAATACTTGGCGCCAACGCGGGCGACAGCGACGGCGTCGGCGGGAGCAGTCATTGGTTTCACGGCTTCGTGCCTACGTCGCGAGAAAGCCCGGCGTCCCTGGAGGGGGGGCCGGGCTTTCGCCTTTGCGGGGTTCCACTGACGTGCTCGCTAGAGGCTGATCTCGTCCGTCTTGGGCGCCAGCTTCGGAGCCAAGCCCGGCGGCGGCAGGCCCTGGTGCGGATCCATGGGCTCCATGTCGAGCGGCTCGTCCATCATGTTGGGGTCTCCGCTCCCGCCCACGCCCGGGCCGCCTTCGCGCAGTGCGTCGATCTCCTCGCGGCTGATGCCGGCCTCGTCCAGCACCTTGCGCGTCACCATGATGCGGGCCTCTCCATCCAGCGCCATGGCGATGGAGTCCGAGGGCCTCGCGTCCAGCGTCACCTTGCGCTTGCCCTGCTCGAGGAAGACGCGGCCCGTGTAGATGTCATCGCGCAGATCGTCGATGCGCACCTCGGTCACCTTGGCGCCCAGCTCCGTCACCACCGAGCCGAGCAGATCCTGCGAGAGCGGCTGTGGCGGCCTCAGGTGGGCCAGCCGGAAGGCGATGGCCACCGCGGCCGACTCGTCCACGAAGATGGGCAACACCAGCGCCCCGTCCTCCGTGGTGAGCACCACCGCGTGCGTCTGTGCCTCGACGAGTGGAATCACGTCCCGCACCTGGAGGCGCACCAACTCCTTACAGGCGGCGGGGTTTCCTCCCTGCTTGGGAACGCAGGCCTCGCTGTCCTTCGGCGCTGCGGTCGCGTGCGCGGGTGGAGCGCCAAAGCCGGGGAGGAACAGCACACCCAGGGCGAGCAGCGCAGCGGACAGCGGAGCCAGGACGAAAGCTGCAGGGATGGACGTTTTCACCCTGCAAACGTGTGCATGTGCGTCAGGGGCGGGAGGGCTCCGATTCGTGCCCGCCTGCTCCCCAGCCTCACACCAACCGCTCCCCGCGAAAAACGATAGGGCGGGGTAGACGGGCGAGCGTCAGCGCTCGTCCTCGTCCTCGTCGTAGTCCTCTTCGTCCTCGACGTCCTCGTCCTCGTCGAAGTCGAGCTCCTCGTCGTCGGACTCCTCGTCCTCGTCAGACTCCTCGTCCTCGTCGAGTTCGTCCTCCAGATCCTCGGTTTCCAGCGCGAGCGAGACGGCGAAGCGCTTGCCCAGCGCGGCCACCTGGGTCCGCATCTCGGTGAGCGCCGAGACGAAGTCCTCCTGGATGTTGGTGGGGGCCTTCTGACTGCAATGAGGGCAGGCGAGCTTCTCCGTGCCATCAATGAGATCCTGAACATCCAGCTCGAAGGTGCCCTCGCACTTCTGGCAAGTCAGATCGATCGTCATGTGCGTGGCGCGGAATACATAGGGCTCTGGTGACCTGTCAACGCCCGTGGAGAGCCGTCACCCGGTTTCAGTAGCCTCGGAATCCCAATGGACACTCCCAGGACGATGGTGCATGCGCTCCAGGATCAGGCCAGCCGGCGGCAGCACCGTCCGGCACTGTGGACGCGCAAGGGACGCACGTATGTGCCCACCTCGTGGCACGAATATGCCACCCGGGTGAAGCGCTTCGCCCTGGGGTTGCGCTCGCTGGGCTTCCAGCGGGGAAACACCTTGCCCCTCCTGTCCTTCAACCGCGAGGAGTGGTTGGTGGCGGATATGGCCGCCATGGCCCTGGGGGGCGTCCCCGTGGGCGTCTACACCACCAGCAGCCCCGAGCAGATCCAGTACCTCGTGGACCACTGCGAGGCGGGCCACCTGGTGGTGGAGAACGAGCAACACCTGGCCATCGCCCTCGCCGTGCGTGAGCGGGTGCCCCGGCTGCGCCACATCATCGTCCTGGATCCCCCCGAGGCCCCGCTCCCCAAGGGGGTGCTGAGCTACGCCGAGGTGCTGGCGCGCGGCACCGGCATCGACGAGGGGCCCTATTGGGACGCCGTCAACGCCCTCCAGCCCGGGGGGCTCGCCACCCTCATCTACACCTCGGGGACCACGGGCAACCCCAAGGGCGTCATGATCAGCCACCAGAACCTCGTCTGGACGGCCACGCAGCTCATGCGCGCCACCCGCATGGCCGGGGACGACGAGGTGCTCCTGTCGTACCTGCCCCTGGCCCACATCGCCGAGCAGATGCTCAGCATCCATGCCCCCCTCCTCGTCGGCGCGGAGGTGTACTTCGCGCGCTCCCTGGAGAAGGTGCCGGAGGATCTGCGCGACGCCCGGCCCACCGTCTTCTTCGGCGTGCCCCGCGTCTGGGAGAAGCTCAAGGGCCGGCTGGAGGAGGCCCTCCGCGAGCTGCCCACCGCCCGGCAGGGAGTCGTGGGCTGGGCCCGCGGGGTGGCCGTCCAGCGCAACGCGCTCGTCCTGCGCCACGAGCGCGTGCCGCTGTTCCTGGAGAGCCAGTACCAGCTCGCCCAGCGCACCGTCTTCCCGGCCCTGCTCTCGAAGCTGGGCTTCGACCGCACCCACTTCTTCTGCAGTGGCGCCGCCCCCATCGGCCGCGACGTGCTCGAGTTCTTCGCCTCGCTCGACATCATCATCCGCGAGGTTTACGGCCAGTCCGAGGTCAGCGGGCCCACCACCCTCAATACCCCCGACGCCACGCGCCTGGGCACGCTCGGGCGGCCCCTGCTGGGCGTGGAGGTCCTGATCGCCGATGACGGGGAGATCCTCGTGCGCGGCGGCGGTGTGTGTCAGGGCTACTACAAGGACCCCGGCGCCACCGCCGAGCTGCTCAAGGACGGTTGGCTGCACTCGGGCGACGTGGGCCACCTCGACTCCGAGGGGTTCCTCCACATCACCGGCCGGAAGAGGGAGATCCTCGTCACCTCCGGCGGCAAGAAGACCGCTCCAGCGCCCATCGAGCTGCTCCTCAAGGCCGTGGCTCCCGTGGGCCATGCGCTCGTCCTCGGCGAGCGCCGCAATTACCTCGTGGCCCTGCTCACCCTGGACCCCGAGCGCGCCCGGGCCCTCGCTCGACAGAACGGCTGGCCCGAGGATCTCTCCGCCCTCGCCGCAGATCCCCGCCTGCGCCAGCACCTGCACGAGGCCATCGAGCGCGAGGTGAACCCCCGCCTGGCCCGCTTCGAGACCATCAAGCGCTTCGCCGTCCTCGCCGAGGACTTCTCCGTCTCCAACGGCGAATTGACCCCCAGCATGAAGATGCGCCGTCAGGTCATCGAGGCCCGGTACAAGGACCTCATCGAGTCCCTGTACTCCGGCGAGCCCTCCGTTTCCGCCCGGGCGGGGTAGGGGGCCTGAAACGCCAAGAGGGCCAAGGCGCGGGTCCATTGACCCTCACCCCGGCCCTCTCCCAGAGGGAGAGGGTGATCGGAACCCGTGGTCCCTGGCACCCTCACCCCGGCCCTCTCCCGAGGGGAGAGGGGTTGTCTGGTCAGACTGGCACTGTGACTACTTGCGGTCCTTCATCGCCACGTAGTCGCGGCGCTTGGAGCCCGTGTAGACCTGACGCGGACGCGCGATCTTCTGCTCCGGATCCTTCACCATCTCCTCCCACTGGGTCACCCAACCCACCGTGCGCGGAATGGCGAACAGCACCGGGAACATCTCCACCGGGAAGCCCATCGCCTCGTAGATGAGGCCCGAGTAGAAGTCCACGTTCGGGTACAGCTTGCGCTTCACGAAGTACTCGTCCTGCAGCGCGATCTTCTCCAGCTCCAACGCGATCTCCAGCAGCGGGTTCTTGCCGGTGATCTCGAAGACCTCGTCCGCCACCCGCTTGATGACCTTCGCGCGCGGATCGTACGACTTGTACACGCGGTGACCGAAGCCCATCAGCTTCTTCTCACCCTCGCCGCCCTTCACCGCCTTGATGAAGTCCGGCACCTTCGACACGTGGCCGATCTCGCGCAGCATGCGCAGCACGGCCTCGTTCGCGCCGCCGTGCAGCGGGCCGTAGAGCGCCGAGATACCAGCCGACACCGCCGAGTACGGATCCACCTCGGAGGAGCCCACCGTGCGCACCGACGTCGTCGAACAGTTCTGCTCGTGGTCGGCGTGCAGGATGAAGAGCACGTCCAGCGCCTTCTCCAGCGTCGGGTGAACCTTGTACGTCGTGGTGCCGATCTTCCGGATCATCGCCAGGAAGTTGCCCACATAGGACAGATCGTTGTCCGGGTAGACGTACGGCAGGCCCATGCTGTGGCGGTAGGAGAACGCCGCGATGGTGGGCATCTTCGCGATGAGCCGCGTCATCTGGATGCGGCGGCTGCGCTCGTCCTTGGTGTTCTTCGCGTCCGGGTAGAAGCCCGAGAGCGCCGCCACCGTGGAGGACAGCATGGACATGGGGTGCGCGTCGTAGCGGAACCCGTCCATGAAGGACTTGATGTTCTCGTGCACGTACGTGTGGTGCGTGACGAGGTAGTTGAACTCCTCGAGCTGCTTGGGCGTCGGGAGCTCGCCGTTGAGCAGGAGGTAGGCCACCTCGATGAACGACGACTTCTCCGCGAGCTGCTCGATGGGGTAGCCCCGGTACTCGAGGATGCCCTTGTCACCGTCGATGAAGGTGACGGCGCTCTTGCAGTTGGCCGTGTTCAGGAACGCCGGGTCGTAACCCATCAGGCCGAAGTCTTCCTCCGAGACCTTGATCTGCCGCAGGGCGTTGGTCCGAATGCAGCCGTTCTCGATCGGGACCTCGTACGTCTTCCCGGTCCGGTTGTCCGTGATGGTCAGCGTGTCCTTTGACATGAGCGGGACTTTTCACATGCGGCGGAGCGCTTTCAACAAAAAAGAACCGCACCCGGGGAGGCCGCGTTCTCCCCGGGCCGCGCCCGTTTCAAGACGTGAGACGAACCCCTGTGCGCTCCAGCTGCCGCCAGAAGCCCGGAAAACTCTTCTCCACGCATTCGGGTCCGGTGAGGGAGAGGGGCACACCGGATAGAACAGAGAGCGTAGCCGCGACCATGGCCAGGCGGTGATCCCCCCGGCTGTCCATGGAGAAGCGTTGCGGATGGGAGGTAGGAGGGTGGATTGTCAGGGTCTCGCCCTCCAGGTGGGTGGAGCCTCCAAAAGCGGACACCAGGGTGCGTATTCCCTCCAGCCGGTCGCTTTCCTTGAGGCGCAGCACTCCCACATCCGTGAGGGTGGAGGGGCGAGGCAGCACCAACGCCAGCGCGGCCAGGGTGGGCAGCAGGTCCGGGCACTCCGTCCCCGACGCCACCAGACCGTCCCGGGCCGTCCCCGTCATCCGCAGGGTGTTGGGGCCCGTTCCGGGAACCGCCTTCAGCCCCGCGCGCTCCACCAGCCGCACCAGCGCCTGGTCCGGGTGCGCGCTGTCGAGGTCCGCCCGCTCCACGCTCCCTCCCGTGCGCCAGGAGATGAGCAGCAGGTAACCCAGGGAGGACCAGTCACCCGGCATCGCCGGGGTGCGCTCGGGGGCCCGGTAGTCCGTCACCTCGAAGCGGCCCTCCTGCTCCCGCACCGTGAAGCCGAAGCGGCGCAGCCAGGAGACGGTGAGCTCCAGGTAGCCCGCGCTCGTCAGCGGGCCGATGATCTCCACCCGCCACGGGCGGCGCTCGCGCAGGTACAGGGCCGCGCAGCCCAGCAGCAGGCTGGAGGCGTACTGGCTGCTCTGCGCTCCCGGCACACGGAAGACGGGCTCTCCCGTGCGGTCGGGCGCCTTGATCTCCACCGGCCAGGGGTTGCCCTCCTTCAGCACCAGCCCCGAGGGGCCGAGCGCCTCGCGCAGGGACTCGAAGAGGGGGCCATGGGGCCGCTCGCCGAGCCGGGGCGTGCCCGTGATGCGCACGTGCGTGCCCGGCGTCACCGCGGCCTGCGTGACGAAGATGCGGAAGGGGGCTCCACCGTCCGCGCAATCCACGTCGCGCACGGTGCCGGGCGGCTGGCGCAGGGTGTTGATGCCCCGGGTCAGCACGCGCACGTCCGCGGCCAGGAAGTGCTCGGGCTCCTCCTGGAGCACGGGCAGGGGCCACGTGCCCGTGAGGTGCGCCAGCACCAGCGCCCGCTGCGCGTCCGACTTGGAGATGGGCGGCGTGAGGACCGACGGGGTGAGCTGGCTCGAATCGACGTGAATCTGACTCATGGGCGAACTCCTCGGCTCCAGGCCGGCCACAGTGCGCGCCACACGTCCGCGGAGACGTCACGCACCTCGGCGCGGCCCACGTCGGTGAGCAGCACCATCCGCAACTCCCCCGCGCTTCCGGTCTTCTTGTCCGCGGCCAGCAGGGCCATCACGTCCTTGATCGCCGCGCCCTCGAGCAGGTCCGCCGTCCGCTCCCGGCCGAGCACTCCCGGCCCCTGGTGCAGCGCGTCCTCCACCCTCCAGGCCACGTCCTCGGGGGTGATGCCCATGGCGCGCCCCACGTCCAGCGCGCACAGCATGCCCAGGCCCACCGCGTCCCCGTGCGACAGCTCGAAGTGCGAGACGCTCTCCAGCACGTGGCCGAAGGTGTGGCCGAAGTTGAGCACCCGGCGCAGGCCCTCGTGCTCGTACGGATCCTGCGCGCAGACGGACTCCTTGAGGCGCCGCGCGTCCTTCACCATCCGCTCCAGCGAGGGGGCCCGGCGCGTGTACGCGCGGAAGAGCTCCTCGTCGAGGCTCGCCACCATCTTCCAGGCCTCGAGCGAGCCCTCGCGGATCTGCGTGTCCGAGAGGCTCTCGTAGAGCTCGGGGCACAGCCACGCCTCGTCGGCGTAGTGGAAGACGCCCACCGGGTTCTTCACCACACGGCCGCGCACGGTCATGTCCACCGCGCCCTTGCCGCCGAGGCTGCTGTCCACCGCCGCCAGCAGCGTGGTGGGCACCTGCACCAGCCGCACGCCCCGCTTCAGCAGGTGCGCGGCCACCGTGGACACGTCACCGATGGTGCCTCCACCGATGGCGATCAGCGTGCCCGAGCGCGGCATCGACAGGCCCGCGGCCATCAACTGCTCCAGGGCCTCGAAGGTCTTCGCGCTCTCACCGCCGGCGAGCTGCACGATGGTGTGGGGCTTGCGTGCCTTGAGGGCGGGAATGAGGGTGGGGTGCAGACGGGCCACCCGGCGATCCACGACGGCGAAGCTGCCCTCGGGAAGGGTGGCGCACAGACGCTTGAAGGAGCCCCACCGGTCGGTGGCGTGGCGGTAGGCTCCAGGAGAAAGCTGGATCATTCGGAGTGGGGCCGGGCGTTGAGTTGAAGGATGAGGTCCGCCAGCACGAGCGAGACCATGGACTCCAGCACGGGGACGGCGCGCGGCATGATGCAGGGATCATGACGCCCGGACTTCGCGTGCTCCGCGAGCGTGGCGGGAGGTTTGAAGTAGACGCGCACGGCCACGGGCTCGCCATTGGCCAGGCCACCCTGGATGCCGCCGTAGGTGTCCTTCTGCGAGTGGAAGACCTTGCCGGGCTGTTCGATGCGCGAGAGCAGATCCGGCGGGCCCCAGACGACGCCGGTGACGGCGCCCACGCTGCCCAGCGCGTGCGCGAGCAGGGACTTCATCTTGCCGAAGATGGGCTCGCCGAGACCCACGGGGACGCCTTCGACGCGGATGTCGATGCACCCACCGAGGCTGTCTCCGGCCTCCTTGGCGGCGAGGATGCGCTTGGACATCTCCTCGCGAGCCACCGGATCCGGGCAGCGGGTCGGGTGTTCATCCACCATGGCGCGGGTGAGGCCGGGCGCGGGAATGGCGGACGTCAGGTTACCCACCTGCGATACCCAGGCGACGGTGCGCAGCTCGGGGAAGGCCTGGGCGAGGTAGGCCTCGGCCACGACGCCACCGATGACACGGCAGAGCGTCTCCCGGCCGCTGGTGCGCCCACCGCCGCGGTGGTCGCGGTGCTTGAAGCGCTCGCGCCAGACGGCATCGGCGTGGCCGGGGCGGTCCTCGCTCTTGAGCTTGTCGTAGTCCCCGGAGCGCTGGTTCGTGTTGCGCACGATGGCCGCGATGGGCGTGCCGAGCGTCTTGCCCTCGAAGACACCGGAGAGGATCTCCACCTGATCCGGCTCGGCGCGCGCGGTGACGAGCGCGGACTGGCCGGGACGGCGGCGGTCGAGCGCTGCCTGGATGAGCGCGGGCTCGAGGGGAATGCCCGCCGGACAACCATCGATGATGGAGCCGAGCGCGGGGCCGTGGCTCTCGCCGAAGGTGGTGAGGCGGAAGAGGGTACCAATCGTGTTCATGAAGCGGTCTCCCAGAGGGCTCGCTGCTGTCGGGCCTGGGCGATGAACCAGGCCGCGCCGAGGAGCAGCGGAGTCCCTCCGCGGCGGGTGATTTCCGTGGCGATGCGACGTGCCGGCGCCCCATAGGCGATGACGGCGACGCGCGCGCCCTCGAAGCGCAGGGTGTCGGGTGGGGTGATGCGATCCGGCCAGGTCCAGATGCCAGGGCCGGAGAGGGGGCCAGCGATTTCCGCGCGGCGCAGGAAGCGGAGCTGACAGCCCATTTCGGTGCCCACGACGCGGATGGCGGCGCTGGCCCCTCCGTCACCGAGGACGAACACGTCCCGGGCTCCGAGCCGCTCGAGGACGGAGCGGGCGCCGGCGGTGTCGGTGTTGAAGGATTCCCAGCGGTCGCGGCGGCGGACGAGGGTGTTGATGGCGTCGAGCGGCGAGCCGGTGTGCCGGGCGAGGCGGATCTTGAAGGGGCTGGTGACGGCGAAGCCGCGGTAGTGGGGGAGGAGGGCGTCGACGAGGGCCTCGACGGGAGCGTCCTCGGGGATGTCGATGCGATCGAAGGGCTGACGGTGGATGCGAGGCGAGCGCGAGTGGACGATCGAGGTCCCCAGGATCGCCAACCTGCTCAATTTCCCCTCGCCCTCCGGGAGAGGGACGGGGTGAGGGTGCCGCGCTTCCCGGGTTGCATCCGCGAGCAACCTCTGTCCCGGAGCGGCCTTCCAATCACCGCCCACGGCGACGTAATCGAGCACATTGCGCCGGGCGAGCACGGCGCGCACGGGAAGCGCCGTGGGCCCCATCGCGAGAACGGTGACCCGCCCATCACCGAAACGAGCCTTCAGCCGGGCCTGGGTCTCCAGCAGCACGGAGATCCGCTCACGAGACTCCACCCCGAGCGGCTCGATGTGCTTCACCAGGGAGCCACCCGGAAGCGCCACGTCCCACAGACGAAGGGCCTCCTCGGTGGACAGGGGCCGCTCGGCGTGGTGCGAGGCCAGCAGCTTCCCGGCCGGAGCGGCCAGATCCCCGGCATGAACGACATCCCGATCCACCCAGCGGGCGGCGGCCACCCACGCGGGAGGCAGCGCCGTGCCGCGCTCGGACACGAGCAGCTCCATCACGCCCGCGAGTGCCGCGGCATCCACCGCGTCGGCGGGATGGAGATCCGTGCGCACCTCCAGCACATCGGCGCCCCGGCTCCGGGCCTCGGTGGCGAAGCTCAGGGCGTCGGGGCCGCGGAGGCTCGGGGGGAGGGTGACGACGCGACGGGCCGTCATGACGGGCTCCCGGAGGAAGCGAAGGCGCGCAGGAAATCGGCGAGGCCCACCGTGGGGACGGCGGCGTGGAGCACCTGGCGTTGGTGGTAGATGGAGTGCAGCTCCTCCTCCAGTGACATACCGGGACGCAGCCGGGGGCGCGTTTTGTCGGCGAGGAGCCGTTCGCGGTACGTCTCGAAGGAGATGGGCACGAGCAGGGTGTAGCAGGACTGGAGCGCTTCCGGGTGATGCGAGAGGAAGCCACCGCCCAAGGCGACGACGGAGCCGCGAGGCAGCTGCAGGAACAGGCCGCGCTCCGCCTCGCGGAAGCCGTTGGTGTCCTGCGCCACCCAATCGCGGAGGCTCCGGCCCGAGCGGCGCTCGAGCTCGACATCCAGATCCACTCCCTGCTTGTCCAGCAGGGCGCTCACCAGCGGGAGCAGGCGCGTCTTGCCCGCGGAGCGATGCCCGGCGATGGCCACCGTCTGCCCTGGCGTGGGCAGGAGCCGGGGACCAGGCCGGGCGAGCTCTTCCCTCAGCGCTGGCGAGAGCCGTGGATCCACGGCTCCGAGGATGCGCTGGACGAGTTGGTGCTGCTCAGCGGACGGTCCCGACATAGACGTAAGATGTCCCGAACATCATCGAATGGGCCACCCTTTCTTTGTAGGAGTCGGATTGCTCCATCAGTGAGAGGAACTTCTCACCAGCCGGGAAAGCGGCGGAGGTTCGAGGAAGGTACTCGTAGGCCGCCCGGTTGCCGGTGAGCAGGCCACCGATGGTGGGCATGATCACCTTGCTGTAGAGGCGGAACAGGCCACCGAAGAGGCCCGTGGGCTGGCCGAACTCGAGCACCACCACGCGGCCGCCGGGGCGCACCACCCGGGCCATCTCCTTCAGGCACTTCACCGGGTCATCCACGTTGCGGATGCCGAAGGCGATGGAGGCCACGTCGAAGCTGGCGTCCGCGAAGGGCAGCGCCATGGCATCGGCCACCTGGAACTCCACCGGGAGCCCCTCGCGGGCGGCCTTGGCCGGAGCGTGGTCCAGCATCTCCTTGCAGAAGTCGGTGCCCACCACCCGGCCCGAGGCGCCCACCTGGCGCTTGAAGGACAGCGCCAGATCTCCGGTGCCGGTGGCGCAGTCGAGGACGGCACTGCCCTCCCGCGCGCCACTGAGCCGCACGGCCGTGCGCCGCCACAGCCGGTGGATGCCAAAGGAGAGGACCTCGTTCGTCACGTCGTACCGCGTGGCGATGGAGAAGAACATCCGCTGGACTTCGGCGCTCATCGAGCCCCCGCGACCTGGGCCGGGAGCTCCGGCATCCACAGGTGACGATCCACGGCGGCCAGCACACCCGGCAGCCGCCGCATCAGTTGTTGGAATCGCTCCGGTGTGAGCGCCTGCTGCCCGTCACACAGGGCCTGCTCGGGCCGGGGATGCACCTCGATGATCAGCCCGTCCGCCCCGGCCGCCGCCGCCGCCAGCGCCATGGGCTGGATGAGCTCCGGCTCGCCCGTGGCGTGCGATGGATCCACGATGACCGGCAGGTGCGTCCGCTGCTTCGCCAACGCCACCGCCGCCAGATCCAACGTGTTGCGCGTGGCCGTCTCGAAGGTGCGGATGCCGCGCTCGCAGAGGATGACCTGATCGTTGCCACCGTCGAGCACGTACTCGGCCGCCAGCAGCCACTCCTGGAACGTGGCCGCGAGGCCACGCTTGAGCAGCACCGGCTTGCGCGTCTTCCCCAGCGCTCGCAGCAGCGGGAAGTTCTGCATGTTGCGCGCGCCCACCTGGAGGACGTCCACATAGTCCTCCATCAGCGGAATCTGCGTGGACTCCATCACCTCGCTGACGATGGGCAGCCCCACCTTGCGCGCCGCCTCGGCCAGCACGCGCAGGCCGGGCTCTCCCATGCCCTGGAAGGAGTAGGGGCTGGTGCGAGGCTTGAATACCCCACCCCGGAGGACGTGGGCACCGGCGGCGGCCACGGAGGAGGCGGTGAGCTCCGTCTGCTCCATGCCCTCCACGGCGCACGGGCCCGCCATCACCACGAAACCAGGGCCACCCACCTCCACCTGTCCCACACGCACGCGCGTGCCCTGGGGCTTCCAGGCCCGGGCCACCCGAGGCGTACCTTCTCTTGGCGGTCCTCCGCCGTCCTCACCTGGCTTGCCGCTCACGGCCGACTCCCGATGTCTGTGGAGTTCACGTTGTTTTGAACCCCGTGATGCTTGTATAGCCAAACCGCCGTACAGAACAACAAGAGGTTGCTGCCTCGGCTGGTGGCGCGATCTCGAAGAGGACCGCAGATGACGACGCTCGGACGCGCTGACGGAGGCCACTGGGTGGCGGGGACATTGTCCCTGGCCGCGGTGGATCCGCTCGCGGGGGCGGAAGTGCTGGGAGAGCCGTCCGTCTATTGGGAGCGCCCGCTGGCGGGCGAGGCGATGGCCGGGTGGGGCGAGGCGGCCGCGGTGGAGGCCGACAGTGGGGCGCGGGCCCAGGCGGTACTGAAGGAGTTGTCGGCGCTGGACTCGGTGCGGTGGTTGGGCGAGGCGCCCTCGGCGCTGCCGGGGCCCTGGCTCGGCGGCATGCGCTTCTCGACGGCGGGCGGGGACACGGGGTGGGGGGCGTTCGGCTTCGGGCGGTGGACGCTGCCGGAGGTGATGGTGTGGCGCGAGGGCCCGGGCCTGATGGTGGCGGCCTTCGCGCCCGAGGGCCCCGGAGCCGAGGACGTGGTGCGCTCGCTGCTGGCGCGGGTGGGCGCGAATTTCCCCGCGGGGACCCGGCAGTCCCGCAACGGCGTGCAGGCGCTGCGGCTGGTCTCGTCGCGGCCGGACTTCGAGGGGCGGGTGGAGCGCGCGGTGGAGACGATCAACGCCGGGGGGCTCCAGAAGGTGGTGCTGGCCCGGGCGGTGGAGGTGGAGGGCGAGTCCTCCTTTGATCGCGTGGAGGTGCTGGCCCGGCTGCGCGAGCAGAACCCGCGCTGTGCCACCTTCCTCTTCCGGGCGCCGGACGGAGCGGCCTTCGTGGGAGCCACGCCGGAGACGCTGTGCCGGGTGGAGGGGCGTCATCTGGAGACGGAGGCCCTGGCCGGCTCGGCGGCGCCCGCGTTGGCCGGGACGCTGGGCGGAAGCGACAAGGATTGCCGCGAGCACGAGGCGGTGGTGCGCTACATCCTCCGGGCGCTCAAGCCGCTGACCGAGCAACTGGACGCGGACGCGGAGCCGGCGCTGCTCACGTTGAAGAACGTGGTGCACCTACGAACGGGCATCCGCGCCGAGCTGCGCGAGGGAGTGGGGGTGGCCGAGCTGGTGGCGGCGCTGCACCCCACACCGGCGGTGGGAGGAACCCCCCGGGAACGCGCACTGGAGTTCCTGGTGGAGCACGAGGCATTGGATCGGGGCTGGTACGCGGGACCGGTCGGATGGGTAGGACCCGGGCGGGCGCACCAGATGGTGGCGCTGCGTTCGGCACGCATCAAGGGATCCCAGGCTCGACTCTTCGTGGGTGCTGGTATCGTGGCGGGCTCAAGCGCCGAGGCGGAATGGCGCGAAACGGAGATGAAGAGCCTGGCCATGTTGCGTGCGCTCGGAGGAGGACATGTCTGACGCCACCCTGAATCAACTGTGGGCGCGGGCATTGGTGGAGGAGTTGGTTCGGGGAGGCGTGAGGCACGCGGTGGTGTGCCCGGGTTCGCGCTCCTCGCCCCTGGCGCTGGCATGTGCCCGGATGGACGGGATGCGTACCTGGTCCGTCATCGACGAGCGCAGCGCTGGTTTCTTCGCGCTGGGCCTGGCCAAGCAGTCGAGGATGCCGGTGGTGCTGGTGGCCACGAGCGGAACGGCGGGCGCGCACTTCTACCCGGCGGTGATCGAAGCGTTCATGTCGCAGGTGCCGCTGGTGGTGCTGACGGCGGACCGGCCCCTCGAGTTTCAGGGGTGGGGCGCGCCGCAGACGGTGCCGCAGGCGCGGTTCTTCGGGGACTTCGCGCGATTCTTCGCGGACGTGGGCATGCCGGAGGCGGACGATGCGGCGCTGGTGCACCTGCGTGCCACCGCGGCCCGGGCCGTGGCAGTGGCCTCGCGGGCGCCCCGGGGCGCGGTGCATCTCAACGTGCCGTTCCGCGAGCCGCTCGCGCCCACGCCGGGCACCTTCGATGCCAGGCACCTCTCCTCGTTGGCGCGGGAGGGCAGGCCGGGAGCGCCGCTGACGCGCATCGTCCCGCCGGCGCGCCAGCCGGATGCGAAGGTCCTGGAGGAGATTCGCGCACGCATCGCCGCCACCGAGCGGGGTGTCATCGTCTGCGGACCCCGGGACGAGAACGACGGTTTCGCGGAGGCGATCGCCTCGCTGGCCGAGGCCACCGGCTACCCGGTGCTGGCCGAGGCCGCCTCCCAGGCGCGTTATGGCGGCGGCCCGGCCACGGTGTCGCTCTACGACGCGATGCTGCGGCACGAGCCCTTCGCCCGGGCGCACCGGCCGGAGCTGGTGCTGCGCTTCGGAGGGGGCCTGACGCCCAAGGGGCCGCAGGCGTGGATCGACAACTCGGGCGCGGAGATCGTGGTCTTCAGCGACGAGGGGGGGCTCTTCGATCCGGTGCATCGCGCGTCGCGGGTGGTGGAGGGCTCGGCGGTGGCGGCGTGCGAGGCGCTGGGACAGGGGCTCTCGCGAGGCCTGGGCCCCTGGGCGCGGAGCTTCCTGTGGGCCGAGCAGTGGACGCGGGCGGCGCTGGAGTCGGCGTTCTCGGAGGATCCGTCGCTGACGGAGATGCGCATCGCGCACGACGTGGTGGCGGCAATGCCGGACGGGGCGAACCTCTTCGTGTCCAGCAGCATGCCCATTCGTGACGTGGACGCCTTCGCGCCGTCCATGGGCCGGGGGCTGCGGGTGCTGGCCAACCGGGGCGCCAATGGCATCGACGGCATCATCTCGAGTGCGCTCGGGGTGGCGGCGGCGTCGGGGCGGCCCACGGTGCTGCTGACGGGAGATCTGGCCTTCCTGCACGACGTGGGCGGGCTGCTGACGGCGCGCCGCGGCGGGGTGCCCCTGACGGTGGTGGTGGTGAACAACGACGGGGGAGGCATCTTCTCCTTCCTGCCCATCGCCCAGGCCGAGGGAGCGAAGTCGCACTACGAGCCGCTGTGGGGCACACCGCACGGGGTGGACCTGTCACACGCGGCGGCGCTCTACCAGGCCCGCTTCCGGCGTCCGGATTCGCCCGCGTCGTTGCGGTCGGCCGTGGCCGAAGGGCTCAAGGGCGGGGTCCACCTCATTGAAGTGAAGGTGGCGGAGCGGGCGAGGAACGTGGATCTGCACCGGCAGCTGTTCGCGAGGATGGCGGCCGCACTGGGAGAAGGCCCATGGCTCTGAAGATGGCGTACGAGACGTGGGGAGAGGGTCCGTACCCGCTCCTCCTCCTGCATGGCTTCACGGGGAACCGGTCGGCGTTCGATCACCTGCGCCCGTTGATGAGCAGCAAGGTGCGCGCCATCGCGGTGGATCTGCCGGGACACGGGGAGACGCCGCTGCCCACGAGGACGGGACGCGACGGCTTCCTGGAGACGATCGAGGCGGTGATCCGGGTGCTGGACGAGGTGGGGGAGCCGAAGGCGAACCTGCTGGGCTACTCGCAGGGTGCGCGCTTCGCGCTGGCGGCGGTGCTGAGCCATCCCGATCGCTTCGGGCGGCTCATCATGGAGAGCGGCTCGCCGGGGTTGCACCGGCGCGTGCAGCGGACGGAGCGGCGCGTGAGTGACGCGCAGCTGGCGGCGATGCTGCGGCAGAAGGGCGTGCCGTCCTTCATGGAGTACTGGGAGTCGCTGCCGCTGTTCGCGGGGGTGCGCAAGCTGCCGGCGGAGCAGCAGGCGGAGCTTCGGGCGCGGCGCAACCAGTGCACGGTGGAGGGGCTGGTGGGGGCGCTGGAGTGCCTGGGCCTGGCGGTGCAGCCGGACTACTGGCCGGAGCTGCATCGCCAGCGGCTGCCCACGCTGCTGTTGACGGGGGCGCAGGACGAGAAGTTCACGCAGATCGCCCGGAGGATGGCGGTGGATCTGCCGGTGGTGTGGAGGCGCACGTTCGAGGACTGCACCCACGCGCCGCATCTGGAAGTGCCGGAGGAGTACGCGCGCGAGGTGCTCTCCTTCCTGCAGACGCCCTGGTACGAGTCACCCGAGTTCGAGAACGCCGTGCCCGACACCGTGCCCGACAAGAGCGCGGCCGGTGGCAACGGCTAGCTGCCGAAAGCCATTCATTCCATGAACGCGATAGCACCCGCGGTGGAGGCGCCGCGCCCCACCCTGAAGACGTGGTTGATGGCCGCGAGGCCGAAGACGCTGACGGCGGCGTTGGTGCCGGTGATGGTGGGGACGGCGCTGGCGTACGGGCTGGGAGTGGGCCGGTGGCTGCCGGCGTTGGCGGCGTTGGTGGGGGCGATGCTGATCCAGATCGGCACGAACCTGACGAACGACTACTACGACTTCAAGAAGGGGGCGGACACGGAGGAGCGGCTGGGGCCGCGGCGGGTGACGCAGAGCGGGCTGATTGCTCCCGGGGTGGTGCTGGCGAGCGCGCTGACGTGCTTCGGGCTGGCGGTGGCGGTGGGGGTGTACCTGGTGATGGTGGGCGGTTGGCCGATCGTGGCGATCGGGCTGGCGTCGGTGACGGCGGGGTACGCGTACACGGGAGGCCCGTTTCCGCTGGCGTACCACGGGCTGGGAGACGTGTTCGTCTTCATCTTCTTCGGGATGGTGGCGGTGCCGGGGACGTACTACGTGCAGGCGCTGACGGTGGGCCCGGCGGCGTGGTGGGCGGCGATTCCGGTGGGGGCGATCGGCACGGCGCTGCTGGTGGTGAACAACCTGCGGGACGCGACGACGGACGTGAAGGCGGGGAAGAGGACGCTGGTGGTGCGTTTCGGCACGACGGCGGGGAAGGCGGAGTACGTGGTGCTGCTGGCGGCGGCGTTCGCGACCCCGCTGGCGATGTGGGGCCTGGGGCTGGCGAGTCCGTGGGTGCTGTTGGCGCTGCTGAGCGTGCCGGTGGCGGTGCCGCCGCTGAAGCTGGTGCTGGGGGCGCAGGGAGCGGCATTGAACCCGGCGCTGGGCGGGACGGCGAAGCTTCAACTGGTGTTCGGGTTGCTGTTCTCGGTGGGGCTGTACCTGAGGTAGGGCGATGCGCATCACGAAGACGGCCCTCCACGCGCTGCGCCTGGAGATGGTGAACCCGCTGAAGACGGCGAGGGGCACCTACGCGGCGCGAGAGGGATTCGTGGTGCGATTGGAGGACGAGGAAGGGCGGGTCGGGCAGGGGGAGGCGATGCCGCTGGAGGAGTTCGGCACGGAGTCGCCGGACGACTGCGAGCGAGCGCTGAACTCTCTCCTGGAGACGTTGCATAAACCCACCCCAAGCACCCCTCTGCGAGAAACCACCCCTCTCCCCCCGGGAGAGGGACGGGGTGAGGGTGCCACGGACCCCAGGCTGGATCCGTGTCTGCTCCCTCTCCCTCTGGGAGAGGGCTGGGGTGAGGGATTTCCATTTCCCACTCGGACACCCGCGGCGAGACACGCCGTGGAACAAGCGCTCCTGGATCTCGAGGCCCAGCGCCGGAACGTGCCCCTGAGCCAACTGCTCTCGACTGACGCGAGAGCATCTCTCCAAGTCAACGCGCTCCTCGGATCCACATCACCGGAGGCGCTAGCGGAAGAAGCAAAAAGAGCGGTTTCGGAGGGCTACGAGACACTGAAGCTCAAGGTCGCGGGACGCCCGCTGAGAGAGGACATCGCAAGACTGTCCGCAGTGCGGAGCGCGGTCGGCACCACCATCCGCCTGCGAGTGGACGCGAACGGGGCCTGGACGGAGCCAGAGGCGAGAGAGGCGCTCGAGGCTCTGAGCCACTACGATCTCGAACTGTGCGAGCAACCCGTGGCGCCCGAGAACACCGAGGCCCTGTCTCGCCTCGCCGCGCACACGCCCTGCCCACTGGCAGCGGACGAATCACTGTCCCTGCCCGAGGCCACACAGCACATCCTGAACCACCCCGGGACGGTGAAGATCCTGGTGCTCAAGCCGATGGTGCTGGGAGGGCTGCTACCGACCCTGAAACTGGCGCGCGAGGCGGCGAGCCGAGGCATGGCCTCCTACGTCACGAGCTCACTCGACGGTGTCATCGCGAGAGCGGGAGCGGCGCATCTGGCGGCGGCATTGCCGTCGGGGAGCTACGCATCGGGGCTCGGGGTGGGGCACCTCTTCAAGGACGAGCCCGGGAATCATCCATTCCGTCCAGTGCGGGGCCGAATCCAGCTCCCGCGGAGGCCGGGCCTGGGAGTGAACTGATGCAGTGGACGTGTCCCATCCGAACCGGCGCCGGGACGAGGCCGGAGGCCCTGGCGCTCACCTTCGCGAACCACCGGTGGACCTACCGGGAGCTCGACGCCGAGATCGGCCGCTGGGTGGCCGCGCTCCAGTCGAGAGGCGTGCGGGCAGGAGACCGGGTGGCACTGCTCGCGACGAACCACGCGGCGGTGGCCCAACTCTTCTTCGCACTCGGACGCATGGGAGCGGTCCTGGCGCCCCTCAACGCGAGGCTCACGCGGGCGGAGCTCCAGCCCCTGTCCGAGGACGTGGCACCGAAGCTCACCCTGGCGCTCACGGGACTCGCGGATCGCCTCCCGGGAGCGGAGCCCCTCGAGTCCTTCACGGACACGGTGCGAATCCCCGTCCCCGACTGTGCGCCCCTGGAGACACAAACCCCGCGGGTCATCCTCTTCACCTCGGGGACGACGGGCCGGCCGAAGGGGGCGGTGCTGACGGAGGGGAACTTCCGGGCCTCGGCGCGGGCGTCCGAGGCGAACCTGGGCGCCCACCCGGCGCCACACTGGCTGGGGACACTGCCTCTCTTCCACGTGGGGGGCCTGGGGATGCTCACGCGCACGGCGTACGACGGAGGCTGCCTGGTGCTGAGGGAGCGCTTCGAGGTGGAGGACACCAACCGGGCCATCGACGAGGAAGGCGTCACGCACGCGAGCTTCGTGGCGACCACGCTGGAGCGAGTGCTGGAGGCACGAAAGGATCGCCGGGTCCCCACCACGTTCCGGTGTGCCCTGATCGGCGGAGGCCCTGTACCCGCGCCGCTGCTGGCCCGCGCGAGGGCTGCGGGAATCCTGGCGCTCCAGACCTACGGGCTGACGGAGGCCTGTGCGCAGGTGACGACGGAGCATCCGGACGAGGCCGACGGACGCACGGCGGGCCGGCCCCTGCCGGGCCTGGAGGTGCGCATCATGGGGCCCGGAGGCGAGCCCCTGGGGCCACGGCGGGAAGGGGACATCGAGGTCCGAGGCCCCACGGTGATGGCGGGCTACCTGAACCGGCCCGAGGCCACGAGCGAGGCGCTCCGGGACGGCTGGCTGCGGACGAAGGACGTGGGGATGCTGGACGAGCGGGGCCGGCTGACGGTGCTGTCGCGGCGGACGGATCTGATCGTCCGGGGAGGGGAGAACATCTACCCGGCGGAGCTGGAGGCGGTGCTGGCGGCGCACCCGGTGGTACAGGAGGCGGCGGTGGTGGGGGTCCCGGACGAGCGCTGGGGCGAGGTGCCGGTGGCGTTCGTGGCGACACGCAACGGAGCCCCCCTCCCGGAGGAACTGGGAGCGTGGTGCCGCGAGTCGCTGGCGGGCTTCAAGGTGCCGGCGCGTTTCCTGGGAGTCGAGGCGTTGCCGCGCAACGCCATGGGCAAAATCGAGCGGACGGTGCTGCGCGAGCGGGCCCGGGGGGCCTGAGTCACGCGGCGTCGAGCGCGTCGTCGGGCGCGAGGAGCCAGGAGCGGGCCTCGGCCTCGTCATGGAAGCGGCGGAGGATGCGGTCCATGCCGCTGCCGCGCGCGATGCGGTTGAGCTGGAGCGCGGTGATCTCGCTGCCGACGACCTCGGCGATCCGCCGCATGCCGGCCTTCATCGCGTCCGCCTGGCCCTGGCGCAGCACCTCCGCGGCTTCGGGAGAGGTGGTTCGCAGCTGGCGCAGGTCGCCCAGGGCCTTGACGGTCCGTCCGTCCCCGGCGAGCGATTTCACGGCGCTCACGGCCTGCTCGACGAACTGCTGCATCTCCTCCGCGCGGATGGACCCTTCCAGAGTGATCTCCACGAGCGCGTTCGACTGATCGATCTTGACCTGGAACAGGGGGAACCTCGCCTGAACGGAGCCCGGGAACGGGGCAATGTTCCTACTCGGATTTCCTAACGCGTGCCAGATGCGCCAGGTGTGACGGCACGGTGAAAATCAGGGCGGAAGGAAAGAGGGCGGAAGTGTGGGGGAATCCCCGTCATCTTCTTGGCGGAGCCGGAGTGCTTGCCTAGAATCCCCGGCCGACGAGAGAGGTCATTTCCCTGTGGATCAGGCAACGCTCAACAAGCTGCTCACGGTCGGCGTGCAGAATGGCGCCTCGGACATTCACTTCCGGCCGGGCGATCCTCCCATCTACCGGGTCAATGGAGTGCTGCGACCGCTGAAGATGGAGAAGCTCCATCCGGACCACACCAAACAGGTCGCGCTCCACATCATCAGTGATCCGCTGACGAAGACCCAGGTGGACAGCCTGCAGGAGTACGACACCTCCTACGGGCTGCCCGGGGTGGCGCGTTTCCGGGTGAACATCTACCGGCAGCGGGGCACGCTGGCGTGCATCCTGCGCATCATCCCGGATGAGATCCCCACCATCGACGGGCTGGGACTGCCGCAGGTGCTCAAGACGATCGCCGCCAACGATCGCGGCCTCGTGCTGGTGACGGGGGCCACGGGCTCGGGCAAGAGCTCCACGCTCGCGGCGATGATCGATCAGATCAACCGCACCGAGAACCTGCACATCCTCACCATCGAGGACCCGGTCGAGTTCATCTACAAGAACATCAAGTCCTCCATCTCGCAGCGGGAGATCGGCCCGGACACGGAGAACTTCGCCATCGCCCTGCGCGCGGCGCTGCGCCAGGATCCGGACGTCATCCTCGTGGGCGAGATGCGCGACACGGAGACGATCGACATCGCGCTCAAGGCCTCGGAGACGGGGCACCTGGTGCTGTCGACGGTGCACACCACGGACGCCTCGAGGACCATCAACCGGCTCATCTCGGTGTTCCCGGCCGAGGAGCAGTCGATGGTGCGCATGCGCCTGGCGGACAGCCTCAAGGCCACCATCTCGCAGCGGCTGCTGCCGAAGGCGGACGGCAAGGGGCGCACCGTGGCGCTGGAGATCATGGTCCAGACCAAGTCCGTGGAGCAGTACATCCGCGAGGACCGGGCCAACGAGCTCAAGGACGTGATCGAGAAGGGCCGGGACATGTTCGGCATGCAGTCCTTCGATCAGCACCTGAGCTACCTCTACAAGCAGGGGGAGATCACCCTGGAGACGGCGCAGAGCGCGGCCACCAACCCGGCGGACTTCCAGCGCGCGCTCGAGTTCGAGTGAGCGCGGACGGCCCGGTCCCTCAGCTGCGCGTGCGCTCCGCGACGGCGGGGATCGGGCGGGAGGGCCGGAAGTCCAGCCGTGTCTGGGGGAGGCTCCTCGAGGGCCGCACCGGCCCGGAGGGGCGCAGCTGGACCCCCTGTGGCCCGGATTCCCGGGGCGTCTGCGTGACGGCGGGTTCCGTGGGCCTGTTGGCGAGCGCCTCGTGGACGGCGCGGGCGAGCAGGGCCTGGCCGCGGGGGTAGGGCGCGGCCTCGTCGAGCAGCGAGCACAACTGTTCCCGTAGCCGCAGGGCCCCCGGGGTCCGCGCGTGCGGTTCCCACTGGAGCAGCTCCAGGATGATGGCATCCAGGAGCGGAGGCACCTCCGGGCGGAAGGTGGACGGTGGGGGGAAGGTGCGCGAGGTGAAGCCCCAGCGGGGATCCTGGCGGGCCTCGCAGGGGATGACTCGGAGGCCGGTGAGGGCCTCGTACAGGGTGAGGCCGAGCGCGAACAGATCCGCGCGGGCGTCGAAGGGCTCGGCGCGGGCCTGCTCCGGGGCCATGTACCCGGGCTTGCCGACGACCCGGCCCGCCAGCGTGAGCGAGACGTGGTGGGCGGCGCGGGCGATGCCGAAGTCCCCCAGCTTCACCTCGCCGATGCGCGACAGGAGGATGTTGGGCGGGTTGATGTCCCGGTGCACGAGGTTGAGCGGCGTGCCATCGCTCGCGATGCGGTGGTGGACGTAGTCGAGCCCGGCGGCGAGCTCGGCGCCCAGGTACGTCACCACGGCCAGGGGGAGCGGGCCGCGGGACCGGAGCAGCTCGCGCAACGACACGCCCTCGATGAACTCCATGGCCATGAAGCAGGTGTCGCCGAAGCGGCCCACGTCGAGCACCTGGACGATGTTGGGGTGGTGCAGCAGCGAGCCCAGCTCGGCCTCGCGCCGGAAGAGGGTGACGAAGTGGGGATCCCCGGCATGGCTCGGGAGGATGCGTTTGAGCGCCACCCGCTTCTGGAAGCCGCCCTCGGGGCTGTAGGTGGCGCGGAAGACCTCGGCCATGCCGCCCACGCCGAGCCGCTCGTGGAGGAAGTACCTCCCGAGCAGCTCCCGCGCGCGCACGGCCCGGAGTGCCTCCTCGGCCTTGCGCAGCAGGTGACTGGCCACGAGCGCCGCGACGCAGCCGGTGAGCAACAGGTACAGGGCGCGCAGGGTGATGAGCGGCGGGGACAGCATCAGGGGCACGGGGGCCTGCAACCGCGGCCAGGCCAGCAGCCAGTACAGGAGCAGCGACGCGGTGGCGGCGAGGGCTCCGGCGAAGATGGCCAGCTTCCGGTTGGAGCGCATGGACGCGAGGACGATGAAGGCGCCCCACAGGAGCGAGGTGGGGTTGGTGAGGGCCTGCTCGGCGTTCTCGAAGTGCAGGTCGAGCAGGAACTCGAAGACGCCCACGGAGATCTCCAGGCTGACGTTGAGCCAGCAGATGGCGGGATGGAACCACCCGCGCTGGAGCACCTGGGAGAGGACGCCGTAATAGACACCGTAGGCCGCCGCCATGCAGGCCACGGCGAGGGCTCGGGGCCAGCCGAGGGCGGGTCCGAGCAGGAGGGTGGCGATCACGAAGCACACCGCGGCGGCGCTGATGAAGCGCGCGACATCGGCCTCGCGCGCCGCGGCGTCCTCGCGCAGGTAGTCGGCGAGGAGCTGGGAACCCATCGAACTGGAGGTATTCGGGGAAACAGCTTGATGCATGACTCCCCGAGTATTCAACATTCCGACAGTGTCGCCCAGACCTGCCAGGTAGGCCCGTGCGCTCGTGGATGGGCAGGGCATGGAGTGGCTCGCAGGGCCACACGGCGAGCGGACATGCGGGCGGGATGGCTCTCGCCGCGTCCTCCCACCCGCGTGGGGTGTGCCTGGAGAGCCACACCTCGGCCGTCAGCCCGGTGGGGAAGCCCGGGCCCGGCCCGTGCAGGGTGGACGCGCATGAACCGGAAGCGATGGATTCGATGGGCCGTGGGGACGCCGCTGGTGGTGCTGGGGCTCGTGGTGGGCCTGTGGCAGCTCTCGAGGTCGTGGACCTTCCAGCTGTTCGGCGAGCTCTACCCCCGGGTGGAGACGACCGAGAAGGTGGTGGCGCTGACGTTCGATGACGGGCCGAAGCCGGGCCAGACGGATCGGATTCTCGACATCCTGAAGCGGCACGGGGTGAAGGCCAGCTTCTTCATGGTGGGGAGGAGCATCGAGCGCAACCCGGAGCTGGCGGCGCGGGTGCTCGCCGAGGGGCACCAGGTGGGCAACCACTCGTATTCGCACCACCGGCTGGTGCTCAAGTCACCGTCCTACGTGCAGGAGGAGATCGACAAGACGGACGCGCTGCTGCGGGGGCTGGGCGTCCAGGGGGAGATCCTCTTCCGGGCGCCGCACGGCAAGAAGCTGGTGGTGCTGCCGTGGCTGCTGTCCCGGAGCGGGCGCAAGCACATCACCTTCGACGCGGTGTCGAGGGACGACGAGACGCAGGACGTGGGGCTGCTGACGTCCCGGGTCATGGAGTCGGTGCGGCCGGGCTCCATCATCCTGTTCCACGATGGGGGGAGGGAGAAGCCGGGAACGATTCAGGCGGTGGACATCGTCGTCGAGAAGCTGAAGGCCCAGGGCTACCGCTTCGTGACGGTGTCGGAGCTGCTGACGCTCGGAGCCGAAGCGCACTGACGCGGGTTCTCCCCTCAGTCGAACCACACCGGGTGTTTCTTGAAGGCGTGGTCCACCAGGTAGTTCAGCATGCGAGTGGCCTTCAGCTCGTCGCCAGGCGTCTTGCGTTCCAGGGCCCTGTCGGCTCCCGGTAGCATGTTCAGCTTGTCCATGACGTACCGCATCACGATGGACAGCTCCTTCTCATGGGGCTTGCGTCGCATGAGCGTCCGGATGCGCTTGGTGACGGTCCCGACGAGGAAGAGCTCCAAGGAGACGGGGCGCTGGCTCCTGCCGAAGCGGGGGGGAGGGGGGCGCCCCCGTCCCGCCTCGACGAGCGCATCGTAGTGAGCACCCGTGTAATAGACGTGATGAGGACCGCCGGTGCCTCCCTCGTTGATGCGCACGATGGTGCCGTCGAAGCGGTAGACGATGATCTGGATATCGAGCTGGTTGGCGAGGGCCACCAGCGCCAGGTGTCCCGCCCACACGCCATTGCCCGCCATGTCGGCCACGTACTCCGGGTGCTCGACGAAGCCCTGATACTGCTCCCAGTTGTTCAGCAGGTGCTGGACGGCGAGCGCCCGCAGCTCCACGTAGTTGCGGCCCGTCAGGTGGGCGATGGAACGGAACAGACAGTTCCCATCGCCGGTGATGGGAATCCGCCGGAAGCGCGCGGGGTAGGTGGGTAGCGCGAACAGGGGCTTGCCAAGACCCTGGATCGAGGATGACGGCTTGGAATCGCGCTTGCGGTCCAGCTCGGGGTACTCCACCAGGATGGGGCGATGGTCGAAGCCCGACTCATCGAGCACGGAGATGGATTGCTGCTCGGTGCGGACCTGTGCCTTCTCCTCCGGAAGACGGAACACGCGGCAGGGGACATTCGAAATCACGTAGTCGAGCAGGTTCCCGCTCGACCAGCGCGTGGGCCCGTCGGGGATGCAGGCGAACGCACCCGCCATGCCCACCCCCTCGAGAGACAGCACCTGTCCTCCCTTGCCAGTGATGAGCGACTCGTCGCACTTGAGCAGCTTGTGGGGTGGGCAGTTGAGGTCGCCCACGATCATCCACGGCGTGTCGGGGTGCAGCTTGAGCAGCGCGGGGATGAGCTCCGAGAGGAGCTGCTTCTTGGCGGCGGAGTGGTTCGAGATGGCATGCAGCATGTACACGTGCATGCCCTCCCGGGTGATCCAGCGGAGCGGCGCCCGTGTCGACAGGGCCTTGAAGGCCTCGTCGAGCAGCTCGGTCTCGATGAAACCCTTGCTCAGGGTGCCATAGCCCTTCTGCTTGCCCTCCTCGTGCTTTTCATAGCGCTCCTCGCGGTAGGAGGGCGTGTATGTGAACTGGAGCTGGCCGAGCGCTTCGTTCTGGGAGAACGACTGAGCCACCTGCTTGTCGAAGAGCAGCTGGTTCTCGGGCTTGCGCCGGCTGGTGCGCTGTTTCTCGGGAATGTCCACTTCCCCCAGCCTCTGGCTGGAGCGCATGACCTCGCAGAGCAGGGCGACGTCCACATCCATTTCGATGAGGAGTTGGGCCACCATGACCAGCCGCGCCGAGAGCCGCTCCTCCGCGAGGCCCTGCATATTGGCGAAGATGAAGCGCTTCATGCTCGCTCTCCCGTCAGGTGGATGGGTTTCATGTCGCCCGGCCGCCGAGCGTAACATGACCACTCCGGGTGCGGTGCTGACATGCGCGCGGTGAGCCCGATGTGAGTCGAATCAGGGGCCCGAGGCCGCGGCGGCGGGAGTCGCGGCCGGAGCCCGCCCGCGGATGCGGAGCGAGAAGTCGTCACGATCCTGGGCCGCGAGGGCGAGCGTGTTGATGAGATGGCGCTCGCGCGTTTCGGCGAGGCCCACGTCGGAGTCGATCAACCCCAGGGCGAGGGCGAGCGAGTCGGAGTAGGCGGGCAGCAGGGTGCGGTGATCGTAGGGGACGTTGGTCTCGCTGACCTTCTCGAGGTGCCGCACGAGGTTGGTGGTGCAGTTGTTGGTGAACGAGTTGTAGAACTCGGGCCGCGCCTCGAGGTCGCGCATGCGCTGCACCATGTCGAGGAAGAAGGCGACGGTGCGCTCCTGGGAGGCGCGGACGGGGTAGAGGTAGACGTCATCGCGGCGGTGGTTGCTGCGCAGCTGGATGAGGTCGCGCTCGTCGCCGACGACGTAGACGAGCTCGTACTGGCGGAACAGGCCGCCGAGGACCGAGTACGTCTCCCCGCGCTCGCGGCGGATCTCCACGGAGAAGGAGACGAAGCGATCGCCGGAGAACTCGAAGCTGACCATGGTGTGGGCGGCGCCCTCGAAGCCGGAGAAGGGCTCGACGATGAACCAGGCGCGGACGAGGTCCCGGGTGTCGTAGGTGGCGGAGTACCAGGAGGGGTCCCAGTCGGTGGTGCTGCGGTAGCGGAAGTCGCGGATGTCGTGGAGGGTGACGCGGGAGCCCCGCACCTCGGCGCGGGCGGTGCGGACGAGATCCGGAGCCCACTCGCGGGTGAGCGAGGGCCGCACGGTGCGCGTCCAGACGAACACGGCGGTGCAGAGCACGGCGAGCGTCCCGAGCGCGATCTCCCGGGAGCCCAGGCGCCAGGCGAGGCCCACGGCCAGGACGAGCGAGAGGAGCACGGCATGCCGCCACCAGGGGACGCCCTGGGGACCACCACCGGTGAGGAGGATGGCGGGAACGAGCCACGCCATGCCGAGGGCGAGGAGGACGAGCGGACCGGCGAGGGAGAGGAAGCGCATGAACGGCCGGGAGTATCCGTCACGACACCGTGGTCCACGAAATCCAGGCGACTCCCTCTCCCTCTGGGAGAGGGCCGGGGTGAGGGTCTACGCTCGCGCGAGATGCCAACCACCGACGAACAGGAGCAGGGAGTCCGGCGGGTCTACGGGGAGATCGCCGGTGTCTACGAGACGTTCTTCCCCGCGTTGCAGCGGTACGAGGGGAGGGTGGAGCGATTCCTCGGGGAGACGGTGGCGCCGGGCCGGCGGGTGCTCGATGTGGGATGCGGTCCGGGACAACTGACACGGCAACTGGAGCCGACCGTAGAGGTCGTGGGGTTGGATCTCTCACCCGAGATGATCGAGCGGGCGCGCGAGGGCCGGCCGTCGGGCGAGTACCGGGTGCACAGCTACCGGAATCCGGTGCCCGGAGATCTCGGCCGCTTCGACGTGGCGCTGGCGGTGGGGTGCCTCGACTTCTGCGACGACCTGGAGAGAACACTGGGCCACATCTCCGAGGCACTGAAGCCAGGAGGGCGCCTGCTCTTCACGGTGCTCGAGCGCCGCCTGGGACTGGAGGGGCACGAGGAGTCACGGCGCCAGGTCCAGACGGAGGATCAGGAAGTCACGTTGTACTTCTGGTCCTTCGCGGAGACGGTGAGGGCGCTCGAGGCCGCGAACCTCCTGCCGCGGACCTACGCGCACGGGCCCGGCTGGGTGCAGCTGCTGGAGCAGCGGACGATGCACTTCGGCTGGTGGGACGTGGAGCGTCGCTGACGGGGTGGAGTGTCCTCGGAGGTAGGGCCGGAAACGGAGCCACCAATCCAGGACAATCCAGACGCAGCGCTGTCGGGGATTGGATCCGATAAGTCAGGCCGTACGGAGGGCAACCGAACATCCTTGACGCGGGGGGCCAGTGTTGCAAAGCATCCGCCGCCCACAAGGTCACACCCTTCCCAAGTGTCAGGAGCTTCGTTCATGGCCCCTCCGAGCGGCGAGAAGATCACCCTGCAGAACGGCAAGCTGACGGTGCCGGATCACCCCATCGTCCCCTACATCGAGGGTGACGGCACTGGCCGCGACATCTGGCGCGCCTCGCAGGCCGTCTTCGATGCGGCGGTGGAGAAGGCCTACAAGGGCAAGAAGAAGATCTCCTGGTTCGAGGTTCTGGCCGGCGAGAAGGCCTTCAAGACGGTCAACAACTGGCTGCCCGACGAGACGGTCACCGCGTTCCGCGAGTACCTGGTGGGCATCAAGGGCCCGCTGACGACGCCGGTGGGCGGTGGCATCCGCTCGCTGAACGTCGCGCTGCGCCAGATGCTCGACCTGTACGTCTGCCTGCGCCCCGTCCGTTACTTCAAGGGCGTGCCCAGCCCGGTGAAGACCCCCGAGAAGGTCGACATGACCATCTTCCGGGAGAACACCGAGGACATCTACGCCGGTATCGAGTTCGAGGCCGGCAGCCCCCAGGCCGCGAAGTTCCTCGAGTTCCTGAAGAAGGAGTTCCCGAAGGACGCCGGCAAGATCCGCTTCCCGCAGGGAGTGGGTATCGGCGTGAAGCCCGTGTCGCAGGAAGGCACGGAGCGCCTGGTGCGCGCCGCGATCGAGTACGCCATCACGCACAAGCGCAAGAGCGTGACGATCGTGCACAAGGGCAACATCATGAAGTTCACCGAGGGCGCCTTCCGCAAGTGGGGCTACGACCTGGCGGTGCGCGAGTTCGGTGACAAGGTCTACACCTGGGATCAGTGGGAGGCCACCAAGGCCGCCAAGAGCGAGGACGCCGCCAACGCCGAGCAGAAGGCCGCGGTCTCCGCCGGGAAGATCATCATCAAGGACTCCATCGCGGACATCACCCTGCAGCAGGTGCTGACGCGTCCGGACGAGTTCGACGTGATCGCCACGCTGAACCTCAACGGTGACTACCTGTCGGACGCGCTGGCCGCGCAGGTGGGCGGCATCGGCATCGCGCCGGGCGGCAACATCAACTACGTCACCGGCCACGCCGTCTTCGAGGCCACCCACGGCACCGCGCCCAAGTACGCGGACCTGGACAAGGTGAACCCGGGCTCGGTCATCCTCTCCGGCGAGATGATGCTGCGCCACATGGGCTGGAACGAGGCCGCCGACCTGATCATCCAGGGCATGGACAAGGCCATCGCGAACAAGACGGTCACCTACGACTTCGCCCGCCTGATGCGCCAGGAGAGCCAGGGCAACGTCACCGAGGTGAAGTGCTCCGAGTTCGGCCAGGCCATCATCAAGAACATGTAGTCGTCACGAGGAGACAACCCACATGGCTCACACCAAGAAGAAGATTGGTCTCATCGGCGGCGGTCAGATCGGTGGCAACCTGGCCCTGCTCGCGGTGCAGAAGCAGCTCGGCGACGTCGTCCTCTACGACATCCCCGTGGCCGAGGGTCTGGTCAAGGGCAAGGCGCTGGACATCAACCAGCTGTCCGCCGTGGACGGTTATGACTGCCGCGTGACCGGCTCCACCGACTGGAAGGACGTGGCGGGCTCGGACGTGGTGATCATCACGGCTGGCGTGCCCCGCAAGCCGGGCATGAGCCGCGAGGACCTGCTCGAGGTCAACCTGAAGATCATGAAGGACGTGGCGGGCAACATCAAGCAGCACTGCCCCAACGCCTTCGTCATCAACGTGGCCAACCCGCTGGACGCGATGGTGTTCGCGCTCCACAAGATCGCCGGACTTCCCAAGAACATGGTCGTCGGCATGGCGGGCGTGCTCGACACCAGCCGCTTCAAGTGTTTCATCGCCGAGGCGCTCAACTGCTCCATCCGTGACGTGGAGGCCCTGGTGCTCGGCGGCCACGGCGACGACATGGTGCCGCTGGTTCGCCACAGCACCGTGGGCGGCGTGCCCCTCACCCAGCTGATCCCCGCGGACAAGCTGAACGCCATCATCGACCGCACCCGCAAGGGCGGCGCCGAGCTGGTGAACCTCTACAAGACGGGCAGCGCCTACTTCGCTCCCGCCTCCAGCTCCATCGCCATGGCGGAGAGCTACCTGCTGGACCGCAAGCGCGTGCTGCCGGCCGCCGCCCTGCTCGAGGGGCAGTACGGCATCAACGGCTACTTCTTCGGCGTCCCCACGCAGATCGGCGCGGGCGGCGTGGAGAAGATCATCGACGTGCAGCTCAACGACGCCGAGAAGGCCGAGCTCAACAAGTCCTTCGAGTCGGTGAAGAAGACCGTCGGCGAAGTGAAGCTCTAGTAGATGTCCCCTCTCCCTCTGCCCTCTCCCAGAGGGCGAGGGAGCCCACGAGCAAGGCTGATGCCGGAGATGGAGCGGTCTTATCCCTCCGCTCCGGTAATCTTTGCGGCTCGCTGAATTCACCAGTTAACTAGCCGGAAGTATTCGCACCGGAGGTCCGAGCGTCGCGCTCGCACAGTCGCGGCGCTGGCCCTGCCCCCAGAGGCGTCTGGCCCTCCGGTCACCAAGGAGACGCAGCATGGCAGCAGCAGCGCGGTTCACGGTGGTGGGCGGCGGACTCGCCGGGCTGATGACCACCATCAAGCTGGCCGAGGCCGGTCACCAGGTCGACATCCTGTCGCTCGTGCCGGTGAAGCGTTCCCACTCGGTCTGCGCCCAGGGCGGCATCAACGGCGCGGTGAACACGAAGGGTGAGGGCGACTCGCCGGAAATCCATGTGAAGGACACGCTGCGCGGCGGCGACTTCCTGGCCGAGCAGATCTCCGTCAAGGGCATGTGCCATGCGGCGCCGGGCGTCATCTATCTGCTCGATCGCATGGGCGTGACGTTCAACCGCACGCCCGAGGGGTTGCTGGACTTCCGGCGCTTCGGCGGCACGCTGCACCACCGCACGGCCTTCGCGGGCGCCACCACCGGCCAGCAGCTGCTGTACGCGCTGGACGAGCAGGTGCGCCGCTGGGAGGCCGAGGGCCGCGTCACCAAGTATGAGTACTGGGAGTGGCTGGGCACGGTGAAGGACGGCGCGGGCCGCGTGATCGGCAGCGTGGCCATGGATCTGCGCACCAACGAGATCCGCACCTTCCCGGCCGAGGCCGTGTGCCTCGCCACCGGTGGCCCGGGCGTCGTCTTCGGGCGCTCCACCAACTCCATCATCAACACCGGTACCGCCGCCGGCCGCGCCTACATGGAGGGCGCCATCTACTCCAACGGCGAGTTCATCCAGGTGCACCCCACCTCCATCCCGGGTGAGGACAAGCTGCGCCTGATGAGCGAGTCCGTGCGTGGCGAGGGTGGCCGCGTCTGGGTGCCCAAGAAGAAGGGCGACATCCGCGAGCCCAAGGACATCCCCGAGAGCGAGCGCTTCTACTTCCTCGAGGAGAAGTACCCCAAGTACAAGAACCTGGTGCCTCGCGACGTGGCCACCCGGGAGATCTTCACGGTGTGCCGCGAGATGGGCCTGGGTCTGGGCGGCGGCGACGCCGTGTACCTGGACGTCACGCACATCCCGGGTCACGTGCTCACCGCCAAGCTGGGCGGCGTGATGGAGATCTACGAGAAGTTCGTGGGTGACGACCCGCGCCACGTGCCCATGAAGATCTTCCCGGGCATGCACTACTCGATGGGCGGTCTGTACGTGCAGTTCGAGGCGGATCCCCAGACGCAGACGCCGCTGGTCGGCAGCCCCGTCAACCAGTCCACCAACATTCCCGGCCTGTATGCCGCGGGTGAGGCGGATTACGCCTACCACGGCGCGAACCGCCTGGGTGCCAACTCGCTGCTCTCCTGCATCTACAGCGGCATGATCGGCGGCCCGGCCATGGTGGCCTTCGCCAAGAGCCAGTCCAAGAGCGCCACCGACGCGGACAACCAGAAGTACTTCGCCGACGCGCAGAAGTACTGGGCGGATCGCTTCGCCACCATCAAGAAGATGGACGGCAAGGAGAACGCCTACGGCCTCAACAAGGAGCTGGGCGATCTGATGACGGAGAACTGCACCGTCGTCCGCTACAACGACCGGCTCAAGAAGTCGCTGGAGAAGATCCGCGACTTCAAGGACCGCTGGAAGAACATCAACGCGCTGGATACGGGCAACGTGGGCAACCGGAGCATCTCCTACGTCAACCAGCTCTGGAACATGTTCGAGCTGGCCGAGGTGATCGCCAAGAGCGCGTTGCTGCGCGACGAGAGCCGCGGCGCCCACTACAAGCCGGAGTTCTCGCTGCCCGAGCCCAAGGTGAAGGATCCGACGAAGGATCCCGAGTGGATGGCGCTGTGGAAGAAGCGCCACGAGAAGTGGGCCAAGACGACCATGGCCGCCTACTCGGTCGAGGGCCCGCAGATTACCTATCAGGACATCCCCACGCCCGTGCTCGATCCCGAGCCGCGCTGGTACGCCTAAGGAAGGGACGGAGGGAACGACATGGACAACGCGACCGTGCAGGCGCCTGTCAGCACCACCACGAAGCACGTCACCTTTCGCATCTGGCGGCAGGATGGCCCGGAGGCTCCGGGTCACTTCGATGAGTTCCGCGTCCCCTACAACAAGGGCGCCAACGTCATCTCCTGCCTGATGGAGATCCAGCGCAACCCGGTCACCACCGACGGGCGCAAGGTGTCCCCGGCCATCTATGACGCCGCGTGCCTCGAGGAGGTGTGCGGCAGCTGCGCCATGAACATCAACGGGCGGGTCCGCATGGCCTGCTCGGCGCTGATCGATCGCATCATCGGGGACGGGGAGCCCATCATCACCCTGGAACCGATGAAGAAGTTCCCCGTCTCGCGCGACCTGGCGGTGGATCGCAGCCGCATGTTCGAGGCGCTCAAGCGCGTCAAGGCGTGGATCAACATCGACGGCACGCACAACCTCGGCCCCGGCCCGCGCCAGTCCCAGGCGGACCACACGGTGATGTACAAGCTGTCCACGTGCATCACGTGCGGCAGCTGCCTCGAGGCGTGCCCGCAGGTGACGGTCGACAACGGCTTCATGGGCGCCGCCGCCATCAGCCAGGCCCGGCTCTTCAACATGAACCCCACCGGCAAGATGAACGCCGAGGAGCGCGTCCGGGGTCTCATGGGTCCGGGCGGTATCCAGGACTGCGGCAAGGCGCAGAACTGCGTGAAGGTGTGCCCCAAGGAGATCCCCCTCACCACCTCCATCGCGGCGATGAGCCGCGAGGTGACCAAGCAGGTCATCAAGGACATCTTCTTCGACCTGGGTGGCGAGAAGACGTCCGCGGGCGGTCCGGGGTAGGGCAGGGCAGCGGTTGTTGCACCACTGTTTCACGGGGCCCCGCATCCGGCTGTTCCTCGCCGGGGCGGGGCCTTGGTTCTTTCTGGTCCGTCTGATTGGCCCTTGACAGTAGGGCCTTGCCAAGCGGGCCATTCTGCGCGAGAGAGGCAGCCGCGCCGTTCCGCCCCGGAGGCTCGCTTCCGGGTGCCAGTCTCTCGCATCACTCGCGTCACCCGGAGCCTCGATGAAGATCCACGAGTACCAGGGCAAGGAAATCTTCCGGAAGTACGGCGTTCCCACGCCGCGCGGCATTCTCGCGCTCTCGCCCAAAGAGGCCGAGGCGGCCGCCAAGGAGCTGGGCACGCCGGTGGTCGTCGTGAAGGCCCAGATCCACGCGGGTGGCCGCGGCAAGGGCGGAGGCGTGAAGCTCGCCAAGAGCCCCGCCGAGGCCAAGGACCTGGCCCAGCAGATGCTGGGCATGAAGCTCAAGACGATCCAGACCGGGCCCGAGGGCCAGACGGTCCACAAGGTCTACATCGAGGAGGGCCTGGCCATCGGTCAGGAGCTGTACCTCGGTGTGACGCTGGATCGCGCCACCTCGCGCGTCACCTTCATGGCCTCCCGTGAGGGCGGCGTGGAGATCGAGGAAGTGGCCGCCCACAGCCCCGAGAAGATCCTCCGCGAGTCGGTGGATCCCGCCGTGGGCTTCCAGGACTTCCAGGGCCGCAAGCTGGCCTTCGGTCTGGGCCTCACCGGTCCCACGGTGAACAAGTTCGTCCAGTTCTGCTCCGCGCTCTACCGCATGTACATGGAGACGGACTCCTCCCTGGTGGAGATCAACCCGCTCGTCATCCTCAAGGATGGCGGCGTGGTGGCGCTCGACGCGAAGGTGAACTTCGACGAGAACGCGCTCTACCGGCACAAGGATCTGCTCGAGTACCGCGACGTCGCCGAGGAGGAGCCTCGCGAGACCCAGGCCAAGGAGTGGGACCTGGCCTACATCGCGCTTGAGGGCAACATCGGCTGTATGGTGAACGGCGCGGGTCTGGCCATGGCCACCATGGACACCATCAAGCTGGTGGGCGGTCAGCCGGCCAACTTCCTGGACGTGGGCGGTGGCGCGAGCAAGGAGAAGGTGACGGCGGCCTTCAAGCTGATCCTCGCCGACCCGGCCGTGAAGGCGGTGCTCGTCAACATCTTCGGCGGCATCATGAAGTGCGATGTCATCGCCGAGGGCATCATCGCCGCGGCGAAGGAAGTGCAGCTCAAGGTTCCGCTCGTGGTGCGGCTCGAGGGCACCAACGTGGAGAAGGGCAAGGAGCTGCTGCGTAACTCCGGCCTCGCCATCACCCCCGCCGACAACCTCCGCCAGGCCGCCGAGAAGGCCGTCGCGGCGCTGAAGTAGTCCAGGCAGAGAAAGGTTCAAGCCATGAGCATCCTCGTCAACGAGAACACGAAGGTCCTCTGCCAGGGCATCACCGGCTCGGCGGGCTCGTTCCACTCCAAGCAGATGATGGAGTACGGAACGAAGCTGGTCGCCGGCGTCACGCCGGGCAAGGGCGGTACCGACTTCGAGGGCAAGGTCCCCGTCTTCAACTCGGTGTCCGACGCCGTGAAGCAGACCGGTGCCAACACCTCGGTCATCTTCGTTCCGCCCCCCTTCGCCGCCGACTCCATCATGGAGGCCGCCGACGCGGGCATCTCCCTCATCATCACCATCACCGAGGGCATCCCCGTCAATGACATGATCAGGGCCAAGCGCTACCTGCAGGGTAAGCCGGGCGTGCGGCTGATCGGCCCCAACTGCCCCGGCGTCATCACTCCGGGCGCCAAGTGCAAGATCGGCATCATGCCGGGCCACATCCACAAGCCGGGCCGCATCGGCGTGGTGTCCCGCTCGGGCACGCTCACCTACGAGGCCGTGTACCAGCTCACCCAGCTGGGCCTGGGCCAGTCCACCGCCGTGGGTATCGGCGGTGACCCGGTCAACGGCACGGACTTCGTGGACGTGCTGAAGCTCTTCAACGCGGACCCCGAGACGGACGCCGTCATCATGATCGGCGAGATCGGCGGCGACGCCGAGGAGCGCGGCGCCGAGTATGTGGCCCGCGAGTTCACCAAGCCCATCGCTGGCTTCATCGCCGGCCAGTCGGCTCCTCCGGGCAAGCGCATGGGCCACGCCGGCGCCATCATCTCCGGTGGCAAGGGCACGGCCTCGGAGAAGATCAAGGCCATGGAGGCCGCTGGCTTCGTCATGGCCGCCAGCCCCGCCGAGCTCGGCACCACGCTTCAGGAGGCCGTCAAGCGCGGCGCTCCCAAGAAGAACCGCTAGTCCCACCTCCCACACGTCATACGAGGACCATCAACCATGGCCATCGAGCGTACGCTGTCCATCATCAAGCCCGACGGGCTCCAGAAGGGCGTCATTGGCAAGGTCATCTCCCGCTTCGAGGAGAAGGGCCTGAAGCCCGTTGCCATCCGCCTGCAGCACCTGTCCCAGGCCCAGGCCGAGGGGTTCTACGCCGTCCACAAGGCGCGCCCCTTCTTCAAGGACCTGGTCAACTTCATGATCTCCGGCCCCGTGGTGCTGATGGTGCTGGAGGGTGAGAACGCCGTCCTGGCCAACCGCGATATCATGGGCGCCACCAACCCGGCCAACGCCGCCCCGGGCACCATCCGCCGCGACTTCGCCACCAGCATCGACCAGAACACGGTGCACGGCTCGGACAGCCTGGAGAACGCGAAGAACGAGATCGCGTACTTCTTCCGCGAGACCGAGATCGCCCCCTACGAGTACACCAGCAAGAAGTAGCTGGGAGGGCCTCGCGCCCGGGACACGGCCCGGCCCCCGCGCTCCTCCGCGGGGACCGGGCCGCCGTCTTTTCGGCCTTCGCCGCGGAGCAGGGGAGGGAACGGGCCCTCCTTTGACTCCGAGTCCTATCTTGTGGGAAGTCACGTCCACACTCCCCCCGTTGGAATCATGATGATGCAGCCCGAGCCCACCCCTCCCAACGCCGACCTCACGGCCACTCCCGTGCCCGAGCAGGCCCCCGCGCCCGCGAAGCTCACGGAGGTCTCCAGCCTCACGCTGGAGGGGCTTACCCGCTTCCTCACCGAGGAGCTGGGCGAGCGCGCGTTCCGGGCCGGCCAGCTGTACCGGTGGATGCACCAGCGCGGTGCCACCTCGTTCGAGGAGATGACGGACCTCTCCAAGGCCCTGCGCGAGAAGCTGAAGACGCGCGCGGAGATCGTCCCCCTCGTGAAGGACGCCGAGCAGCGCTCGGTGGATGGCACCATCAAGTACCGTTGGAAGACGCGGGACGGCCGCTACATCGAGTCCGTCTACATGCCCTCCGAGGACCGCAAGACGCTCTGCGTGTCCACCCAGGTGGGCTGCGCCATGGCGTGCACCTTCTGCATGACGGGTACGCTCGGCCTCAAGCGGAACCTCACCCCGGGGGAGATCGTCGCCCAGGTGCATGCGGTGAACCGCGAGGTGCGCAAGCTGGAGAAGCTGGAGACCTACCGCCCGCTCTCCAATCTGGTCTTCATGGGCATGGGCGAGCCCCTGCACAACTTTGAGAACCTGAAGACGGCGCTCAAAATCCTCCAGTCGGTGGAGGGGCCCAATTTCAGCCACCGCCACATCACTGTCTCCACGGTGGGCCTGGTGCCGATGATCGAGCGCTTCGGCCAGGAGACGGACGTGAAGCTCGCCATCTCGCTCAACGCGAGCACCGACGAGCAGCGCTCCAAGACGATGCCCGTCAACCGCAAGTGGAACATCGCGGCGCTGCTCGACGCCTGCCGCAAGTTCCCCCTGCGCCAGGGCCGCCGCATCACCTTCGAGTACGTCCTCCTGCGGGACTTCAACGACAGCGACGAGGACGCCTTCCGCCTCATCGAGCTGCTCGAGGACATCCCCGCCAAGGTCAACCTCATCCCCTACAACGAGAACCCCGGGCTCGGCTTCAAGACGACCATGGACGAGCGGGCCGAGCGCTTCCGGGAGCTCCTCACCAACGGGCACGTGGCCGCCTTCATCCGGCAGAACCGGGGCCGCGATATCGCCGGTGCTTGTGGCCAGCTGGCCAACCGGGGCGGCGAAAATGCGTCGGAATCGACGCAAAACCCCGAGCTTCCTTGACAATCCGCTTGTGGCGGCGCTAAGAGCGCCCCCCTCCAAGCTGATCACCTTCTTGTCTCACCTTCAGTTTTCACCTGGAGCATCAGAAATGGCCGTTGTCCTCCGTCTTGCCCGCGCGGGCGCCAAGAAGAAGCCGTACTACCACGTGGTGGCCACCGACTCCCGTAACCCCCGGGATGGCAAGTTCCTCGAGGCCGTGGGTTCCTACGATCCCAACCACAAGCCCGCCAAGGTGGAGTTCGCCGCTGAGCGTCTGGAGTACTGGCTGAAGGCCGGCGCGGTGCCCTCCGAGACCGTGGGCGAGCTCATCAAGCGCCACAAGCGCGCCGCCCCCGCCGCCAAGCCCGCTTAGTCTCCTCGCAGGCCGAGCGGACAGCGTGGAGCAGCTCATCATCTATCTCGCGCGGGCCCTGGTCGATCAACCTGACCAGGTGAGCCTGCGCGCGTCCGACGTGGACGGGGCCCGGCTCTATGAGCTGAAGGTCGCCCCCGAGGACGTGGGCAAGGTCATCGGCCGGGACGGTCGCACCGTAGGTGCCCTCCGGACGTTGGTGGGTGCCGCGGCCCAGAAGCAGGGCCAGAAGGTCCGCCTGGAGATCCAGGACGACCGGCGCCAACCCCAGGCCGCGACCCCCGCGCCCGCCACACCCCCTGAAGGCCAGTGACGCTCAAACCCCATCTCGAACTGGGCTATGTGGCCCGCGCCCATGGTCTCCAGGGAGAGGTGGCCGTCCGCACCTTCGACCCGGCGTCCGAGACGCTCGACCATGTCGAGCGCGTACTCGTACGTCCGCGCACCGGCGCCGAGCGCGTCCTGCGCATCGTCTCCGTGCGGCCCACGCCCAAGGAGATGCTGGTGGTCTTCGAGGGCGTGAAGGGCCGCGACGCCTCCGAGGCGCTGGTGGGTGCCACCGTGCTCGCCTTCCGGGAGGACCTCGAGCCTCCCGCCGAGGACGAGTACTTCCAGGGTGACCTGGTGGGGCTCACCGCCGTGGACGAGTCCGGCAAGGTACTCGGCCGCGTGGAGGAACTCTGGGAGACCGGCGAGGTGCCCAACCTCGTCATCCGCGCCGAGGGCAGGGAAGAGCTGGTGGTGCCCTTCGTCGACGACTTCGTCTCCACCGTGGACATCCCGGGCGGCCGGCTCGTGGTGAAGCCTCCGGAGTACCTGGAGGCGGGTGGGGAGGAGCCGGAGGGCGGGTCAGAAGGGGGCGAGGGCTGATGTACCCCGTGGAGGTGGTGACGCTCTTTCCGGACAGTGTCTCGGGCTATCTGGGCTCGAGCATCCTCGGGAAGGCCCAGGAGAAGGGGCTGCTCGGCGTCACCGTCACGCACATCCGTGACTACGCCGAGGGAAAGCACCGCGTCACCGACGACACGCCCTACGGGGGTGGTGCCGGCATGGTGATGAAGCCGGAGCCGCTGGTGGCCGCCATCGAGGCCGCCCGGGCCCGTGCCCCCGCCGGGGCGAAGGTGCTGTTGATGAGCCCTCGGGGCCCTGTCTTCACCCAGGCGCGGGCGCGCGAACTGGCGAAGGAGCCCGGGCTGATCCTCGTCTGCGGCCGCTACGAGGGCGTGGACGAGCGCGTCATGCCGTTCCTGGACGGGGAGGTGTCCCTGGGGGACTTCATCCTCACCGGGGGCGAGGTGGCCGCCCTGGCCGTGGTGGATGCCGTGGCCCGGCTGCTGCCCGGGGTACTGGGCAACGAGGTCTCCAGCGTCACGGAGAGCTTCGAGGAGGGCGTTTTGGAGCACCCCCACTACACCCGGCCGCCCGTCTTCCGCGGGGCCGAGGTGCCCGCCGCCCTCCAATCCGGAGATCACGCGCGGATCGCCCGCTGGCGCCGCTGGAAGGCCCTGCAGCTCACCCGGGAACGGCGCCCGGACCTGTATGCCCGCCTGGAGTTCAACAAGGCGGATTTGAAGTTGTTGTCCAAGAAAGAGGAGGAGCTGTAGCCCCTCCAACGGTTCCTGGGCCATTGGTCGGTGTTCTGCGGGCTTGTCCGACCCCCGGCTCTCTGGTAGTACGGCCCGCTCTCAGTTTTCGTACCCCGAGTCTGAGCTTTTCTGGAGTCAGTCATGCGTCGCAGCGCGATCGAGTACGTGGAGGCCAAGAACCTCCGTAAGGACGTCACCCAGTTCCGTACCGGTGACTCGGTTCGAGTTCACTGGAAGGTCAAGGAAGGCGACAAGGAGCGCGTGCAGGCGTTCGAGGGTGTCGTCATCCGCAAGAAGAAGGGCCACAACCGCGCCACCTTCACCGTCCGCAAGGTTTCCTTCGGCGTGGGCGTGGAGCGCATCTTCCCGGTGCACAGCCCGCGCTACGAGAAGATCGAGGTCCTCACCCGCGGCAACGTGAACCGCAACCGCCTCTTCTACCTCCGCGCCCTCAAGGGCAAGGCCTCCCGCGTGGAGAGCCAGGAGGACGCGGAGATGCGCCGCGCCGCCGCCAGCCACGCCGCCAAGGCGAACGCCAGCTAGGCATCAGCCGCTCGCATCCTCGCCAGCCCCCTGGGGCCGGTGCTTTTCGGGGAGCGTCCTTTCGAGGACGCTCCCTTTTTTCATGCCCAGGCGCGCTAGAATGGGCGGCGCATGCACTTCGTCGAGGTCGCCGTCCAGAACGTCCGGGGATTCTCTCCGGCGGGCCGTTTCGCCCTGAAGACCGGGTATCTGGTCCTCAAGCCCCCCACGCCGGAGCTGAGCCCGCTGGCGGGGTTGTCGCTCGCGCTGCTCTACGCGGATGGCCGGGGCGGTGATGCCGCGCTCGCCGCTTCCACGCAGAAGGCGGCCAAGGCCGCGCTCACGCTGGTGGGGCAGGACTCCCTCACCTACCGCGTGTTGCGCGAGCTCGGCGGTGGAGGCTCGCTGCACCGGCTCAACCCCGCCACGAAGCAGCCGGAGCTGGTGACGCAGGACACCGCCGAGGCGAACCAGTTCCTCCGCGGCCAGGTGGGCCTGCCGCCGCGCACCACCTTCGAGCAGCTCTTCTGCCTCCAGGCGGCGCAACTGCCCTCGCGCCGTCCCCGCGGCGCGGGCCGTCCGGCCTCCACGTCGGGCCTGCGGGCGCACTCGTCCACGGGCATGCCCGCGATGCGCTCGCCGACCTCGCCGGGCATGGCGCACTCCTCTCCCGGCATGGCGCACTCCTCTCCCGGCATGTCCATCTCGTCTCCGGGCGTGATGCCCGCCTCGGACATCCCCGCCGCCGAGGCGAAGGTGCGCGAGCTCGAGAAGGAGCTCGTGCTGTGCAGGGAGGTGGACAACCTCCAGTTCGAGGTGGATGGGCTCAACTCCCAGGTCTTCGATCTCGAGTCGAAGCTGCGCGGCACCGATGGTCTCAAGGAGAAGGTGCGCGAGGCGGAGGCGGCCTGGAACGCCGAGCCCACGCCCGAGTCGTTCGGCCTGCCGCAGGACATCGTGGCCCGCGCGGAGCGCTACCCGCGGACGCTCGCGCGCCGTGACGAGGCCCTGGCGCGCCTGCAGTCCGAGCGCGAGGTCGCCGAGGAGGAGGCGCAGCGGCTGCCGGAGGTCGAGCCGATCGTGCGCAACCGCAATTTCTTGATCGCCGTGGCCGTGGGCGTGGCGTTCTTCGTCGCCGGCCTGCTCACCGACGGCCTGGGCCGGTACCTGGCGCTGCTGGACATCCCGGCCTTCGGTTTCGCCGCGGTGCTCGCCATCCGCTACGTGGACGAGCTGCAGGACAAGGATCGGTTGAGCCGCCGCGGCGAGATGTTCGTCGCGCGCGAGAAGAAGATCCTCGAGGAGTTCGAGGCCGAGGCCGGCCCGGTGCGCAAGGCCCTGGAAGTGTTCGACGTGGACACGCCCAAGGAGATCCCGCTGCGTCTGCAGCGCCGCGAGCAGCTCGGCGCCGAGGTGGCCCAGCTGCGCGCCCAGCTCGTGACGGTGGAGAAGCACCCGGAGTTCCAGGAGGCGGCCCACCAGCTGCCGGTGCTCCGCAAGCAGATCGAGCTGCTCAACGCGCAGATCTCCGAGAAGGGTGCCTTCGTGCGCGACCTGCGCGAGGTGGAGCGGGAGCTGGCCCGTCTCAAGGAGTCCATCGCGCTCGCGCGCAACCCGCAGATGGCCGGCATGGGTATGTCCGCCGTTGATATGGCCGGTGGCGGAATGATGGAGCCCCTGGAGGATCCGGGGCCCCTGGTGCTCGGACTGGCGGGGGATCTGCTGGCCACGGACGTGGCCGCGGTGATCGGCATGATGCGCGAGCGGTGCGTGCAGTACTTCAGCGCGCTCACGGAGCGCCGCTACGTCGGCGTGGAGTGGGACCGGGATGGGCGGACGATGGTGGTGACCTCCTCGGGCAAGCGCATGCCGGTGGGTGAGCTGCCTCCGCGCGAGGTGGACCTCTTCTTCCTGAGCCTCCGGTTGACGGTGGTAGAGAAGGTGAGCGCCCGGGTGAAGCTGCCGCTGCTCGTGGAGGACGCGCTGGTGGGTCTCGACGAGTCCCGGCTGCCGCTGATCGGGCGGATGCTCAAGCACCTGGGCACGCTGACGCAGGTGCTGCATGTGAGCCCGCATCCCGGACTGGCGCAGTTGTCGGACGGGCCTGTCAATCTGTAGGCGCGCCGTGGTGGCGAGTGGGGCTCCCAGAGGTGGGGGCCCGGGAGGGGTGGGGATGGAACGGGCAGGGGTGGTGGATCGGAAGGGGTATGGGGACGAGGGCGAGGAGGTGGCGGTGCGTTTCCTGGAGGCTCGGGGCTACCGGGTGCGCGCGCGCAATTTTTCCTGCCGCTACGGGGAGCTGGACGTGGTGGCCGAGCACGGGGACACTTTGTGTTTCGTGGAGGTGCGGATGCGCTCCACGGCGGTGTGGGGAGATCCTTCCCACACGGTGTCCTTCGCCAAGCAGCGCAAGGTGGTGAAGGCCGCGCTGCATTACCTCCTGGCCCATCGGCTGCGGGACAGGATGATCCGTTTCGATGTCATCTCGGTGGTGGGCCGTGGCGAGCACGCCACGGTGGAGCACCTGCCGGGCGCCTTCGACGCGGGGATGTGAGGAACGGATATGGCTGGGACGCTCTACCTGGTGGCCACGCCCATCGGGAACCTGGGGGACATCTCCACGCGCGCCCTGGAGACGCTGCGGGCGGTGTCCTTCGTGGCATGCGAGGACACGCGGCACTCGCGCGTGCTGTTGGACCACTTCGGCATCTCCGCGGACACGGTGAGCCTGCCGGCCTTCGCCGAGGGCCAGCGCGCCGGCCGCATCCTGGAGCGGATCGAGGCCGGAGAGGACTGCGCGCTGGTGACGGACGCGGGCAGCCCGGGGATCAGCGATCCCGGGGAGAAGCTGGTGGCCGAGGCCATCGAGCGCGGGGTGAAGGTGGTGCCCGTGCCGGGTCCCACGGCGCTGGTGGCGGCTCTGAGCGCCTCGGGGCTGCCCACCGGGCGCTTCCACTTCCTGGGCTTCCTGCCGCGCAAGGGGCCGGAGCGCCAGGCCATGCTGGAGGAGGTAGCGCCGCTGTCGGCCACGGTGGGGATCTACGAGTCCCCGCGCCGGCTGGCCGAGACGCTGACGGACCTGAAGGACGCGTTGGGGGACCGGCGCGCGGTGGTGGCGCGGGAGCTGACCAAGGTGCACGAGGAGTTCGTGCGCGGCACGCTGTCGGAGCTGGCCGGGCGTTACGCGGCCGAGGAGCCCCGGGGCGAGGTGGTGGTGTTGGTGGAGGGGCGTACCGGAGAGCGGCGCTGGTCCGAGGAGGAGTTGCAGCGAGCGCTGGAGGAGGGGCTCGGGAGAGGGGAGAAGCTCAAGGCGCTCAGCACCGAGCTGGCCCGCCGCGCCGGTTGGTCCGGGCAGGACGTGTACCGGCTGGGGCTCGGGCTCAAGAAGCGGTGAATCCCATCAAGTGAAACCACTCCTCACCACCATCCCCTCTCCCTTCGGGAGAGGGTCAGGGTGAGGGTATCGGGGCCTGTTCTTCAACCCGTGGCACCCGATGTGGACAGGGGGTTCAACCCGGGATCCGAGATACCCTCACCCCGTCCCTCTCCCGAGGGGAGAGGGGAAATGGGCTCCCCTAGAACCGCAGGGTGGCGGTGACGTCCAGGCGGAAGTCCTTGCTCTCGGTGGCGAGGAAGCGCCGCGAGACGAAGTCCGTGCGGTAGTCGAAGTTGGGGTTCAGCTCCGCCGGGTTCCCCGTGATGTCCACCGAACCGTTGCCGTCCAGGTCCTTGCCGATCTTCTCGTCGGTCAGCACGTGGTCCGTGTTGTACAGGAACATGCCCGAGCCCCGGACGGACAGGAAGTCGGAGATCTGGGCCGTCAGGGCGAACTGGCCACCGACCTGCATGTAGTCCCCGGTGGCGAGCAGCTTGCGCAGAGCGCCGCTCATCTCGTTGTAGTAACGGCCCTTGGACACGTAGTTGCTGATGGCGCGCAGGTCCAGCTTGAACTTGCGCGTGGGCTGATCGAGCACCTGGAACTCGGAGCCGAACATCACGCCGGCGATGTGTGGCGCCTGGATGCCCGTCTCCTTGCGATTCCAGTCAGCGGTGCCGCAGTTCTGCGGGTGGCCGAGGTTCTGCGGCTCCACGTTGCGGTTGTCGCAGTTGGACCAGGCACCCGGGCCGCGCACGGGGATGGTGTAGTGCATCCGGAAGTACGGCTCCGCCAGGCCGATCTGCCGCGAGAGCGCCGTGGAGATCGTGTACTTGTGCACCCGGTCCCCGACGTCACCGCGCTGCTCCTTGGACGTCACGAAGCTCGGGTCGAGCAGCTTCGCCGTGGGGGCCTCGTAGTCCAGCGCCACCGTCCACGTGGGCTTCGTCTCGTCCTTGAGCTGGTTGAAGATGGCCCACGCGAACCCGAAGCGCGCGTTGCCCAAGCGGGTCAGGCCACCGCGGAACGTCTCCAGGTACCCGTTATCGGGCACGTTGAAGAGCGGCTCGCGCGTCGTGAGCGAGCAGGGCACACCCGAGCCCCCGCAGTTGTTGCGCACGAAGTTGTTGGTGATGGTGGAGTTGCCCGAGTTCCGACCCTCCACGAACGACCAGGACTCGTCCTGGAGGAGCACGAGGGGCAGCCCGAACGACAGCTCCACGTCCTGGGCGATACCGAAGGCCACGTCCAGGTTCAGGCGCGTGTCGTAATTCCTGTACCAGAGCTCGCCCTCGTACTGACGCGTCCCGCCCGTGCTTTCGGGCAGGACCTCGCGGACGATCTTCGTGCGCCGCTGCGAGTGCGCGAAGCCCGCGTCGATGAACATCCCGAATGGATCCTCGTCCTCGAAGGACGAAGCGACGCGAGTGACATCCGCCGCGGTGGCGACGAACGGCACACCCAGCGTCAGCGCGGCGACTACGGCGCGAAGCCTGGACATCCGACCTCCGGAACCACTTCCTCGGGGGTCGGGGCGAGGGGGCCGCTGGGACCACCCGTGCCGTCTAACCCCCGGGAAACGTTGAGAAATTGTCCGGGGACGCTAGCCGTCGCAAGCGGGGGTGTCAAGAAACGGATGGCTTCATCCGCCGGCTACGGTGGTGCCGAGCAGCCCATCCTGCCGGCGCACCTCGGCCTCGAAGGCCGCGCGCTGGCTCGCCGCGAGCGAACGCCGGTAGGTGCGGTGGCTCTCGTAGGGATCCAGCACGCGCTCGTTGGCGGCCTCGAGCTGGTAGTGCAGGTGGGGCGCGAAGGAGCGGCCACTGTTGCCGCTGCGGCCCAGCATGGTGCCCACGTTGAAGCGGTCTCCCACCTTGAGCGAGCGCGGCAGCTCGTCCATGTGCAGGAAGAGCGCGCGGCGGTTCTTGCCGCCAATCTCCTCCAGCTCGATGCAGTTGCCGTTGAAGCGGAAGCTCCAGTTCTTGCGGCGGACGATGCCCGTGAAGGGCGCCTTCACCGGAGTGCCCACGGGCGTCTTGAAGTCCACGCCCTTGTGCCGGCGGCCATCGCGCAGCAGCGACGTCACCTGCTCGTAGTCCTCCAGGGGCGAGTTCTCCAGGCGCAGCTCCAGCTCCTCGCCGCTGGGCAGGTAGTAGCGGGGGTTCCTGTCACCCTCGGGCTGGAAGCGGTAGGCGCGGTGCGTCTGGCCCGTCTTGTTGCTGGTGAAGCGCACCGCGTACACGAGGGGCTCCTCGCCGGGGCGCACCTGGTAGAGGACGTCGAGCGTGTCCCCACGCCGCAGATCTCCCGGCACATCCACCCACCACACGAGCGTGCGCGTCACCACCTGGGCGAGCGCGGGGCCCACCTCGGGGCCGGCGGCGGCGGTGACGGCCGTCTCCATGGGCCCGTCGATGCGGATGGTGGCGCGCGACAGCCCGGCGGCCGCGAGCGGATCCGCGGGAGCCGCCGCGACGGGAGCCGCGGCCACGGGTGCGGCGGAGGCCGCGGAAGGGGCGGTGGCGGAGGGCGGGGTGGCAGGGGAGGAGCCCGCGACGGCGAGCTGCTGCTCGGTCGTGGCGGGGGGCGTCTCCGAGGCGAGCCGTTGCTTCCACCACCACACGCCTCCGGCGCTCAGACCCAGCAGCAAGGAGACGACCATCACCGGACCGACAGGGCTTTTCTTCGGCTGAGGTCCGAGGGTGGGAAGAGGCGGCCGCATTCAGGCTCCCAGGGGGAAAGGGGTTGTGGCCGGGTCCGAACCGATGGTTTCGCGGCGATATTTCGCCGTCCCGGTCACTACTCGTCGATGGATTCATCCCGCCCGTCGGACGGGGTGGTGTCGCGCAGGCCGAATTCCTTCATCTTCGTCTGGAGGGACTTGCGGCTGATCTGCAGCAGCTTGGCTGCTCGCGTGACGTTGCCACCCGTCTCCTCCAGGGCCTTGGTGATGAGGTCCTTCTCCAGCTCGGCCGCCTTCATGCGGACGATGTCCTTGAGGCCACCCTCACCGGTGGAGGCCTCCAGGGGAGCGGCCGAGAGGGCGGGCGCTGGCGTGCCCGAGCCCTGGCGGACCGGATCCGGGAGATCCTTCGCGGTGATGGTGGGCCCGTCGGCGAAGAGCAACACGCGCTCGATGAGGTTCTCCAGCTCGCGGATGTTGCCGGGCCAGTTGTAGGCCTGCAGCAGCGCCATGGCGTCGTCGGAGATGCTCTCGATCTTCTTGTTGAGCTTGCGGTTGTACTTCTCCACGAAGTGCCCGGCGAGCATGGGGATGTCCGCGCGGCGCTCACGCAGGGGCGGTAGCACGATGGGCACCACCGCCAGCCGGTAATACAGATCCTTGCGGAAGCGCCCGGTCTCGATCTCCGCCTGCAGGTCGCGGTTGGTGGCGGCGATGAGACGCACGTCCACGCGCGTCGTCTTGATGCCGCCTACGCGCTCGAACTCGCCCTCCTGCAGCGCGCGCAGCAGCTTCACCTGCATCTCGACGGGGATCTCTCCAATCTCGTCGAGGAAGAGGGTGCCGCCGTCGGCCAGCTCGAAGCGGCCGGGCTTGGAAGTGACGGCGCCGGTGAAGGCCCCGCGCTCGTAGCCGAAGAGCTCGGACTCGAGGAGGTTGTGGGGGATGGCGGCGCAGTTGATCTTGATGAACGGCTTGTCGCGGCGGCTGGAGGCGCCGTGCAGGGCCGATGCGACGAGCTCCTTGCCGGTGCCGCTCTCGCCATTGATGAGGACGGTGGAGGGGGTGTCCGCCACCTTGTCGATGATCTTGAAGACCTCTTGCAGCTGTGGCGACTCGCCGATGATGGCGGCGCGGGCCTTGGCGTCGGCGCGCACCGAGCGCTGGGCGACATCGTGCGCCTTGGCCGCCTTGGCGATGACGGCCGAGAGCTCCGACTGATCGAAGGGCTTGGTGACGTAGTCGAAGGCACCGGCCTTGATGGCCTCGACGGCGGAGTCCACGGTGCCGTGCGCGGTGATGATGATGACGGGCACGTCGGGGTTGGCGGCGTTGACGGCGCGCAACACCTCCATGCCACCGGCCTTGGGCATGACGAGGTCCGTCACCACGATGTCCGCGCCATTCTTGTTGAACTCGGCGAGTCCCTGCTCGCCGTCGGCCGCGACGGTGACGTCGAAGCCGTCACGGCGCAGCATGGCGGCGAGCACCTTGCGGAGGTTCGCCTCGTCGTCGATGACCAGGATCTTCGCCATGGGGGGCTGGCGGGGGGCTCCGCCGGACTAACCGCGGTTCGGCGTGGATTCCAGGGTGCAGATGGAGTCGGGGTGCTTGATGCGGAGGATGAGCGACTCCAGCACCCGGAAGGGATGGTTCATCCGCGAGGCGCCCAGGTAGGCGGCCACCATGTCCATGGCCACCGCCAGGTCCATGTTCTCGCGGCCGGTGGACACCACCACGCCCGAGTCGCCGCGCAGCCGGTTGGACTGGAAGACGCCGTCGGAGGCGAGCTGACGGATGGTCTCGATCTCCAGCACGCCCGTCTTCTCGAAGATGCGGTGCAGCATGGAGTAGAGGCGGGGCGAGAGGACGACGGCGTAGGGGCCGTAGTGGCCGGACTCGTTGAGCCGGCGGGTGGCCTCGACGATGGCCAGGTAGCCGGTGCCGGGGGTGGTCCAGTCGCCGAGCGGCACGGTGAGGCGGCCGGTGGCGTTCATCAGCCCCTCGTGGCCGAGCTTGGGGTCCCCGTAGAAGATGAGCTCGTCTTCCTGCTGGGCGCAGAGGGCGGCGGCGCCGGCGGCGGCGGAGACGTCCAGGGGCATGTTGTGCAGGCGCGCGGCCTCGATGTCGCGCCAGTGCAGCAGGAAGTCCTTGTAGATGATGGGGATCGTCTTGAACTTGCGCGCGTCGGTGAAGACGGAGGCCGTCTCCTGCTCGCCGACGATGTCCACCGCGCCCGGGCTCACGCCGGTGTACTCGTCATGGGGGACGGTCTGCACGCCGGCACCCAGCGGGCCGTAGATATCCAGGATGCGGCGGCCGACGAGCGACCGGCGGGCGACCTGGATGACGGTCTCGTTGAGGCGAGCCCACTCGTCCTCGCGCAGCGGGTTCTCGGCATGTCCAAGGAAATCAGGCATGGGACGCTCCAGGGGAGTTACGGCGTCAGCGGCCGCGACGCAGCGAGCCGACAGTCAAGGGTTGGACGCCCGGGCTGGGCGGCGGGGCGGGCACGCCATACAGGACGCGCTCGGGTTGAACGAGGCCAGGAGGCGGCTCGGCCTGGCCATTGCGTCCGCCACGGGCCGGGCCCCGGGCAGCGGGCTCGGACGGAGCGGCCGCGGACGGCGCCGCCGTGGCGGGAGCGGCGGCCGGGGCACGAGCGGGAGCGGGGGACGGCTTGCCCTCGATGGCACCCTGGAAGTGGCTCGTGGTGACGGGCTTGGCGAAGTGCGCCTCCTGCCCCGCGTCGAGGAGGCGCAGCATGTGGACGGCCTCGGCCACGTGCTCCTTCTCCTCGGCGGCGAGGTGCAGGAAGAAGTCGCGCAGCTCCGGGGTGGAGGCGGCGCGAGCATGGGCCTCGTACTCGTTGATGGTCTCCAGTTCGCGTGCCAGGACCTGGCGGACGAGCGCCACATCGGTCGAGAGGTCGTTATCTGGGGAACCAGCCATGGGAGCGCAGACCATTGCGGCCTGTCGGGGGAACCGTCAAGAGAAACCATGGCACGGGAGTTCGTGCTTCAAGCAGGTGAACGCTCCGCATAGAGTGCCTGCTCTCTTGTGACCGTTCCCCCTCCACGCTCCGCTCCCTCCCCCGTTCCTGAACCCCGGCCCGTCTCGCCCGGGACGCGTGCCCGAGGTGGAGGCGCCCTGTTCGTCGCGGTGGGCATCTTCGCCTCGCGTTTGATGGGATTGGTGCGCGAGCGCTTCTTCGCGCACTACCTGGGCAACGGCATGGCCGCGGCGGTGTTCAAGGCCGCGCTGCGCATCCCCAACTTCCTGCAGAACCTCTTCGGCGAGGGCGTGCTCTCCGGCTCGTTCATCCCCGTGTACGCGGGCCTGTTGGGGAAGGGCGATACGAAGGAGGCGGACCGGGTCGCGGGCGCGGTGTTCGGGCTGCTCGCGGTGGCCACCAGTGTGATGGTGGCGGTGGGCATGCTCGCCACGCCGCTCTTCGTGGACACCATCGCCCCGGGCTTCGAGGGCGAGGCGCGGACCCTGGCCATCCAGCTGGTCCGCATCCTTTTCCCGGGCACGGGCATGCTGGTGCTGTCCGCGTGGTGCCTGGGCGTGCTCAACAGCCACCGGAAGTTCCTCCTGTCGTACCTGGCCCCGGTGGTGTGGAACCTGGCCATCATCGCCACGCTGGTGGTGGCGGGAATGCGCGGGCTGCCGGAAGAGCGGCTGGTGGTGGTGCTCTCCTATGGTGTGGTGGCGGGCTGCCTGTTGCAGTTCGGCGTGCAGGTGCCGTCGGTGCTGCGGATGCTCGGCGGCTTCCGGCCCACGCTGTCCACCGCCAGCGAGTCCGTGCGCCAGGTGCTGCGCAGCTTCGGCACGGTGGTCATCGGCCGCGGCGTGGTGCAGGTGAGCGCCTACGTGGACACGTCCTATGCGTCGCTCATCGCGGACCGGGCGCTGTCCACGCTGACGTACGCGCAGACCATCTACCTCATTCCCGTGAGCCTCTTCGGCATGTCCATCTCCGCGGCCGAGCTGCCGGAGATGTCGCGCACGGCCGGGGCGGGGGAGGAGGTGGCCACGAAGCTGCGCACGCGCATCGAGGCGGGCGCGCGCCGCATCGCCTTCTTCGTGGTGCCCTCGGCGGCGGCGCTGCTCTTCATTGGAGACGTGGTGGCGGGCGGACTGCTGCAGACGGGCCGCTTCACCGCCGCGGACACGCGCTACCTCTGGTACCTGCTGATGGGTTCGGCGGTGGGCCTGGTGGCCTCCGCGCTGGGCCGACTGTACGCCTCGGCCTTCTATGCGATGAAGGACACCAAGACGCCGCTGCGCTTCGCGGTGGTGCGGGTGGGCCTGGGCGCCGCGGCGGCCTGGTTCCTGGCGCTGCGGCTGCCGGGACTGGTGGGCCTGCCGGAGCACCTGGGGGCGGTGTTCCTCACGGTGACGAGCGGCATGGTGGCCTGGTTCGAGGCGCAGATGCTCCGGCGGGCGCTCGTGGGGCAGATAGGCCACGTGGGGGTCCCCGGGGCCTTGTTGCTCAAGCTGTGGGGGGCCGGACTGGCGGCCGGGCTGACGGGCCTGGGCATCAAGCTGGCCCTGGCCCGGGCGCTGGGGACCATGCCGGGGGTGGAGGCGGAGTGGGGTGGAAGCCTGCTAGCTCCGCCACACCTACATCCCATCGTCCTCTTCCTGGCGGTGGTCCTGCCCTTCGGGGCGGTCTACTTCGGCATCACGGGCGTCCTGGGCATCCCCGAGGCGAAGGCCGTCTTCCAGCGCATCCTCCGTCGCAGAGCCGCGCGCTGACCGGGCGGGCGAGCCCGATTCCCGGGGTGGGGGATGGGACAGGCGACATGTCGCGTTATGGAGGGGTTCCGGGTGCGCTTGACAGAAGATGACCACATGCGTCTTCCGTCCAAGCACGGCGCATGTATAGAGTGCGCCGCCTTTTTACCCAGCATGGGGGGACGGTCCCCCAAGGCTGGATTCCGATTACGTTCAGGAAGGTCCTGGCAGTGAGCGACGAGAAGAACGGTTCCGTTGGTTCTGGTGGCGGTGGCGGTCCTGGGGGATTTGGTCCCAAGAAGCCCAAGGCCACCTTTGGCGACGTGATGCTCGGCATCCCGGCGGGCCGTGGCGGCGAGCGCGAGGAGCGCGGCGGCCGTGATCGCGACCGCGGCTCGGATCGCCCGCGCGGCGAGCGGAGTGGCGAGCGCGAGGCCCGTCCGGCGAAGCCGGAGGGTGAGGCCGGTGCCCAGCCGCAGCAGGGTGCGCCCCGCGAGGGTGGCGGCCGTGACGATCGCCGTCCGCGGGGTGAGCGGGGCGGTGAGCGCGGTGGCCGTGGTGGTGGCGACCGGGGTGGCAAGGGTGGCGGCGAGCGCCGTCCCCAGGGCCCCATGGTGGTCGTCAAGCGCGCCTCGGGTGCGGTGGAGACGCGGGGCCCGGTGACCCCGGAGCCGTCGTCGACCGCTCCGGCCGAGCCCGCCACCGAGGCCGCGGCTCCGGTCGAGACGGCCGCTCCGGTGGCTTCCGCGGCTCCGGCCCCCAGGAAGGCCCCTCCCGCGCCGGCTCCCAGCAGCGCGCTGTACGAGGAGGTCCCCGAGTCCGAGTCCTTCGCCGAGATGTTCGAGGCGCAGCAGAAGGACGGCAGCGTCCCGGGCCGGCGCGCGGTGCGCATCGGCGAGAAGGTGTCGGGCACGATCTTCCAGCTCGGCGCGGACACGGCCTTCGTGACATTGTCCAACGCCAAGAGCGAGGCGATGATCGAGCTGCGCGAGCTCAAGGACGACGAGGGCGTGCTGCGCTACGGCGTGGGTGACACCATCGAGGCGCACGTCATCGAGGCGGGCGCCCGGGGCATCCTGCTCAGCCGCGCGCTGGCCAAGGGCAGCGCCAACATGGCCATGCTCGCCGAGGCCCGCGCCTCCGGCATGCCCGTGGAGGGCATGGTCCTCTCCGTGAACAAGGGCGGCGTGGAGGTCGCGATCGGCGACGTGCGCGCCTTCTGCCCCATCAGCCAGCTGGACATCCGCTTCGTGGAGAAGCCGGACGCGTTCATCGGCGAGAAGCTCACCTTCCGCGTCACCGAGGTGCGCGATCGCAACGTGGTGCTCTCGCGCCGCTCGCTGCTCGAGGACGAGCAGCGCAAGCTGGCCGCCAAGACGCGCGAGACGCTCTCCGAAGGCAAGGTCGTCAAGGGCAAGGTCACCGGCGTGCGTGACTTCGGCGCCTTCGTGGACCTGGGCGGAGTCGAGGGCATGATCCCCGTCTCCGAGATGTCCTACATGCGCGTGGCCCACCCGAGCGACGTGGTGAAGCAGGGCGACGAGGTGGAGGTGGAGATCCTCCGTATGGAGGCCGCCCAGCCCAACTCGCCCGACAAGGCCAAGCACAAGGAGCGCATCACGCTCTCCATGCGCGCCCGCCAGGAGGATCCCTTCAAGGCGGCGATCGCGGAGATCAAGGAGGGCGACCGGCTGCAGGGCAAGGTGGTGCGGCTGCAGCCCTTCGGCGCCTTCGTGGAGCTGCGTCCGGGCGTGGACGGCCTGGTGCACATCTCCGCGCTGTCCGAGCGCCGCATCGCGCACCCGCGCGACGTGGTGCAGGTGGACGAGACCATCTGGGTGCAGGTGGAGAAGATCGAGCCCAACGACAAGCGCATCGGCCTGCGCCGGATCACCGAGGAGGAGGCCCAGCGCCCCGCCGAGGAGCGTCCGGCCCCCGCCGCCGCCCAGGAGAAGAAGCCCGCCGAGCCCGCGGCGCCTCGCCCGAAGGTGGGCCAGGTGGTGGTGGGCAAGGTGGACCGCATCGAGCCCTACGGCGTGTTCCTCGTGTTCCCCGGCGGCAAGGGTCTCATCCCCGCCTCCGAGACGGGCACCGAGCGCGGCACGGACCTGCGCAAGAAGTTCTCGCTCGGCCAGGAGCTGAAGGTGGCCCTCGTGGACATCGACGCCTCCGGGAAGATCCGCCTCTCCATCACCGCCGCCGAGCGGGCCGAGGAGCGCGCGGAGGTCGAGGCGTGGACGAAGAGCCAGCAGCCCGTTGGCGGCGGCAAGAAGGGATTCGGCACGTTCGCCGATCTGTTGAAGAAGTCGGGCAAGTAACGCCCGGCGCGCTGTGCGCACGCGGGAGGCGCGGGGAATGGGCACGCGCCTCCCGGCGTTCGAGGAAAACAGTTGACGGTACAGGGGGAGGGCGGTACTTAGCCTCCCGCTTCGACGCCGCGGGGTGGAGCAGCCTGGTAGCTCGTCGGGCTCATAACCCGAAGGTCGCAGGTTCAAATCCTGCCCCCGCAACTCAGACAAGCCGGAGACCCTGCCGGAAATAGATGACAGGGTCTCCGGTGTTTGACATAGAGCAGCAGCAGAAAACGATATCGCGGGGTGGAGCAGCCTGGTAGCTCGTCGGGCTCATAACCCGAAGGTCGCAGGTTCAAATCCTGCCCCCGCAACTCGTGGATGAGGCCCCGCTGGTGCTGAGCCAGCGGGGCTTTATCGTTGAAGGCAGTGCAGTGGGTAGAGACATGTCGCGGGGTGGAGCAGCCTGGTAGCTCGTCGGGCTCATAACCCGAAGGTCGCAGGTTCAAATCCTGCCCCCGCAACTCGAAGAAGACGGAGCCCCGCCGGTGATGAACCGGCGGGGCTTTGTCGTTTCCGGGCTCCGGCGCGGCGCGGACCACACCACTTTGGGAGTCACCCGCATTCAGGTGACGTTTCCGGTGGGGGTGGTTAGATTTGGCCCGATGAACCGGAAGCACGGTGGCCAACAGCGACATGGGCCGGCATTGAGGGCCGAGCTCCGGGCCCGGCTGGAGTCCTGGCCCCGGGAGCGGCTGCTCGACTTCGCCGTGGAGCAATTCCTGGCGGATCCCCAGTTGCGGCATGTCCTCGACGGACCGGTGGAGGCGGGTGGGGCGGATGCGGCCCTGTCCCGGCGGTTGCGGCGGGCCATCGACGAGGCCATGGGGGTCCAGTACGTGGATTGGCGCGAGGTGCCCAGCTACATCGCGCGGTTGGAGCGGTTGCTCGGGGACATCCGCTCCTTCGCCGAGGGCTATCCGGTGGAGGGCGTGGCGGTGCTCCGCTACTTCGTGAAGGTCCTGCCGCGGGTGTTCGACAGCATCGCGGACGAGGATGAGCTGGCGCTCTTCTGCGCGCAGCTGGCGAGGGTGGCGCTAGGGCTCGCGGCGAGGGTGGCGGGAGCGGCACGGACCGTGGCCGAGGAGCTGCTCGCGGCCTACGTCGCGGATGAGTACGGCCGCTTCTCGGAGGTGCCCGAGCTGCTGGTGGAGGCGGAGCTGCCAGCGGACGTGCGGCGGGAGGTGGCCGCGGCGGCCGAGGCGCTCGCCATCCAGGTGACGCGGAGGGACAGTCACAAGTCGCGCGAGCTGGGCTCGCTGGTGGCCCGGCTGCGGTAGTCGTGTTGCGCATGCTCCCTCTCCCTTTGGGAGAGGGCGGGGGGTGAGGGTCGTCGCCTGTGGAAGACCCTCACCCTGACCCTCTCCCAGAGGGAGAGGGAATACTGCCGCGCTCGTGGTGCTCCTGCAGGTACGCCGAGAAACCCGCCTTGGACTGGATGCGGAACTCGGGCAGCCGCGCGAGTGCCTCGGGCTCGAAGGCGTACTGTTCGCACACGAGGCTCGCCCGCAGAGCCCCCTCCGGGCCGCCCGTGAAGGGCCGCACCTCGTGCGTCAGGTCCCCCCGGAAGTGCACCAGCATCCCTGGCCTCGGACGCACCTCGCCCGATGGCTCTGATCCACGCGAGAGCACCAACGCGCCACCCTTCACGCCCTCGGGCACGTTCAGGTAGAGCACGCTCACATGCTCCGGCGTCGCTCCCGGGACTCCGCTCGGCTCCTGCAGCGTCGCGTCGATGTGCCGGCCCACACCCCGCCCGGGCTCCAGCAACAGCAGGTTCACGTAGAAGGCGTTCGGCCTGCGCCGTTCCTTGCTCGGACCGAAGATCCGCTCGCGCCAGGGCAACAGTCCCCGCGAGCTCGCCGGGTCCATCACCAGCGCCAGGTAGTCCCGGAGGAACGGGAAGCGCTCCTCCAGCTTCGCTTGCCCCGCCTCCGTGAAGATGAGCGCGAAACCCCGGCTGCTCTGGAACGTCCCCATCAGCGGACTCCGCGCCACGAAGCGCGAGGAGAGCAGGGCCTCCCGAAGGGCCTCCAGCTTCTCCGCGGGCATGGCTTCACGGTGGGTGACGAACTCGCTCACGCCCCGGAGCTTAGCGGGTCCCGGTCCGGAGACCTGGGATGAAGACACGGCATGCAGGCGGGCAGGCCCCCTTTTCCTTCATTGTCCCCGGCACCACATTCAGCCAAGAGCGGGTCTCGAACTTCCCGAGTGGAGCGCATGCCCAAGAATCGCGGTCATCACCTTCCGGAGACTCCAGGCGACACCAAGACGGGATTCGTCCGGGTGAGAGGGGCTCGAGAGCACAACCTGAAGAACGTGGACGTCGAGCTTCCCCGTGACGCCCTGGTGGTCTTCACGGGCGTCTCTGGCTCGGGCAAGTCCTCGCTGGCCTTCGGGACGCTCTACGCGGAGGCGCAGCGGCGGTACTTCGAATCCGTGGCCCCGTACGCGCGGCGGCTGATCGACCAGGCGGGCGTCCCCGAGTTCGATTCGATCGATGGCCTGCCCCCGGCGGTGGCCCTCCAGCAGCACCGCGGTACGCCCACCACCCGTTCGTCGGTGGGCAGCGTGACCACGATCGCCAACTCCCTGCGCCTGCTGTACTCGCGGGCCGGAACCTATCCGCCCGGTCAGCCGCACCTCGACTCCGATGCGTTCTCGCCCAACACTCCGGCGGGCGCCTGTCCCAACTGCCACGGGTTGGGCCGCGTCTACGACGTGACCGAGAAGTCGATGGTGCCGGATGACTCGCTGACCATCCGCGAGCGCGCGATCGCCGCGTGGCCTCCCGCGTGGCACGGCCAGAACCTGCGCGACATCCTGGTGTCGCTCGGCTACGACGTGGACCGCCCCTGGCGGGACCTTCCCCAGAAGGACCGGGAGTGGATCCTCTTCACGGACGAGCAGCCGACCGCTCCGGTCTACGCGGGCTTCACTCCGGCCGAGACGCGCCGTGCGCTCAAGCGCAAGGAGCCTCCCAGCTACATCGGGACGTTCACCGGCGCCCGGAAGTACGTGCTGCAGACCTTCGCCACGACGCAGAGCGCGCTGATGAAGAAGCGCGTGTCGCAGTACATGGTGAGCGGGGAGTGCCGCCTCTGCCTGGGCAAGCGGTTGCGCCGTGAGTCCCTGTCCGTCACCTTCGCGGGGCTCGACATTGGAGAGCTCTCCCGGCTGCCACTGAAGCGCGTGGCCAGCATCCTTCAGCCCTTCGTGGACGGGACGGCCCCCGGGGCGGCGAAGCTGGCGCGCGAGCATCCGGAGAAGGCGCTGGTCACCCAGCGGATCGCCAGGGATCTGCTGGCGCGCATCCAGGTGCTCAGCGAGCTCGGGCTGGGCTACCTCTCGCTCGAGCGCAGCACGCCGACCCTGTCACCCGGTGAGCTCCAGCGGTTGCGGCTCGCCACCCAGGTGCGCTCCAACCTGTTCGGCGTGGTGTACGTGCTCGACGAGCCCTCCGCGGGGCTCCATCCAGCGGACACCGAGTCGTTGCTCAAGGCGTTGGATCAGCTCAAGGGCTCGGGGAATTCGCTGTTCGTGGTGGAGCATGAGGTGGATGTCATCCGCCACGCTGACTGGATCGTCGACGTCGGTCCAGCGGCGGGCGAGAAGGGCGGACAGATCCTCTACAGTGGTCCGCTCGAAGGGCTCGCGGCTGTGGATGCATCCCAGACGCGGCGTTACCTCTTCGGAGCCGGGAAGACCGCGAAGCGCCGCACGCCTCGCGAGCCCAAGGGATGGCTCCGCCTCGAGGGCATCTCCCGCAACAACTTGCACAACCTCGATGTCGACTTCCCGCTGGGCGTCTTCACCTCCGTGACGGGTGTCTCCGGCTCGGGCAAGTCGAGCCTCGTGAGCCAGGTCCTGGTGGAGTTGGTCGCCGAGCAGCTCGGGCATGAGGTCCTCGAGGAGGAAGAGGAGGGTGAGGAGTTGGAGCGCTCCGTGGTGCTCACCACGGGAGGCCGGATCGTCTCGGGGATGGAGGGCATCAAGCGGCTGGTACGGGTCGATCAGAAGCCGATCGGCCGCACGCCGCGCTCCAACCTGGCGACCTACACGGGGCTCTTCGACAACGTCCGCAAGCTCTTCGCGGCGACGAAGGCCGCGCGGGCCCGGAACTACGACGTCGGGCGCTTCTCGTTCAACGTGGCCAAGGGCCGCTGCGAGACCTGTGAAGGCGAGGGCTTCGTGAGTGTCGAGCTGCTCTTCCTGCCCAGCGTCTACGCGCCGTGCCCCACGTGTCATGGAGCGCGCTACAACGCCAAGACCCTGGAGATTCAGTACCGCGGAAAGAACATCGCCGAGGTGCTGGGGATGACCGTCGACGCGGCCCACGCGTTCTTCGCCGAGGAGCCGCAGGTGCTGCGCTCGCTCGGAGTTCTGCGGGAAGTGGGCCTGGGCTACCTGCGCCTGGGCCAGCCCGCGACGGAGCTCTCCGGCGGCGAGGCCCAGCGGATCAAACTCGCGACGGAGCTCCAGCGGCTCCAGCGCGGCAACACGCTCTACATCCTGGACGAGCCCACCACGGGGCTGCATCCCGCCGACGTGGACAAGCTCATGGCGCAGCTCGATGGGCTGGTCGAGGCGGGCAACACCGTCATCCTCGTCGAGCACGACATGCGGGTGGTCGCGGCGAGCGATTGGGTCATCGACATCGGCCCCGGTGCAGGTGACGAGGGGGGCAGGGTGGTGGTCGCTGGAACTCCCGCGGAGGTCGCCGCCTCGTCCGCGAGCCGTACGGCGCCTTTTCTGTCGGAAGGCATTGGGTGACAGCAGCGGGGCAGGGGAGGCCTACACCGCGGGCCGCTTGCCTTCCTCCAGCATCTCCAGCAGCGCCTTCTCCGCGCAGTGCAGCACCGGCTTCTCGTGCTGGGCCAGCTCGTCCACGGAATTGAAGAATCGGTCCACCACCTGGCCCTTCTCGAACATCGCCAGCACCGAGGGATAGATGTACGAGTCCCTCGCCACCGCGGGCGTGTTCCCCAGGTGCTCGGAGACCTCCTTCACCGCCGCCACCATCGTCTTCTTCGTCAGCTTCGTCCCGTCCTTCGCGGCCTCGTGGTGCACCCGCTCCTTCGCCCGGGCCAGCGCGCACGCGCAGATGAGCGTCCCTCCCCACGTGCGGAAGTCCTTCGCGCTGTAGCGCGCCCCCATCACCTCCTGGATGTACTCGTTGATGTGGCGCCGCCTCACGTCCACCACGAACCCATCGTCCAGCACGAACTTGAAGACGTCCCGCCCCGGCCGCTTCAGGCACTCGCGCACCACGCGCGCCACCTGCCGATCCCTCAGCTCCCGGTACTGCTGCTTCCCGCTCTTGCCCGGGAAGTCGAAGATGATCGTGTCCCCCTTCACCTTCACGTGCTTCGCCCGCAGCGTCGCCAGTCCGAAGCTCTTGTTCTCGTCCGCGTACTGCTGGCTCCCCACCCGGATGAAGCACGTCCCCAATATCCGCAGCAGGCACGCCATCACCTTGTCGCGCCCCAGCCCCGGCTGGCGCAGATCCGCCGCCACCCGCCGCCGCAGCTTCGGCAGGGCCCTCGCGAAGTCCACCACCCGCTTGTACTTCTCCACGTCCCGCCGCTTCGTGAAGGACTCGTGGTAGCGGTACTGCCACCGGCCCGCGCTGTCCTTGCCCATCGCCTGCAGCTTCGACGCCGCCGACGGGCTGATCAGCACGTCCTTCCACGCGGGCGGCAGCTTCAGCGCCTCGATGCGCTCACGTTCCTTCGCCGGCACTGGCTTCCCGCTCGCCTGCACATAGTGGAAGCCTCGCTGGGGGCTCCCGCGCCGGCGGATTCCGTCCTGCCGCAGTCTTTCGATATGCGTCATGCCCGTGCCCTGGCTCCCGGCCGTGCGCTCCGTGCGCCGTCGTCAGGAATGGCTGTGCAGCCAGGCCCACCCCGTCAACGCAGCCCCGGCCCGCTCGCCTGGAGGGGGACCAGACCGGAAATCGTCGGGAAGGATTGCCGTATCCCCGCAAGACTGGACTAGACTCCCAGCCACCTCTCCGCTTGCAGGCCCGATGACCGAGTTCCTCGCCGCCATCCTCGCCTTTCCCACCATCCTCTTCACCATCCCGCTCGGAGTGGTGATCGGCTACTGGCTCATCGTCATGGTGGGCGCCGTGGGCGTCGACCTGCTCGATGGGGACATTGGCGACTTCGCCCTGGGAGCCAAGGCGGGCGCGGCCGAGGCGCTCGAAGGTGGCGTGAAGGGCGCCGTGGAGGGGGGCGCCAAGGCCGCCATGGAGGGCGGTGCCAAGGCTGCGCTCGAGGGCGGTGCCAAGGCCGGCGCCAGCATCTTCGAGGTGCTCGGCTTCGGCGGCGTCCCCGTGACGGTATCCGTCAGCGCCGTGGTCTTCCTCTCCTGGCTGATGTCGCTGACCTTCGCCGGACCGGCCAAGGATGCGCTCGGCTTCCTGCCTGGCGCGCTCGTCGGCGGTGGCATCGCCGCGCTGTGCCTCGCGGTGGGTCTGGTGGTCGCGGGCTTCGCGGTGCGGCCCCTGCGGCCCATGTTCGCCACGCACCAGGCGCCTCGCCGCTCCGAGCTGATGGGCCGCGTCTGTGTCATCTCCAGCGGCAATGTGGATGGCAAGTTCGGCCACGCCACCTTCGAGGACGGCGGCGCCGGCCTCCTGCTCAACGTGGTGTGTGACAAGGCCAACCAACTCACGCGCGGTGAAAAGGCGCTCATCCTCAACTACGATGCCGCCCGCGACGCCTACGAGGTGGAGCCGGTGGACTGGCTCCTGCCGCAGGAGCTGGATCACCTGAAGGATCCGCTCACCGCCGCAGCGCTCGCCCGGGACAGGTCCCGGACGAGGTAGTGCCGCTGTCCTTCTTCTAGACTTCTCAATACCGCGCCGGGGCTGTTAGCGGGGGACTCCGGCCGCGTGATAGGTTCCCCCGGTCTACTCGCTCGGGAATCGCACCGACATGGATCCAATCGTCACTGCTGGTATTGGAATCACCGGAGGATTGTTCATCCTCTTCTGTTCCGCCTTCATCGTCTCCAGGTTCTACCGGCAGGTGGATCAGGGACGCGCGCTGATCATCAACCCCTTCAAGGGCGAGCCGCTCGTCACCTTCACCGGCTCCGTCGTGTGGCCCATCATCAACCGGGCCGAGGTGATGGACATCGCCCTCAAGACGATCGACATCGATCGCCGCGGCAAGGAGGGCCTGATCTGCCAGGACAACATCCGCGCGGACATCAAGGTCACCTTCTTCGTCCGGGTGAACAAGACGCGCGAGGACGTGCTCAAGGTGGCCCAGGCCATCGGCTGCGAGCGCGCCAGCCATCCGGAGACGCTCGAGAACCTCTTCGAGGCCAAGTTCTCCGAGGCCCTCAAGACGGCCGGCAAGAAGTTCGACTTCAAGGACCTCTACACCGAGCGTGAGGCCATCAAGGACGAGGTGCTGCGCGTCATCGGCAAGGACCTCAACGGCTACATGCTCGAGGACTGCGCCATCGACTTCCTGGAGCAGACCCCCGTCGAGATGCTCGACAAGGACAACATCCTCGACGCCGAGGGCATCCGGAAGATCACCGAGCTCACGTCCGTCCAGAACGTCCAGACGAACGAGTTCCGGCAGAACGAGCGCATGAACATCACCAAGCGCAACGTCGAGTCGGACGAGGCCATCTTCGCCCTCGAGCGCCAGCGCGCCGAGGCCGCCGCCAAGCAGAAGCGCGAGATCGACTCCATCACCGCCCGTGAGACCGCCGAGGCCGAGCGCGTGAAGGCCGAGGAGTACGCCAAGCAGCAGCTGGCGCGCATCAAGGCCGAGGAGGAGATCCTCATCAACGAGCAGAACAAGCAGCGCCAGGTGGAAGTGGCGCAGAAGAACCGCGAGCGCGTGGTGGGCGTGGAGACCGAGCGCGTGGAGAAGGACCGCTCCCTCGAGGCCATCAACCGCGAGCGCGAGGTGGAGCTGTCGCGCATCGGCAAGGAGAAGCAGCTCGAGGCCGAGAAGAAGGCCATCGCCGACGTGGTGCGCACCCGCATCGCCGTGGAGAAGGGCGTGGCGGAGGAGGAGGAGCGCATCAAGGACCTGCGCGTGAAGGCCGAGGCCACCCGCCGCAAGGACGCGCTGCTCATCACCGCCGAGGCCCAGGCCCAGGAGAAGCTCGTCAAGGACATCAAGGCCGCCGAGGCCAGCAACGAGGTGTCCAAGTACTCCGCCAAGGAGAAGCTCACCATCGCCGAGGCCGAGCTGCAGGCCGCCGACATGACGGCCAAGGCGAAGATGCGTCTGTCCGAGGGCATCCAGGCCGAGGAGGCCGCCCACGGTCTGGCCGAGGTGCGCGTGAAGGAGGCCGACGCCCTGGCCGTCGAGAAGCAGGGCATGGCCCAGGTGCGCGTGAAGGAGGCCGAGGCCGCCGTCATCGAGAAGCAGGGCATGGCCCAGGCCGCCGTCCTCAAGGAGCGCGGCCTGGCCGAGGCAATCGCCGCCAAGGAGCGCGGGCTCGCCGAGGCCTCCGCCGCCAAGGAGAAGCTGCTCGCCGAGGCCGTGGGTGAGAAGGAGAAGGGCCTGGCCCGCGCCACCATCGGCGAGGCCGAGGCCGCCGCCATCCAGAAGCGCGGCGAGGCCGAGGCCGTCGCCATCCGCGAGAAGCTGCTCGCCGAGGCCAAGGCCATCGAGGAGAAGCTGCTCGCCGAGGCCCGGGGCCTTGCCGAGAAGGCCGAGTCCATGAAGCTGCTCCAGGGCGCCACCCGCGAGCACGAGGAGTTCCGCCTGCGCCTCCAGAAGGAGCGCGACGTGGAGCTCGCCACCATCCAGGTGCGCAAGGACATCGCCGAGTCCCAGTCCAAGGTGCTCGCCGAGACCATGGGCCACGCGAAGATCAACATCGTCGGCGGCGACGGCCAGTTCTTCGAGCGCTTCATCAAGGCCATCTCCGTGGGCCAGTCCGTGGACGGCGCGCTCGACCAGAGCGAGACGCTGCGCAAGGCCTTCAGCGGCTACCTGAATGGCGAGAAGGACTTCCCGGCCGATCTGAAGGAGATCCTCTCCAAGCCGGGCCTCACCAGCGACGCGCAGAACCTGGCCATGGCCGCCCTGCTGCACCGCATGGCGCCCAACCCCGCCGCCGCGGCCGCCTCCAACCTCAAGTCGCTCGTGGAGTCCGAGCCCGCCCGGGTCTCCGCTCCCGAGAAGACCCAGGGCTGAGCCGGTTCTCACTGGCGGTCATGTGCCGCGCGGATCCGGTGATGACACGGTGTCCGCGCGGTGTGGAGTACGGATTCCCGATACCCTCACCCCGACCCTCTCCCGAAGGGAGAGGGAGTCGTGTTTCCCCCTCTCCCCTCGGGAGAGGGCGGGGGTGAGGGTATCCGTATCCCTGGTTCCCTCCCTTTCCCGGTGAACTGAAGATGGCAACTGAAAGCACCCCCCCCGCGTCCGGCGAGGCCACGCTGGCGGGTGGCAGCTACGAGGTCATCCGCGCGCGCCTGCTCAACCAGGCCGAGGCGCTTGGCACCAAGGCCACGGACCTCAACGAGCGGCGCAAGAAGCTCTTCGGTGGCACCGAGCTCACCGTCATCGGCAACGAGCGCGTCCGCACCGAGAACAACTGCGTCCCGCGCGACATCGTCGGCGTCGGGAAGTACCTGCTCTTCGGCTACAACGTCTTCATCGGCCTCAAGAAGGAGATGAACGTCGCCGACGTCTTCTCGCTGCACAAGTTCGAGAAGACCGCCGAGGGTTTCGACTTCTCCGAGGTTCCCTCCTCCGAGGCCGGCGGATTCCTCAAGGATCCGCGCTTCGTCAAGGACTTCGGCGAACTCTACAAGTACTACAAGGACGCGCGGCTGCTGCAGTTGCGCCGCAACGAGACGCGGCTGCTCGCCATCTTCCAGACGGGCAAGTCCGATCGCGACATCAAGGTCTTCCGCTTCGGGCTCGATGTGGAGGGTAACGCCACCTACATCGACAACCAGGGCGAGCGCGATCACGTCTTCCCCCCGTCCCATGACTTCGAGTGGAAGGTGGCCTCGCGCGAGGACTACGTGCTGGGCCAGCACCCCCACGTCAACATCCTCGATCAGGTGTTCGTCGAGACGGTGAAGGGCGACCTCACCATCAAGGTGGAGGACAACACCGCGGACGGCCTGGGCATCTACCGCGAGCCGGTGGAGGACCCGGATCAGTCGCTGGATGACGCCGAGTTCGCCTACGCCCAGGTGGGCGCCCTCATCCTCCTGCGCGTGCTGCCCTTCCGCGAGACGAAGCACCGCTACCTCGTCTTCAACACGCGCACCCAGCACGTGCTGCGCATCGACGCCATCGGCAGCGCCTGCATCCGCCTGCCCGAGGATCAGGGCATCGTCTTCCCCGGCGGCTACTACCTGCAGACGGGCGACTTCAAGGTCTTCGAGAACATCGGCGAGGGCCTCCAGTTCAAGCGCGCCATCCGCTCGCCCAACGGCGAGGACGTGCTCTACGTCTTCTTCCGCCGCGACGAGGGCGCTTACGTCCTCTTCCCGTACAACCTCGTGCGCAAGGAGGTGCAGAACCCGCTGCTCGGGAACGGCTTCAGCCTCTTCGGGGACGGGCGCATGGTGATCTTCCGCGCCGCCTCCAACGAGCCCACCCGCGTGCACCCCATGCAGGTGTGGCAGACGCCCTTCGTCTCCGCCGAGCACGCCGCGAAGATGCCTCCCGCTCCCGGCTACCTGGGCAAGGTGGGCAACGCCGAGCTCGTGCGCGGTATCTCCGACGCGCTGACGCTCGTGCGCATGGCCCGGACGGACAAGCCCTCGCGGCGCACCTACGAGGACCTGGCCTCCGCCGCCACCCGCCTGCTCGATGCCTTCTACTGGCTCGGGCACGAGGAGACGAAGCTCCAGGAGGGCATCGAGACGCTCCGGCGCACCTCCGAGCTCATCATCGACGAGTTCGAGAAGGTGCTGGCGCTGCAGAAGCGCGCCACGGAGGCCATGACCGAGGCCCAGAAGGTCCAGGAGCAGGTGCTCCTGCGCGTGCGGCCCGAGGAGCTCCAGAACGCCGAGGGCTTCATGAATGCCCTCTCGGATCTGCGCAAGCAGCGCGGCCACCTCATCACCCTCAAGGAGATCCGCTACATCGACACGGCGCGGCTCGAGGCCCTCGAGAAGCAGGTCATCGAGGAGACCGACCGCGTCAGCTCCGACGCCGTGATGTTCCTCCAGCGGGGTGAAGCGCTCAATCCGCTGGCCGAGCGCCTGGATGTGCTGTTGCAGAAGCTGGAGCCCATCCAGACCACCCAGGAGCTGGCCCCGCTCGGCGAGGACATCGAGCAGGTGGGCAAGGGCCTCGAGGTGCTCAGCGAGACGGTGGGCGGCCTGCAGGTGGGCGATCCGCTCGCGCGCGCCAAGATTCTCGAGGGCATCTCCGAGCTGTTCTCCCGCCTCAACCGCGTGCGCGCGGGCCTGAACGTCAAGCGCAAGGAGCTGGTGGGCCGCGAGAAGCGGGCCGAGTTCGGCGCCCAGTTCAAGCTGCTCGGCCAGTCGGTGGAGAGCGCCCTGTCCGTGGCGGACTCGCCGGAGAAGTGTGACGAGGGACTCTCGCGCCTCACCGTGCAGTTGGAGGAGATGGAGGGGCGCTTCGGCGAGTTCGACGAGTTCCTCGGCCAGCTCACCCAGAAGCGCGAGGAGTTGCTCGAGGCCTTCGGCCAGAAGAAGCAGGCCCTGGTGGACGAGCGCCAGCGCCGCGCGCAGAACCTCTTCGGCGCCGCCGATCGCATCCTCACCGGCGTCAGCCGCCGCGCGAAGTCCTTCAAGTCCGAGGACGAGCTCAACACGTACTTCGCCTCGGACTCGATGGTGCTCAAGCTGCGGCAGCTCGCCGAGCAGCTCCTCGAGCTCCAGGACAGCGTGCGCTCGGACGAGGTGCAGAGCCGCGTGAAGACGGCGCGCCAGGACGCCCTGCGCGCGCTGCGCGATCGCAACGACCTCTACGAGGAGGGCTCGGGCGCGCCGGTCATCAAGTTCGGCAAGCACCGCTTCAACGTCAATACCCAGCAACTGGATTTGACGCTGCTGCCGCGCGACGGCGCGCTGTACCTGCAGCTCACCGGCACCGACTACGCCCAGAAGCTGGAGGAGCCGGAGCTGGAGAAGTACCGCGAGCTGTGGGAGCAGCACCTCATCTCCGAGACGTCCCAGGTGTACCGCGCCGAGTACCTCGCGGCGCAGGTGTTGCTGGACGCGGAGGAGGGGAAGGGGAGCGTGACGCTGGCGGCGCTGCACCAGGCGATGGTGGAGCAGGGCGGGCTGCTGGAGAAGGTGCGCACGTACTCGGCGGACAAGTACGACGAGGGCTACGAGCGCGGCATCCACGACGTGGACGCGGCGGCCATCCTGGAGAAGCTGCTGGCGATGCACACGGGAGCGGGGCTGTTGCGCTTCGCGCCCACGCCGCGCGCCTGGGCATCCCTGTACTGGGCCTTCGGTGGGGAGGGTGACGAGAAGGCCCTCATCCACCGGCGCGCGCGCAGCCTGCACCGGCTCCGCGCGGCCTTCGGTGAGTCGGCGGAATTGGTGGCCCTCGGTACCGAGGCGGGCGAGCGGATTGGCGCCTTCCTGAAGGCCTCGGGCGTGGCGTGTGGCCCCGCGGAGGCGCGGCTCGCCGGGCGCTACCTCGTCGAGGAGCTGGCCGGAGACAGGCCGCGCTTCACCACCAGCGGCGAGGCCGTGGCGCTCAAGGACGCGCTGATGTCGCAGCTGGACAGGGCGGGCACGCGTTCGGCTTTCGAGGACGATCTGCGCGGCCTGGAGAAGAACCTCCCCGAGCGGCTGCGCACCGTGCGCGCATGGGTGGATGCGTACCTGGCGCGGCGCGAGGGCGGCCCGGGCGCGTCGGCCCACGTGGCGGTGGAAGCCGCGGTGGTGCTGCTCACCGAGCGCAAGGTGGACCGCGAGGTGGCCGGTGCCCTCACCTCCACCGAGGTGCCGGGCATGCTCGGCCAGCACCCGCGCATCCAGGACCGGAAGCTGCCGCTGCGGCTGGATGAGTTCCTCACCCGCCTGAGCGACTTCCGGCAGGTGCGCGTGCCGGCCTACCACGCCTACCGCGCGCTGCTGCGCGACCTGCTGGACCGCGAGCGCCGCCGGCTGCGCCTGGAGGAGTTCACGCCGAAGGTGCTGACGTCCTTCGTGCGCAACAAGCTCATCGACGAGGTGTACCTGCCGCTCATCGGCGCCAACCTGGCCAAGCAGCTCGGCTCGGCGGGCGAGAACAAGCGCACGGACCGCATGGGCATGCTGCTGCTCATGTCGCCTCCGGGCTACGGCAAGACGACGTTGATGGAGTACGTGGCCAGCCGGCTCGGCCTCACCTTCGTGAAGGTGAACGGCCCGGCCCTGGGTCACTCGGTGAAGTCGCTGGATCCGTCCGAGGCTCCCAACGCCACGGCCCGCCAGGAGGTGGAGCGCATCAACCTGTCCTTCGAGATGGGCAACAACGTGATGCTCTACCTCGACGACATCCAGCACACGGATCCCGAGCTGCTCCAGAAGTTCATCTCGCTGTGCGACGGCCAGCGGCGGATCGAAGGCGTGTGGAACGGCAAGACGCGCACGTATGACCTGCGCGGCAAGAAGTTCTGCGTGGTGATGGCCGGCAACCCGTACACCGAGACGGGTGATCGCTTCCGTATCCCGGACATGCTCGCCAACCGCGCCGACACCTACAACCTGGGTGACATCCTCGACGGCAAGGAGGATCTGTTCGCGCTGAGCTACATCGAGAACGCGCTCACGTCGAACAGTGCGCTGGCGCCGCTGGCCACGCGTGAGCCGGGGGACATCCACAAGCTCATCCGCATGGCTAAGGGCGAGGAGGTGCCCACCGGTGAGCTGTCGTACGGCTACGCGGCGGCGGAGCTGCAGGAGATTGTCGCGGTGTTCCAGCGGCTGTTCCGTGTGCAGGAGGTGCTGCTGAAGGTGAACCTGGAGTACATCGCCTCGGCAGCGCAGGACGAGCGCTTCCGCACGGAGCCCGCGTTCAAGTTGCAGGGCAGCTACCGCAACATGGGCAAGGTCACCGAGAAGGTGGTGGCGGCCATGACGGACGATGAGCTGGAGCGGCTCATCGACGATCACTACCAGGGCGAGTCGCAGACACTCACGACGGCGGCCGAGCAGAACCTGCTGAAGCTGCAGGAGATGCGTGGGCGGCTGACGCCGGAGAAGGCGAAGCGCTGGGAGGAGATCAAGCAGGGCTTCGCGCGGGTGAAGCGGATGGGCGGGAAGGAGGACGATCCGGTGGCCCGGGTGACGGGTCAGCTGAGCGCCATCGAGGAGCAGCTCGGTTCAGTGGCGGGCGCGGTGGTGAAGGCGGCGGAGGTGACGCGTCAGCCGTCGGGTCCGAGCCCGGTGGCCGAGGTGGTTCCGCGGCTGGAGTCGCTGCGCGAGGCGCTGCTGGCGCTGGCGAAGAAGGAGACGCCGGCACCCGTGGTGCAGGGGCCGGACCTGACGCCGTACCTGCAACACCTGGCGAAGATGCTGAGGGCGCTGGCCGAGCGCGCGGTGGCGGCGCCCGCGCAGACGGTGGACATGGGCCCGGTGATGGAGCAGCTGACGCAGGCGGTGAAGACGATGGCGGAGCGCCAGCCGGTGGCGGCGCCCGTGGCCGCGCCGCCGGCGGACCTGGGGCGGTACATGGAGCAGATGTCCCAGGCGGTGAAGTCCATGGCGGAGCGGGCGCCCGTACCCTCGCCGCAACGGGCCTCGGCGCCACTGCCCGCGGACCTGGGCCGGCAGGTGGTGTTGGTGGAGAACGCACTGGCGCCGCTGGAGCGCCTGGCGAAGCGGACGCTGCAGAGTGGCGACGAGAACCTGAAGGCCATGCAGGTCTGGCAGGCCGTCACCGAGGCGCTGGAGTTGCTCCAGGCCATGCAGCGCCCCACGGGCTGAAGCAGTCGTCGGGAGACCTCCTTGGGGAGCGGAGCGGCGGGTTGCCGCTCCGCGTGGTCACGCGCGCCTGACCGTCCCTATTGACTGACTCCTTCGAGTTGCTCGAGCAAGGCATTGGCAACTTGAGCTTCGTTCGCGCCTTGCTTCCAGAACCAATCGGTTTGAAGCTCGGGCGCGACAGCCCACGCGGGCTCCTCCTGCGGTCCATTCAAGCGATAGCGCATGTACAGGCCCTTGTTCGTCGCGCAGACAAGGGTGTCGTCATGAAAGACGCGGGCCTGGCTGACCTGGATTCCAGAATCGATGGTTTCAGTCAGCTTCTCGATGGTCGGACCCTTCGGGCCCACGCTGAGGAGCAGTGTACCGACCTGTACCCACGTTGTGTTGTTCGGGCCATAGGAGATCGCGCAATGGCTCGGCGTCGAGCGCTTCTTGAGCTCATCTGAAGCGCCGAGCTGCTCTACGACCTGCTTGGGGGCAAAATACGTCGATTCGACCGTTGTCAGCTCCAGCTTTCCCTCCTGCCGTTCGACGACGTCGAAGAGCCACACGTCCTTTCTGTCCCAGTGGTAGGCAAGCACATGAAGACCGTAGTAGCTCTCCTTGCCCGCCTTGAAACCCACGGAGAGGACAGTGATCTTGTCGTGGCTGAAATCCAGCGTTCGCCACGGTCCCCACCGCTTCTCATTGGCGGACCAGTCCCGCGGGCTGTTTTCGCCTACTCCGTCCAGGTCGTTGAAGCTGGCGATGGCGAGCTTCGTTCCACGCTCCATGAGGGAGCCCACGACGAATTGTCCGGGCTCCTTGAGCTCGCCAAGAAAAACCTGATCACAGTTCGGGGTGTTCTTGGCCTTCGTCAGGCTATTGGCAGAGCCTCGACCGTAATAGACAGGCGTCGAGACGTCGCCCGAGTGGGTCCACCCCGAAGCAAAGAGGGTCCCTCCAGGGGTGACCGCGAAGGTCGTGCTTTCGCCACCGAGTGACTCGTTCGCTTCCGCGCTCTGACCGGTCATGCCGATGCGGCGATAGATCGCCTGATAGTTTTCAGTTCCCTTCCAAAGATTATAAAGCTGGCTCTTGTTCTGCATCTCGAAGTACACGCCAGCGATATCGTCTCGAAGCTGCCGGGCCACCACGCGCCGCAGAGCCTTGAATATCTCCACGTTGTTGATCGCGTCCTGGCTGCTGGCACCATCGACTCCACCCACGAGCCCCGCCATGCTCTCGAACGAATGCCAGAAGCGTTGCGCATAGACCATCGTGATGTCGAAGAGGGCCATCCATTCGGTCGATGCAATGTCTCGCTTCTTGGCCAAGGCCGCGAAGGACGCCGAGATACGTGCCTTGTGTCGCTCCCAGCCGATGTTCTGCGTGAGATACTCCCAGGTCCGGCCGGCTGCGATGGCTTCGAGCTCTTTGCGCTTTTCCGGCGAGAGGCCGGTCTTGTTGAGTTCGCGCACCGCGGCTTTGCGCTGTTCAGCGAGGAGCGAAATCTTCTGCTCCGCCACCTCCCATTCGGCCTTCCCGGCCGACATGGCGATGTAGGCGTTGCTCAGCGTCTCTTCGGAGATGAGCTTTTTGAGTTTGTGCTCGAGCGACTCCTGCTCTGGTCTCATCATCGAGAGGATGGCCGAGATCAAGGACGTGAGCGCTCCGAGCGCGGCGGCGGCCATCGCACCAAAGGGTGGGGCCGCGAGCGCCAACATTCCGCTGAACGAGCCGATGCTTTGCGTCACCATCGCGGCGCCACCCGTCGTGTCGCCCGACCGGAATAGCTCAATGGCCTCGATGGCCTTGCTGATGCCCTCTGAAACCTCTTTGCCTGCCTCGTTGATCTCGGCGACTTTGATGCCCGTCACAGCCTTCTTGGTGGCGTCCTCAGCCGCATTCGCGGCATCCTCGGCGGCATTCGCGGCAAGCTCGGCCGCGCGCGCGGCATTCAGGGTGTTACCCATTTGGTTTTCCTCCCTCGCTGAAGGTGAAAATGCGAGAAAAGCCGCCAATCAATGATGTGGGGCGTCAAGCGGCTTCTGGGCAGCGCCGGAAGGTACCACACGTTGAGACCTTCGTACGTAACAGCTCGCCGAGCCCCGTCCGGACGGGGCGGAGATGAGCCCGCAGGGCATCGAAGTAATGAGCGGAGACGTCAGTCGGAGTTGGAGGGGAGTTACTCTCCCTCCTCGGTGAGTCCCAGCTCTTCCAGCGTAGGTCTGCGAACCAGCACCCGGAGCCCGCTATCGCGCGCGTAGCCCACGGAGTAGTGCTCGCCAGCGATGTGCACTCCTGCGCCGTGGGGAGGCCTGGGGTGGGCGTTCAACCAGGTATCGGCTTCCTTCCGGGAGCTGAAGGCACAGAGTGGGGGGCGGGGAATGTCCGAATCAAAATTTTCGAGAAAGCTCTCGAAGTGGGATGACTGATTGCTCTCCAAGATGAAATGGATGGCGAGCAAGGCCATATCGACCGACTCTTTGTCCCCGGGAGAGTGGGCATGCGCACGTGCCTGGCGGAGTGCGCCAAGGGCTTCGCTGATGACAGGGCGTATGGGCTGACGGGTCGTAGTCAGCCCGATGCTCTCGGGGAGGCGGACCAGGAATCGGTCTCCGCGCTCGAGCGAGTAACCGACAGCGTATCGAGTGCCTGCGATGGCAACGCTGCGTGCAACTCGAGGATCCATCGGATGCTGTAGCGAAGCCACCGCTTGCTCGCGTGTATCGAAGGAGGGCAGGGGATGGGAATCGCTCAGCCCGAAACACACCAGATAGTCCTCGAAATTGTGGAGATGACCACTGCCCCAGATGAAATGGAGCGCGAGTGCCGCCGTCCTGAGCGGCTCCGTACCTGGTGGAGAGCCGAACTTTTCCTGGAGCTTCTGAAGGACACTGCAAGCCGCCTCTATGTCGAGGCTCATGTCAGCAGCACCAGGGGGGCGAGGACAATCAACCCCGCGCCGGTGGAAATGACAACGAAGGCGGTCCCCGCAGCAACAACAGTGGCGCCAACCGTGACTTCCCGCTGATGGCGCCTCAGCCAGTCCGCAGCCTGGGCAATGGCTGTAAAGCTCAAAGCCTCCAGCTTCTGTAACTTCAAGCAGTCCATATATTCTTCCAAGCACTTGTTATCGCAGTACTCGATATGGCTATGACTTCGACGTGCGCCATGAGGGTAGGGCGGCTTGCGCTTCATACAGTCCCGGTGGCAGTCGATCTGCTCCTGGTCGCAGTCTCGTGGGCGTCTGGATGCGAGCACGATACGGGCTGTACTGCCACCGGTGCTTGCACGCAGTCCATCCAACTCATGGTTCCAGAAAGAGGCGGGCTGCCAGCATGGGCTCCATGCGTACCTCATTTCCTGGGTTTCCTCTTGGGCTTCCGGCACCAGGTCCGCGCGAGGGCCTTCCCCGAGCCACCACCCTGCGGATACCGTGCGGTCCCCGAGCGCGCACAGGCGGGCCCGCTCTTCTTCGCCCCCCATCTCCGTTCCGCCCGCCCGAGGTCCCTCCGCATGTCCCGCGCCACCCCTGACTTCGATCCCTCGACCGTCGACGTGGAGGCTTTCCTGGCCGACATCCGCGCCCTTCGCGACGAGATCGACGCCTCCGTCAGCGAGGCGGACCTCGCCCACCTGAGGAAGATCGAGAACTGGGGCCGCGCCGCCTCCGTGCTCGGACTGGCCACCTGCTGGGTGATGCCCAACCCGTTGAGCGCCGCCGCCATGGGGCTCGGCCGCTCCACCCGTTGGCTGCTCATGCACCACGTGGGTCACCGCGGCTACGACCGCGTCCCCGGTGCCCCCGTCGAGCGCACCAGCAAGGGCTTCGCCAAGGGCAATCGCCGCTTCCTCGACTGGCTCGATTGGATCCTGCCCGAGGCCTGGGTCTACGAGCACAACGTCCTCCACCACTCGCACACCGGCGAGGACGCGGATCCGGATCTCCTCGAGCGCAACGCCGAGGGCTCCCTCCGCAACCCCAACCGCCCCCTCGCCCTGCGCTACCTCCAGCTCGCCCTGCTCGCCATCACCTGGCGCGCCAGCTACTACTCCCCCGAGACGCTCGCCTCGCTGCGCCGCAAGCACCGTCCCAACGGGCCCCTCACCCGCGAGGAGTGGCGCGAGGTGCTGCTCAGCGGCTACGCCCCCTACATCCTCTGGAACTTCGCCGTCCTCCCCGCGCTCTTCCTGCCCCTGGGCGCCTGGGCTGGCTTCAACGCCCTGTGCAACTCGCTCATGGCCGAGGTCATCACCAACGTGCACACCTTCCTCGTCGTGGGGCCCAACCACACCGGCGAGGACCTCTACCGCTTCGACTCCAAGCCGGAGAACAAGGGCGAGCGCTACCTCCAGCAGGTGATCGGCAGCGCCAACTACCGCACCGGGGGCGATCTCAACGACTACCTCCACCTCTGGCTCAACTACCAGATCGAGCACCACATCTTCCCCGACGTCTCCATGCTCCAGTACCAGCGCATGCAGCCCAAGGTGCGCGCGATCTGCGAGAAGTACGGCATCCCCTACGTGCAGGAGAGCGTCTGGACGCGCGCGCGCAAGATGGTGGACATCGTCGTGGGCAAGGCCTCCATGCGGCGGCTCTCCCGCCGTGAAGCCGCCCCGGCTTCCGGTCCGCTCCCCGAAGTCGCGTGATAGGGTGACCTCCCGTGCACACCATCTTCGTCATGATCAAGTGTGAGCTGGGGCAGACCTACAAGACCGCGGCGATGATCGCCGACCAGGTCGACGAGGCCGCCGAGGTCTACTCCACCTCCGGGGGCTACGATCTGCTGGCCAAGTTCCACCTCGACAAGGACCAGGACATCGGCCGCTTCGTCACCGAGCGCATCCAGACCCTGCCGGGTGTCAAGGACACCTACACCATCACCAGCTTCAAGGCCTTCTGACTTCAAGGCCTTCTGGGCCCGGACTCCGGGTGAAACATGCCGTGTCGGACAAACGCTCCATTCCAGTGAATCAGGAATTCTGTGGAATGAGCTAAAAATATCGTGCACTATGGATGCCGGAGTTGATAGGGGCCGCTCCCGGGCCCGGGGGGCATCCAAAGGAGGCAGCGCACGTGACCACGCCGACCACCCCCATCCGCTTCATGATCTACCCGGCCCTGGGTGACGTGAGGGAGCACGTCCGCGTGGAGCTGTTTGGGCGGGCGTTGTCGGAGCGGCTGGGCCGGACGGTGATGGTGGAGATCGCGCCCACGTACGAGGCTCTGGAGGCGGAGCTGGTGGCGGGCCATGTGGACATGGCGTGGGCCACGGCCGAGCAGTGTGATGCCTTCGCGCCGAGGGCGAGGGCGGTGCTGCGCGCGGTGCGCTCGGGGAGCTACCACTACCACTCGGCGCTGGTATGCCGCTCGGAGGAGCCGCTCACCCTGGAGACGCTCCAGGGCAAGCGCGCGGCCTGGGTGGCGCCGCGTTCCACCGGGGGGCACCTGCTGCCGGTGCGTTACCTGGAGTCGCGGGGGCTGCGCACCCACGAGCTCTTCTCCCAGCAGCGCTTCTGGGGCACCTACCGCAAGGCGATCCACGCGGTGCTGTCCGGAGAGGCGGACCTGACGGCCATCTACTCCAACCACGCGGACGAGCATGCCATGCGCGCCACCCTGGCCTCCTACGTGGGGGCGGAGGATGAGCCCCGGCTGATGACGTTCGCCTTCACCGCGCCCACGCTGGCCGATGGCATCGTCCTCACCCGGCGCCTGTCCGAGCCGGATGCCGCCGCGCTGGTGTCCGTCCTCACGCGGATGAATACGGATGGCTCCGGCCTGGAGATGCTGATGGGGCCGTTCCGGGTGGAGGGCTTCGTCCTGCCGTCGGATGGGCGGGAGCAGGTTCCGGCACCGCGTAGGTCCCGGAGCGCCGAGTACGTGGTGGCCGAGCTGGACGGAGAGGATCGGTGCCGGCGGCTGTGGTCGCCCACGGGCAGGGCCTTTGGCCGGGACGTGAGCGGCGCCGAGGGGCGTACGCTGACGGAGGTGTTGGGGGCGGAGGCGGCCGAGCCGTTGCTGTCGCTGATGTGCGCGGTGCGCCATGGCGGGGCGGACGGACGGCAGGAGTACCGGTTGGAGGTGGACGGCGAGACGCGCTGGTACGCGGCGGAGATCACCCCGTGCGCGCCGGTGCCCGGCGAGACGCGGCAGCGCCTGGGGCTGATGGTGCGCGACGTGTCGGGGATGCGCGCGCTGGAGGAGCCCATGTACCGGCTGGCCTCCTTCCCGCTGCTGCACCCGGAGCCGTTGCTGGAGCTGAGCATGGAGGGCGAGCTGCGCTACGCCAACCCGGCCGCGCACAGGGCCTTCCCGGAGATGGTGGCGCAAGGGGGGCGGCACCCGCTGGTGCAGGCGGCGCTGCAATGGTCCTGGCGGGGTGCGCCCGCGGGCGAGCCCGCTCCCCTGGTTCAGCTGGCGGGCCACTACTGGGAGCTGACGGTGGCGCAGTTGTCGGATCCCGCGGGCCTGCGGGTGTTCGCCCGGGACGTGACGCTGCGCAAGCAGATGGAGACGCGGCTCCTCCAGGCGGATCGGCTCTCGGCGCTGGGCTCGCTGGCGGCGGCGGTGGGGCACGAGATGAACAACCCGCTGGCCTTCATGCTGGCCAACCTCTCCTACGCGCGCGAGGAGCTGGAGCGCATGGGCGAGTCGCTGCGCGGCCAGGGCGCGGCGGTATCCGAGGAGCTGGACGAGGTGATGGAAGCCCTGTCCGAGACGGCCGAGGGGGCGCTGCGGCTCAAGCACATCGTCCAGGATTTGCGGACGCTCTCTCGCAAGCCGCCGGAGCACCAGGCGCGGGTGGAGCTGCAGCCGGTGCTGGAGAACGCGTTGAAGCTCATCCGCGGCCAGGTGAGTCAGCGGGCCCGGCTGGAGCGGGACTTCTTCGAGTTGCCCGCGGTGGACGCGGACGAGGCCCGGCTCATCCAGCTCTTCCTCAACCTGCTGCTCAACGCGGTGCAGTCGATGAACCCGGCGGACGCCGCGCGCAACGTGCTGCGGGTGGCCGCCTACACCAGCGAGGATGGCGAGGCGGTGGTGGAGGTCCAGGACACGGGCAAGGGACTGGCGCCCGATGCGCTCTCCCGCATCTTCGAGCCCTTCGTCGCCACGGTGCCCGGCAGCTCGGGGTTGGGGCTGTCGGTGAGCCACGCCATCGTCACCAGCCTGGGCGGCACGCTGCGCGCGGAGAGCCGCGAGGGCCGGGGCACCCTCATCACCGTCACCCTGCCCGCGGCGGCCGAGGTCGCCCAGTCCCGTCAGCAGGTGCGGCTGGCCGCGGGGTAGGGTGTTGGCCGCGGCCTACGGGCCCGGCGTCCCCTGTAGGCTCGAGTCTACAGCCCTCGTGCCGCCGCCTCGTTGTTTCGCGGGTTTGGCGTTGGTCCGCCCCTTGCTCATGAGGAGCGCGAGACCCCCAGACACGAGGAAACTCCCATGAAGAAGATGTTCGGCGCGCTGGCTTCCCTTTCCCTCGCCGCGTGCGGCCCCCAGATCGAAACGGTGTCCTTCAAGGACGGCCTGCCCGGCCAGGAGATGGCGAAGCTGGACGTGCCCTCGACGGCCTCCCAGCGCATCGACGACGGCGCCGCCACCGTGCGGCAGCAGGGCCGGGGTGACCTGTCCGGCACCTGGCTCGTCACCGGCGGCACGGTGCTCGTCGTCAACGGCGTTACCCTGTGGTCGCTCGGCTCGCTCAACTTCGTGGCGGGCTTCGAGCCGGCCTCCGACAACGGCACCACCGCCGTGTGGGGTCCGCACACCAACGACTGGGAGCGCACCACCTGGAAGCTGACGGCCGTGCGCACCGCTCCCAACGCCTTCAAGTACACCCTGGAGGCCAAGCCCAAGGGCTCCGAGGACAGCGAGTACGCCGCCGTCATCACCGGCTCGCACACGGTGGCGGTGGATGAGGACGGCAAGGCCATCAAGGGCTACGGCGAGGGCCGCTTCGACATCGACTACGACAAGGCCGCCCGCCTCCCGTTCCAGGACAGCAAGCGGGGCCAGGTCAGCTTCCACTACGCCCGCCCCAGCCCCACGGCCGCCGTCACCGTGGGCGTGGACCTGAAGGAGTTCGTCAACGAGGAGGCCATCCCCAACACGGCCGCCTACCGCTACAGCCAGGTGCCCGGGGGCGAGGGCTCCTTCGAGTTCGCCACCGACTCCAACATCCACTGGTTCGATCTGAGCAAGATCGCCCTGGAGCGCTGGACCATCAAGAGCCGCTGGATGGCCACGGGCGAGGGCCGCGCGGACGTGCGCGCCACCGGGGGCGATCTCGCCAGCCCCGTCACGCTGAACGAGTGCTGGGACACGCGTTTCCGCTCCACCTTCCTGGATGGCAGCGCGCCCTCGCAGGTGAAGTGGGGCGTGGAGTCCTCGGACTGCGCCTTCTCCAGCGCGTCCTACTCCACGCGCTGAGGCTCACCGGCACCACGTGGTGACGCAGACCTTGTTGCGGCAGGCACCCGTGGGGCCACAGTCTCCGTCCGCCAGGCAGCTCCCTCCCGGGGTGACGTATTGCTGGCAGACGAGCTGGAGGAAGGCACCGAAGGCGCACCGGCTCCCGAGGCACATGGCCGTCTCCTTCGTGCCATCCGGGTCGAGACAGGTCTGTCCGAGTTCCCTCCAGGGACGGCAGCGCGCCGTGGCGGCCTCGCAGTAGAGCAGGCCGCCACACTCGAAGGCCCCGGGCGTGCAGGGCTCATCCAGCCCCCGGGCCGTGCGGCACTCGCGCGGGGAGTCCGGACCCGCGTCCACGTTGATCTTCGCGCAGGCCATGCCGGGCTCGCACTCGTCGGCGCTCTTGCACGTACCGGACGCCTTGCGCGCGACGCACCGGTTGTCCACGCACGCGGCGTTGGCTTCCGGCGCGCAGCGGATGCTCCAGGCGCAGGACTCGCCCAGGTTCGCGTGCGCGCGGCACACGTTGAGCGAGCAGGTGGAGCCGGGCTGGCACGGGACGCCGCCGTCACATCCGCTCCCCGCGGGCACGTAGCGCTTGCACACCCCCGAGGCGCAGCCGGCGCTCGTGTCGCACCAGCCGCCCTGGCAGTCCAGGTTGCTGCCACACGGGTTGCCTTCCGTTACCTGGGACTCCAGGGCCTCGCAGCGCGCCAGCAGGTTGCCCTGGCTGAAGTCATCGAGCGTCATCGCGCCACAGGGCAGCTCGCGCAGCTGGCGCACGCAGGCGCCGAATCGCTCCGGGACGAAGGCCTGCCGGCCCGCCTCGACGCTCGCCACCACCGAGGCGCACACCGATTCCGTGTCCGCCAGCCGCGGATAGCTCTCCGGGGTCTTCCCGCCGTAACACTGGTCCGCGCGCCGGGCGAGCGTCTCCATCGCCGTGCGGCAGGACTCGAGCAGGTGCTCCCCGGAGCGGGCTCCCGCCACGCACTGTCCCTCGGGAGTGCAGCGTTGGGCATTGGGGCACTGCAGGTCGTCCTGGCACGGAGCGCCCGTCACCTGCACGCTGCAGCCCGCCAGGGCCATCATCACCACCGTCAGCCACACGCGCACGTCAGAAGCTCCCCTCGAAGAAGAACAGGGCCGTGCCCGCGAGCAGGGCCACGCCCGCGGTTCCGGTGAGGATGTTGGAGGCCCGCGCCCGGCCCAGGGCCGAGTCGTGCAGCCGTTGCGCCTCGACGCGCTCGTGCGGCCGGGCCAGCAGCTCCCTCGAGTCCGAGCGCGCCAGCAGGCCGAGTGTCACCGCGCCCGCCGCCGCCGCGCCCGCCGCGCCCGCCGCCACCCACGTCCAGACGCGCTGCCGTGGTTGGCCCGGCTGGAGCCCGCCCGCCACGCCGCTCTTCGGGAGGGGCGTGAGCATCAGTTGCAGTTCGAGGGGCTCGCCGGGCCGCAGCTCCACGTCGCGCCGCAGCGGCTGGTAGCCCTCGTGGGTCACATCGAGCCGGTGCGGGCCCACCACCAGCTTGTCGCTCCAGGGCGTCACCCCACGCGCCTCGCCGTCCACCTGAACCTGTGCACCCGACGGCTCGCTCGAGACGGTCACCTGGGGACGGCGCTCCTCTTCGTGGCGCTTCTCCAGCCGGGCGATGAGTGACTCGACGAGAGGACGATCCTCCGCGCCAGGCACCATGCGCAGGTAGTCGCGGTAGTAGCCGATGGCCCGCTGGAGATCGCCGAGCTTCTCGTAGCACTGGCCCAGGTTGTAGAGCACCACGCCGTTGGCGAGCGTCTGGTAGGCGGCCTCGAAGGCGGCGGCGGCCTCGGCGTATCGGCCCTCCTGGTAGAGGGTGGTTCCGCGCTCGAAGTGCTTGCGAGCGGCGGCGCGGGCGGCTCCGGGCTCGGCGGCGCTCGCCCCCGTACCTCCCAGGGCGAGCAGCAGCGCGACGAGGAGCGCCGGGAAGGACATGCGGCGGTGGCGAGTGGTCATCGTCGATTCAGAAGGGGTTGGGCTTGAGGTCCTGGACCTTGCCGGGCCGGGGCTTGTCGGGCTTCACGCGCGGCGGCTGCTTCTTCGGCGGGACTTCGAGCCGCTCGCCCTCGGGCGGGCGTTCGGCCGGAGCCTGCGTGGGAGCGGACTCCTTCGGGGTTTCGGCCGCGGGAGCGGGGGCCGCCACTGGCGCGGAGGGAGCGGGGGCCTCCACCGGCGCGGAGACGGCGGGGGGCTCCACGGCCGGAGTGCGCGAGGTGGCCGCCCAGAGTCCCATGCCGCCGAGGAGCAGCAGCGTGCCCACGCCTCCCACGAGGAGCCCGCCGCGCCTGGCACGGGGGACCGCCTCCAGGCTCCGGGTGGACACCATGGTGGGCTCGATGGGTTCGGCCACGGCGGGTGGAGCGGGGGCGGGTGACACGGCGGGAGGGAGCGCGGGCACGCGGCTGGTGGCCATGGCCGGCGTGAGCTGGAGGGGCACGCGGCCCGGGACGAGCGCCTCCAGGCCGGCGCGGAACGCCTCCAGGGTGGGGCGCGCGGCCGGGTCCTTGGCGAGCGCGCTCAGCACCAGCGCGTCCAGCTCCGGCGGCAGTCCGAGGTCCGGGCGGCGCCGGCTGGGGGGCTCGGCGGTGGCCTCCAGGTGCTGCAACATGGTGGCGAAGGTGTTGTCCCCGCGGAAGGGCAGCGTACCGGTGCAGACCTCGTAGGTGAGCACTCCCACCGAGTACACATCCGCCCGGGCATCCACCGTCCCACCCGCCGCCTGCTCCGGGGCCATGTAGTTGGCGGTGCCGAGGATGGCGCCCGCCTCGGTGAGTCCGCTGGCCGGCTGCCCCTGCATCACCTTGGAGATGCCGAAGTCCACCACCTTGACGAAGTCCGCCTGCTCCTGCCGCCGCAGCAGCATCACGTTCTGTGGCTTCACGTCCCGGTGGACGATGCCGCGCGCGTGCGCCGCTTCGAGCGCCCGGCACACCTGCGTCAGGATCGGCACCGCGCGCCACAGCGGGAGGTAGCGCTCGCGCAGCAGCAGCGTGCCGAGGCTCTCTCCCTCCAGCAACTCCATGACGTAGAAGAGCTCGCCGGTGGGGGTGCGGCCCAGGTCCGTCACGTTGACGATGTGCTCGTGGCCGATCTGGCTGGCGGCGATGGCCTCCTGCTCGAAGCGGCGGGTGAAGGTGGGATCCCGCGACAGCTCGCCGCGCAGCAGCTTCACCGCCACGCTCTTGCGCAGGCCCAGGTGCTCGGCGAGGTACACCACGCCCATGCCTCCCGCGCCGAGCTGGGACAGCAACCGGTAGCGGCCCTCCAGCACGGCGGGCAGCAGCGCCGCGCCGTCACGGGGGCAGTACGAGATGTCCTCCGCGTACTCGCTCTGGCACGTCGGGCAGCGCGGCATGGCACTCGGTTTCATATCAGCGCACCGCGTGCTTGCGGAGCAGCTTGATGACGTGGGCGCGGTCCACCTCGGCCTCGCGCGCCATCTGGCTCACGTTGCCGCCCGAGGCCGCCAGGCGCTGGCGCAGGTACGTCTCCTCGAAGTGGGCGAGCCACGCCTCCTTCGCCTCCTTGTAGGACAGGTCCACGCGCACGGTGGGAGTCCCGGCCGCCGCGGCCGGGGCGCTGGCCGCCTGGAGGAACGAGGCATCCAGTGCGCCGGAGAGGGCCACGCTGCGCTCGACGAAGTTGCGCAGCTCGCGCACGTTGCCGCGCCAGGGCAGGGAGGAGAGCTGGTGCAGCGTCTCGGGGCCGGGCGCGGTGAAGGGCCGCGGCGGCAGGCCGAGCGATCGGAACGTCTCCGCCCACAGGTGCTCCAGCAGGTGCGGCAGATCCTCCAGGTGCGCGCGCAGCGGCGGCACGCGCACCATGCCCACGGCGAGCCGGAAGTACAGGTCCTCGCGGAACTGCCCGCGGTTGACGGCCTCGCGCAAATCCCGGTGCGTGGCGGCCACGAAGCGCACGTCCACGCTCCGGTACCCATCCGCGCCCACGCGCTTCACCTGCCGGCGCTCCAGCGCGCGCAGCAGCTTGGGCTGCACGGCCAGGGGCAGCTCGCCCAGCTCGTCCAGGAAGAGGGTGCCTCCGTTGGCGGCCTCGAAGGCGCCCCGGCGCTCGTGGGTGGCGCCGGTGAAGGCGCCCTTCTCGTGGCCGAAGAGCTCGCTCTCCACCAGCTCGGCGGGGATGGAGCCGCAGTCCACTACCACGAAGGGCCCCGAGGCCCGCGGGCTCGCCTGGTGGAGCGCCTCGGCCACCAGCTCCTTGCCCGTGCCGCTCTCGCCCTCGATGAGCACGGTGGCGTCGGTGGCGGCCAGACGCGCCAGCTGGGCGAACAGGGCCCGCATCACCGCGCTCTCGCCCACCAGCCCGCCGAAACGGGGCTCGGGGTGCAGGGGCAGCACGTCCCGCGTGGCCACCAGGGAGAAGCGCACCGTGGTGCCGCCGAAGGTCAGCGTGGAGCCGTCCGCCACGTAGGCGTCCTGCACGCGCACATGGTCCACCCGCGTGCCGTTGGTGCTGCCCAGGTCCTTCACCCGGTAGCCGTTCCGCTCGCGTACCAGCTCGGCGTGGAAGCGCGACACGGTGGCGTCGGAAAGCGCCAGATCATTTCCCGGAGCCGAGCCGATGGTGAGCTTCTCGGCGGAGCTGCTCACCGCGGTGCCCGCGTCCGGGCCGGCCGACACCTCGAGGTTCACCCTCCGGACGGAGAGCCCGCTGGCCGGTTCCTGCGCGGGGATGAGCTCGGTACGCCCTGACATGCCCATCGTCCTTAGCACCTTCCGTCCGGAGAGGGCACGCGGCGAGGAAGCGCGGGCCCGCCAGCGTCACGTCTCCTCGTCTCCCTGGCCTTCGAGCAGGGCGGCGGAGAACGGGCTCGCGGCTCGTTTCTCGGAAACCGAGGTCCCCGGGTCTCGCCCGGCGGCGAGCGTCTCCGCCACCAGCGCGGCCACGTGCCAGGGCTGCTCCGCTCCGCCGCCGGTGTCCACGTCCAGCAGGGCGCGCGCCATGTCTCCCGCGGAGGCGAAGCGCTCGGCGGGGTGGGGGCGCAGGGCACGTTGGAGGACACCCGCCAGGGCGGGGCCGGCCCGTTGCAACAGGTGCTCCGCGGGCTCCAGGCGCGCGTCCCGCACGGCGAGCAGCAGTTGTGCGTCCGTGGCCGCCGCGAAGGGGCTACGGCCCACCACCGCCTCGTACAGCAGCACCCCGAGCGAGAAGAGATCGGCCCGCGCGTCCAGGGGGCCGCCGCGCAGTTGTTCGGGAGACATGTAGCGCAGCGTGCCGCGCGTGCTGCCGGGCGCGGTGCGCGAGGGCGTGCGCAGCCCCTTGGCGATGCCGAAGTCCCCCAGCTTCACGTCGCCGGTATGCCCCAGCAGCACGTTGGCGGGGCTCACGTCCCGGTGGACCAGCCCCAGCCACTCGCCCCGGGTGTCGCGCAGGCCATGCACGTGCTCCAGCGCGCGCAGCAGGCACAGGCCCAGGTGCCGCACGAGCGCCGGGGCCAGCGGTCCCCGCGCGGCGAGCGCCCGGGCCAGATCCACTCCCTCCACGTACTCCAGCACCAGGTAGGGCGCGTCCGCCTCCTGCCCGAAGTCCAGCACCGACACGACGTGCGCGTGGCCGAAGGCGGCCATCAGCCGCGCCTCCTGGGCGAACATCTGCCGGTAGGCCTCCTGTCCCGCCAGCTCCGGCAGCAATCGTTTGACCACCACCGGCTTCTCGAAGCCCTCGGGCCCGGGCAGGACGCCGAGGAACACCTCCGCCATTCCTCCTCGCGCCAGGCGGGACATCAGCCGGTAGCGGCCCACCGTGCCTGCCTCTCGTCCCTGCGTCATGGCGCCAACATAGCGGGCTCTCCACCCCCTCGCCCCGGTCACTTCCGGGGCGCATGCGGTGTTCAGCTAGGGTAGAAAGTGCCGTTGCCTCCAAATGCCTGTCCCCGTGCTCACCTCCTCCCTCGGCGACTTCGTCGATAAGCTGTTGGTGCTCGAGAGTTCCCTGCGGCAGCCCGGTTCGGCCGCGGAGGAGCATGGTTTTCTCGAGAAGCTGCTCATCACCGTGGACACCGCGCCCGTGCTGCTGTCGTACGTGGACAGCGCCGGGCGCTACCGCTTCTGCAACCAGGCGTACGAGCGGTGGTTCGGGGAGAAGCGCGAGCACCTGCTCGGCAAGGCCATGCCCGAGGTCCTCGGCGAGGCCGCGTACGCGAGCATCCAGGAGTCCGTCCAGTCGGCGCTGTCGGGGCGGCGGGTGCACTTCGAGCGCGTGGTGCGCTACCGCTCCGGAGGCTCCCGCATGGTGCGTGCGGACTACGTGCCGCACGTGCTGCCGGATGGGCGGGTGGCCGGCTTCGTGGCCATGGTGGAGGACATCACCGAGCTGCACCGGCGCGAGCAGCAACGGCGTGCCCACCTGCGGGTGGAGCGGCTGTACGCCGTGTCGTCGGCGCTCTCCCAGGCGCTGCTGCCCGAGGAGGTGGCCCAGGTGGTGGTGCGCGAGGGGGCCGCGGCGCTCGAGGCCCTCTCGGCCTCGCTCGCGCTGGTGGACGCGGATGGCACCACCTTCGAGCTGAGCGCGGCCCATGGCTTCCCCGAGGGCGTGCTGGACGAGCGCTGGCGGCGCTTCCCGATCGACACACCGGTGATGTACCGCGAGGCCGTCCGCACCGGCCGGTCCATGCTGTACGGGAACCTGGAGGACTTCCTGCGCGACTACCCGGAGCAGGCGGGCTCTCCGGCGCTCCTGGGGCGTGCGTTCGCGGCGCTGCCGCTGCGTGTGCGGGGGGCCGTCATTGGCGCGTTCGGCTTCAGCTTCGAGCACGAGCGGGAGTTCTCCCCAGAGGATCTCCAGTTCATGGAGGCGCTCGGGCAGCAGTGCTCGGTGGCCATCGAGCGCGCGCGCCTCTATGCGGCCGAGCGCCAGGCACGTGCCGAGGCCGAGCAGCTGAGGGATCGGCTCGCCGCCGAGAGCACCCTGCTGGAGACCGTGCTGAAGCAGTTGCCCGTGGGCGTCGTCATCGCCGAGCCCGGAGGCCGGCTCGTGCGCAGCAGCGCGGCGATCGAGACCATCTGGGGCCACCCCTTCGTGGCCTCGACGGGTATTTCGGAATACGGCGCCTACAAGGGCTATCACCCGGACGGGCGGCCCTATGCCCCCGAGGAGTGGCCCCTGTCGCGTTCGCTGACCCACGGCGAGACGGTGGTGCGCGAGCCGGTGACGATCATCCGTCCGGACGCTTCCCGCCGGCAGATCGACGTGAGCTCCACCCTGGTGCGCGATGCCGCGGGGCGCCCGGTGGCCGGTGTGGCGGTGAGCACCGACGTCACCCAGCACCACGAGCTGCGGGAGGCGCTGCGCCGCGAGGGGGAGGTGCGCGAGCGGCTGATCGGCATCGTCAGCCATGATCTGCGCAACCCCCTGCAGGCCATTTCCACCGTCAGCCACCTGTTGATGAGCTCCCCCTCGCCCCTCACGGCTCCGCAGCGCAAGTGGGTGTCACGCATCCGCATGAGCGTGCTGCGGATGGATCGCCTCATCCGGGATCTGCTCGACTTCGTGCGGGTCCGCCAGGGTGGGACGCTCCCCATCCAGCGCCAGCCGATGAGCCTGGAGGAGGTGGGCCGCACCGCCGTGGACGAGCTGCAGGCCGCCCATCCCCAACGCCAGCTGTTGCTCGAGACGCGCGGGGAGACGCGCGGGGAGTGGGATCCGGATCGGTTGATCCAACTGCTGGGCAACCTGTTGTCCAACGCCCTGACCCATGGGGCGGAGGGGGCGCCCATCCAGGTACGCGTGAATGGCGAGGGAGCGCAGGTGGTGCTCGAGGTGGCCAATCAGGGCCTCCCCATCCCGCCGGAGTTGCTGCCCCGCATCTTCGAGCCCTTCACGCGCGCGAGCGGGGGAGGCAACGCCCTCAAGGGCGTGGGGCTCGGCCTGTTCATCGTGCACGAGATCGTCGCCGCGCACGGCGGCCACATCGACGTGAGCTCCTCGGCGGAGGCGGGCACGGTGTTCCGGGTGAGCCTGCCCCGGGTGTCCTCCGCCTGAGGCCCGCCCTCAACCCCAGGAGAACGCCACCTCGTTGTCGAGCGGACCGATCTGCCGGCCGGACACCCGCCCGTCCTGGATGCCCAGCGTGCGGAACAGGCCCAGCAGTCCGCCCTCGTGGTTGAGGTAGAGGAGGAAGTCCCGCTTCGTGGTGAGCACGCCGCTCCTTGGCCCCGTCCAGTGCACCACCGCCTCGCCGAAGCTCGACGCGGCCCGGAACGCCACCGGCATGTTGTTGAGCAACTGCCTCGGGCCTTCCTTGGTCAGCAGCATGAAGGCCTTGCCCACCACCGAGCCCAGGAACCCGGGAGCAATTCCCCCGCCGATGCGCCGGACCGCGTTGTCGAAGCCGCCGTGCTTCTCGCTCAGCAGCCACGCCGCGCTGTACTGCAACCGCAGGTACTCGCTGACGGGGTAGGTGAAGAAGCTCTTGTAGACCTTCTCCTTGAGTGGCTCGAGGCAGCGCTCCAACGCCTCCTCACCCAGGTCCGCGCGCAACACGTCCAGCGTGGTGTGGAAGGACATGCCCCGCACGGTGTCCGCAGGGGTGGCCAGTGACAGTCTCCGCTTCAGCTCCAGCTCCGTTCCGAGGCCGGATTCACCGCCCGTGGAGGTCTGGCCATCACTCATCCGAAGCGCTCTCCCATCTCTCGTCTGGACGGAAGAGTGTAGCTTGTCTGGAATGACCCTGACCACGGTCCCCCGGTACGAAGCCAGGGCCACGGTTGGTTGGGGCTCAACCGAGCACGGCGTCGCGGACCTCCTGGAGATCGCCGAACACGTAGCGCCGCCGCTGCCCGTCATGGCCCAGCCACCGCTGGAGGAGCACGAGGTAGGCCTTGGCCTCGGGAGGCTGGCCGGGTTGGAGGACGAGCTTGAGGTGGTTGATGCGCCGCAGGAAGACGGGGAGGGCCTTGGGGCCGAGCGAGGCGGCGAGCGCTCGCAGGTTGTCAGGGAGGGCCTCGGGGTGTGAGCGCAGGTGCGTATGCCCCAGCCACTCCACGAGCGCGTCCCGCTTGGTGCGCAGACACAGGCCCTGCTTCACGAGCACCTCCAGCAGCGACGCCCAGCGCTCGGAGTCCGCCTCGTGCAGGCTGTCCGCGAGGTGACACTCCACACCCAGCCTGGGCAGCACGGCCGGGCCCACGTCGAGGCTCAGCGCCATGCGCTCCATGCGGCCGGCCACCGGGGCGAGCAGTGCCTCCACGTCGCGGGTGTCTCCCGGCCAGTCGATGAGGGCCAGGTAGTCGGGCAGGGTGTCGGGCCCCAGGCCCTGGAGACACAACCGCACGCCGTCGAAGCGGCGGGAGAACATGGCGCCCACGGCGGACACGTAGCCCCCGGCGGGCAGGGCCGCCAGACACGCCAACACCCGCTCCCGGACGGCGGGCGCGAGCGGCTCGCCCCACAGCAGTGCCAGGGATTCCTCCATCGCCGCCAGGCGGCGCCAGGCCCGCCGGTCATACTCGATGAAGAAGGAGGGGATGGGCACCGGGGGCGGTGTCTCCTCGACGTCGAACTCCAGGAAGACGTCGCCGAGCTCCTCCTGCAACAAGCTCCCCGGGGTGTCCCAGCGCGCGCCGAAGCGGCGCAGGCGCTCCCAGACGGGATGGGAGAAGAGCGGGGAGGGCAGGGCGGCGCCGGTGTCCATGCGGCCCGCGAGCATGGCGCGGCTGCCATCGCTGGCGAGGAAGCGGACGCCGAAGTCGGCCTGGGCCTCCTCCCGGCCCAGCCGGCACTCGAAGCCGGAGGCGGACACGGGCGGCATCAGGCGGGCGAGTTGCTCGAGCCGGGCCAGCGCCGTGGGAGAGATGAGCCGGGGGGAGAGGTGGGGCTCGGCGAGTCTCAGGTACTCATTCAACGTGGTGGACATGGAATCCCCCTGATTCAGAAAAGACAACGGACGGGCGCTCCGGATGCACCCGTCCGTGGTGACCGCGGGGATGCTTCCTGGTGTGACTACTCCCAGGCCTGCGTCTTGCTCAGCTCCTGCGCGCCGCCGGAGATGAGATCATCCAGCGCCTCGTCGTTGAGCTCGGTGAGGTTGGCAGTCTGCTCGGCGATGTTCTCGTTCATCATGGCATTGCCCTCCCTTTGGTGTGGAACCCCAGAAAAGACTCATCATCCGCCCGGGGGCTTCCGGCGGCGGGTCATCCCCGTCACCGGCAGCGATTGGAAATGTAGAGATTGGCATTTCAAAAGTCAAATCAATCCGCGTGGCCGCCGCGCGAGGAATGGATGTCTTTTATTGGGTGTGAAAGATCCATGGGCGCGCGAACGGGGATGACGGGTGAGCTGTGATGTCAGGGTTTGCCGCGCCATCCGGAGTGCGAGGCCAGGAGGAAGTCCACCAGGGCCGGCACCACCGTGGCGGTGGTGAAGAGCCGGTTCCTGTCCGTCAGCACCGGCAGGAGGAGACACCCCTCGGGATCCTCCCAGGGCGCATGTTCCTCGGGGCGGGGCATCCGCATGATGGGCACGTTCGCCCAGCTCCCATCCGGTTGCTGGGCCCGCAGCAGCCACTGGAGGCCGGCGTCGATCGCGGCACCGTGTCGCGGATGACCCCCATCGAGCAGCAGCACCGAGAGGGAGAGTGCGGTGTGGAAGGCGGCGGCCTCGCTCCCCGTGCCGTTGCCCCAGCCTCCGCCGGGTTGCCGCGCACCCAGCACCCACTGGGCGGCGCGCGCCACCGGTCCGGTCTCTCCCAGCAGGAACAGCAACCGCGCCGCGTGCGCGGTGGTGTACGTGCGGCCGTGCCACCAATAGCCATCCCAGAAGCCCTCGGGGGATTGGCTGTCGCGCAGCAGGCGGGCGCAGGCCTCGAGGACGGGGCGGTGGCGGGGGTCTCCCGCGTCGTGCAGGGCCACTCCCGCCAGCGCGGTGACACACAGGTGGACGTCACACCAACTGCTGCCCGGGTAGCTGGCCCAGCCATTCAACGAGGGCCGCTCAGCGGGGCGGTAGGTGCGGAAGCCGCTCCCGGGCTCGTCCCAATAATGAAGCAATCGCGCGCAGGCCTCTCCGAGCGCCGCGTCCCATTCCGGCTCGCCCCGCCCATGCGAGAGGAAGCGCACCACATTGGCGGTGGAGTCCGCGTCCGCCGGCGTCGCCAGGCTGAAACCCCACCCACCCCCGGGGTGCGAATGACTCATCAACCAGTCCCGCGCGGGCGCCAGCGTGGCCGGGCCCGCCCCCGCCCGGGCCAATGCCTCGCCGACATACGCCGTCACCCATTGCGAGCTGATGACATCCCGGTCTCCCACCACGAAGCGGAAGCGGAAATCCAACCAGCGTCCATCCGCCGTCCGCGCCTTCTCCAGGAAGCGCACGGCCCTCGCGAGCGCCTCGGTGACAGCGGACTCCCTCGTGTCCTCGTGTTCCAGGATTGCCTGCATCGGTCCCTCCCCGTGTGCCGTACGTGCAAGTCCTTACATGCGATGGGGCAACCCATGATGGATATCGGCCTTCCTCCGGGTGTGCTCCTGATTGTTTGTGATTGTGCCGGAGGGCGATGATTCCTCTCGAAGCGAGACAGGATTCAGCGGGAGGTGGGAGTTTCCGGGAGTCCTCCGAGCCCCTGTTCCCAGCGGCCCCTTGATCATTAAACTGGCCCCGCGTCACGGAGACGAGAGAGAGGCTGTACATGCGGCGCAGGTGGGTCATCGGAGTGGGAGCGGGACTGCTGGCCCTGCTGCTGTGGCTCGTCTGGCGGCCCGGAGCGGCGCCGGAGTCCACCTCCCGGGCCACGGACGCTTCGAGGAGACCCGAGGTGGAGCGGACCCAGGCCGCTCCGAGCCTCTGGTCCAGCGCCACGCCGGCCGGGCCGCGGGGCACGTTGTCCATCGAGGGCCAGGTGGTGGGTCCCTGGGGACCGGTGCCCGGGGCGCTCGTCGTCGCCCTCGCGCCCGTGCCCCGGGAATGGTCCACCCTGACCACTCCCCGGAAGCGCCGGTGGGGTGGGTTGTTCGTGTCGCCGTGCGAGCTGAGCGGGGACGCGCTGCCGCTCCTGGAACTGGCGGCGGAGCTCCGGGGACAGCAGGCGCCGCTGGCTCGCGCGACCACCGATGCCCAGGGGAACTTCCGCCTCGATGGCTTGGAAGGGGGTGCCGTCGCGCTCTGGGCCGAGAGCGGGGAGGGCATCGGCCTGAGGGCAGGGGTGGCCGCCGGTAGCACGGACGTCGAGGTGCCGCTGGGCCCCGGAAAGACGTTCTCGGGCGAGGTGTACGACGAGCAGGGCAGGCCGGTCGTGGGAGCGCTCGTCACCACCCTCCAGCGGGACGCGGGGCGCCTCGTGGAGTCCTCCACGAACGAAGAGGGCCGGTTCCTGCTCGGCCCGCTTCCGTGGGGAGACTACGACGTCATCGTCTCGAAGGAGGGCCTGGTGCCTGTCCGGCTGAGGCACTACAACTTGAAACAGGCTTCTGTGCGGGTGCTGTTGCCGGCGCCCCGGCGGATCTCCGGACAGGTGGTGGACGCGCGGGGCGCGGTTCCGGGTGCCACCGTCCAGGTCGAGGGCGTCACGCCCGAGGTGTCCTCGGTCACGGATGTGAAGGGACAGTTCCGCCTGGAGGGGCTGTGTCCGGGATTGCACGTGCTGACGGCCAATCTCGGGGAGCGCTACGCCCGGCACGAGGTATTCCTGGAGACGCAGGAGGGCCGTGAATCCGTCGTGCTGTTCCTGGGAACCGGCCTGCGATTGAGCGGGCATGTCCTGGACACGTCAGGCCAGCCCATCCCGAATGCCGAAGTGCTCGTCTTCTCGGAGGCCTCGCGGTGGACCGACGAGGTCCGCACGGACGCGCGGGGCGGCTTCCTGTTCGAACGGCTCGTCCCGGGAACATACACGCTGCGGGTCATGTCGAGCGGCTATGAGCCGCAGCAGATGCCGCCGCGTCCGCTCGCGGCGTCGCAAGAGCTGCCACCGTTCACCTTGAAGGAGTGGGAGGTGGTGCGCCCTCCTCGGGCCGCGGATGAGGACTCCACCCTCGAGATCGAATGGGTGGATGCGGCGGGGCGGCCCGTGTCCCAGGCCCCCGTCATTCTCTCCAAGAGGGGTGAGGTCACCACCGGCATGGATGGCAGGGTTGTCGTCCAGGGTCTCCCACCGGGGCACTACCTGGTGACGCCCCAGGCTCGGGAGCGATGGATCCGCTACGCACCGGTGGCCGTGAAGTTGCGGAGCGCGGAGACGCGGAAGATCCGCCTCCAACCCGAGGAGGGATGGAGCCTCTCGGGCCAGCTCGTGGATGAGGGGGGAGAGCCCATCAAGGGCGCCACCCTTTCGGCCTCGCGGGTGGGCGAGCACCGAGCGTCGCCGGAGGACGCCGCCTCGGGACGCCTCCGGAGTGGCTCTGTCCAGGGGACCACCGGGCCGGAGGGGCGTTTCACGCTGGCCCAGCTGCCGGAGGGCCCCTGCACCCTGCGGGTCAGCGGGTATGCGCTCGTCAGCGCCTCAAGTGGCCTGGGCGAGCGCGCCGCCTCTCGCGGGGAGGTGGTGGTGTCTCCGGGGGGGCCGGATGTGCGGCTCGTGGTCAAGGCTCCTCTGGGGCGGGTCGTGGGGCGCGTGGTGAGCGAGGACGGCAAGCCCATCCCCTCGTTCCGGGTCAACCGGGAGGTGGTGAGTCATCCCGAGGGCAGGTTCTCCCTTCCCCTGACGTACAACGGGTCCTGGGGCTTCGATGCGCCTGGGTTCTCCCGGGTTCAACGGATGGTGTCGCGGCAGGGGGACGAGGAGCTCGACCTGGGAGACGTGGTGCTGGTGGAGGACCAGACGGTGCGCGGGCGGGTGCTCGAGGCCGGGACGTCGGCGCCCATCGCCGGAGCCTGGGTCGAGGTGGTCAGCCAGGAGCGCTTGCCCGGCGCCAGGGCGGAGTCCACCACGAACTCGCTGCCGGATGGGAGCTTCACCGTGGAAGGTGTGAAGGCTGGGCGGAAGACGGTCCGGGTGAGCCATCCGGACTGGCCGCTGGCGCAGGTGGTGCTCGCGGAGGAGCAGTGGGAAGTGACGGTGGAGCTCGAGCCTGGAGCCACGCTGGAGGGGCGGGTCGAGTCGGCCGGTGCTCCGGTGCAGTCGGGCCTGGTGCGGCTCCGCTCGGAGCAGGGGGAGGTGCTCACCACCCTGGGTTTCGGCGAGGGGCGGTACTCCGTGCGAGCTATCCCCGCGGGCCGCTATCTGGTCCAGGTGGAGGGGCAATCCGAGAAGGGGGCGGCGCTGCGGTTCCCGGTGCCGCAGGTGACGCTGTCCCGGGGCGACAAGGTGACGCTGGACTTCACCCAGAAGAGCGAGGGCGCGATCCTGGAGGTGCACGTGCCGGAGCGGAACCTCGAGGTCCATCTGATTCCGGGAAACATGCCGCTCATGGGTCCCAGGGACGGTCTGTTCTTGAAGCTTGGCAGTGGCCTCATGGGGAAGACGGTGCGCGAGGGAGTCCAGAGCTTCCCGCGGCTGCCGGCTGGCAACTACACGCTCTTCGCCATGCGGCGGGGCGAGGACTCCACCGAGGTCCATCGCGAGGAGCTGGAGCTCCCCACCGAAGGCGAGGTCTCCTTCACGCTCCTGCCGGTGTGGACCCACTACGACGATTAGGGCCTGATGACTTCCACACGGGACAATGCGCGGGAGGCCCGGGCGCATAGGTGGGCCACGTTGGTGTTGGGGCTCGCGCTGCTGACGAGCGGCTGCGTCACGCTGGCACTACCACCCAACGGGGGAAGCTCCGTGGGTTCGCATGCCCTCTCCACAATCGAGGCCCCTTCCTTTCCTGCTTCCACCGAGTCAGGAGAGCAGGAGCGGCCGCACCGCCGCCGGAGCGCCCGTGGGCCGGGCCGCGAGAGGCCTGCCACACAGGGAGCTGCCACCTGCGGAGGCGAGGCCGTGCCCCCAGGATGGCCCGACTTCTCCTCCGGCGACAGGGAGGCGCTCCTTGCGCCGTTCCTCACGTGCAGCTCGCCCGCGGAATTCCTCGCGCTCCAGGAGCGCGTAGACATGCCCCGCCTGGTGGAGGCATTGGATGACTGGCGCGCCGTGCGTCTGGGCGCCCAGGGCCCACTGCGCGAGGACGTTGCCCGTCTCCTCAACCGCAAGCGCGCCTCCTTCCTCGTCGAGACCACCGAAGGCCATGGAACTGTCAGAGCCGAGGTTCTCTCCCTCTACATCATCAACTCGGCCCATGATGACGACTTGAGGGAGATGCTCTTCCTGCTCGCGCAGGAGAAGCGGCTGGAAGAAACGCTCGGACTGCTGCCCACCTTTCGCGCGGCACTGGAGAAGAGAGGGCTGAAGCCCACGGCCCGGCCCGACAGGGACTTTGAAATGAAGGATGTCGGCCGAGGCCTTGCCCGCGCCGGCAGGGACGCGCTCTCCAGCTCTCCGATGAGCGGTGACGCGGCGGCCTTCGCCTTCTCCACCATACGAGGCCAACTGCCGCCGGTGTATCAGGATGCCCTCGCCGAGGCGGAGAAGAGGTGGGCGGAGCAGCACTTCTCGGCCGGTAGCGTGGCGCTGGGAGGATTCGACCACCTCACCTTCGGTGTGCCACTGGGCTTTTATGGGCTATTGGCCACCACGGGCCATGGCGCGCGGTCGCTGGCACGCGGCAAGTATGAGGAGGCCACGCGCGAGCTGGCGCCAGCGGCGCTGCTGGTGGCTCTCTACGCCGGTGGCAAGGGCGTGCGCTACCTCTCCGAGGGGAGAAGTACTGCTGGAGTGCGCCTTCAACTCCTGACCGGGCTCGAGGCCGTGGAACTGCGGCTTCGGGCCATCGAGGACACGGCGCGGCGGTTGGAAGGGCTGATGAGCCTGGATGGTCTGCGGGATCTGGCCCGATACATTCAGGCCAGCCGGGAGGCGGGCCGTTTTGTCGCCGTGGGTGGGGCGGACGCCGCGCTCGCGTTGTACGAAGCCCGAGGAGATGTGGCCAAGGCACGGCCGCTGCTGTCCAGGGCCCGGCCTGGGGCGACGGGCGCCCCGCCCGTGAAGAGCACCCTGGCCTCGTTGGTGGACGAGGGCGTTGGCCACACCCGGGAGGTGGTGGAGGCCAAGCTCGCGGCGGCGGAGCTCGAAGCCACGGGCCCGCGCTTGCCCAAGGACATGGGGGTGCTGGAGAAGCACCGTCCCTCCCTGGACGCCCCGCAGGCCAAGGCCCAGGGCAACCCACGTTGGCGCGAGTACGTCGACTACTACGAAAAGCGCCTGGGAGAGGTGAAGGAGGGGAAGGCCGCCGAGGGCCCCCTGAAATGGGAGGGGTACGAGCGGATGCGCGGGTGGTTTGCCCGGGGGCTCGCCTTCGAGCGCACCATGGTGAAGCTGCTGCAAGAGGACGCGAAGAAGCCTCGGGCCGAGCGCCGCTTCCTCGGGGACTTCGACAAGCCCCGCGTTGAAGCGAATGTGGGCGTGAGGAAACCGGGCCCCGGACTACGCTACGCGGATGCACTCGTCATCGAAGAGGGCGAGCTCGGCGGGAGGCCACGGCGCGTGGAGACGTATAGCTTCAAGAGCCGTGACCTCTCGAGATTGCAAGGTCCTGCTCTACAAGCCCAAATGGCAGCGGATGCGCGGGAAGCTTTGCAGAAATACGGAGGGATGCTGGACATCCGACGCGACTCTCTCCAGCCCCTTTTTCCGGGAGGCATCGAGGTGGAAGTGCCCAGGGTGCGCCTCATCTATGAAGGAGGAGACCTCAAGCCCACGAACGTAGACTCCTTGATGGCAGCCGTGGACGAGACCAGGGGCGAGGTTCCGGGAGTGGAGGTGCTGTTCCAATGAAGGTCCTGAGCGTGCACGATTTGAAGGCGGAGGACAGCCTTCTGCTGACCTTCGACGGTGCGTTCGACCCGAACGCTGAACTTGGGAGCGAGCTGGAACCCTTTTTCCAGGCACTCGAATCATACGCCGACGGATGGATGCCAGACGTCGTCGAAGGCAGGCGGCGACGCAAGTACTCCCGCGCCGCCATTTGGACGGCGCTGGAAGAGAAGCGCCACGAAAGAGGCACGTCGATTGGCCTCTACCGGACTGCATGGCCCGCATTGGAGATGTGGCCAAGGCTCAATTACCCGCCGCTGCCTCTCAAGTTTGCCACCTTGCTCGAAGTGAAGCCGCTCTCCTTCTTCGCGGAGGCGGAGCGCTGCCTCGCGTTCGTGGAGTTGGTACGTGCATGGGCCTCCCGCTACCCGGTCTCCCACGCCAAGGCCCACAGCACCGATGACACACAATTCACGGACTCACCGAACTTCGGCCGCGATGACGAGACCCGGCGCAGAGACGGTTTCGACAAGGTCTACGATGTGTTCTGGCTCAACGTCTTCGGCCCGAAGCTGGTGGACACCGTCGGCCGCGAGCGCGTGCTCTCCACACCGGCCCATCGGGTGGAGGAACTTCCAGATGGTTCCGTCCTCCTGGTGACGTGGCCCACCGCCGCGGATTTCGCCAGCAAGGAGGCACGGCTCGCACAGGCCCGTGCCCACGTCCACCTTCGGCCGGACCTCGACTTCGACACCGTGCTGCGCACCTTGAACGAGCGGAGTGCCAGGCTCGCTCCCGTGGAGCCCCGATTCCATCCGGACATGGCTCCGCTCCTCTCGCGTGTCGTGGAGCGTGCCCCCAGTCACGAGCGCCAGCGGAGGATTGCCGAGCTCAACGCCTGGCGGCCGCCCGAGCCCGAGGAGTGGCGTCCAGGGGACCGTGTCCTCCCTCCGGACGTGGAGAACCCGGAGCGCGCTCGCGAGCATTACGGCACCCTTGCCGAGCACCTCGTGGCCCTGCTGCACTCGGAGGTACCCTCCGTCTTCGAGGCGACCCCCGAGTCCCTCATGGATGTGGACTTCTATTTCTGGCGCGAGGAATTTCCGACAAGCCGCCTCCGGGAAGCCGTTGACGAGCACGCAGTGCCCGCCATTGGCGCGTACCTGGGCGAAGTGCTCGTGCGCCACCTGGGCGGTAGGTGGATTCCACGCCAGAAGCTCGAGGAAGCACAGGTGCTCGTGGGAAACCGCGTGTGGTTCCCCTTCTCCAGGGCACGCCACTACATGCGCTCGCGCCAGTCACTGCTGGATTACTCCCTCACCCACTTCTACAGCGTCGCCGAGCGGCACCGGGGCTGAAGCGGACCGTTCCGCGTCACGAAGCCCGGTGCGCTCCCTCTCGCTTCCGGGCGGAGTCCGTGATTCAGCGGCCGCGCTGCTGGCGCATGGCCTCGTGCCGCTGGCGCATGGCCTCGCGCTCCTGGGTGATGAGCGCACGCGCCTGGGTCTTCTGCGCCTCGGTCATGACGGTCTCCGCCTCGTTGTAGGCGCGGGTGTCGTTGTCCCGCATTCCGTCCATCGCGGACCGGGCCTGGGTCATCCGCTCCTCCATGGCCACCCTGTCCGGAGCGCTCTCGCTCCCGGTCCCGCCCATACGGCCACCCATCGGGGGGCCCATGCCTTCACCCGGAGGCGGACGCCGTCCCTCACCGCCGCGAGGCGGGCGCAGCTCCTCCAGCTTCTGCTTCAACGGTGCGTTCTCCTGCTGCAACTGCTGCTCGCGCTGCTCCAGCCAGGCCACCTGCTCGGTGGAAAGGGCCAGCTCGGTGCGGTGCTCGAGCACCACGGCGAGAGAGGACTTCATGACGGGCGGACCCCGGCGCGCCGCCTCGGGCGGGCGCTCGGTGGAGGCGGACTGGGCGAACGCGGCGGCGGGAAAGGCCAGACACATCCACAGCGGCATCATCTTCCAGGACATGCGATATCTCCTTTTCCCCCAAGGTGCTTCCCGCACGTGTTGGGAAGATGAACGGATTGTTGCGAAACATTTACGGTGCCCTGGAGCCGCCCATGAACCTGTTGCCCTCCGCCTGTCTCGCCGTGTTGCTCGCCCTCTCGCCCGCCGTCCATGCCGCGCCACCGAAGAAGGCTGCGAAACCGGAACCGGCCAGAATGGTGCGCGTGGTGCTCCAGACGGAGAAGGGTGAGATCGAATTGGAGCTCGACGAGGCCCATGCGCCCCAGACGGTGCGCAACTTCCTCTTCTATGTGGACGGGGGCTTCTTCGACGGCGGGGTCTTCCATCGCACGGTGAAGCCCGGCAACCAGCCGAACAACAAGGTGAAGATCGAGGTCATCCAGGGCGGCATCAACCCCGCCCGGGAGTCCGAGCAGCGCCCGCCAATCGCGCTGGAGCGCACGAGCGTGACGGGGCTGAAGCACAAGGACGGCACGCTCTCCATGGCGCGCGACACGCCGGACACCGCGGTGTCGGACTTCTTCATCTGCGTTGGCGATCAGCCCGAGTTGGATTTCGGCGGCAAGCGCAACCCGGATGGCCAGGGCTTCGCCGCCTTCGGCCGGGTGGTGAAGGGCATGGACGTGGTCCGGGCCATCCAGCAGGCGCCTGCGGAAGGGCAGAAGCTCACTCCTCCGGTGAAGCTCCAGCGCGCCGCGCGCAAGCCCTAGGAGGGGACGAGGAGCGGATCGCTCCTTTGGATACGCGGGGTGCTCTTCGCACGGCTGAGAGGGAATATTTGGAGCACCCATGAGCCTTCAGGGGACTCCTCTCAACCTGGGGCATACCTTACGGTTGCCCGTTCCCATGCCGCACTCCTCGACACCCCGAGCATCCCTGGCCCGTTCGACGCTCATCAAGATGGGGGTGCGTATCGCGGCCGTCATCTTGCTGAGCACGCTCTTCAGCTACTTCCACATGCTCCACACCCTGCGCGCCGAGGCCCTCGTGCAGTTGGAGCGGCATGTCTCGGAGCGCGGCCAGCGCGAGGAGTCCATCTTCGTGCTGGCGCAGGACAACCATGCCTTCCTCTCGAAGGCCCTGGTGGAGCGCATCCGGGATCTGTCCCACGAGGATCCGAGCGCCCGTTTCGACGAACTGTTCGTGCGGCTGCCGGACGGCTCGGTCCGCAACCGTCCCGAGGGTTTCGACGGCACGCGGATGGTGCAGGTCTTCATTCCACCACAGGTGGTGCTCGATACCGCCTTCCGTACCCGGCTGCTGGCCGCGTACGACGTGCTGCGCTGGTACTCGCCCGCCCTCCATGTCCGCTTCGTGACGACCTTCATGGTTCTGCCGGAGGGGGTGATCGTGGGCTACGGGCCGGATGTCCCCACGTGGACCCGGGATCTCGATGCCAGCTACCCGGCCACCGCCGCGGAGTACTTCACCATCAGCCGGCCCGAGCACAACCCCCAGAGGCAGACGGCCTGGACCGGTGTCTTCGAGGAAGTGCTCTCCCGGACGTGGTTGGCCGCGGTCTCCACGCCGGTGGACGTCGACGGCCGCCATATCGCGACCATCTGCCACTCTGTCTTCCTCAACGAGCTGATGGCCCGCACCCGCAACGAACACCTGCCCGGTGCCTACAACATCCTCTTCCGTGACGATGGCCAGCTCATCGCTCATCCCTCGCTGAAGCAGAGTGACTCAGGAAAGGCCTACAACATCCTGAGCACCGCCGGACAGCCCGGCGCCGCGGCCGGCCATCTGGGCTCCCAGGAGGAGGAGGCCCGGCTGCGCGACATCTTCGAGTGGGCGAGGACCCGCGAGCCCGGCCAGAACGCGCTGGAGCTGCCGGAGTCCGGCGAGTACGTCGCCGTGACGCGGTTGCGGGGACCCGGCTGGAATCTCGCCACGGTGTTGCCCGGGCGCGTGGTGTCCCGGCCCGCCTTCCAGGCCGCGCGGATCGTACTGCTGCTCGGCGTGGTGTCCCTGCTGTTGGAGCTGGCCATCATGTATTGGGTGCTCCAGCGGCAGATCACCCGCCCGTTGGCGGCCTTCACCGAGGCCACCGACAAGGTGGCGGCCGGTGACTTCCAGGTGGGGCTGAACACCTCACGCGGTGACGAGCTGGGGCAGCTGGCGCGGGCCTTCCAGTTGATGGCCGGCGAGGTCCAGCGGCGCGAGGAAGCCCTGCGCGAGGCCAATGAAGGGCTGGAGCTCCGGGTGGAGGAGCGCACTCGCGAGCTCAAGGAAGTCCACCTGGAGCTGGTGCAGACGGCCCGGCGCGCGGGCATGGCGGAGATCGCCACCAACGTGCTGCACAACGTGGGCAACGTGCTCAACAGCGTCTACACCTCGGCCCAGCTGGCCAGGGAGCGGATGGGCGGCATGCGGCTGGAGCAGGTGGGCCGGGTGGCGGAGCTGCTCGAGGAGCGCCGGACGGAGCTCTCGACCTTCATCACCCAGGACGAGCGCGGGAAGAACGTGCTGCCCTTCCTGAGCCGGTTGGGGGAGAACCTGCTCGAGGAGCGCCAGCGGATCACCACGCTGCTCGACGACGTGGGCCGGTACACCGAGCACGTGGGCGACATCGTCAAGGTGCAGCAGAACTACGCCCGCACCCCGCGGATCCAGGAGCCGGTCGAACTGGCGGGGCTGGTGGAGGACGCGCTGCGCATCAACGAGGCCGGGCTCCTGCGCCATCAGGTGAAGGTGCAGCGGCACCTGGAAGAGCTCCCACCGGTGCTGGCCGACAAGCACAAGACGTTGATGATCCTGGTCAACCTGGTGAGCAACGCCAAGTACGCCATGGACGCGGTGCCCGCGGGAGAGCGGATCGTGACGGTCAGGTTGGAGCGCACCGCCAACGAGCAGGTCCGCATCGCGATCCACGACAACGGCATGGGCATCGCGCCGGAGATGCTCAACCGGATCTTCCAATACGGCTTCACCACGCGGGAGGAGGGGCACGGCTTTGGTCTGCACTCCAGCGCGCTGGCGGCCCAGGAGATGGGAGGCTCGCTGACAGTGCACAGCGACGGACCGGGCAAGGGAGCGACCTTCACCCTGGCGCTGCCGTACGTCCTGGCCGAGGAGGCCGCGTAAGTCTTACTGGCTTTGGGGCCGGTGGTGCCCACCGCCGCGAGGTAAGCCCTTGAAATGACACGTCTCTGACCCGGAGGACCCGCTGGCACGCGGGATGCTCTAGCTCCTGCACGAGAAGTCAGCGGGGCAGGGCGGTTGGGGTGGTCGGGGTCGGTGGGGTGGTCGGGGTGGATGGGGTAGGAC
>NZ_MPOI01000006.1:0-635558 GCF_001896145.1 Archangium sp. Cb G35
GCGCCGCTCCACCACGTCCACCTCCTCGGCCTCCTCGTAGCAGCCCTTCATCTGCGCCAGCGCCCCGCCGCACTTGGGACACTGCTTGTCGGGCTCCTCCAGCGTGTGTTCCACCTCCAGCGTCGGCAGCGTGGGCTGGGCGCGCGGGCCGTGGCCGTGCGTGGGCGGCTCGGGTTTGTTCCCCTCGTCCTGCTCGCGCTGGGGGCGCTTCTCGCTGGAGCGGCCAAACAGCTCGCCGGTGCGCTGCGCGAGCTGCCGCTCCAACTCCTGCAAACGCAGCTGCAACTCCTCGGCGTCCTTGCCCTGGGCGCTCATCAGCTTGCGCGTGAGCTCCACCACGCGCGCCACCAGGCGTCTGTTTTCCGCCTCCAACAGGAGGGCCGCCTGGCGCAGCCTCTCCACGTCCTTCTCCGTCGTAAGCTGGAAGCTCATGCGCGGGTAGTGCCATGCCAGCACCCGCCCGCGCAAGTAGTGCGCGCGGCATGACTCACGAAGTCACCGCCCCAGCGTCCTCCGGCTGGAAGAGCGGCGCCAGCGTGTACGGCGCGGGCGACAGCGGCGCTCGTCCCACCAGCTCGCTGCCCTCCAGAAACAGGGCCAACTCCGACACCGTCAGCACCAGCGGCGGCTTGTCGCTCTCTGGCTGCCACAGCGGCGCGAAGCGTCCTTTCTCCAGCCGCTTGGCGTACAGGCACAGCCCGGTGCCGTCCCAGAAGAGCGCCTTGGCCCTCTTCCTGTCCCGTCCCACGAAGAGGAAGACGTCGCCCGAGAGGAAGTCGCGGCCCAGTGCCTGCGTCACCAGCCCGCTCAGCGCGTCGTAGCTCTTGCGCATGTCGCACGGCTGCCCGTAGGCGTACACCGCGAGCCTGCGCGTGGAGCCAATCACAGCAGCCCTCGCAGCAACCTCACCGCGTCCTCAACGCACAGGCCCTCTACCCGTACTCCTCCGGGCCCGTGCGCCACCAGCCCTCCTCTTCTGGCCTCGGGGCGCGCGTCCTTCACCTCCACGGGGACCAGCGCTGCCCTCGCGGGCTCCTCATGAGTGGCACGGCGAGCTGCGCTGCCCCAGCGGCTGAGCGTCCAACTGCTCACGCCCAACTCCTTCGCCGCTTCCTCCCTGCTCGCCCCCTGTTGCTGGCGCGCTCGCATGTACGCCACCGCTTCCTGTCTCTGCTCCTGCGTGTAGCGCGTACGCGGGCCCACTTCGCCCCGCTCGAGTACCTGCCGCCGGAACTTCTCCGCCTGCTCCTTCATTTCCATCGCTTCCTCCTCCTTCACGGGGGCGACGGACATGCTCACGCCTCTGCTCTCGCGTCACGACGGGCTCGGGCGAGGATTTACGGTACTCGCGCAGCACGTCCTCCAACGCCTCGTCCCCAGGCGCCGGCCGCAACGTCTCGGCTCGCTCCACCCACCAGTGCGAGGTAGTGCTCGCCCCCTCATGCGTCCCGGACAGCTCCACCCGCACCGTGCGTGGGCCCAGCCCCCGTGTGAAGGGCAATACCGCCAGCATGAGAGCCTGCGCTGCCCATCCGTCCGCGGGACGCACCCCGCCACCTGACCCGGCCTGGTAGGGCCCCGATTTCCAGCCCATCAGCCGGTCATCCTCCAGGGTGAGCTCCACCGTCATGCGCGCCGATGCGCCCGCGGGCACCTGGAGCAGGCGTACCACCTGATTCGCCATGGCCTGCACCGCCAGGAGCGGCCCGGCGATGGCCCCCGTGCGCCGCGCCGGATGTTTCCTCGCCTCTGGAGGCTCCTCCAGGGAGGCCGCCCCGTAGTCCCCCCTCCAACGGCTCCGCTCCCGATGCAGCGTGAAGGCCAGCGCTCCTGTGTGCGTCTCGGCGAGCACGGTGAGCAACCCCCTCAGCTCTCGCGTGAAGGCCTCCGCCCTCGCTACCTGGCCCTTCTCTCCTCCCACCGCGCCCCGGTGCTGGGACAGCAGCGTGAAGGCACCACGATCCACCCAGAAGGCGAACTCCAACTCCGTGCCCACCTGCTGCTCGCCGCTGGCCGCTTCCCACATCCGTGCCAGCACCCACTCCACCTCCGCCCGCCGTGCCTCGGCGTCCCCCCTCGTTCTCCGAGTCCGAAGCGCCCCATTGGGTGGAGACGAGCGTCGCCTCTCCCGGAGATGACGCGCGGTGCGGCACGGTGGCGCAGCCCTGCGCCAGCAACACCGCGAGCCCCACCGCCATGGCCCGCCAACATGTCCCGCGTGTCATCGGGGATTCCCTCTCCGAGCACGCCACCGGAGCGCTCGCACATCCGGGCCCCTCAAGGCCGCCAGCGCCACAGGTACATGCCGAACTCGAGCACCGGCGGCGTCAGCATCAGCACCAGCCCCGCCCACAGCAACGGCTCGCGCGAGAGCGGGCGCTGTCGCCTCCACGCCTCCAGGATGGAGACGCACAGCAGGTACAGCGCCGACAGCTCCAGCAGTCCCCCCACCAGCGGCATGAAGGGGGGCATGGAAATACCCGCGCCCCACTCCAGCACCCCCCGCAGGGCGAACAGCCCCGAGCAGGCCAACGCCACTCCCAGGAAGCTCCGGCTCTCGCGCAGCGGAACCTCCGGCGCGGGCGCGTCCAGGCCCTCGTGGCGCCAGTGTCTGCGCAGCAGCCCGTACGCCGCCAACGCCACCGCGAGCCCCGCCACCGCCCCCAATATGGGCCCCGTCTCGAACCGTGCCCGCGTCACCCACCGGCCATCCGCCAGCCGCGCCGCCGGCTGCATCGTGAGCGGATCCAACTCGTGCGGCGCCACCACCCGCGGCGTCACCGACACCACCAGCGCCCAGAGCACCAGCGCGCTCGCCACCGCCTGCAGCACCGCCACCGCGCGCAGCCAGATGGCCTCGTCCGGAGGCAGCGCCGCCTCCTCCGCTCCATCCGCGAGCCGCCTCAAATCCAGCCCCAGTGCCCGCGCACTCGCGTAGCGCCTCGAGGGCTCGAGCGCCACCGCCCGCCGCACCACCGCTCCCAGCGCTCCCGTCAGCGCCGGCGCCCCCGCCACCGGTGGCCGGCCCGTCACCAGCTCGTGCAGCAGCACGCCCACCGCGTACACGTCCATGCGCGGATCCGGCGGTGCCCCGGCGAGCGCCTCGGGCGCCATGTACTCGGGCGTGCCCACCACGGCGTGCGCGGCCGTGAGCGTGTCCCGAGGCCCTTCCTGGCGCACGATGCGGGCAATCCCGAAATCCGTCACCTTCACCGGGCCATCGTCCGCCACCAGCACGTTCGCCGGCTTGATGTCCCGGTGCACCACGCCGCGCTCATGCGCATAGGCCAGCGCGTCGCACACCTGGAGCACCACCCGCACCGCCTCCGCCGGCGCCATGGGCAGCAGCTCCGCCAGGGAACGGCCCTCCACCAGCTCCATCACCAGGAAGCGCTCGCCCTCCTCGTCGCCGAAGTCGTGCACCCGGACGATGTTCGGATGATCCAACAGCGCCAGCGCCCGCGCCTCCCGGGCGAAGCGGGCCTGCGCCTCGGCGCTGGAGGCCCCCTCCCCCGCGAGGAACTTCACCGCCACCGGCCGGTCCAGCCGCACGTGCCGTGCCCGGAAGACCCGGCCCATCCCTCCCCGGCCGATCTCCTCCTCCAGCTCCAGCGAGCCGATCCGCCCCGGATCCTCCACGTCCTCGTCCAGCAGGCAGCCCGGACATACCGCCAGGCGTCCGCCCACCCCAGGCGTGCCGCAGCGTGGACAACGGACACTCCTCGCCTCGGCGCTCATCGCTTCAGCACCCGGAGCAGCTCTGCGAGCTCGGCCTCCGCCTCCTCCGGCCCTCCCACCGTGTCCGCCACTTCCTCGCGCACCAGCTCGCGGTAACGCACCCGCGCCCGGTGCAGGAACGTCTTGAGCTGCGGCAGCGACATGCCGTGTGCCTCCGCCGCCTCCCGGTAGCTCGGCGGCTCGCCGGGACGGAAGAACTGGAGCACCAGCGCGAAGGGACCCTTGCGCGCCCCACTCTCGAACTCCTCCTTCAGCCGCCCCAGCGCCCGCTCCATGACGCTCGCCGCCCACTCCCGCTCGAAGGCCTCGTCCGGGCCCTGCGCATCCTCCGCGGCGATGCGCTCGGCCAGCTCGAAGTCCAGCGGCATGGGCGCCACGCCCCCTCCGCGCCGGGCGGCGCTCTCGCGCTCGTGGCGATGCACCAGGTGGTTGCGCGCCGCCGTCAGCAGGTAGCCCCGCAGACGGCCCTTCTCGGGGCTCAGCCGCTCGAGGAAATCGTGCTCCAGCAGCCGCACGAGCAGATCCTGCACGGCATCACGCGCGGGCTCGGCATCCAGCCCCTGGCGGCGCATGAAGACGTAGAGCGGGCGCCAGTAGGTGCGCAGCAGCGACTCGAGCGCCGCGCGGCGGGCCTCCGGCGAGGCTCGTGCCGACCGGATGACAGTCCAGCGCGTGGGTGGGAAGGCGCCGGGCCCTTCCTCTCGCGGATCTGCGCTCATGAGTCCGTTCTAGCGCACTTCCGGGATGGCCTTCTCGGGGGGGCGCTGATCGGGAGTGCACATCCGCGCCGGGCACTGCTCTCTGCCGGACACGCCTCCTCCGCCGCCTGGAGCAGCGTCTCCGTTTCACTGGAGGAAAAGTCCCTACCGCGTTGTCCGGGGGGATCTCGATCTCTAACGTCCGGTCCCGAAGCCGTACTCCCCGTCACACCCGAAGAGGACGAACCATGACGCCTGCCTCCCAGATGCCGATGCAGTCCGGAATGAACCCCATGATGGGCATGAACCAGATGCCGATGATGGGCATGAACCAGATGCCGATGATGGGCGGCATGATGGGCATGAACCCGATGATGGGCGGCATGAACCCCATGATGATGGGCGGCATGCCCATGCCCATGATGGGCGGCATGAACCCCATGATGATGGGCGGGATGATGCCGATGATGGGCATGAACCCCATGATGGGCGGCATGATGGGCATGAACCCGATGATGGGCGGCATGCCCATGATGATGCCCATGATGATGCGCATGCCGATGATGGCCCGGATGACCTGTGAGATGGGCAAGGACGGCATGATGTGCCGGATGATGCCCATGGAGTCCGGCCAGATGGAGATGATGAAGGAGTGCTGTGACGCGATGAACTCCATGATGGCCATGGGGATGCCGATGATGATGATGTGCAACGGCATGCCCATGATGATGTGCACCGCGAAGTAGCACCCGGGCCCCCGAGGGCCTGAAGCACGAGAGCCGGCGAGAGCCCCACGGGCCCGCCGGCTCTTCGTGTTTCGGGGCCCAGCGCCGCGCCTAGCCGACCGTCTCCGCGTACGTCATCACCAGGTACATCACCGCTTCCGTGTTGCTCGTGTTGCGGTACACGTGGGCCACATCCGCCTCGAAGAGGATGGCGTCTCCCGCGGCCAGCACGTGGTGCTCGTCGCCCCGGTCGATCTCCACCGTCCCCGCCGTCACCACCAGGTTCTCCATCGTCCCCGGTGGGTGCGCGTCCGCCCGCTCCTCCGCGTGCGCGGCCAGCCTCAGCTCGTAGAACTCCACGCGCCGCGGCTCGTCGAACGGGAAGAGCGCGCGCGAGCTGAAGCTCCCATCATGGGACGCCAGCCGCTTGGACTGCGCGGTGCGCATCACCCGCGTGCCCGTCTGCGCCGTGGTGCTGATCAGCGCCGAGAACGGGATGCCCAGCGCCCGGGCGATCTTCCAGATGACGTTGATGGTGGGCGCGCTCTGGCCCAGCTCGATCTGCCCCAGCATGGCCCGGCTCACCCCGGACGCCTTGGCGAGCCGCTCCAGGGACAGGCCCCGCTGGGTGCGCAGGCGGCGCAGGTTGCGGCCGACGATGGGCGCCAGGTCCGTCGACGCATCCGCGTGCGCCACCTCGTAGGCCCACTCCTCCTCGGAGCTCGGGGCCTCGGGCGCGGGGGCCTCCGCCTTCTTGGCCCCCTGCTCCTTCTTCTTGCCCTTGCCCTTGGCGGCGGGGGCCGTCTCTTCCGTTTCCTCCCCCGTGGGAGGGGTGTTTTCGCGGACCGATTTCACGTGGGCCAGACCATGACCCACACCCACACCGGCGTCCAGAGGCTCATGGGGGCGGGCGACCGAGTCGACGAAGGCCTGGACTCACGCCGCTTCCGGAACTCATCGAGGTTGATCACTTCGGCTGCCGAGCTCATGACAGATGGTCTCTCCGATAGCGGAACCATGTCCGCCGTAGCGGACGAACGCAATATCCGTTTTAACGGACGTCCTGTCAATGTCACCGCGCCGCGGGGAGGGCAGCCAGGCGTACCGGGCGCCTGGAGTGCCTCCCCGTGCTCCGTCAGGGGCCGCCGTGGGACTCCAGCCACGCCGTCACCTGGGTGGCCTCGGGGGCCTTGTGGGCCTGGAGGAACACCTCTCGCGCCCCGGCGGCCAGCTCCCGTGCCTTCTCGCGTCCCGTGCCCGTGTCCCAGAGGGCCCGGGCCAGGAGGAAGCGGACCTCCGCCGCCGTCTCCGGGGCAATGCGCGGGGAGCCCGCCAGCGCCAGCGCCCGCTCCAGCGGCGCCACCGCCTCGGCCGGCGCGTTCAGCGCCACATGGCTCCTGCCCACGCCCGCCAGCGGCTCGAAGAGCTCCGGGTGTCCTGGCGGGAGGTCCTTCTCCTGGAGGGACAGGGCCCGCTGGTAGTGCGCGAGCGCCTGCCGGTGCTGCCCGCCCTCCAGGTACCAGGCGCCCAGCCCTTCCAGCACGGAAGCCACATCGGAGGCCTCCTTGCCCAGCTCCTTCTCCGCCAGGGCCAGGGCGCGCTGGAGGTGCGGCAGGGCCTCGGCGCGGCGTCCTCGGGCCCGCAGGGCCCCGGCGAGGTCCACCAGGGCGGTGATGACATCCGGGGGATAGGGCTCCTCGATGGACTCCGCTACCCGCAGCGCCTCCTGGAAGCGCGTCAGGGCCTCGCCCTTCCTGCCCAGACCCTCCAGGGCCTCCGCCACCCGCATCAGACTGGCCGGAAGCTCCGTGTGCTTGGGCCCGAAGGCCTTCGTCCGGATGGCCAGGCCCCGCTCGGAACTGGCGAGACACTCCGTGTACTGGCGCAGAGCGCAGTAGCTGCCGCCCATGGAGCCCAGCGTCGCGCCCGTCTCCGGGTGCTCCGGCCCCAGCCCCGTCTCCCGCGCCGTCAGGGCCCCCCGCAGGTAGCGCAGGGCCGCCGCGTCATCCCCGAGGTGCTGCGACAAGCGCCCCAGGTTGTGGAGCGCGTTGCCCGTCTCCGGATGCGTGGGCCCCAGGGCCTTCTCGTAGATGGCCTGCGCCTGGACGAGTTGCTGGCGCGCCTCCTCGTACCGGTTCAGCTTGGTGAGCGCGGCGCCCAGGTTGTTGAAACCCGCCGCCACCTCCGGGTGATCGGCCGGGTAGACCTTCTGGCGCAGCGCCACCACCCGGCGGAAGTGCTCCAGGGACTCGTCCATCTTGTCCTCGCGCAGGAGGATGGAGCCCAGCGCGTTGGTGACGAAGGCCTCGATGCGGTCATCCCCGCCCATGCGCTCCAGCACCGCGCGGGTGTGCTCGGCCCACTCGCGGCCCTGCTCGAACTCGGCCTGGAGCATCCCCGAGCGCACCAGCCGGGCCGAGGCCGAGGCGATGACCTCGTCGTGGCGGCCGGCCTCCGCGGCCCATACCGCCCGCCGCAGCGTGGCCTCCGAGGCCGGGAAGTCCCCGGCCTTCTCCTCCAGGGCGCCGCGCAACTCCAGCACCTCGGCCTCCAGCGGGCGGTAGCGCACGGCCACCACCTCCCCGGCGAGCGTCCGGACGCGCTCCAGGGCGGGCTTGAACTGGCCGCTGTCGAAGAGGGCCCGCGCCTCGGCGAGCCTCAGCCGCGATTGCTCCACCTTCTCCCGCGTGGCGGGGTCCTCCGGCGGGCGGACGGTGGCGCGCAGGGCCTCGACGTTGGCGCACCCATCCAACGTGGGCAGCGCATGGGCGGCCTTCGCGGCCTGGTCCACCAGGGCGGCGTCCGCGCGGGAGTAGACGTCCGTGAGGGCATGGAGCGCGTGCAGCCGCCGCTCCAGACAGGCCATGCGCAGCGAAAGCACCTCGTCGGACTGCTCGCCGCGGACGCGGGTGGCCTCGCAGGACTCGGCGTGCATGGAGACCCAGCCCTGGGCGTAGGTGTCCAGCACCTGGGCCGTGCGCGACCAGGACTCGTCCGCGTTGGGCTTGCCGGTGGTGTGGAAGGCCTTGCCGAGCGACTCCTTGCGCGCGGTGTCCCACAGCCCTTCCAGGTGACGGGCGCCACCCCGGCAGGGCTGCTCCGCCTGGGCCCGGTACTGGAGGGGCAACCCCACGCCGAGCGAGAGCAGGAGGAGGCCAGCGGCCGCCGCCAACCAGTACCGCTGCTGCATCGGCAGCGTCTGGCCGAGCGCCTCGAGCAGTGCCTCCATGGAGGCGAAACGCTGCTCGGGATGGGGGTCCAACCCCCGCAGCACGAGGCGCCGCAGACTGGCGGGCACCCGGGCGTCCCGGGGCGGCTCGGGGGTGCGCCAGGTGGAGGGCGGGCCCGGCGTCCGGCCATGGGGCCGCTCTCCATAGAGGGCCTCGTAGAGGGCCACGCAGTAGCTGAACTGGTCCGAGCGCGCGTCGAAGGCGCCTCCGCTGTAGAGCTCCGGCGCCATGTAGGCCGGCGTGCCGATGACGAGGCCCACCCGGGTGAGGGGCGTGTCCAGCGGTGAGCTGCCCCGCTCGGACAGATCGAGCTCGGTGAGCGCGGGCAGGGACTCCTCCGTGGCCGCCGCCGGCCGGGCCAGGCCGAAGTCCAGCACGCGCACGCGCCCGTCCTTGCCCAGCAGCACGTTGTCCGGCTTGAAGTCGCGGTGCACCAGCCCCGCCGCATGCGCGGCCGCGAGCCCCCGTCCGGCGGCGGTGAAGACATCCACCACCTCGCGCCAGGAGCGGGGCGCCTGCTTGAGCCAGTCGCGCAGCGTGGGTCCCTCCACCAACTCCATGGCGAGGAAGACGCGTCCGTTCCACGTCCCCACGTCGAAGATGGAGATGACGTTCGGGTGGGCCAGCCGCGCCAGCGCCTGGGCCTCGCGCATCAGCCGGGCCTGGCCGCCGCTCTTCTCCACCTGATCCGCGCTCTTCTGGAGCAGCTTGAGGGCGAGCTTGCGGTCCAGCTCGGGATCATACGCGGCGTACACCACGCCCATGCCGCCAGCGCCGAGCTTGTCGAGCACCATATAGCGGCCCACCATGGCGCCGCGCGGGAGCACCTCATCGGGAGGAAGCTCGGCCAGCGGGGCCGGCGCGGCCACCACGTTGGTGGGCTCCTCCTCCGACGAGGAGAGGGGGGTGCCACTGCGCACCAGCAGGAGGCCGCACGAGGGACACCGCTCCGCGTGCGCGAGCAACCGCGCCACCTCCGCCTCCGGGAAACGTCCCGACAAGGCCTCGCGTACGGCGCCTTCTTCCGGGCAGATGCTGTCGTCGATCGGGCTGTCCGCCATGGCTCGTTCCTATGTGCCCCACATTCTGACCCGAGGCGTGGAGGGTTGGCCACTCCGGAAGCGGCTGGCATAGGCTCGCGGACGAGGAGGCTCCGCGAGTGCCAGGCGGCGACCCACGCGACCACATCCCCGACGTGCGAGACGGGCTCACCCGGGCCGAGCGCATCATTCTGCACACACTGCACCAGCTCGAGCGCGAGCGCGGGGGCCGCTCCGTGCCCACGGCCATGCTCTACGGGTACGTGGTGGAGCGGCTCGACATCGGCCCCGGCGAGTTCCAGGACATCCTCACACGGCTGGTGGGACGCCGGGTGCCGTGAGGGCCCTGCTTCAGGAATACGGCAGGGACTCGTCCAGCCGAGCATCCGGCCGCTCGAGCCACCGCCCCCACTCGGTCAGGACACGCCGCGCGTAGATGTGGGCGCCCTGCCCGCGAGCGATCTCCAGCACCCGCAGGAACGCCTCCCGCGCCTCCGGCGCCCGGCCGCGCAGGACCAGCAGTTGGGCCCGGACCAGATGCGCATAGGCCTCGAAGCTGGTCTCGCCGGCATGGAGCTTCTCGGGCACCAGCGCGTGCTCGATGGCGTCCAGGCCCTCCTCGGCCCGGCCCAGCTTCAAATAGATGTCGGCGAGCATGGCGGAGTTGTGCAGGGTGCCGATGACGAAACCCGAGCGCGCCCAGGCCTCGAGCGCCCGGTGCATGAGCGCCAGTCCCTCTTCCGCCTGCCCCAGCTCGGCGAGCGCCCATCCCTTCAACAGGGTGGACCACCACAACCAGAGCAGGAACCGGTGCTCGCCCGCGAGCGCCACGCCCTGCTCCGCCCACTCCAGCGTCCTCCGGCCATCCCGGCGGATGTGCGCCCCGAGGGCCGCGTAGGTGAACACGCTCGCGCACGTGTGGGGATGTCCGAGCCGGCTGGCCAGTTCCAGCGCCTCCTGCACATGGCGCCGGGCCACCTCCTGCTCGTCGAGCGCCGAGTGGATGACGGAGCTGAAGGCCAGGGCCACCGCCCGCGGGTTCACCGCCTGCTTCAACGCGAGGGCCCGGTGGCGCTCGAGCGTGGACTCCTCGGAGTGGGCCAGGGCCTGCTCGATGTGGGCCAGGGCCGTGGGCATGTTCCCCCAGGTGAAGGAGTCGATGGCCATCATCCGGTGCCCCATCACCAGCAGCTCCCGGTTGGACTGGCGCTGGCCCAGCTCCACTTGCAGCTCGGCGATCTCGTGCGCCTCCTGGAACTTCATCTGCGTGAAGTAGTAGGAGTACGCGCCCCAGTACGACAGCTCCATCCGGCCCACGCCCTCGCCCACCTGCCGGAAGAGCTCGCGCACGCGCTCATACACCTGCTCCACCTCGGGCGAGTGGTAGCCCCGCAGCTGCACCAGGGGCAGTCCCAGGGCCAGCAGCAGCTCCAGCTCATCGGGAAGGAGCGACGCGGCCTCCGGCAGGCTCCGCAGCAGCTTCAGCGCCTGGGTGAGGTGGCTCACGGCCTCCTGGTTCGCGTAGCGCCGGCTGGCGCGCAGGCCCGCCTGCTTCCACGCGCGGATGGCCGGCTTCAGTTCCCCGGCCTCCGTATAATGATGGGCGAGCAGCTCGGGCCGGTGCTCCACCATTCCAGGGAAGTGCTCCACCAGGGCGAGCGCGATGCGCCGGTGGTGCTCGCGCCGCACCCCGCGCGTCTGGGACTGGTACGCCGCCTCCTGGATGAGCGCGTGGCGGAACTGGTAGCAGGGCCCGGAGGCCTCCTCGTGGCGCTGCAGCAGACCCGCCGCCACCAGCCCCGCCAGATCCCTGCGCAGCTCGGCCTCGCGCAGGCCCGTCACGGTGACGAGCAGCTCGCGCGTGAAGCCACGGCCCAGGACGGCGCACCACCAGGCCAGCTCCTTCTGGCGCCGCGGGAGCGAGTCCAGCCGCGCCAGCAGCAGCTCCTGCAGGGTGACCGGGATGGACGCCGCCGCCCCGCCCTCCAGCAGCATGCGCGTCATCTCCTCGGCGAAGAGCGGAACACCATCCGTGCGCGCCACGAGCTGCTCCAGCACCGCCTCGGGCAGGTTCCGGCCCCGGGCCACCTCCTTCGCCAGACGCGCGGTGCACTCCGCCGGCATCCGCTCCAACGTGAGCGGGTGGAACTCCGGCCGCGCGGGCCAGGGCGGGCGGAACTCGGGACGGGCGCTGAGCACCCCCATGACGCGCGCCGGCCCCAGCCGCTCCATCAGCAACCCCAGCATCCGCAGCGTCGAGGGGTCCGCCCAGTGCAGATCCTCCACCACCAGAAGCACGGGATGCGCCGCGGACACCCGCAGCAACAGGGTGCCCAGCGCGTCCAACAGCTCCTCCAGCTGCCGCTCCGGCGTGAGCCGCAGGTGCGGCGACGACTCCGCCACCGGCAGCGACAGCAACGAGGCCAGCAGGCCCACCTGCACGGGCTTCAGCTCCCAGGGCGCGAGCCACTCCTCCAGCACGCGCAGGTTCTCCTGGGGAGAGCGCTCGGAGGAGAGCCACAACCGCTGCAACGCCTCGATGAGGGGGTGGAAGGCACTGGTGGAGAACTGGGACCAGCACTGCAACCGCAGGGGCAGCGCCTGCTCCCGGCCGATCCGCTCGCGCAGCTCCTGGATGAGGCGGGACTTGCCCATGCCCGCCTCGCCCGAGAGCAACACGAAGCCGCCCTCCCCCGCGCGCGCCCGCTCCCAGCGCGAGAGCAATTCCTCCACCTCCCGCTCCCGCCCCACCAGCGGCGTGAGCCCTCCCCCCACGGCCAGCGTCCGGTCGAACCGGGACACCGTCTGGCGAGCGCTCAGCACGCGGTACACCCGGATGCTGCGCGAGCCCTCGTAGGAGCGGGGGCCGAGCGACTCCGTCTCGAACGCGCGATGCACCAGGGCATGGGCCTCGCGGCTGAGCACCACCTCGTCGGGCCCGGCCTGGAGCGCCAACCAGGCCGCCACCTTCGGCGCTTCCCCCTGGATGCCGGGCGTGCGCCCCCGCAGTTCCTTCGGAAGATCGTCCAGCATCACCATGCTGGTGTGGATGCCCACCTGCACCCGCAGCTCCGGCCCGTCCCGCCACGGCAGCCGCTCCCGGAGCGCCTCGCGGATGGAAGGCAACAATGACAGGCCCGCATGCACGGCGCGCTCCGAGTCCTCCTCGCGCGCCACCGGATAGCCGAAGCACGCCAGCGCCTCGTCGCCCATGCACAGGGTGACGAAGCCGCCATGCTGTTGGATGACCTTGGAGAAGCCGCGATGGAAGGCCGCCTCCCACTCGCCGAAGTCCTCGGCGTCCATGCTCCCCGCGAGGTGGGTGAGCCCCTCGAGCCTGCACGCCACCAGCGTCACCTGCCGCCGCTGCGGGGCCACGTTCCTCGGCTGCTTGCGCCCGGGACGCAGGTGCTCCTCCAGCTCGCGCAATTCGTCCTGCAGCTCGGCCGCGGAGAGCAGCCGCCGGGAGGAGTCCTTCGCCAGCATCACCGCCAGCAACGACTCCAGCTCCCAGGGCAGCTCCGGGTGGCGCTCGCGCAACAGCGGCACGGGCTCGGAGGACAACACCCGGGCCCGCAGCTCCTCCAGGTTCATGCTCACGTAGGGTAACTCTCCCGTGAGCAGCTCGTAGAGCACCACGCCCGCGGCCCAGATGTCGGTGCGCTCGTCCAACGCCTCGCCCCGCCACTGCTCCGGCGCCATGTAGGGCGGCGTGCCCGCCATGGGCAGACGGGGGGCCAGCGCGGTGGTGGGATCCAGGAGGTATGCCAGCCCGAAGTCGAGCAGCTTCACCCCGCCCTTGCGGGTGATGAGGACATTGCTGGGCTTGAGGTCGCGGTGGACGATGTGATGCTCGTGGGCGTGCGCCAGCCCCGCGGCCACGGCCATCATGATCTCCAGCGTGCGCCGCAGCCCGGGCCGCTCGCGTTGCATGAGGTGGGCGAGCGACTCGCCCTCCAGGCGCTCCATCACCAGGAAGGGAATGCGCTGCTCGTCCGGGCGCCCGGCCCACTCGGCGACGTCGAAGATGCGGACGATGTTCTCGTGGTCGAGCCGCGCGATGGCTCGGGCCTCCGCCAGCGCCAGGCCCGCCAGTTCCTCGCGGGGCACGAGGAACTTGAGGGCCACCTCGCGCCGCAACTGCTCGTCCCAGGCGCTCAGGACCCACCCCATGGCACCCGCGCCCAGTTCCTCGAGGAGCTTGAAGCGGCGGCCGTCCTGGCCACCCAACCGCTCCCCGGGCACCGGCCTGCGCAAGGGCACGGGCACATGGGCCACTTCCCTCAAGAAGGAGTCATCCAGGTCCGAGTCCCCGGATACTCCACTCAGGCGCGCATCGGGCCAGGACGCCGCCGGTGGCCCGTCGATGGGCCTATCACCCGTGTCATCGCCACCTTGCATGGCATTCTCCCGCGCCCCCTCGACGGAACCCACTCCGGCGCCCTGCCTGCCCGCCCTGGAAAGCTATGGAGCCGAAGGGCACCGGGCAACGAAGCGGGCAGGAGGGCCGGCGTGGATGATCAACCCACCACCCGTTCTCGACCCTCGCTCCGGGACGAGAAGGCAGGTGGAACGTTCACGTTCATGCGCTGGCTCGCCCTCGGCTCCGGGAGGGGGAGCTGGATGCCGGATCCTAGCGACCTCCGGGGAGTCCCCTGGCAGAGCCGCCGCGCCAGATGGCTGGCGGCGTATGGGAATACGCGCAGCCCCTGCAGGAAGCCGATCGGACGCAGCCCACGCCCCGCGGCATGCGGGGTGAGTCGCAGCTCGTCCTCCAGCTCCACCTGGCTGTCCAGGCGGACCTCCGTGAGCGGCTGGTAGTCGTCCGTCCCCCACGGAGCCATCTCGAGCCGCAGAGTGGCCGCCCCCGACCGCACCGCGTCCTCGAGCCGTTCGTCCCGCGACAGACCCCGGGCACCCGCGCCCGAGGCGATGATGCGCAGCGAGACACGGCCGAGCCCCTTCACCTCATAGGGCGTGATGGCCCAGTAGGTGTTGGCCAGATAATCGTCGCGGTTGGTGGCCTTGATGTCCTGGGCGATGGCCCCGAAGGAGTGGAAGGAGACGAGGAAGAGATCCTGCCCGCCGGGCGCATTGGTGGTGCACGGCCCGGGCTGGCCGTGGAAGCGCAGGCCGAGCCCGAGCGAGTCCGTCTTCACTTCCCTGCCATGTTGCTTGAACAGGCCCCCCGAGAAGCGGACCAGGGCGCAGCCGGACAGGCGCTCGGCCACTTCCACGCCCATCACGGACGCGAGCCCGGGGGCGGGATACGCCATGGCGGAATAGACCACCCCCGTGGGATGGAAGAAGCGGGCCCTGCGGAGGAAGGACAGTAGGAAGAATACCCAGGACAGGAGCAGCAGCCCGAAGAAGACACCCAAGCCGTAATAGATACGTCCTCTCGACACACAAGCCCCCTATGGATTTGAAGAGTCAAGGTGGACGGAGCAGGATCGGCACGGATGTGATGACGCCCGCAGGGGATGCCCATGACGAAGCAGAAGGACAAGCACTCCAGTGGCCAGCAGGACTCGAAGGAGAAGGGATTCAACAACCCGTTCGCCCGGCTCCAGGAGTTGCGTGACACCCTGCCTTCCACGAAGCCCCAACTGCGCCGGGAAGACTTCCCCGACACTCCGCCACCGGGAGGCCCCGAGCGCGTGGTGGTGCGGCTCGAAACGGACCGCGCGGGCAAGGAAGTGACGGTGGTGGAGGGGCTGGGCCTGCCCTCGGCCGGGTTGAGGGAATGGCTCGAGGCCCTGCAGCGGGGACTGGCCTGTACGGGCGCGGTGGAGGGTGAGCGGCTGGTGCTGCGGGGAGATCACCGCTTCAAGCTGCCGGATCTGCTGCTACGCCGGGGCGCACAACGCGTGGTACACGGCTGAGCCGCACCCCGTTCCGTGAGGCCCCCATGTTCGTGCGACTCTTCGTCGCGAGCCTCCTGAACCAGCGGGACAAAATCCTTTCAGGGGTGGGGATGTCCGCACTGTCTACGCATGTCATGCCCTCGAGTTCAGCCCACCTTCCGGGCGCGCTCTTCACGAACTTGTCCAACTGTTGGACAAGTTTGGCGAGACCGTGCCCGGAGGGCTCCCTCGTGCTCTCGAGCTGAGGTAACCACCTCTTGCCCGAAGGGGCGTGCTCAGGCGGCGGGGGCCTTCGACTCGCCCGGGGGCTTCTGCTCGGAACCCTCCTCGGAGGAGGCGGCTGGCGCCGCGGGCTGCTCCGGCACCGGCAGTGACTGCACGGGAGCCCCCTGCCCCTCGGGCTTCGCGGCCTCGCGCTGGGCGATCTTCTCGCCCGCGAGCTCCGCCTCCCGGAGGAACTCGGCGTACTCGTCCTTGCGTGCATCCGCCTGCTGCTGCGCCTTCGTCTCCTGCTTGCCCGCGGCGGCCCGGCCCCGCACCACCGCCCGCTGGCTGAGCACCACGCCCCCGGCCACCACCGCCAGCTCCAACAACAGCGACACGGCTCCCGCGGCCAGCCACCCCTCGATGCCGTTGCTCGTGAACTCGATGGCGAGCGTGAAGAACAGGCCCGTGGCCGCGGCCCCGAGCGCCGTGGCCCACGGCTTCAGCTCGATGACCCGGGCAGCGCCGTAGCTGAGCACGGGCAGCACGGCGAGCACCCACAGGTGCCTCAGCACCGGGGCAATGAAGAAATCAATGAGCCAGGAAGGCAGCGCCTCGACAGGGCCGGACAGCCGCGTCCAAAGCGACAACGTCAACGCGGTGCCAATCACCAACGCGATGAATCCGAGCCCCACCGTGAATTGGACACGGCGGATGCGGACGCGCAGCGGTTCGAGGACGCTCTTCTTCTGGGTGCTCACGGGAACCACAGCCTAACCCAAGCCCGGCCCCGGCACGCACTCGGAGTCCTCACTCCGCGTCCTCGCCGTCCGCCGTGCCGCCCGGGGTGCGAGGAGGCGGGCCGTCCCCATAGAAGACCTCCTCCAGGACGAGCCCATGGGCCGGTGCGGTGGGACCCGCCCTCTTTCGCTCTCGCGAGGCGAGGACCTCGGCCACCCAGGTGTCGGGACGGCGCCCCTTGCCCACCTCCACCAGCGTCCCCACGAGGTTGCGCACCATGTGCTTGAGGAAGGCGGTGCCCTCGACGGTGACGGACAGCTCATCGCCGGAGGTGCCCTGGATGTCCACCCGGCGCACCTCGCGCATGGCATGGGCCGCCTGGCAGTCCGCGGCCCGGAACGCGGAGTAATCATGCCGGCCCAGCAGGTGTGCCGCACCGCGCCGCAGCGCCTCCACGTCCAGGGGGGTGAACACCTCCCAGTGGGTGAAGCGGCGCAGCGGCGAGCGCGAGGGCCTGTTGCTCAGCCGGTACCGGTAGCGCTTGCCGTGGGCCCAGCGGCGCGGGTCGAACCCGGAAGGCACCTCCTCGGCGCGCACGACGGCGATGTCCTCGGGCAGCAGCCCGTTGAGCCCCTTCCAGTACGCCTTGAGCGGCAGCTCGCGCGGCGTGTCGAAGCACACCACCTGCCCCGTGGCATGCACTCCCGCGTCCGTGCGGCCGGCCACCACCACGTCCACCCGCTCGCCGAGCAGCTTCTCGAGCGCCTGGACGAGCTGGGACTGGATGGAGACGCCGTTGGGCTGCACCTGCCAGCCCACGTACCGGGTGCCGTCGTATTCGAGGGTCAGCTTCAGGCGGGGCATGTCAGCGGTACTTGAGCCAGACCGAGAGGAGCTCCCCCACCATCTTGCCCACGGGGACGCCGTGCTTGCGGGCCATGGCCTCCAGCGACTCGAGCTGCGCGGCCGTCACGGGCACCGCGACAATCCGCTCACTGCCCGAGGGCTCCTCCACGGGCAGCACGGACTCCAGCTCCGGTTGCGTGGTGGGCGCCGGCGCCGAGAACGGGGCCGGTTGTTGGGGCCTCAACCGCTTCTGCTCCTCCTCCAGCTCGTCCAGGAAGAGCTGCTTGAGGAAGTTGGAGAGGTGGAGGCTCGAGGGGGTGAAGTCGTACGTGTTGAGGAAGCGATCCAGGTCCTGCTGGAAGTGCCAGGCCGTGGGGTAGCGCTTGTCCCGGTCGCGCTCCAGGGCCTTCATGAGGATGGCCTCCACGGGCTCGGGGATGTCCGCGCGGAAGTACGAGGGCGCGTACACCTTCCCATCCACGATGCTGCGCATGACGGCCACATCCGACTCGCCGGTGAAGAGCTTGAAGCCGGTGAGCCACTCGTAGAGCACGGAACCCAGCGAGAAGATGTCGCTGCGATGGTCCAACGGCTTGCCCAGACACTGCTCGGGGCTGAGGTAGCTGAGCTTGCCGCGCAGCTCTCCGGCGCGCGTCTGCTCCACCCGGTTGGCCGCCTTGGCGATGCCGAAGTCCAGCACCTTCACCGTGCCGTCGAAGCACACGAAGATGTTCTCCGGCGTCACGTCCCGGTGGACGATGTTCAACGGTGCCCCGTACAGGTCCACCTTCTGGTGCGCGTAGTGGAGGCCCTCGCACACGGACGAGGCGATCTTCAGCGCGTACACCATGGGGAAGGGAATCCCCAGCGACTCGGCCTTGGGCACCACCCGCCGCATGTCCCGGCCGAAGAGGTACTCCATGCCGATGTAGTAGCTGTCCCCCACCTTCCCCAGGTCGTGGATCTGCACGATGTTGGGGTGGTTGAGCTGGGCGGCCAGGCGGGCTTCGTTGAGGAACATGCGCACGAAGGCCGGCTGCCTCGACAGGTGCGGGCGGATGCGCTTGATGACGACAGGCTTCTCGAAACCGTCCGGGCCAGACTGCTGCGCGAGAAACAGCTCCGCCATGCCGCCCACGGCGAGGCGATCGATGAGCTTGTACTGGCCGAACGACACGGGGGCGCGGGGGGCGGCTGTGGACATCAGAGGCGCCACGATACCTCCCCCGGGGCCTTCCTGGCCAAGCTCAACGCGCCCCCGACCCCGGGCACCGGCTGTCCTGGAGGCCGCACCTCCCTTCCTCTGGCCCTCCCTGGACGCACGGAACTATTGCGCCCGCGCGGATTTACAAGCACGTTGAGGGAATCACGTAGTGGAGAGGAAGACCATTCTCATGAAGAACGCTGAAGGGGGCGCATATCCCTTTGAGCTGCTGGACCAGAGGTTGAGGGAGAGCACCGCGCAGTTGAGGGACGTGACGAAGGTGCTGGAGGCGCTGGGCCGGTCCGCCGGTACGCTCCAGCGCATGGTCAGAGGGGAACAGTTCCAGGAAGCCGCCAGGACGGCCGGCCGGGCCCCGAAGGCACAGACCGCGCCGCCGCCCGCCAGGGGCGCCCAGGCCCCACAGAGCAGCACCCCGCAGGCACAGGCCGCCCAGGACGACATTCCGGAATGGCGCAAGGTGTTCCCGAACCTGTCCAGCAAGGTGCCGAGCCGAGGCAAGTAGGCAGGACCCCGAGCCACCGGCCTGGAGACAGGAACCAGGCTGGTGGCACCCAGGGACGGCGAGCGGCCTCGGTCAGGAGGGAAGCACCCGGCGAAATCGCGGCTCCCTCGCTACAAGCCCGAACCGTCTTCGTGATCGAGACCTGGAATGCCCAAGATCGACCCTTCCGCGCCCCGCGTCTCCGACTCCCAGGAAAGCTGTCTGGCGGAAGGCGGTGAGCTGGGCGCGCTGGTGCGCTCGGTGGACTGGTCCCGGACGCCCCTGGGTCCCGTTTCCGGATGGCCCACCAGTCTCAAGACGATGGTGGGCGTCGTGCTCCGCAACCGCTTCCCCATGCTGTTGTGGTGGGGACCGGACCTCATCCAGATCTACAACGACGGCTACCGGCCCATCCTCGGCGAGAAGCACCCCGCCTCCCTGGGCGCGCCCGCCGTCCAGGTCTGGAGCGAAATCTGGGACGTCATCGGTCCCATGGCCCGGAGCGTGCTCGACGGGGCCCCGGCGACGTGGAACGAGTCCTTCCTGCTCCTCATCAACCGGCGCGGTTTCCCCGAGGAGACCTACCACACCTTCTCGTACAGCCCCGTCCCCGCCGAGGGGGGCGAGGTGGGCGGCGTGCTCGTCACCGTGAATGAGACGACCGGGCAGGTGCGGGACAACCGCCAGCTGCGGATGTTGGGCGAGCTGGCCGCGCGGGCCGCCGAGGCGAAGTCCGCGGAGCAGGCCTGCCGCACCGCCTCGGGCATCCTCGCGGAGAACGACGCCGACCTGCCGTTCTCGCTCCTCTATCTGCTGAGCGAGGACGCCCGGGAGCTCCGGCTCGTCAGCACCACCGGGCTGGACCGCTACGAGGGCCCGGGCAAGCCCGCCCAGGTGTCCTTCGACGCCAGCGTCAGCGACCCCCCGGGGTGGCCATTCGCCGAGGCAGCCCGCACCGGACGCGAGGCCCTCGTCGACAACCTGCCGGAGCGCTTCGGGCCCATGCCCGGAGGCCGCTGGGAAATCCCCTCGGAGCGGGCGGTGGTCCTCCCCCTGTCGCGGCCCGGCCAGCCCCACCCGTACGGCTTCCTGGTCGCCGGCGTCAGCCCCCGCCGCGTGCTGGACGGCCGCTACCTGGGACTCTTCCGGCTGACGGCGGATCAGGTGGTGACGGCGATCGCCAACGCGCGCGCCTACGAGGAGGAGCGCAAGCGCGCCGAGGCGCTGGCGGAGATCGATCGCGCGAAGACGGCCTTCTTCAGCAACGTCAGCCACGAGTTCCGCACTCCGCTGACGCTGATGCTCGGGCCCACGGAGGACGCGCTCGCCTCGCCCTCGCGAGCGCTCACCGGCGGGAACCTGGAGACCGTCCACCGCAACGCGCACCGGTTGCTGAAACTCGTCAACTCACTGCTGGACTTCGCGCGCATCGAGGCCGGCCGCGTCCAGGCCTCGTACGTCCCGGTGGATCTGGCGGAGCTGACGGCCGGCCTCGCGAGCGCCTTCCGCTCGGCCATCGAGCGCGCGGGGCTCACGTTCGAGGTCCACTGCCCTCCCCTCCCCGAGCCGCTCTACGTGGATCAGGACATGTGGGAGAAGATCGTCCTGAACCTGCTCTCCAACGCGCTGAAGTTCACGTTCGAGGGCACCATCCACGTCTCGCAGCGGTGGTGGGGCGAGGGTGTCGAGCTCCAGGTCCGCGACACGGGCACTGGCATTCCCGAGAGCGAGCTGCCCCACCTCTTCGAGCGGTTCCACCGCGTGCGGGGGGCGCGCTCGCGCACGCACGAGGGCTCCGGCATCGGCCTGGCGCTGGTGCACGAGTTGGTGCGCATGCACGGTGGCACCATCTCCGCCACGAGCACGGCCGGCCAGGGGACGGCGTTCACCGTCCGCATTCCGGCCGGGACGGCGCACCTGCCGAAGGAGCGGGTGGCCCCCCGCCGCACGCAGGAGTCCACGGCGCTCGGCGCGGCGCCCTACGTGAACGAGGCACTGCGCTGGCTGCCCGGCGCGCCCGAGGAGCCCTCCGTGGAGCCCTCGCCTTCGAGCGCTCCGGTGAACCCGGCGATGGACATCGTGGCCGGGGCCCGCATCCTGCTCGCCGACGACAACGCGGACATGCGCGAGTACGTGGGCCGGCTGCTCGCCGAGCGCTGGCAGGTGGAGACGGCCGCGGATGGCCTGGCCGCGCTCGAGGCCGCACGCGCGCGGCCGCCGGACCTGGTGCTCACGGACGTGATGATGCCGGGCCTGGATGGCTTCGGCCTCTTGAAGGAGCTGCGGGAGGACGAGCGCACCCGGAACGTGCCCGTCATCGTCCTGTCGGCGCGCGCGGGCGAGGAAGCACATGTCGAGGGACTCCGGGCGGGGGCCAATGACTACCTGGTGAAGCCGTTCTCGGCCCGGGAGCTGATGGCGCGCGTCGAGTCCCAGCTCGTGCGGGCCCGGCTGCGCACCGTGGAGGAGCAGCACCATCGGCGGCTCGCCCGGGTCTTCCAGCATGCCCCGGTGGGAATCGCGATCCTGCGCGGCCCCACGCACGTGTTCGAGTTCGCGAACGCCAACTATCTCCAGCTTCTCTCCAACCGCCCGGTGCTGGGCCGGAGCGTGCGCGAGGCGCTTCCCGAGCTGGCCGGCCAGGGCCTCTACGAGCTGCTGGACACGGTGTTCACGTCGGACGAGCCGTACATCGGCAGATCCGTGCGCGTGCTGCTCAACCGTGGCACTGGAGGAGCGGAGGAGGAGGGCTTCTTCGACTTCGTCTATCAGCCGATGCTCGACGAGGGGGGACAGGTAGAGGGCATCGTGGTCGTGGTCTTCGAGGTGACGGAGCTGGCGCGCGCCCGGCGGGGAGCGGAGTCGGCCAACCGGGCCAAGGACGAGTTCCTCGCGATGCTCGGCCATGAGCTGCGCAATCCCCTGGCCCCCATCCTGACGGCGCTGCAACTGATGCAGCTTCGCGGCGACGCGGAGATGGAGCGGGAGCGCACCATCATCGAGCGTCAGGTCAAGCACCTGGTGCGGCTGGTGGATGATCTGCTGGACGTGTCGCGCGTGACGCGGGGCAAGGTGGAGCTCAAGCGGGAGAAGCTCGAGCTGTCCACGGTGGTGGCGAAGGCCCTCGAGCAGGCCAGCCCGTTGCTCGAACAGCGCGAGCACACGTTGACGGTGGACGTGCCCCGGCAGGGCCTGCCCCTGGACGCGGATCCGACACGGCTCGCCCAGGTGTTCTCGAACCTGCTGACGAACGCCGCGAAATACACCGAGCCCGGAGGCCGGATCTCCGTGAGGGCCACACAGGAGGGCCGCGAGGCCGTCATCCGGGTCCGCGACAACGGCACCGGCATCGATCCCAAGACGCTGCCCCAGGTGTTCGATCTCTTCGTCCAGGAGCGCCAGGCGCTGGACCGGTCCCAGGGAGGACTCGGGCTCGGGCTCGCCATCGTCCGGAGCATGGTCACGCTCCATGGCGGCGGTGTGGAGGTACACAGCGAGGGGCGAGGGCGTGGCAGTGAGTTCACGGTCCGGCTGCCCCTGCTGCCGGCGGGAGAGGCCCTGACCGTGGCCGCTTCCGTCCAGGAGGAGCCGGCACCGCCCGTGCGCGACGCCGTGCCCGGCCGCGTGCTCGTGGTCGATGACAACCGGGACGCCGCCGACATCCTCTCCGAGTCGCTCGAGCTCCTGGGGTGCGAGACCCAGGTGGCCTATGACGGCCCGAGCGCCCTGCGGATGGCGGAGACGTTCCGGCCCGAGGTGGCCCTGCTGGACATCGGTCTGCCCGTCATGGACGGCTACGAGCTGGCGCGCCTGCTCCGCGCGCAACACGCCTCCCGGGGCATCCGGCTCGTGGCCGTGACGGGTTACGGCCAGGCCTCGGACCGCCAGCAATCCAAGGAGGCGGGCTTCGATGCCCACCTCGTCAAGCCGTTGGATCTCGACGTGCTGGAGTCCCTGCTCAAACGGCTCGCGGCGCCCTGAAGGCCCTCAGGGCAGCTCCAGCACCCGCACCTTGAGGGCGGCCGGGTGCGAGAGGGACGTGGGGAAATCCACCGGCGAGGGCCCCAGCGGCAGCATGCCCCCGCCCTTGCGCTTCGCCCGGGACACGCCCTCCGTCACCATGGTCTCGAAGCGGCGCGGCTCCAGCGTGGCGAGGTTGCAGCACGCCACCAGCCGGCCTCCGGGGGCCACCACCCGGGCGGCGGCCTCGGCCAGTTGCGCGTAGTCCCTCGCGGCGGAGAAGCGGCTGGTGCGCGTGGTGGCGAACGAGGGCGGATCCGCCACCACCACGTCGAACGTCTCCCCCTTGCGCGCCAGGCGGCCCAGCCATTCGAAGACATCCCCGGCCACGTAGTCGTACCGGTCCACCGGCTGGCCATTGAGGCGGGCATTCTCCTCGCCCCACTCCAACACGCGGCGGCTGGCGTCGATGTTGAGGACGCGCTTCGCCCCACCCGCGGTGGCCGCCACGCCGAAGCCACACGTGTAAGAGAAGAGATTGAGGACGGTGAGGCCGCGCACCTGTCCGGCCAGCCACACCCGCGTATCGCGCATGTCCAGGTAGAGACCCACCGACAGCCCCTGCCCCGGACGGATGAGGAAGCGCAGCCCATTCTCCAGCGCTACCAGCGACTCCACCGGCTCGCCGCGCTCGGCCTGCTCGGGGGCGAGCTGCTCCTTCGCCACGTTGGCCAGGTGACGCGCCTCCTTCGGCCGGCGCTTCAGGTAGACGCTGCGCGGCGCCCAGGCGGACTCCACGGCCTCCAGCAGCGCCCGCTCCTCGTCCGGAGTGAAATCACGGTAGAGGCTCACCACGTGCAGGTACTCGAAGACGTCCACCGTCACGTCGGGCACGCCATCGGGCTCGCCGTTGACGAGCCGGAAGGCCGTGGTGTGTGGGTCCTCACGCAGCGGGGCACGCCGCTCGCGGGCCTGGCGGAGGAGCTCCACCAGGGACGGGGTGCTCCGGTTCATCCCTGGCGCACCGGCCAGAAGTGGGCCGCCGCCTCCGGGATCCGGGTCTTCGCCCACAGCCGCGAGAGCACGAGGGACGCCTCGCGTGCCAGCGCCACCTCATCCATGCCGAGCAGTTGCCCCTCGCGCACGGTGACGCGGCCATCCACGATGTTCCACGCCACCCGCGAGCGCCCGAGCTGGCCCATGAGGAACGGGGCCTGTCCACTGTCGGGATCCAACGCGGGCACGCAGTCGAACACCAACAGGTCCGCCAGCCGCCCCTCCTCCACCGCGCCGGAGGGCGCACCGTAGAGACGCGAGCACAGCTCGGCCGGGCCGTCCGCGAAGAGCTGCACCAGCACACCGTCCGGGTCCACCAGCCGCGAGCCTCGCGCGGCGCCCATCGCCGTGATGAGCGCGGCCGCGATCGCATCCCAGAGGTTGCCGTGCCCGGCGCTGCCCAGGCCCATCAGGTTCTGGCGCCCATGCAGCGTCTCCAGGGCCCGGCCACTGGGCTCGACGAGCAGCGCCGACCCGGGGCCGAGCGCCACGCACGTCCCGGACTCCGCCAGGCGGACGGACTCGGTATCGTCCACGGCGCGCGCGTACGCGGCCACCGACAGGGGCCCGAGCAGCCCGAAGCCTTCCAGCCGGGGCACCACCCGCTGGAAGTGCTGCTCCCAGGTGGTGGCCAGGTCGTGGTCGCCCTCGGAGAGGTGGAAGACGACGGGCGCTCCGGAAGCATCCCGCAGCCGGCTGAGCTTCTGCATCAGCGGATTGGCGCACGTCCACGAGGCATGGAAGCCGAGCGCGCCCCGCACCAGCGAATGGGAGCCGCGGCGCCGCACGAAGTCGGCATTGGCCTCGGCCTGGGCCACGGACTCGGAGGTGCCCTCGAGGCTGGTGGTGGCATGGCTCGCCACCAACCGCAGGCCGAGCTGCTCCGCCGCGCGCGCCTGGGCATCCAGTGCCCCGGCCACGTCCCCCGGACACGACAGGTGGTCCACCGCCAGGGTGACGCCCGAGCGCAGCGCGCGGGCCATGGCGTAGAGGGAGAGGATCTCCACGTCCGCGGCGGTGAGATGGGCGGCCAGACGCCGCTCGTGCTCCAGACGGACCTGGGGCGGGTGCAGGAGGAGCTCGCCCGAGGTGGGCACCAGCAGATCCCCCACGAGGTGGGAATGGCAGTCCACGAGGCCCGGCATCACCAGCCGGCCCCGGCAGGACACCTCCCAGTCCCCGGGGAGCACGGGGACCTCGGCGTCGGGAGCGACCCGGCGGATGAGTCCATCCTCGACCACGACGGCCATGCCAGCACGTCCACGGCCGTCCGCGCGGAAGATGGAGCAGTTCTTAAGAACCAAGCGGCCTTCCATAGGGGCGCCGAGTATACGCACGGCGCGGGCGGGTGGATCGCCGAGGTGCACCGGCCGCTGTCACTGCCAGTGACCCCCACCCCGAACCGGGGTATGCCCGCCCCCCCGGAAAGCTCAGAACAAGCGCATCTGGGACTTGTCCTCCTCCTTGCCCGGACCACGCGCGGGCAGCGGGGTGAAGCCGTGCTTCGCCGCCCACTCCTGGCTCGGCCCCGCCCAGCGGAAGCGATCCAGGTAAACCTTGCCTTTCTCGTCGAACTCGACCCCCTCGGCCACCAGCAACTCGCGCTGGTTGTACCCCTGCGTGCTGATGCCTCCCGAGCGGTTGATGATCCGCTGCCAGGGCACCTTGGCCGCGCGCGGCCCCAGGTCCCCCATGGCGAGCCCCACGATGCGCGCATCGCACCCGCCCCCCACGATGATCGCGATGTCACCGTAGGTGGACACCTGGCCGTGCGGCACCTGCTCGACGGCCTGGTAGATGCGCTCGAAGAACCTTCGCTCCTGCATGGTGATGGTAACGGTCGTGGACATGTCTTCTCCAGTCAGATCCCTCGTACTACCTCAGAGGACCTGTCCAGTGAAGCCGGTACTACGTCCGCCGTCGTGTACCCGACCCTACACGTGAAGTCGGCGGGCGCCGGGCCCGCCGCCGGGCCTTCATCGGCCGAGCAGCGCCTTCACCTCGCCCTGCCAGCGGGCGCCCAGCTCCGGGTGCACCATGCGGACATAGGCCGCGTAGCCCTCCAGCCAGCGCTCGAAGTCCGGCCGGCCCCGCGCCTGCGAGGCCACCCCGTGCTTACGGCAGTTGGCGAGAATGGCCTTGAAGCGGCGCCGATCCTCGCGGGGGATGGAGACCTTCTGGTTCACCGTGAGGCCCGTCACCCGCTGGCGCGAGCCCTGGCGCATCACCCGCCGCTTGGCACCATTCTCGATGAACCCCTCCTGCTGGAGGATGGCGTTGAGCCACCAGAAGAAGCGGCCCAGGCGCTCGGGAGGCGCGCGGAAGGAGAAGGACAGGTCGTCCGCGTAGCGGGTGTAGGTGGCGCCGAACTTCCCGGCCAGCGCGGTGAGGCGCGCATCCAGGCGCCGGCAGACGAGGTTGGCGATGGCCGGAGAGGTGGGCGCGCCCTGGGGCAGCACGCCCGGCCACACCACCGTCCCGTCCGGCAGCTTCGCGCGGTGCGTGGTGAGCCCGGCGAGCACTCCGGCCACCTCGTCGCCATAGCCGTGCGACAGGAAGAGGCCCTTCACCCGGCGGTAGTGCACCGTGGGGAAGAAGTCCTCCAGATCCACCCGCACCACCGCCGTGGAGCCCACGTGGGGCCCGGCGTTGCTCACCGTGGAGCGGCCCTCGATGAAGCCGTGCGCGGCCGGGTGCGGCGTCATGCGCGCGAGCACCTTGTCGAGAATGGCCCGCTGCACCTCCTTGAGCGCCTGGCGCGGCGCCGAGATGCGGCGCACCCCGCCCGAGCGCTTGGGGACCTCGAACTCCACGTACCCCGAGCCGGCCTCCGTGCCCGGACGCATCAGCGCGTCCAGCGCGGACTCCTCCACGCCCACCAGTTCCGCCACGTCGGCCCGGGTGCGCAGCGCGGGCAGCTCGCCCGAGGTGGGGGGCGGACGCTTCCCCCGCTTGTACCCGTAGATCTGGTTCGCGAAGAGACCGAAGTTCCAGCCGGTAGGGTTCCACCCGCCCACGCCGCCATGGCGGTAGCGGGGGTCACCCCGGAGATCCGGCGGCGCCACGTCCGCGAGCCCCAGCTTGCGCACCGCGGCGCGCGCGGTCCGGGCCACGCTGCTGTCGGGGTCCTTCACACGCGGGCGGAGCAGCCGGGCCGCCGTGGTGCTGGAGAAGAGCAGCGGGAGGTACCGCACGCCCTTGCGCCGCTCGCGCGGGTCCACGCTGCGCAGCTTGCGCTCGACGGGCGCCTGCCAGAAGCGGCTCACGTAGAAGCGCGCCACCTCGTACTCGGCCAGACCGTGGTGACGCTCCAGCAGCTCGGTGATGCGCTCGAAGTTCGCGTCGGGGTCCGCCAGCAGGGGTTTGAGCTCGAGGAGGAGGCTGGCGAGGTTCATGCGCTGTACCCGGAACGGCCGAGGATGAAACCGGTGCCCCTGGAGCCGCCGCCACCTGCACGGCAGAGGCAGACGAGGTCAGGGAAGCCCGCAGGCGGACCTCGTACTGCATCGTTCTTCAATGGGTAACGTCAGCAGCCGCGACGTGACATCGCGGACGGAAGGCTGGCTGCACGCGGCCCCAGGAGCACTGGAAGCAAGCTCACCACAACCCGGACGGGGTGGGAAGGCCACGCGCGGTCACCCGGAGCTTTCCCTTCCCGGCGCTTCCCCTGCAAGGACGTGCCTGTCAGGCTCGGAGCATGGCTGACTTGATCCTCACCGGCGCCTCGCGCGGTATCGGTCACGCGCTGGCCCTCGCCCTCGCGGAGAAGCACACGGAGCGCCTCGTCCTCGTCGCCCGGGACCGCGCCCGACTGGAAGCCCTCGTCGCCGACGTCGAGCGGAAGGGCGGCCGAGCCATCGCCGTACCGGGGGACCTCTCGTCCAAGGCTGGGGCCCGGGCACTCGGACAGCGGCTCGCGGACACCGTCGCCCCGGGCGCGACGCTCGTCCACAACGCCGGGCTGTGGCCATCGAAGCGGGAGCTCACCTCCGAGGGGCTCGAGACCGCCTTCGTCGTCAACCACCTGGCGCCGCTCGTGATGCAGCAGCCGCTGCTCGAGGCCGGACGCCTGCGCCGCATCATGGTGGTGAGCGCCGGATTGATCATCAAGGGCCGGTTCGACGCGGCCCGCACGCCCACCGGCGAGGATTTCTCCAGCATTCGAACCTACTGCGACACCAAGCTCTGCTTCGCGCTCGCCATGCGCGACATGGCGGCCGCCCACCCGGAGCTCGATGTCGTCGTGCTGCACCCCGGCGTGGTGCGCACGGAGCTCGGGGCGCGCAAGGGCCCGATCGGCTGGCTGCTGTCACTCGTGAAGCGCGGCTGGGAATCCCCCGAGGTGTGTGCCGCACGCCTCGCCCGAATCCTCGCGCGCGAGCGGTGGTCCCCCGCGGGCGAGGCCCGCTGGCTCGTGGAGGAGCAGGAACAACCGTGGCCCGCCGTCGCCGAGGACGAGGCCACCCGGCGCGCGGTGCGGGAAACCACGATGCGCCTGCTCTCCGCCGCGTGACGCGCCCACACTGCTAGCGGCTTGCCATTCGCGCTTTGTTCGATTTAGAGCACTCCCCGGTTTTCCAAAGAGGGGGTGTACAAATGCTACGGGGCGCATGCGTGGTGATGCTGTTGGCGGCGGGAGCCGCCTCGGCGGGCACCACCGTTCAGGGAACTCTCGCTGAGGACACGACGTGGACCGCGGCGGGCAGTCCCTACACGATGATGGGCGATGTGACGGTTCCCTCGTGGGCGACGTTGACGATCGAGCCCGGTGTCCAGGTCATCGCCAACAGCTCGGACGCCATGAGCTCCGGGGCCGACCCCACCAAGGTGGAGCTCATCGTCCAGGGCAGCCTGCGGGTACAGGGCACCGACATCGCTCCCGTCACCTTCAAGGGCTCCAGCGCGGGCATGGACACGTGGCGCGGCGTGCACGTGCAGACCGGCACCACCAGCGTCCTCTCCGGCGCTCTCATCCGCGATGCCTCCTACGGATTGCGCGTCACCGGCTCGGGCACCGCCGCCACCCTCACTTCCAGCACCCTCACCGGCAACTCCACCGGCGCCTATGTCAGCTCCAGCGCCACGCTCGCCATGGACCACACCGTGGTCCACGCCAACTCCGATGGCGTCTTCGTCGGCTCCGGCACCGCCAACCTGACCTACGTCACCCTCGTCAACAACAGCTCCTACGGCGTCTACCTGGGTGGCACCGGCCACAACCTCACGCTGCGCAACAGCATCGTCACCGGCAACTACTACGGCGTCTATCGCTCCACCTCGTACACCGGTACGTCCGCCATCACCTACAGCGACGTGTGGGGCAACTCCTCCAGCGACACCTTCAACGTCATCCTGGGCACCGGCACCTTCTCCGCCAATCCCCTCTTCGCCGCTTCCTCCTTCCGTCTCACCTCCTACTCCCCGGCTCGCAAGGCGGCCTCCGACGGCTCCTCGGACATTGGTGCATTCCCCTACTCGGGCGATGCCTCCACCTCCCTGGCCGGCTCCCTCCACGAGAACACCACGCTCTCCGGTGCCCTCACCCTCGAGGGTGACCTCACCATCCCCGCTGGCGTCACCGTCACCCTGGCCCCGGGCACTACCTTCACCGCCGCCTCCACCGACTCGATGCGCTCCGGCGTTGACGCCACCGCGGTGGAGGTGCTCGTTCGCGGCACCCTCACGGCCCTGGGCACCGGCTCCAGCCCCGTCACCTTCAAGGGCTCCAGCACTGGCTTCGACAAATGGCGCGGCGTGCATGTTCAGGCCGGCACCACCAGCGTCCTCTCCGGCGTCCTCATCCGCGATGCCAGCTACGGCTTCCAGGTCTCCGGCTCGGGCACCAGCGCCACCCTCACTTCCAGCACCCTCACCGGCAACTCCACCGGCGCCTACGTCAGCTCCAGCGCCACGCTCGCCATGGACCACACCGTGGCTCACGCCAACTCCGATGGTGTCTTCGTCGGCTCCGGCACCGCCAACCTGACCTACGTCACCCTCGCCAACAACAGCTCCTACGGCGTCTACCTGGGTGGCACCGGCCACAACCTCACGCTGCGCAACAGCATCGTCACCAGCAATTACTACGGCATCTACCGCTCCACCTCGCACACCGGTACGTCCGCCATCACCTACAGCGACGTGTGGGGCAACTCCTCCAGCGACACCTTCAACGTCATCCTGGGCACCGGCACCTTCTCCGCCAATCCCCTCTTCGCCGCTTCCTCCTTCCGCCTCACCTCCTACTCCCCGGCTCGTAAGGCGGCCTCCGACGGCTCCTCGGACATCGGTGCCCTGGCCTACTCGGGCGATGCCTCCACCTCCCTGGCCGGTACCCTCCACGAGAACACCACGCTCTCCGGTGCCCTCACCCTCACGGGTGACCTTACCGTCCCCGCTGGTGTCACCGTCACCCTGGCCCCGGGCACTACCTTCACCGCCGCCGCCACCGATGCGATGCGCTCCGGCGTTGACGCCACCGCGGTGGAGGTGCTCGTTCGCGGCACCCTCACGGCCCTGGGCACCGGCTCCAGCCCTGTCACCTTCAAGGGCTCCAGCACTGGCTTCGACAAGTGGCGTGGCGTGCACGTGCAGGCCGGTACCACCAGCGTCCTCTCCGGCGTCCTCATCCGCGATGCCAGCTACGGCTTCCAGGTCACCGGCTCGGGCACCAGCGCCACCCTCACCTCCAGCACGCTCACCGGCAACTCCACCGGCGCCTACGTCAGCTCCAGTGGCACGCTCGCCATGGACCACACCGTGGTCCACGCCAACTCCGATGGCGTCTTCGTCGGCTCCGGCACCGCCAACCTGAACTACGTCACCCTCGCCAACAACAGCTCCTACGGCGTCTACCTGGGTGGCACCGGCCACAACCTCACGCTGCGCAACAGCATCGTCACCAGCAATTACTACGGCGTCTACCGCTCCACCTCGCACACCGGTACGTCCGCCATCACCTACAGCGACCTGTGGGGCAACTCCTCCAGCGACACCTTCAACGTCATCCTGGGTACCGGCACCTTCTCCGCCAACCCCCTCTTCGCCGCTTCCTCCTTCCGCATCACTTCCTACTCCCCGGCTCGCAAGGCCGCCTCCGATGGCTCCTCGGACATCGGTGCCCTGGCCTACTCGGGCGATGCCTCCACCTCCCTGGCCGGTACCCTTCACGAGGACACCACGCTCTCTGGTGCCCTCACCCTCACGGGTGACCTCACCGTCCCCACTGGCGTCACCGTCACCCTGGCCCCTGGCACTACCTTCACCGCCGCCTCCAGCGACTCGATGCGCTCCGGCGTCGACGCCACCGCGGTGGAGGTGCTCGTTCGCGGCACCCTCACGGCCCTGGGCACCGGCTCCAGCCCCGTCACCTTCAAGGGCTCCAGCACTGGCTTCGACAAATGGCGCGGCGTGCATGTTCAGGCCGGCACCACCAGCGTCCTCTCCGGCGTCCTCATCCGCGATGCCAGCTACGGCTTCCAGGTCTCCGGCTCGGGCACTACCGCCACCCTCACCTCCAGCACCCTCACCGGCAACTCCACCGGCGCCCATGTCGGCTCCAGCGGCACACTCGCCATGGATCACACCGTGGTCCACGCCAACTCCGATGGCGTCTTCGTCGGCTCCGGCACCGCCAACCTGAACTACGTCACCCTCGCCAACAACAGCAGCTACGGCGTCTACCTGGGTGGCACCGGCCACAACCTCACGCTGCGCAACAGCATCGTCACCGGCAACGCCTACGGCGTCTATCGCTCCACCTCGCACACCGGTACGTCCGCCGTCACCTACAGCGACCTGTGGGGCAACTCCTCCAGAGACTTCTCCAGCGTCGGCCTGGGCACCGGCACCTTCTTCGCCAACCCCCTCTTCGCCGCTTCCTCCTTCCGCCCCACCTCCTACTCCCCGGCTCGCAAGGCCGCCTCCGACGGCATCTCGGATATCGGCGCCTTCCCCTACTCGGGCGACCCCACGCCCTTCCTCGCCGGTACCCTCCACGAGGACACCACGCTCTCCGGTGCCCTCACCCTCGCGGGTGACCTCACCGTCCCCGCCGGCGTCACCCTCACCCTGGTCCCGGGCACCACCTTCACCGCCGCCGCCACCGATGCGATGCGCTCCGGCCTCGATGGCATCCTGGTAGAGGTGAACGTTCGCGGCACCCTTCAGGCCCTGGGCACTGACTCCAGCCCCGTCACCTTCAAGGGCTCCAGCGCTGGCTTCGACAAGTGGCGCGGCGTGCACGTGCAGGCCGGTACCACCAGCGTCCTCTCCGGTGTCCTCATCCGCGATGCCTCCTTCGGCATCCAGGTCGCCGGCTCGGGCACCACCGCCACCCTCACCTCCAGCACCCTCACCGGCAACTCCACCGGCGCCTATGTCGGCCCCAGCGGAACACTCGACATGGACCACACCGTGGCTCACGCCAATGTCTACGGCGTCTTCGTCAGCACCGGCACCGCCAACCTGACCTACGTCACCCTCTCCAACAACACCGACTACGGTGTCTACCTGGGTGGCACCGGCCACAACCTCACGCTGCGCAACAGCATCGTCACCGGCAACTACTACGGCATCTACCGCTCCAGCTCGTACACCGGTACGTCCGCCATCACCTACAGCGACGTGTGGGGCAACGCCTCCAGCAACATCTCCGGCGTCACCCTGGGCACCGGCACCTTCTCCGCCAATCCCCTCTTCGTCTCCACCATCGACTTCCATCTGCAGGCCAGCTCGCCCTGCCGCCGCGTGAGCTCGGAGGGCACGGATATCGGTGCCCTGCCTTACGACGACAAGGTCGTGGCCTCCGTGGAGATCGTCCCCGTCAGCGCCACCGTGGAGGCCGCCGGAACCACCGCCTTCATCGCACGCGCCTACAACTCAGAAGGCAACCGCGTCAGCGACGCCGCCTTCACCTGGAGCGCCCACCCCGCCGCCGGCACCATCGACACCTCCGGCGTGCTGACCGCCTCCTGCAACCTCGGGACGATCGCCTCCGCCGTCACCGCCACCAGCGCCAATGGCGTCAGCGCCAGCGCGAACCTCGCCATCGTCCCCGGCCCCGCCACCCAGGTCATCCTCTCGCCCACCGCGACGGGTATCGAGGCCGGTGCCTCTCGCCTCTTCCTGACCACCGTGAAGGATCGCTGCGGCAACATCCGCACCGGCGACACCATCGAGTGGAGCACCGCTCCCGGTACCGGCACCATCACCTCCGCCGGCCAGTACACCGCCACCTGCACGCCAGGGAACTACACGGGCGCCGTCATCGCCCGCCTGGGGGCCGTCACGGGCACCGCGAACGTGTTCGTCTCCACGGGCCCCCTCGTGAGGATCGCCCTCTCCCCCCTGTCCCCCAAGGTGTCCAAGAGCGGCACGCAGACCTTCAGCGCCACGCCCACCGACAGCTGCGGCAACACCCGGCCGGACACCATCTCCTGGTCGGTCGTCAATGGGGGTGGCACCATCAACACCTCGGGCGTCTTCACCGCGGGCACGACTCCAGGCTTCTACGCCAACACCATCCAGGCCTCCTCGGGTGGCAGGGTGGCCCAGACGGACGTCACGGTGCTGGGTGGAGAGGTCGCCTCGCTGGAGCTCTCCCCGAGCGCTCCCACGGTGACGCCCGGGGGCACGGTGGCCTTCACGGTCACCGCGCGTGACGAGCTCGGCAACGAGGTCCCCGCCGATCCCACCTGGTCGGTCGTCAGCGGCGGCGGCTCCATCGACACCTCGGGAGTCTTCACCGCGGGCACCGTGGCCGGCACCTATGCGAACACGGTCCGCGTCGTGGCCGGCAGTGCATCGGCCACCGCCACCGTCACCGTCGTGCCCGGACCCGCCGATCGGATCTCCCTGAGCCCCTCGCCCGCCCTGCTCGCTCCGGGCGGTACGGTGCGCTTCAGCGCCCGGGTGCTGGATGTCCACGGCAACGTCCGGACCGACGAGGTCACCTGGAGCCTGATGTCCTCGCTGGCCGGAACGCTCGACGCCACGACGGGCGACTTCACCGCGAGCACCCTGGCCGGCACCTATACGGACGTCATCCGCGCCGAGGCGGCCGGACTCACCGCCCTGGCCACCGTCACCATCAGGTCCGGAGCCCTGGCGCGGCTGGAGCTGAGCCCCACCTCGGCCTCGCTCAAGGTGGGCGAGTCCGTGACCTTCACCGTCCGGGGCGAGGATGAATACGGCAACGAGGTGACGCTCCTGCCCACGTGGGAGGCCGTCAATGGCGGCGGCGGCATCACCCCCAGCGGCGTCTTCACCGCGGGCTCCACGGCCGGCACGTACACCGACACCGTCCGGGTGAGCGCCGGGGGCATGAATGCCCTGGCCACCGTGGTGGTGAAGCCGGGCCCCGTCGTGAGCGTCAGCCTCGCGCCGGGCAGCCCCTCGCTGCCCACCCGCGGCACGGTGCAGTTCACCGCCACGGCAACGGATGCCTTCGGCAATGAGCTGGCCACCAGTCCGCGCACCTGGTCGGCCCACACGTCGGCCGGCAGCCTCACCGCCACCGGCCTGTTCACCGCGGGCACCGTCCCTGGCTTCTACTCGGACGCCATCCAGGTCGAGGTGGAGGGCGTGAAGGCCACCACGAGCGTGGAGATCTCCCGCCGCGTCGCGCGGGTGGACGTGTCCAGCACGAGCGCCTCGGCCCTGCCCGCGGGCGGCTCCGCCACCTTCACCGCTCGCGCCTTCGACTCCACGGGTGCGGAGGTGACCGGCGTGGCCTTCACCTGGAGTGCCCTGACGGCAGCGGGCAGCATCGACTCCAGTGGGCGTCTGTCGGTCGCGTGCTCGCGGGCCACCGTTCCCGCGGCCGTGAAAGCCACCGCCGAGGGCATCTCCGGCAGCGTGGACGTCACCATCGTCGCCGGCCCGGCCGCGTCCCTGGCGCTCTCTCCCACCAGCGTCACGCTGGAGGCGAAGGGCTCCACGACGTTCACCGCCTCCGCCGAGGACCGGTGCGGCAACGCGCTGCCCCCGCCCTCGGTGACGTGGAGCACGGCGAGCGGCGCGGGCACCATCAACCCTGCGGGCCAGTACACGGCGCCGTGCTCCGTGGGCAGCCTGCCCGCGGCGGTGATGGCGCAGCTCGGGAGCCTCTCCGCCACGGCGAACGTCACGGTGACGCCGGGCGCGCTGGCCACGCTCTCCATCAGCCCCGCCTCCGCCAAGGTGGCCGTCACCGGGATGAAGCAGTTCTCGGTGGAGGGCGCCGACGCGTGCGGCAACGCGCTGACTCCTGCGGTGAGCTGGGAGGTGGTATCCGGCGGTGGCTCGGTGAACGGCACCGGTTTGTTCACCGCGGGCACCACGGCCGGCAGCTACGCCGGCACCCTGCGGGTGAGCGCGGGCGGCGTCTCCGCCACCGCGAGCCTCACCGTGCTGCCCGGTCCTCTGGCCTCCATCTCCGTCCACCCCGCGCGCGTCGAGCTGCTCCCGGGTGGGACGGTGACCTTCACGGCCCGGGGCGCGGACAGCTACGGCAACTCCCTTCCGGTCTCGGCGGACTGGAGCGTGATGTCGGGCGGCGGCAGCATCCTCCCGTCGGGCGAGTTCACCGCGGGCTCCACGGCCGGCACGCACACGGACACGGTGCGGGCGGATGCCGGGGACTTCACGGCGAGCGCCACCGTCGTCGTCCTGTCCGGGTCCGTCTCGCGCCTGGAGCTGACGCCCTCGGAGGTCACGCTCGAGCCCGGCCAGGTGCGGCGCTTCACCGCCCAGGCCTTCGACGTGTTCGGCAACCGCGTCGACGCCCCGCTCTCGTGGAGCGTCGCGGAGCCGGGGGTGGGGACGATCGACGGTGACGGCTTCTTCACCGCGGGCACCGTGGCCGGGAGCTACCCGGAGGCGGTGCGCGTGAGCACCGGTGGCATCACCACCGTGGCCCGTGTGACGGTGGTGGCCGGCCCCACGGCCCGCGTGGAGCTCTCGCCGCTGGCGCCGGAAGTGCGGGCCGGTGGCACGGTGCGGTTCGCCGCACGCGCGCTGGACGCCCACGGCAACGAGCGCTCCGGCGTGCCGACGTGGACCGCCCGCCCCGAGGCCGGCACCATCACCGCGGAGGGCCTGTTCACCGCCAGCAGCGTGGCGGGTGACTACACCTCCGCGGTGAGCGTCACGATCGACGGGATGAGCGCCTCCACCTCGGTGAAGGTGCTCTCGCCGGGCGGCACGGACGGCGGAGACGGCGGCGGGCAGCAGGTGCCGGAGCCGGGTGGCTGCGGCTGCTCGAGCGCGGCGGATGCCTCGGTGCCGATGATGGCCCTGTGGGTGCTGGCTCTGGCCGCGATCCGGCGCCGCCGCTCGCTGGCCTGAGCCCCTCCGCGGTGAATGGCCGCGGAAACATCCCCGCGGAAACATCCCCTCTCCCACCGGGAGAGGGACGGGGTGAGGGTATCGAAACTCCCGGGTTGAACCCGTTGTCCACACCGTGGGCCACGGGTTGGAGAACGGGCTCGGATACCCTCACCCCCACCCTCTCCCGAAGGGCGAGGGAGTTGTCATCCGCAGGTGCCGCAGTCGCGCATGCAGCTGTCGGCGCGGCTGCCGGTGCCACAGGACTCGTTGGGCCGCTGGCAGATGCCGTCTCCACACGTGGAGATGTCCTGGTAGCGCAGCCGCGTGGTGAGCGGCTGGTAGGTGACACCGTTGTAGGTGCACCGCGTGAAATACGACCCCGTGCCGTCGTGCTGGCAGCGCGCGTGGCAACTCCCCACATGGACGAGCGGCGGACACGCGTTGGGACCCGAGAGCGCACAGGCGCGAAGGCTGCTCTGTGACGCGGACAACAGGCCCTGGTCGTTTCCGACGAAGAGCCCCTGGCCGTTGAAGAGGTTCCCGAAGAAGCAGGCCTCCCGGAGGGTGAACGTGCCCAGTTCCACGGGCGTGGTGGGAATCCGCTGCCCCACAGCGTTGGCGCCCAGGACGGAGATCTGCACGGTGCGCCCGTACTTGTTGACGAGCGCGGCCAGGCACGCGGAGACGACCTGCTGCTCCGCCAGCGTCGCGGGCAAGCCGCTGGACCAGCCCGGTGCCAGTCCCAGTCCACCGCGCCAGACATAGGTGGCCGTGCCCTTCGAGTACGTCCGGGTCTGTCCGGCCGGGACGGAGCAATGGACCAGGTACTTCATGAAGAGGTTGGACTCCGCCGGGTGCTGCTGGAACCAGGAGGAGAAGCTGCTGCTGGACAGGCCGTTGAAGGCGAGTCCATTGAAGGCCAGCCCGTTGAAGGCGAGTCCATTGAAGGCCAGCCCGTTGAAGGCCAGCCCGTTGCCCTCCTCCATTGCCTGGGCCGCCGTGTGGGTGGACTCCTCGGATGGATTCGTGGGTGTGTCCTCCGCCGGGCCACAACCTCCGGTGAGAACCAGCAACATCACTCCGAACACCTGGATTGCTTTCATGGTGTCTCCCCCAGAGCCCGTGGGAATGGGCTCCAGGAGAAGTGTCGCCGCCCGGGCCCTTGCGGGTGCTTCAGCACACATCCGCTCCGTTGCCCGTGAACAGTCCCCGCCCGGAGCGCCGGACAAAACCGGGGCGCTCTCTGATTCTCAAATGTCGGAAGCGTCTTCGTCGAGCAACGCCAGCAGGGTGTCGCGCGTGCCGCCCGGGGCCTGACGCACGAGGGCATTGAAGCGCTGGTTGCCCGCACGCACGCGCTCGCCATGGGCGCGCATCGCCGCCAGCACGTCCGGCATCATCCAGGGGCGCTCGAGCACCTCCAGGTTCTGCTTCAACTCCCGGTGGTTGCGCGGCGCGCTGAGGCACGCCGCCACTCCGGGCTGGGACAGCGCATAGCGGTAACAGTCCACGGCGCCAGGCAGCGGCAGGTCCGGGGGCTCGCCCGGCGCGGGCCGCAAGAGGCGCCCGTAGCATGTGGCTGTGAAGGTCAGCACGCCCGTCCCGCGCGCGAGGGCCTCGGGGAAGAGCGCCGCCTCCGCGCCCGGGTGCGCGGCGCTGTGGCGCGTCATCACCACCGGCCAGGGGTGCTGGCTCAGGGCCTCCAGCGCGAGCTCCCGGTGGTGGGTGGAGAAGCCGAAGGCGCGGATGCGGCCCTCGGCGCGCAGGGCCTCGAGCGCCTCGAAGTTCTCCGCGTCCAGCCGCTCGCGCGAGCGCACCCAGAACAACAGGAAGACGTCCAGGTGATCCGTGCGCAGCAGGCGCAGCGCGGTCCGCACGTCCCGGCGGATGGCCTCGGCGCCCGAGTGGTACGTGCCCGCCACCACCACGAGCCCCTCCCTCCGGGTCCGGCCCGAGCGCAGGAAGCGCGTGAGCTCCATGTAGCGCGGCTCCCAGAAGAACGCGTTCACCCCGGCCTCATGGGCCTCGGCCAGCGCGCTGGCCGGCAAGCCGTGGGCGCCCGAGAGCACGAGCGGCGAGACGCTCAACCCCGTCCGTCCCAGGAGCCGCCGGGAGGAGTGCGATGGGGACTCGGGTGCCGTGCGCACCGGGCCCGCCTTCGCCCGCTGCGAACGCGTGGGCCGCCGCGGCTCGAGGTCGGGAGCCCGCGCGAAGGCCTCGTCGGGGAAGACGAGCGTCAGCGCCTCCAGGTGCGAGGCCACCCGCTCCGGCTCGGAGGCGTCACGCAACGCGGCGCACAGGTGCTCGAAAGCGGCGTCGTCCGCCCGGCGGAGCAACCACGTATAGGCGGAGACACGGATGTCCTCGGTCCGCTCTGCGCTGGGGCCTTTCAGCAGGTCCGCCAGCCGCGCGTCGAGCGTGTCACATGCCTCCAGGGCCGAGGCCGCCGCGGCCCTCACCATGGGCGACGTGTCGAGCGACAGGCGAAGCAGCGCGCCCAGTTCCTCCCGCTCGCCCTCCGCCTGGAGCAGCCCGGCCGCACGGGCGCGGATCCACGGGTCCGGCGAACCCGCGCCCAGGAGCGCCACGGCGCGAGACTCCGGGGCGGACAGCTCGTGCCGGCGCGACACGAGGAGCCCCATCGCCGCGCGGCGTACCCACGGGTCCGGGTCGCTCGCGCACACGGCCTTCGCCGGCTCCGCGTCCAACACGGCGGCGCGAATCCACGGATCCTCGTGCACGGACGCCGCGCGCAGCTCCGCTTCGGAGAGCACTCCGAGCCGGGCCAGCGCCGCCAACGCCACCGCGCGAACCGACGGGTCCTCGTCCTCCGAGGCCCGGGCCAGCTGGGGCTCTTCCTCCAAGAAGGCCGCCGCCTCCGCCACGGCCCGGCGCTCACGCGGAGAGCGCGCACCCGGCGCGAACGCCACCAGCGCACGGGCATGGGCCTCGAGCGCCTCCGGGGCCACGGGCCGCCGCTCCCACGCGGAGAGGACTTCCTCGCGCACCGTCTCGTCGGAGTCCTCGAGCGCGGACAGGACCACGGCCCGGCTCTCCGGGTCATGCACGAGCCCCGAGAGCGCCGCGCGCCGCACCGGGGGCTCGGGGTGACGGGCCAGGGGTCGGACCCGCTCCAGCAGCCCCATGTGTGCCCTGCGCGCGGCCACCCACGCCGCCAGCCCCACCGCGCCCGGCCTCGGCGGCTCGTCGAGAATCCGGAAAGCGAGCGCCACCTCGTCCACGTCGAGCCGCTCGAGCAGGGCCCGCACCTCGTCCGCGGCATGGGGGACGCGCGGCTCGTCCAACCATCGCAGCGCGAGCCGGAAGGCCTCCGGATCCCTCCGCTCGCGCAGGCGCCGCCGGGCCAGGGCCCGCAGCGGCTCGTGGGGATCTCCGAGCCACTTCACCAGTTCGGACACGGGCACGTCCGAGGCGGGCATCCGCTCGAGCCGCGCCGTCACCACCGCCGGATCCTCGTTGTCGAGAGGCCCCGCCGGTCCCTGGGACTGCCCGGGCACGGGCAACAGGAACCCGCCCGGAGCCGCCGCGCTACCCCACACGCCCTCGAGGTACGCGGCGGCGGCCTTCACCGCGCCCTTCGGGGAACCGTCCGCGACGGTGCGCACCCGCTGCCGCACCCGCTCGTCTACCTCTCCGAGCCAGGCCAGGGCCTGCACCGCCGCGTTGCGCACCCGCCAGAAGGGGTCCTCCAGCGCCTCCAGCAGGAGCTCCAGGGCCCCCGGGCCCGCCACCGAGGCCGCGGCCCGGATCGCCGCGCGGCGCACCCACCAGACCGGCTCCTCGTGAAGGGCGCGGGGTACCCGTGTCAGCAACACCTCCGCACCCAGCCGGGCCAGGGCGCGCCAGACCCGGTCGCGCACGGCGGGCATGGGGTCTCCCAGGGCCTCGAGCAACGCCGGGACGAAGCGCCCATCTCGGAGCTCCCCCAACCGGCGCGCGGCGGAGGCGCGGACCTCGGCGTCCTCGTCCGTCAGCAGCACCTGTCGCAGGGCGAAGCGGCCCGGCGCGGCCGAGGTGTCCACGGCATCCACCGCCTCACGGCGCACCTCGGCGTTCTCGTCGAGCAACCGCACGGCGGCGGGATCCACGGGGCCCATACCCGCGGACTCTACGCGCCCTGATAGAGTCGGGGACATGCCCGACATGCTGGCGATCATCAGCAAGGCCGTGTTCGAGAAGGAAGCGGCCGGCCGTGCCCCTGGCGACGTGCACCCCATCGATCGCTACCGCAGCGCCAGCAAGCACCTCGAGCCGCTGCGCGCCGGAGGCCGGCTCTTCCTCTTCACCGTGCGGCCCCCTTCGGAGTCGCTCTGGCTGGTGGCGGTGCTCGAGGGCCTCCGGTTCGAGGACGGCGAGTGGCGAGCCCCACCCAACCGCGTCCCCATCACGGACGTCACCGCCCTCATCCCCCGCATCCGCTTCGAGTCGGGCAAGGGCATCCAGGCGGCGAAGGGGGCCCTGGGCATGTCCCTGCAGACGCCGCGGGCGCTGGCGGCCGGGGACGTGGCGCTGCTGCTGGAAGGGGGGGGCGCGCGCATCATCAACCTCACGGCCCACGATGAGCAGGGGCCCCTGCCCTGCCTGTGCCGCCGCTGCCTTCCCCGGAGCGGCGAGCGGGCCGAATCGGGAGGCATGTCCTTCCTCCGCACCCAGGTGGAGGCCGAGGGCCGGACGCTCTTCTACTGGATGCCCGAGGAGCTCCAGCCCGACACCGAGCGGGTGGCGAAGTCGGTCCAGAACGTGCTCGCCGCGCGCCTGCGCTCCACCGGGTGACGCCTCACCTCCGCGTCTTCAGACGGGCCGGCCGGGCAGGATGCCGAAATCGCTCCGGGCGCTGCCGCCCACGCTCATCAGCCAGCGCATGACGCCCGGCGCGTGCTCGAAGAGCGCATAGAAGACACCCAGCGAGCGGGGCACATCCACGATGGGCCTGCGCCGCTCGATTCCTTCCAGGATGGCCTCCGCCACCTCATCGGGACTCAGCGCCCGCACGAAGTCCGCCAGCCGGGGCATCCGTGAGGAGGGCACGTGCTTGCCGAAGAACTCCGTCCCCGCCACCGTCCCGGGGCGCACGAGCATCGCGTGCACGGGCGTGCCCCGTAGCTCCTCCTGGAGCATCTGCGTATACCCGTCCACCGCCGCCTTCACCGCCGCATACGCCGCGGACGAGCCGCCCATGAAGACGCGCCCCGCGGACGAGCCCACGTTGACGATGCAGCCCCGCCTCTTCTCCAGCATGGAGGGCAGCACCTTGCGCGTGGTGTAGGCGATGGCGTTGAAGCCCACCGCCATCGTCCGCTCCACGTCCTCCACGGCCATGTCGATCACCTTCTCCCAGCGCACGAAGGCGGCGTTGTTCACCAGGACGTCGATGCGGCCTTCCTTCTCCAGCACGCCCGCGCACCACGCCTCCACCTGCTGGCGGTCCGCCACGTCGCAGGGGGCGAAGTGGAAGCGTCCGGGCCAGGGCAGCTCCGCGGCCTTCGCCGAGGCCAGTTCCAGGTGCTCCTCGGAGATGTCGCACACGTACACCGTGCCACCCGCCGCCGCGAGCCGCCGTGCCGTTGCCCAACCGATCCCCTGGGCCCCACCCGTCACCAGGCACACCTGGTCCTTCAGGAAGTCCTTCGTCATGGCAACCCTCGTTTCATAAGCACCGTTTGTGCACCAGCCCATGCCGGCGGAAGGGCACGGGCCGCCAGCTACGCTGCAATTCTTCAATAATCCAGTAAAAATCCGGAGACTATCGAGGATTTCACGGAATCGAGGTCTCTCTACCTTCCCTACCCCTTGGGTTCAGGACCACCGCGAAGGACAGCGCGCTCGCGGTGGAGGGTTTCCGAGAGGAAATCAGCCAGCGCCCGTACCCGGGCGGTATGGCGCAGGTCGCGGTGGAGGACGAGCCACAAGCCCCGCACCACCCCCTTGGAGACAGGGAGCACCCGGACGAGCCCGGGCACGGGATCCGCGAGGTAGCACGGCAGCAGGGCCAGGCCCATGCCGGCCTCGGCCGCGGCGAGCTGGGACTGCGGGCTGTTGCTCTTGAAGACGACGCGTGCGCTCCGGGCGTGCTGGGCCAGCCAACGCACCTCCGCCTCGGGCTGGAAGGTCTCGTCGAAGCCGATGAGTTGGTGCCTGGAGAGCTCCGGCGGGCGGGGCTTCCCGCGAGCGGCGAGGTAGTCCTTGGATGCGAGCGGCCTGCTCGTGAGCGGAGCCTCGATGGCGACCCTGGTGGGACTGTCCGTGGCGCGGAGCGAGAAGGCCGGGGGCGACGTGCGGCGCACCGGGCTCTTCGGCCAGACGCGGATGACGCTGTACGCCTCGCGCGAGACACATGCATGCGTGCGCCGGGCGGCGGAGGTGCTCGGACTGGGGAGCGGCTCGCTGCGGCTGCTGCCGGTGGACGCGGACTTCCGCGTGGACGTGGGCGCCCTGCGCGCCGCCATCGCCCGCGACCGGGCCGAGGGCCTGCGCCCCTTCTGCGTGGTGGGCAACGCGGGCACCGTCAACACCGGCGCGGTGGATGACCTGGAGGCGCTCGCGGACGTGGCGGAACAGGAGGGCCTGTGGTTCCACGTGGACGGCGCGTTCGGCGCACTGGCGGCGCTGTCTCCCCGGCTGCGCCCGCTGCTGCGGGGCATGGAGCGCGCGGACTCGCTCGCCTTCGATCTGCACAAGTGGATGCACATCCCCTTCGAGGCGGGGTGCATCCTCGTCCGCTCCGAGGCGGCGCACCGCCGGGCCTTCGCCTACCAGACGGAATACCTGGCGCAGATGCCACGGGGGCTCGCGGCGCGGCCCTCCATGTTCAGCGAGTACGGGGTGCAGCTCACCCGAGGCTTCCGGGCCCTCAAGGTGTGGATGAGCCTCAAGGCGCATGGCGCGGCGAAGTTCGCCCGCCTCATCGAGCAGAACGTGGAGCAGGCCCACGCGCTCGCGCGGTGGGTGGACGCCGAGCCGGAGTTGCAGCGGCTCGCGCCGGCGTCCCTCAACGTGGTGTGCTTCCGGTACGTGGGCCGGGGCGTGCCCGAGGAGCGGCTCGACGCGTGGAACCGGGAGCTGCTCTGCCGCCTGCACGAGTCCGGCGTGGCCGTGCCCTCGTACACCACGCTCGGCGGGCGCCACTGCCTGCGCGTGTGCCTCACCAACCACCGCACCCGCCGCGAGGACCTCGAGTTCCTCGTCCAGGAGATCCTGCGGCTCGGCCGGGAGCTCTCCGCGGAGCTGGAAGCGAAATCCGTCTGAGGAGCATCCCGGCGGACAGGCGTCCGCCCGCACTGGCGCCGGTCAGCCGGGAGACGTTTCGCTGGGAGTGTGGCATCCTCGCCGCCACGCCCCGATGAGACAGACCACGGCCGCGGCGCTCCGTCCGCCCGATCCCCCCGACCTCCCGACGAGCGATGACGCCTCCACTCCCATGCCCGGTCTCCGGCCCTGGGTGCTGCGTCTCTTCTTCCTTTCGGGACTGTCGGGGATCCTCTTCCAGGTCCTCTGGACCCGTATCTTCACCTTCCTGCTGGGCGGCACCACCCAGAGCGTGAGCGCCGTCATCACGGCCTTCATGCTCGGGCTCGGGGTGGGCTCGTACCTCTTCGGCAGGCTCGTGGACGGCCCCGCCCGGCGGCCGCTGATCCTCTATGGAGTGCTGGAGCTCGGCGTCTCCCTCAGCGGGCTCGCCGCCTTCTACGCGTTCCAGCACACCGGCGCGCTCTACGAGGCCCTGTACACGCGAGCGCCCCAGGCCACCGTCAAGTGGCTCGTCTTCCTCATCGCCTTCGTCTTCATCTCCATCCCCGCCACCCTCATCGGCGGCACGCTGCCCGCGATCGTCCGGCACGCCGTGACCCGCTCCGAGGGTGTGAAGTCCGCCCTCGGCCGGCTGTATGCCATCAACTCCCTGGGCTCCTCCGCCGGCGCCATCCTCATGCTGGGACTGGTGTGGGCCATCGGCTACGAGGCCAGCTACCACGTGGCCCTGCTGCTCAACTCCGTCACGGGTGTGGCAGCCCTGGTGATGGCACGGCGGGAGGCACGGGGGGAAAATACGGACGCTCGATACCCTCACCCCGTCCCTCTCCCGGAGGGCGAGGGGATATCGGGCACGGAGGAGGCACGGGGCTCTGATGGGCACGGTGCGCAGGGGGCTTCCGCCCGGGTGCTCCTGCCCGCGTTCGCGCTCTCCGGCTTCTGCGCGCTCGCCTATGAGGTCATCTGGTTCCGCACGCTCGACTTCCTGCTACTGGGCAAGCTGGCCACCTTCGCCTGCGTCCTCTCCGTGTACCTGCTGGGCATCAGCCTCGGCAGCCTCGTGCTCAGCCGCTGGACTCCTCCACGCCTGGGTGATCTCCAGCTCTTCATCCTCTTCGAGCTCCTCCTGGGACTGCTCGGCCTCATCACCCTGCCCGTGCTGTCCATGGTCAGCGGACTGGGCCAGCGGCCCCTCACCATCGCCACCTCCTTCCTCCTGCTCTTCGGGATGACGCTGCTGCTGGGAGGCCTCTTTCCCCTCGCCGGCAAGCTGTACGCGGGACCCCTGCGGCTGCTGGGGCGGACCGTCGGCAACCTGTACTCGGCCAATACGCTCGGCTCGGTGCTGGGCTCGTGCCTCACGGGCTTCGTCCTCATTCCCTGGGTGGGCACGTCGCACGCGCTCCTGCTCACCGCGGGGCTCAACCTGTTGATCGCCGTGGGTGTGGCGATGGCCGCGCTCCGGCCGCTGCCCCGGCGCCCGCTGGCGGTGGGCGTGGGGCTCGCGGCCGTGGGCCTGATGGGCTGGTTCAGCGGAGACTGGCTCACGCGCTTCTATGAGAACGCGGGGCTCCGGCCCGGCTTCCACGTCATCGCCCAGAGCGAGGGCAGCCTGCAACCGGTGCTGGTGGCCGAGGACTCCCACGGGGAACGGGTGCTCATGGGCGGCCCCTTCCAGTCCGGCGAGACGGTGCCCGCGCGCCGCCAGACGCAGCGGCTGCAGGCCCACCTGCCCATGCTCGTGCACTCCGCGCCGCGCCGGGTGCTGGAAATCGGTTACGGCGTGGGCGAGCTCGCCCGGACGCTCCAGCTCTACGAGCCCGAGCTGCTGCACATCGCCGAGCTCGACGAGCACATGATTCCGATGGCCGAGCAGTACTTCGAGGCCCTCAACGAGAAGGCCAGCCGCCGCGCCAACGTGCGCGTGGACGTGATGGACGGCCGGCACTTCTTGAAGATGAGCCCCGACACGTACGACGTCATCATGTCGGACTCGATGATCCTCGCGAGCGAGGGCAGCCTGCGGCTCTACACGCAGGAGCACTTCCGCGAGGCGCGCCGGCACCTGAATCCCGGGGGCGTGGTGCTCGCCTGGCTGCCGCTGAACGCGGGCACCACCAAGGCGCTGGTCATCCTGAAGACGTTCCAGGAAGTCTTCCCGCAGAGCCTGCTGTGGCTGCCGCTGGGCCTCAACACGCAGGAGGCCTTCCTCATCGGCTTCCGTGACGAGGCGCGCATCGATTGGGAGGCCTGGCAGCGGAAGTTCGAGCGGGTGGCGAAGGCGGACCTGGAGGGCTTCGGCTGGGGAGACCCGGCCGTCTTCTTCGCGAGCTTCCGGGCGGGCCCCGAGCGGCTGGCGGAGATCGCCTCGCGCGTGCCGCTCATCAACCGGGACATGAACCCGGTGCTGGACTTCCTCCCGCAGGAGCCGCCCAGGGAGATCGCCGCCACCGTCGAGCGGCTCGTCGCGTACGAGCCGGACTTCATCTTCGAGCACCTGCGCGCGCCCCCCGGAGCCCAGGAGTCACTGGAGCCGCTGCGCGCCAGTGTCCAGCGGGTACACGAGGCGGATCAGCACTTCCTGAAGGGGGTGGCGGCGCTCGACGCGTTCGGCGCGCGGCCTCCGGCGGAGGTGCTGGAGAACGCGGAGTCCCTCACGGCCGGCTTCCGCCAGGCGCTGGAGGTGTACCCGGCTCATCCGGCCGCCGCGGTGTGGACGGGGCAGGTGCTGGGACTGGCCGCCCGCGTGGAACCTCCGCTGGAGCCCGAACGCACCCGGGCGCTGCTCGAGGAGGCCCTCCGTCACAACCCCACGGACCTCGCCGCCACCGAGGCGCTCGCGCGGCTGGCGCTCCAGCGTGGAGCGCACGACGAGGCCCAGAAGTACCTCGCGCGGCTCCGCGCGCTCTCCCCCTACTCCCGGCTCGCCCTCGAGATTCCATGACCGCCCCGACGACGCTCAGCCGCTCCCGTTTCCGCTTCCTCTGCGCGCTCCTGTTCTGCACGGGCATGACGTCGCTCGTGTTCCAGATCATCTGGCTGCGCGGGTTCGGCATCATCCTCGGCAGCACCATCTATTCGATGTCGTGCGTCATCACCGTGTTCATGCTCGGTCTGGCGCTCGGCAGCTTCCTGATGTCCCGGTTGCTCGAGCGCGGCCGGTGGCTGGCGGCACACCCGCTGGCGGCCTACGGCGGCGTGGAATTGCTGGTGGGACTCAGCGCCCTGTTCGTCACCTGGACGCTCTTCACGCACCAGGACTTCTACCTGTCGCTCTCCGGCTCGCCCACGGCGCCGCTGGTGATGCTGCTGGCCAGACAGTTCACGGTCTGCACCATGCTCATCGCGGTGCCCACGACGCTCATGGGCATGACGCTGCCGTTGGTGAGCCAGCTCGTCACGGATCGCCGGCAGGTGTCCGCGCTCTACGGCATCAACACCATCGGTGGTGCCACGGGGAGCATCGTCTCCAGCTTCGTCCTCATCTACTACCTGGGCTGTGTCCGGGCCGGAGCGGCGGCCGCGGCGCTCAATGGCATCATCTTCTGCGCCGCCATGCTGACCAGCCGCTACTTCCCGCCCGTCCCGGCGGGGGCCGTGGATGCGGACGATGGAGTCCCAGCGGCCACGGCCGCCGCGGAGAACCGGTTGCTCGGGCGCCCGTTGCTGCTGACGCTGGCGGTCTTCTCCGGCTTCATCGCGCTGTCGTGTGAGATCACCTGGACGCGCTTCCTGTCGCTGGCGTTCGGCAACCGCGTCTACGTGACGAGCATCACGCTGGCGCTCATCCTGCTCTTCATGGGCCAGGCGGCGCGCATGAGCAGCGCCCTGCTGCGCGGGCCGGATCCGCTGTGGCGCATCCTGCTCTATTCGTGCGCCTTCACGCTCATCTCCTTCTCGGCCGCGTTCCTGCTGGAGCGCCCGGCCCTGCAGGCGAGCCACCCGGGCCTCGTCGTCCTCTTCATCCTCGTCATGGTGGTGTTCCCGGCCACGGCGCTCGGGCTGCTCTTCCCGCTGACGCTCGCCGCCCGGCCCGCGGGCATGGACAACCCGGCGAGCTGGGTGGGCCTCGTGTACGGCTTCAACACCCTGGCCAGCCTCGTGGGCTCGCTGGCCAGCGGCTATGTGCTCATCAACCTCATCGGCTCCAACGGGCTCATCGCCTTCAACTCGGCGTTGCTGGTGCTGTCGCTGCTGGGGCTGGTGTACGCCTTCCGCCAGCACTTCAAGCCATCGGACCATGCGCTGGCGGCGGTGGCGGGCCTGGGCTTCCTCGCCGTCATCCTCCCGCGCAGCACCGAGGTGCCGCCGGTGGTGGACGCCAACACCGCGCTGGTGAGCAGCGAGGACGCGCACGGCATCTTCAGCGTGGTGCGCATGGACGAGGGCCGGCTCCGGGTGCTCAACAACCGCACGGACCTGGTCTACCTGTACGGAGACCCCACCACCCAGTACGTGCAGGAGTCGCAGGCATACCTGCCCATCCTGTACGCGCCGCAGTTGGAGAAGGTGCTGAACATCGGCTCGGGCTACGGCATCACGGCGGGAGCGTTCTCGCGCGTCGCCGAGGTGCGCTCCATCGAGGCGGTGGAGATCGTCCCGGCGCTCGTCGAGCACGCGAACCTGTTCAGCCCGGGCAACCACCGCTACTTCGACAACCCGCGCATCCAGGTGCACGTCACGGACGGGCGGCACTTCCTCGCCACCACTCCGGATCGCTACGACATCATCTCCATCAACGTCTCGGATCCGTACCTGCCGGGCTCCTCCAGCCTGTTCAGCAGCGAGTTCTACGAGATGGCACGCTCGCGCCTGAAGCCGGGAGGCGTGCTGGCGCAACACATCTTCGGGCCGGACGTCGCGTCGCTGTACCACGGCATCCACGAGGTGTTCCCGCACGTGAAGGCCATTCCGGCGTACGGCAACGGGCTCACGCTCATTGCCTCGGCGGAGCCGCTGAAGCCGCACCAGCGCGAGGTGTTCCTGAGCAAGTACGACGAGGGCCGGGCACTGTTCGGGCCGATTGGCCTGGAGAACGGGCTCGCCGGCTTCGAGGAACTGATCGCCCTGGGTGACGAGAAGCTCCAGGAACTGGCCTCGCGCGCCCCGGAGTTCCGCAACAGCGACGACATGCCGACGCTGGAGTTCCGGCGGCTGCCCGGCAAGGTGGGGCTCTTCTACTCCAACAACTGAGCGGACCCATGTGGCGCCCATGGCTGGCACTGCTGGGCAGCGTGTGGCTCGGGGCGTGCGTGGGCGTCCCGCGCCGAGGGGCTCCGAGTCAGTACGCGCTGGACACCCTGACAAACACTTGCCTGAAAGACCCGAAGTATTGCGCCACCCTGGCGGGCAAGGAGATCACGAGCGGGCCCGTGCAGACGGTGGGCTCGGCCGTGGCCTCGGGGGCCGCGGTGCTTCAGGTGCTGACCGAAACGATTCAGGACAACATCGAGGAGGAATTGGAGAGGTGCGCGGACATGGCGCGCTCGGAGGTCCTGCTTCGCTATCCGACTGAGTTCAAGGACGAGAGTCCCTCGGACGCTGAATGCAGGAATTGGACGGTGGACGGCAAGAATAGACGTGTGACGTGGGCCATGCGTCTGGGAACGGAGATGCACGAAGTAGCGCTCAAGTGCGCCGCCGGAGTCCTGAGCCGACTGCGTCAGGGAGGCTTCATCCAGGATCCGTGCTATCGCTACGACAAACAAAAGAAGGAGACGACCTTCGTGAGTTGCGAGGAGGTGAAGGATCTTCTCGAGAAAGGATGTGGTGACGAACTGATGGGCACCCTCCGTCCGGATCTCGTCCTCCATGGAGGTCACCCGCTCCGGGTCCAGGCCGTCTACGATTTCAAATTTCCCTGCGTGCACGACAGCGAAAACCCTCCAGAATGGAGGAGGTACCCCGAAACGTCTCCCCATCACGGTTGTCATCAAGGCGAGATGTACGAGGAAGCGCTGGGAGTACCGCCCAGGCGTATCGCCCCACGATGGGGAGTGTTCTGATGAGCGGGCGTTACCCGAAAATTCGTGTCCACGCGCAACACGGAGGCATCTTGATCCGCGAAGGCCTGAGCCTATGCTTCTACATGAAGCGTCCCCATGTAGAGATGGTTCAGGCAGTGATGCAAGCTCTCGATGTCTACCTGCGCGTGGTGGGACCCCAGACGCTCCGGTGGTATCTGGACGATGAAGGCGAGTGGCAGGAACTTAATGAGGCGGGTTGGGAACTCACGCGGCACACGTTGCTCGAACAACACCGGCCGCGCATCGATCTGCGGGGCTCGGACGGCGAGCAGCAATATCGATTTACCTATCAGGGAAAGAACCCTGACGATCCCATCCGGCCTGGAAACACAGGGGAAGTCTGCGTATTGAGCATCTGGCTGCCCACGGAGTCCTTGGAGGAGCATGGGCCCGGGAGAGTCCGGGAGCTTGCCCTCGAGTTAGCGAGCACTCTCCCTATCTGCTCTGGCCATGCCGGTCTCTCGTTCCACTGTGATACCCATCTGGTCGGCGTGGATCGGAAGCTCCGCGAGTACTGCTTCCGCTACCCCGGCCTGGACATCCCGGACTTGAGTCACCTGTCGTTGAATCTCGGCACCCGCGTGCGTGGTCCCGCCTGGCTCACCTTCCTGGGTCAACCGATCCTGGGTGCGCTGGGAGGTGTCACGGAGCTGCGGGCCCGCCTGTCCACTCCTGGCACCACCGTGCAGGAGTTGAACGGAGATCGCGCCGTCGTGACCCTGGGCCCCTGGCCCGAGGCCGGCGACACCGAGCAGGGCCAGCTGCTGCCCGCGTATCGGGAGCTGGCGCGCGTCCTGGAGCCCTGGCTCTATCGCAAGCAACCGGCCCGTCCATGGCTCGAGGTCCCCGAGTCGACGCGCCGCTGGGAGCGCCGGTTCCTCGACTGAGCGGGCCTGGCCGCCTGGAGGGCAAGCAGCCCCGAAGGATCATCGCGGCGAAGAGACTTTTCTTGATATCCTGGATCTGGACCTTGATGAACGTGCCCAGACTCCAGAGCTGGCTATTCGCGGCACTGCTGCTGCTGTGCGCCTGCACGCCCCCTCCAGAGCCGCGGCTCCGGTTGGGCACCACCCCCTGGCCCGGCAACGAGCCCCTCTTTCTCGGCCAGGAGCTGGGGCTCATCCCCGCCCAACGCATCCACCTGGTCGAGTACGTGTCCTCCGCCCAGCTCATGCGGGCGTTCCGCAATGGCGCCATCGACGCGGTGTCCGCCACCCTCGAGGAGGTGCTGTCCCTCGAGCAGCTCGGCCATGATCCGAAGGTGGTGATGGTGCTCGACGCCTCTCACGGGGCGGACTGTGTGATGGCCCGGCCCGACATGGAGTCCCTCTCCGCGCTCGAGGGCCGGCGGATCGCCTCAGAAGAGTCGCTGCTCGGGGTGTACATGCTCACCCGTGTGCTCGAGCAGGCCGGGCTGAAGCGCGAGGACGTGCGGCTGGACATCAGTTCCCTGGGGTCCCACGTGGCGGCCTGGCAGCGGGGCGAGCTGGATGCGGTGGTGACCTTCGAGCCGTACTGCCAGCAGCTCGCCAGCGTGGGCGCCCGCAAGCTCTTCGACAGTTCCCACATCCCCGGGGAGATCGTCGACGTCGTGGTGGTCCGCAAGGAATTCCTCGAGGCCTGGCCACGGCACGTGGACGCGCTGCTGCGCGGCTGGTTCGCCACCCTCGCCTGGAAGCAGCAGCATCCCCAGGACGCCATGAAGCGGATGGCGGGGCGGCTCGGGCTGGAGCCACAGCGCTTCCAGGAGGCCATGTCCGGCGTGCGGCTCATGGACGAGCGGGCCCAGCATGCCCTGCTCACCGGCGCTCAGCCTGCCCTGCGAGAGACCCTCGAGCGGATGGGGGAGTTGCTGCGGCACCACCAGCTCCTCCCCGGGCTCCCGGGACGTACGGAGTCCTCGCGGGTGCTCGAAGCGGCGCCACTGCTGAGGGTGTCGCCATGACGGCGTCCGTTCCAGCACGGCGCGCCGGGTGGCACCGGCTGCTGTCCATGCGGGTGCTCGTCCCGCTGATGTTGCTCGCGTACGCGTGCGTCTTCGGCCTCTACACCCTGGGGCGCGACATGGCGCTCCGCGAGCAGCAGGTGGAGGAGCACGTACGCGAGGAAGTCACCCAGCGGATGACGCACCTGCAGGGGACACTCGAGTACCTGATGCGCACCGGGCAGCGCGAAGCCGTGCGCGAGGAACTCGCCGACCTGGGCTCCAATCCCGACCTGACGGTGGGACTGCTCCTCGACGATCAGCGCAACATTCTGGCCTCCACCCGGCTCGCCCTGCTCGGCCATCCGGTCTGGGAGGCCTGGCCGGAGCTCATCCGTCCGGGGGCGCTCGCCCGCATGAAGAGCGTGAAGGTGCGGATGAGTGGGGACGTACGGGTGAGCGAGGACGGCTCGCGGGTCGAGGGCTATTACCCCATCCAGCTCAGCACGCAGCCCCTGGGGAACCAGGTGGGCATCCTCTACCTCCAGCACGATCTCTCGCAGCTCAAGGCCGCGCAGCGCTACCGGGCCGAGCGTTCCGCGCTGCGCTCGAGCCTGCTGCTGGTGCTGATCGCCGGGCTGCTGGGACTCTTCTTCCACTTCGCGCTGGGGCGGCGCGTGCGGCGCCTGGAATCCGCCGCCCGCCGCCTCGCGGGAGGGGAACTGAGCGCACGCGCCGGGTTGCGCGGGGTGGACGAGCTGGGGACGCTGGGCCGGGCCTTCGACGAGATGGCCGAGCGCCTCAGCCAGGAGCGGGAGGCCCTGAGGCGCTCGGAGGCCAGCTTCCGCACCCTCATCGAGCGCACGCCGGACGCCGTCTTCGTCCACCGCGAGCGGATGCTGCTCTTCGCCAACCCCGCGGCCAGCACCCTGCTCGGCTACGCACGCGAGGAGGAGCTGCGGGGCCGCCCGGTGGAGGAGCTCCTCATGCCCGGGGAGCAGGATCCCCTCTCCGAGAGCTCCCTGCCCGGCTCGGCCCGGGAGGTGCGCTTCCGGCACCGGGAAGGCCAGCAGGTGCTGGGCGAGGTGGTGACGTTCTCCATTCCCTTCGATGGCCAGCCGGCGGTGGTGTCCATCGCGCGTGACGTCACCGAGCGCAAGCAGGTGCAGGAGAAACTGCGCACCACCGACCGCATGGTGTCGCTCGGCACGCTGGCGGCGGGCGTGGCGCACGAGCTCAACAACCCCATCTCCTACGTGCTGAGCAACCTGCGCTTCGCGGTGGACGAGCTGGGGGAGGCGGGCGAGGCGGGCAAGCCGCTCTCGGACGAGCGGTCCCAGGAAGTCCAACAGGCGCTGCGCGAGGCGCTCGAGGGCGGCGAGCGCATGCGCCACATCGTGCATGACCTGAGGAGCTTCTCGCGCCGGGAGGACGAGCACTTCGGCCCGGTGGACATCCACGCGGTGCTCGACTCGTGCGCGAGCCTGGCGCGCACGGCGATCCGCCACCGCGCGCAGTTGGTGAAGGAGTACGGGGAAGTGCCGCGGGTGCTCGCCAACGAGTCGCGGCTCGGGCAGCTGTTCCTCAACCTGCTCGTCAACGCCGGCCAGGCCATCCCCGAGGGGGACGCGAAGGCGCACAGCGTCCGCGTCACCACCGAGCGCGTGGACGAGGTCTGGGTGGTGGTTTCGGTGCGGGACACGGGCGTGGGGATTCCGCCGGAGAACCTCCAGCGGCTGTTCAAGCCGTTCTTCACCACCAAGCCCGTGGGCGTGGGAACGGGGCTGGGTTTGTCCATCTGCCACGGCATCATCACGGCGATGGGCGGGCGCATCGAGGTGTCCAGCGAAGTGGGCAAGGGCACCACGTTCCGTGTCTTCATGCCCGTGGCCGACAAGGCCAGCGGTCAGACGAAGCCCGCCTGAGCCGCGCCGTCTGCTAGGGTCCCGGGTCGATGACGCCATCGAGCTCGACGCTCCGGACGGTCCGCGGGTGGCTCGTCCCCGGGTTGGGGCTCCTCGCCGGCATGGGCCTCGTGTACCGACCCCTCCTCCAGGGGCGGGTGCTCGCGGGGCGCGACGCCTTCCGCATCTTCATCCCGGACTCCGCCTTCCTCCTCGAGGCGCTGCGGTCCGGGGAGCTGCCCCTGTGGAATCCCTACCTCCGGATGGGGCAGCCCTTCGCCGCCACGCTGTACTCGCAGGTCTTCTATCCGCCCCGGCTTCTCACCGTGCTGCTCGCGGGCCCGGAGCTGGGACTCACCCTCCAGCACCTGCTCCACGTGGTGCTCGCCGCCGTGGGCACCTTCCTGCTGCTGCGCCACCTGCGCGCCTCCCGCCCCGCGGCCATGCTGGGCTCCGCCGCCTTCGCGCTCTCGGCTCCCTTCGCTGACTTGTCCGCCCAGCAGAACGTCGTCAGCGCCGCCGCGTGGACGGGCCTCCTCCTGCTGGCCTCGCGCCGGGCCGCGCTCCAACCCTCGCCCCGCCGCGCCGCGCAGGTGGCGCTCGTCGCGGGCCTCGCCTTCCTCGCGGGCTCCCCGGAGACATGGTTGTGGCAGGCCCCGCTCGCCCTCGCCGTGGCGCTCGCCGCGCGGCGCGAGGTGCGCACGCTGGTGGCCACGGGCGCGGAACTCGCCTGGGGCTTCGTGCTCGGGGCGCTGGTGGCCCTGCCCGCGCTCGAGTTCGCCCGGAACTCCACCCGGGGCGCCGGACGGACGGACCAGCTCGAGTGGTCCCTGTCCTGGCCCCAGCTCCTCTCGGCGGCCTGGCCCTTCGCCGAGCATCCGCGCTCGCGCTACTGGGCGGGGGATGATCAATTCTTCATCCTCGTCCTCTTCCTGGGCACCCTCGTCTGCGCGCTGGCGCTCGCGGGCCTGGGGCGCTCGCGGCGGGCCCTGCCCTTCGGACTGGGGGCGCTCGTCCTCACCCTGCTCGCGCTCGGCGCGCACTTCCCCCCGGCGGCGCTCGTCCTCCAACTGCCGCCCTTCCACCTCTTCCGCTACCCGGTGAAGTACTTCGTCGGAGCGGCCTTCTGCCTCGCGGTGCTCGCCGCCTTCGGGCTGGACGTACTCTCCCGCCGGGCCCGGAGGGGACGCCGCTCCCTCGTGCACGTGGCCGCGGTGGTGGCCGCCCTCTTCGCCGCCCTGCTCCTGGGCCCTCCCGTCGCGAAGCTCCCCATCTTCCGCTCCGGCGTGGAGGCCGGACTGCCCTGGGTGGTGCTGGCGCTCGGCGCGGGGGCCCTGGCCTTCATCCTCCCCGCCGCCGGCCCAGGCCGGGGTCTCCGGGTCCGCCGGGCGCTCGCCGTGGTGGCCCTCGTGGAATTGGGCGCATTCCATCTGTTGCAGGGGGGCACGGGCAGCGCGCCGCTCGCGTCACTCCGACGTGCTTCCCGGCTCGCCGCCGCCATTCCTCCCGGGTACGCGGGCCGTGTCAGCGTGGACCTCGGCTCGGACGAGCTCTCCGAGGTCCCCACCGCCCCGAGCACCACCGCCGCGCCCCTGCCCGGCGAGGAGGGCTCGTACATCGCGCTCAGCCGGGATGCCCTCGTGCCCAACCGCTTCGTCGAGGAGCGGCTGCGTGTCTTCGAGGGCTATGGTGCGCCGGAGCCCCTGCGCATCGAATCCCTCTACGAGTCGGGAGCACGCGCGGCCTTCGACCTGGCCGGAGTGGGCTACTACGTGCGCCGGGGCGCGCCGCCCTACGAGGACCTGGTGCCCGTGCTGGCATTGCCGGGGCTGCCCACGCTCTACCGCTCGGACACCGCCATGCCGAGGGCCTTCGTGGTGCACACCGCGCGCGTGGCGAGCGACGCCGAGGCTCAGGCGGCCTTCGTGGATCCCGCCCAACCGCTGCGCCGCGCCGCCCTCCTCTCCGAGGGCGAGCCCCTGGAGGGACCTGGCTGCGAGGGCTCGACGGCACGAGTGACGGAGGCGGGCCTGTCCCGGGTGGAGGTGGCGCTGGAGGCGTGCGGGCCGGGCTACCTGCTCCTGAGCGACTCGCACTACCCCGGCTGGGAGGCCACACTGGATGGAACCCCCGTGCCGGTGCTGCGAGCCAACGCCGTCATGCGCGCGGTGCGGGTGCCTCCGGGAGCGCATTCAGTCCGCTTCGACTACCGCCCGCTCAGCTTCCGGCTGGGGGCACTCCTCTCCGTGCTCGCGCTCGGCGCGCTGGCCGTGGCACTCCGGCCCCGGGGAAACAGGCTCACCGCGCGGTGAGATCCACGGCCGATTCCACCGCCAGCCCCTCGCGCACGGCCTGCTCGGAGACGAGGGCGGTACCACCCCCGCCGGGGCAGTCGAGGCGGTAGGGGCCCCGGGCGAGCACATCCGCCTCACGGGTGTCACGGGTCGTGGGATAGGCCACACGAAAGGCAAAGGAGCCATCCGGCGCGGTGGTGGTGCGCAGCTCATACCGGAGCGTCTGACCGCGAGCCGTCTCCAACTCCAGCACGGCCGTCACGGGAGCATGGGGGCCGCAGCGGCCGTGCAACACGGCCCCGGGCACGACCTCGAACAGGCGGGCGTAGGGGAGCCCGGGCTTCTTCCGGCGAGACTCGGCGGAGTCGTGGACGAGGCGGAAGTGGCCGCTCGCGGCGCGCTCTCCGGTGGCCAGACCCGCGTGCTCGTGGAGCCAGGGAGAGATGGTGCCGTCCAGCGACTGGCCGGGACGGCCGAGCAGCTCGTTGAACGGGGTGAGCAGGAGGTAGCGCGCGGTCAACGCGCGGGCCAGAAGATAGGCATCCGCCTCGGTGGTGGCGCCGAGGACGGCGGCGGCCTGGGCGTTGGCGCTCTGGTGCACGGACACCTGGGAGAAGGGCGTGGCCACCGCGGGGCGCTCGGCCCAGAGGACCAGCAGGTGCCCCATGTCGTACTGCGCGACGACACCCCAGGCGGGGTGGACCCGCACATCCCAGGGGGGCGAGGGCGGCGGAGTGTGCTCGCGCATCCACGTGAGGGTGGAGCGCACGGGAGCGATGGCGCTGGGCTCCGTGGAGCGCGGAAGGGGCACGGCCTCACCGAGCAGGGGCAGCCCCACGAGCGCGAGAACAACCACCGAGGCGCGCTGAGGCAACGGGCGCAAGCCACGCAAAACGCCACCCAACGAGGAAGCGATGAGCAATGCAGCGCTCCCCACGAGGGCCTGGGTGAAGCGCGCCTGGAGGAGCGAGGCGGCGGTGAGCGACAGCGCGCCGAGGAAGACAGGAGCCAGGGACACCTCGCGCTCCCGCCACAGGCGCACGCCCGCGGCGGCGAGGGCCACCGGGAGCAGGAGCAGCACCGGGCCGAGCAGCTCGCGAGCGAAGTCCGGATCCTTCCAGAGGGGAATGGACTCCATGACGACGGCGAGGAGCGGATCCCCGAGCAGGAGGTGCTGGAAGGCGCGGACCAGCTCCGGGACGAGCGGGAGGGCGCAAGGCAGGGCGAGGCCGAGCTGGAGGCTCCAACCCCGGCGGCGCTCGAGGAGCGTGGCGAGGCCGGAGGCCCCGGCGAGCAGGGCCAGGGCGAGCAGGGGCTGGAAGGAAGTCAGTCCGTAATAGGTAAGGGACGCGGGCTCGCCGAACAGCACCACGCCCAGGGCCAGCACCGCGGCGGCGCCCAGGCCCATGGACAATCCCACCCGGCCCACCCCAGGGCCCGGCGTGTCACGGCTCAACCATGCCGCCAGCACAAGCGAGGCGGCGAGGCCCGGCAGCAGGACGAAGCCGCTGGTGGTGAAGAGCGGCGCGAGTCCCAGCACCGCGCCCGTGACCGCCCCGAGCAGGACACTCCGCTGACCCAGGGCCCGGCCCAGCAGGAGCGCGCAGAGGGCGGCGAGGGTGGGCTCGTGGACGTGATGGTCCGCGGTGCCGAGCGTCCCGGCCATCACCCCCGCGGGCACCAGGGCCAGGAGCGCGAGGGTGCCGAGCGCCACTCCCCTCCCCCACCACTGGCGGATGAGCAGGGAGAGCAGCCCCAGCTCGATCAAGGAGACGGCAGGACCCACCCACGCGGCGGTGCGCTCGGGCTGCCCGGCCCCCAGCGCGAGAAACAAGGCCACGCCCCAGGTGTGCAGCGGAGGCCAGATAATGGAGGCCCCGGTGGGGTGGTTGATGTACGGATCAAAGGGCTCGAAGCGCGGGAAGGCGAGCTGCTGGAGCCGGGCGAAGCGGATGTAGTAGTACGAGTCGGTGGGGACGAGCTCCACGGAGCCGCCGAGCACGTTCCGCCAGTCCGCGGTCCGGGCGGCGAGCGCGAGCGCGAGCAACGCGGCCCAGGCCAGCCAGAACGCGGCGTTGCGCCAGGTGGGTCCAGTCGCCTTCAGATGACGCTCCCCGGAAAAAGCGACAGCCCCACGCGGCCACTCGGGCCACGCGGGGCTGGATGCACCGCGAATGCGGCGCGCTGCTTCAGTCGGCCTTGTTGGCGCCGAAGTTCGCCAGCGACTTGCGCTGCAGCTGGTTGGTGGCCGTCTGTCCCGTGTTCTTCACTTCCTCGTTACCGGCCAGGGCCTCGGCGGAGGCGCCGAAGAGCTTGCGGATGTTGTTGCCGAAGAGGGTGATGACGCCGATCGCCGCGATGGCGATCAGGGCCACGATGATGATGTACTCGGTCATACCCTGACCACGGCGCTTGCCCAGCTTCTTCAGGTTCTTCTTGGTGGCGATCATTGAAATCTCCGGGGTGGCAGGTGGCGGGGGTCAGCCACCAACGACGATGTGCAACCTACATGGGTCCCCGCCCCACCTCCATCCGTCATCGGGAGGATGATCGTACTTCCCTCGGATTCCATGGACCTGAGAACTGGCGGACTTCCATAGCCGTCAGAATGTTACCTGGCGGACAGATAGGCGCCCGTCAGGGCCGCCGCATGGGGGCCCGGAGCGCCAAGTATCGGATTCTAAAGGAGAACCCCCTCCCCCGCTGGGGACATCAGGGGGGGCGATTCGTTATGTTTCGCACCTGCCCATGAACCTCCACTTGCTGCAAGCCGTCCAGATTTCATGGTCTCCCAGCCTGCGCGTGACTCGCGCCGGGGGGGAGTGTGAGACCGTGCTGCACCGCCCCCCCTCGGAGCTGATGGAGCGGCCGCTCCACGTGGTGCTGGGAACCACCCCGGAGAAGGTCCGGGAGCTGGATGCCCTGGCACGCGAGGACCGGCGGGCCGTGGAGTTCCTCTATGCCTCGCTCGGCGGGGGAGATCCGCTGCCCCTGCGGCTGACGCTCGTCATGGAGGAGGGCGAGGCCACCGCCGTCATCGTGGACCTGCGCACCCTGCTGGAGGGCGCGCCGCCGGTGCAGCTCTCCGGGCTCGCCTCGCAACTGAGCCACGAGCTGCGCAACCCGCTCAGCTCGGTGAAGATGGCGGTGCAGACGCTGGCCCGCAACACGGGCCTGTCCGAGAGGGACCAGCGCCGGCTGACCATCGCCAACCGGGAGATCCGCACCCTGGAGCGGATGCTCTGGCAGCTGTCCGAGTACGGCCGGGGCACCACGCCCAACCTGGAGCAGCACGCGCCGCGCACCCTGGTGCAGGAAGCCATGGCCATGGTGACCCCGGAGCTGACCGAGCGCCGCGTCGAGATACAGATAGACGAGGCACCGGACGTGCCCCGGGTCCGGGTGGATGCGGGCAGGCTGCGGCCGGTGCTGGCCCAGGTGCTGCTCAACGTGGCCATGGGGATGACGGAGGGGGGCACGGTGAAGGTGTCCATCCGCCCCGGCGCCGAGGGACGGGTGGTGATGGAGCTCGTGGAGCCCGCCAGCCTGCTGCCCGAGGAGAAACGGGACTCGCTCTTCAAGCCCTACGAGTGCCATCTGGCACGGGGAGCCGGCCTGTCGCTGGCGGCCTTGCGCCGCGTGCTGCAACACCAGGGGGGTGAGGTCTCCGCCGAGACGGCCCCCGGAACCGGCACCGTGTTCACGCTCACCTTCGCCGCCTGAGGAACATGGAGACGCTTCTCATCGTCGACGACGACCTCTCGCTGCTCGAGTCCTTGAAGATGCACTTCGAGGACATCGAGCACGATGGCGCTCCGCGCTACCAGGTGGTGACGGCCACCCGCGCCGCCGAGGCGCTCCGGGTCGCGCAGGAGGTCATGCCCAGCGTCGTCATCCTCGACATGAAACTCCCGGACCGCACGGGCCTGGACATCATCGAGGAGATGAAGAGCCTGTGCGGGGACGCGCGCATCATCCTCGTCACCGCCTTCCATGACATGGAGACGACCATCCGGGCCATGAAGGCCGGGGCTTTCGACTACATCCACAAGCCCTTCCCGGACCTGACGGCCCTGGACATCGTGGTGTCCCGCGCCCTGGAGTACCGGCAACTGTCGCGCCGGGCGGCCACGGTGAACGTGGAGACGGCGGCGGCGCGCCTGGGTGACATCGTCGGCACCAGCCCGCTCATGCAGCAGCTGGTCAAGGAGATCGGCAAGGTGGCCGCCAGCCGCGCCACCGTCCTCATCCACGGCGAGAGCGGCACCGGCAAGGAGCTCATCGCCCGCGTCATCCACAACTACTCCTACGACGAGCCCAAGCCCTTCATCGGCATCAACTGCTCGGCCATCGTGGACACGCTGCTGGAGAGCGAGCTGTTCGGCCACGAGAAGGGAGCCTTCACCGGCGCCAACGCCGTCAAGCCCGGCAAGTTCGAGATGGCCGAGGACGGCACCATCTTCCTGGATGAAATCGGCGACATGTCGCTGATGCTCCAGGCCAAGCTCCTGCGCGTCCTCCAGGAGCGCGAGTTCGAGCGCGTGGGCGGCGTCAAGCGCATCAAACTGCGCGCCCGCGTCATCGCCGCCACCCACCGCAACCTGGTGGAAGAGGTGTCCACCGGCCGCTTCCGCGAGGACCTCTACCAGCGCCTCAAGGTGATTACGCTGCAGCTCCCCCCGCTGCGCGAGCGCCGCGACGACATCCCCTCGCTGGTGCACCACCTGCTGGAGCGCATCAACGAGAAGGTGCACAAGCGCGTCACCCGCGTGCCGCCCGAGGTGTTGGCCCACCTCATGCGCCTGCCCTGGCGGGGCAACGTGCGTGAGCTGGAGAACGTCCTGACGCGTGCGGTGGTGCTCGCCCCGGGTGAGGTGCTGCTCGCCGACAACCTGCCCGCGCTCGAGTCCAACGAGCTCGAGCACGGGGGCACCCCCGTCAACGGCCACCCCGTCCACACCAACGGACACTCCCTGCCCGGCTTCCTGGTCGCCCCCATCGATGATCCCAGCCGCATCCCCACCCTGGAGGAAGCGGAGCGGATGCTCATCGAGCTCACCATGACGGTGACCAAGGGTCACAAGGGCAAGACGTGCCAGATCCTCGGCATCAGTCGCCCCACCCTGGAGCGCAAGCTCCAGAAGTACGGTGTGCGACAGGATCAGCAGGTCTGAGCGTCGAAGGACGCTTTCCGGACATTGTCACCCTTCCGACAACTCCCCGCACGAATTGAACGAAACGTTCAGCTTGATCAGACTGTTTGAACGTTCTGTTTCAGGTTTCGGACACTCGGAAGGTGAGAATGGAGGGGTGTAGCGCCAAGTAGCCGTCATTGCAGGCTTTTTCAGGACTTGGGAGAAGCGTTGGGGTTGGCACAAAGCTTGGAAAGGGACTGTTCCGTCCGCAGCAAAGCAACCCAACTTTCAACCGCCTGCAGGAGTGCCCACATGCACGGTTTCAATCGTCCCCTCGGTCCCATCGGCTCCAACGTCGTCGCCCCCATCCAGACCACCAGCTCCGGGATGCTCGTCACGGCCAACAAGCTGATCCCCGGCCAGGAGGCGATCGACTTCAAGGGCTACTTCAAGGTCGAGAGCTTCCCGCACAACTCGGTCATCTACCGCCCGGGCGACACGACGGACCGCGTGTACCTGCTCAAGAGCGGCCGCGTGCGCCTGATGCGGCTGGGCAAGAACAGCTCGCGCTCGGTGGTGAGCATCCTGCGCCCGGGCGACCTGTTCGGCGAGCTGTTCCGTCCCGAGGGCACGCCGGTGGAGGAGATGGCGATCGCCTCCGGTGAGGCCGAGGTGTGGAGCATCGAGGGCCGCGACTTCCGCGCGCAGCTCGAGGCCCGGCCGGCCCTGGCGGTGGACGTGGTTCGCGCCTACGCCGAGCGCGTGCGCTCCCTGCGCAAGCGCGTGCTGGGACTGACCTTCAAGGAAGTGCCGGCCCGTCTGGCCGACACCCTGCTCACCCTGGCCGAGGCCCACGGCGAGCGCTGCCCGCACGGCGGTGAGACGGACCTGCGTGGCATCACCCAGCAGGACTTGGCGGACCTGGTGGGCGCCTCCCGCTCCTTCGTGTCCACGCTCATCAACGAGATGAAGCGCGACGGCGTGCTGGGCAACGTGGGCCGCATCCTCTGCATCCGCGACCAGAAGGCGCTGCGCAAGCTGGCCTCCAAGGAGAAGTGAAAGAGAAGTGATTCGGCCGTAGAGCGGTTGTCTTCGGTGGGCACCCGCGGTGCCCCCACTGCGTGTCCCGGTTGACCGGGCACGACACCCGAGAGCCCCGGCCGCCTCCCCTTCTCAGGGCCTGGCGCCGGGGTTCGCCATTTTCCGGGCACCACGCGCGTGTCCGGGCTTGCCCTGTCCGCCCGGGCGACCCAGCATGCGCCCGCCCGTGACCACTTCCCTGCCAGAGTCCTCCTCCCCGCATCGCACGTACACCGAGCGCCGCGCCACCGCAGAGGCGGAGCTGAAGCGGCTGGACGATGTCAGCGCCCGCTACGCCAACCTGCGCGCCCTGGTGTTTCTCTCGGGAGCGGCGGTGGCGGGGCTCGTCCTGTTCCACCGGCTGCCGACGACGTGGTGGTGGGCGGCGGGAGCGGCGTTCATCGGCTACCTCGTGCTGGCGGTGCTGCACCACCAGGTGTTCCTGCGCGAGGAGCGGCAACGGCTGTACATGCAGCTCAACGAGCGGGGGCTGGCGCGGCTGACTCGGGGTTGGCACGACTTCGCCGAGCGGGGGGAGCGATTCCTGACAGGCTCGCACCTGTACGCGGCGGACCTGGACGTCTTCGGGCAGGGCAGCGTCTTCCAGCTCATGAACGAAACGGCGACACGGGCGGGCGAGGAGCGGCTCGCGGCGTGGCTGGCCTGGCCGGCGCAGGCGGAGACGGTGAGGGCCCGGCAGGGAGCGGCGCGCGAGCTGGTGCCCCAGGTGGCGTTCCGCCAGGACATGTGCGTGGAGGCGCGCACGGTGGCGAAGGAGAAGGCGGACCCAGGACTCTTCATCCAGTGGGTGGAGAGCGAGCGGTCGCTCACGAGCATCCGGTGGGCGAGGCCGGTGGCGGTGGTGCTGCCGCTGGTGACGCTGACACTGATGGTGCTGGGAAGCTTCGACGTGGTGCACGGACGGGCGTGGTGGGGAGGCGTGCTGGCGCAACTGGCGGTGGTGAGGGCGACGCGGGGCCCGCTGCGCGCCATGGAGGAGAAGCTGAACGCGGGCGAGCACGGCTTCGTGCGCTACGCGCCCATCTTCGAGCGGGTGGAACGGGAACGTTTCGAGCACCCGGAGCTACGGCGGGTGCAGGGAGGGATGCAGCACGAGGGAGAGCCGCCGGTCTCCACGCACCTGAAGCGCTTCAGCTGGCTGTACTCGTTCGTGGAGTTCAAGCGGCACCAGTTCCACCCCATCGTGCATCTGTTCACGCTGTGGGACGTGCACGCGTTGTTCGCGCTGGAGCGCTGGAAGGCGCAGCATGCGGCGCGGGTGCGAGGCTGGTTCGAGTCACTGGCGGAACTGGAGGCGCTCTCGTGCCTGGCGGGGCTGGCCTTTGACCGGCCGGGCTTCACGTGGCCCACGCTGGAGGCGGACGGGCCGAAGGTGAAGACGGTGGGAGTGGGCCACCCGCTGCTGGACGAGCCGGTGCTGAACGACGTGGAGCTGCCGGGGCCGGGCTGCGGGCTGCTGCTGACGGGCTCGAACATGTCGGGGAAGACGACGCTGCTGCGAGCGGTGGGGCTGAACACGGTGCTCGCGCTGGCGGGAGCGCCGGTGTGCGCGAAGAGCTTCTCGGTGTCACCGCTGCAGGTGCTGACGAGCATGCGGGTGAAGGACTCGCTGGAGCGGGGCGTGTCGTACTTCTACGCGGAGGTGCAGCGCATCAAGGCGGTGCTGGACGCGGCGGCGGCGGCGAAGGGACACGCGATGTTCCTGCTGGATGAAATCCTCCTGGGGACGAACACGCGGGAGCGGCAGATCGCCTCGCGTGAGGTGCTGAGGCTGCTGCTGGCCACGGGAGCGATCGGCGGGGTGACGACGCACGATCTGTCCCTGGCGAGCCTGGCGGAGGAGCACAGCGGGAAGGTGGTGAACATGCACTTCCGTGACCATCTGGAGAACGGAAAGATGGTGTTCGACTACCAGCTGAGACCTGGGGTGGTGGACACGACGAACGCCTTGCGAGTGCTGAGGATGGCGGGAGTCCCGGTGGAGGATCCGGAGCAGGCCAATATCCCCTCGCCCTCCGGGAGAGGGACGGGGTGAGGGTGCCCGTCCCCGTGCTCCAACCCCGAGCTCACAACCAGTTATCCGGGATGTGCGAGCGCTGAAGATCCCGCAGTCCCTCGGTGAGCAAAGGCAACAACCGCTGAGCCTCCACGGGCCGGGGATTCCACCTGCGAAGCTCGGCCTCGAAGGAATGAATCAGCGCCAGCGACTCCTTCCGGCCGAGCCGCGAGAAATCAGGAACGCGCAACCCGAGCGCCCTGAACCCACTCTGGATGCTGGACCGGTGCGTCTCCTGGAAACGAGCCGCGACGTTGCCATGGAAGAGCAACCGGAGGGTCTGATCCCGCGCCCGCTCGAGCCCGCTCCGCTCGAGGGCGGAAATCTCCGGCCGGCCCAGCAGGGCCTGGAGGGTGTTGTAGTGCTCCCGCAGCGGGCCGTGCTGGGAATCACGCACCACCGCGGCCCCCTGGAAATAACGCTCGAAGGTCACGTGGCCCGCCGAGAGACGGGCACGCAGGTCTGCGGTACTGACGCGCACGGTGGCGGTCTGGTGCCCTCCCAATCGTGACCACACCGCGAGGTTATCCCCCTTGCGCATCCCCCGGAGCAGATCGGGCCGGAGCGACTCCACCGAGCCGCGAGTCGCCTTCTCCCAGCGGGCCAGATGAGCCGTGGCGCCGGAGAACGTACCGGGCGCACTGCCGTCATAAGCCCACATCGTGCGGAGGTTGGGGAAGAGCTCGCGCCACGCCTCCATGGTGGTCTCGCCACCGTTGTAACAAGCGGCGAGGCACAGGTCCTCGACCCCCGCCGCGGCCCTGGGCATGGCCTCCGCGAGCCGGGCGAAGTCACGACGGGTGAGCACTCCATTCTTGAAGCTCCCCTCCTCACCCCACAGGCTCGAGCCCCCGCTGTGCCCGGAGAGCACGAGGCGAGAGGGAACGACGCCCCCCTTCTCCGCCCGGGCCCACACCAGGGCCAGCTGCGCCAGCTCGTCACGGGCATCCTCGCCCGCCCTCTCGATGGCCGACGCCACCTGTTTCCCCTGGGCGAGCGGCAGCCCCAGGGTGGCCACGAATCTCCGGATGCCGTCGGGGGTCCGCAGATCATGAACCCGCATCGCGCCATCCGGACCACTGGCACGGACGTGATCATTCTGGAAGGAGTCCCGGACGGTGATGACCCGGGCGCTGGGGTTGGACTTCTGGAGGGCCTCGCCCTCCGCTTGGGCGTGCGGGTTCATCCCGAGCACGAGGGTGTCATCGTTCCGCCGCGAGCCTACGCTGGTCATGGTCATGCCCGGGCACAGGGCAAGTCATGGGCCACGGCGGCGCGCCGTCATTTCGAGCCCTTGCGAGAAACAGCCACGCCGGAAGCGTCCCGAGGGCCGCGCAGCGTCCATGGCGCGAGACCACGCACGCGCATGCCGTTCACCCGTTGACCGTGGGGAAGGCACCCTGACAACGCCCGCGACAGGTCCTCCAGCACGAGGAATCTGTGAGCGATCGGGCAGGCAAAGCGTTGAGTGCCCTACCCTGCCCCGGTCCAACGTCTGCTCCATGCTGCGAGGGGGCTCCGGATTCACCATCTGGAACCCATCTCCTCTTCGCGCATGCTGCTGGCCCTCTTCCTGCTCGCCGCCGTCCCCGCCACCGGTGAAGCCGGAGTGACCTCATCGGCGAGCACCGACTCCGAGCCTGTCGCGGAGTTGACGGTCCCTCCTGCCCCCGAGGTGCGGCTCACCGGTTGGGGCGAGGCGGTGGAGCGGCTTCGGACGCGCTCGGTGGAGTTGCGGACCGCGCTCGCCCAGTTGGAGCTGGCCGGGGCCCAGGGCCGCCTGGCACTCGCGCCCCTGCTGCCCACCGTCAGCGCTTCCCTGTCCCTGCAAGAGCGCCTGGCGGGAGGCGGAGGCTCGCTCGTCGTCGAAGGTGGCGGCGGTGGCGGCATCAACGTGGGTGGCGGCGATGAGGGAGAGTCGAGACCCACCTCGCCCCTGCTCGCACTGCGGGCCAGCGCGAGCCAGTCGCTCCTCAACGTGCCAGCCTGGCAGCAGTTGTCCGCGGCACGGGCCCGGGAGCGCGCGGCGAGTGCCTCCGCGCAGGACACCTGGAGGCTCCTGATACGCGAGCTCGCGCTGGGCCTCGTGTCGGTGGTGGCCGCCGAGCGGGTGGTGGAGCTCAACCAGATGGGCCTCGAACAGGCGAGGGAGAGACACCGGCTCACCCTGGAGGCGGAGCGGCTGGGCTCCGGGCGCAAGCTGGACGCGCTGCGCACGGCGAGGGACCTGGAGGTCGCGCGCGCTGAGTTGCTCTCCAGCGTGGAGTCCCTGCGCCGCGCACGGGCCGGGCTGGGGCTGGCGCTCGGCACGGGCGCGGAGGTGGGACTGGCGCCCGGCTTCCGCCTGGACGGGCTGCGCGACGAGCTGGCCGCGCTGTGCCGCCCGCTCGAGGGAGAATCCCGCGCGGATCTCGTGGCCGCGAACGAGACCCTCCGCGCGGCCGAGCGGGAAGTGGCCGGAGCACGCGCGGCCTACGTGCCCAGACTGGGAGTCCAGAGTTCCCTGACGGCCCTGTCAGTGGACCCGGGGCTTGCGCGTGTGAGCGTGTGGAACATCGCCGCGGTGCTGGAGGTGCCCTTGTGGGACGGGGGCGCGCGGGGAGCCACGGTGCGAGCGGAGCGGGCCAACCGCGAGGTGGCCGGGCAACAGCTCGAGTCGGTGCGGCGGACGCTGGACGTGGAGGTGGAGCAGGCGCGCCGGGGCGTGGCGCTGGCGGAGGCCCTGCGGGTGGCGGCTCGGCGCGCACGGGATGCCGCGGCCCGGACGGATGCCCTCACCCAGGAGTCCTTCCGCGAGGGTGTGGGCACCAGCCTGGAGCTGGTGCAGAGCGCCGAGGAACTGCGCGAGGCGGAACGCACGCTCGCCCTGCGGGAGCTGGACCTGGTGCAGGCGCGCGTGGAGGCGTTGATGGTGGAGGCGGCATGTCCTCTCTGAGGAATGGACGGACCCCGCACCTCGGGCGGACGGTGGGGCTCGCGCTCCTGCTGGTGCTCGGGGCCTGTGCGCGCGAACCGGAAGGCGGACGCCAGGGGGGCCCGGGTGACGGAGGCCAGGGCACGGTGGCCGTGGACGTGAAGGAGGCACGGCGGGGACAACTGCGTACGCCCCTCACGCTCGTGGGCACCACGCAACCGGTGGAGCAGGTGGCGGTCCGCGCGCGTGTGGAGGGTCACCTGGAGCGGCTCACGGTGGACGTGGGCGACGCCGTGAAGGAGGGCCAGGAGCTGGGGCGGCTGAGCACGGCGCTCCTCGACGCGGTGGTGCACCAGACAGAGGCGGGGCTGGCCGAGGCCCGCTCGGAGGTGGCGAGCGCGGAGGCTGGGGTCGCCCAGGCGAGGAGCGAACTCGAGCAGGCGCGGCTCGCGCTGGCCCAGGCGCAGGTGGAAGCACGGCGCTACCAGCGGCTCGCCCAGCGCGGCATCGCCAGCCGGCAGGAGGCGGAGCAACGCGCCACCCAGGCCCGCACCGCACAACAGGCCGTCCGGGCCGCGTCCGGGCAGGTGCGCACACAGCGGAGCCTCGTATCGGCGGCGAAAGCCCGGGTGCGAGCCCAGTCGGCCCTGCTCGCCGCGGCACGAGAGCGCCGCTCCTTCTCCAGCCTGCGCTCGCCGGTGGACGGACACGTGGTGGAGCGGATGCACTCGCTGGGAGACCTGGTGCTGGCCGGCAACGAGGTGCTGCGCGTGGGAGACTTCTCCCAGGTGGAGGTGGTCGTCTCCGTATCCGAGCTGGAGCTCTCGCGGGTGAAGCCCGGACAACGGGTCGCCGTTCGCCTCGATGCCTTCGGAGACACGCCCTTCACCGGCACGGTGGCGCGCGTGTCGCCTCAAGCGGATCCACGGAGCCGGCTGGTGCCCGTGGAGGTGGTGGTGGACAACCCCGAGGGCCGCATTGGCAGCGGACTGCTCGCCCGGGTGCGGCTCGACAATGGGGGCGAGGCCCGGCTGCTGGTGCTCGAATCGGCCCTCCGGGTGGACCAGCCGGGCGGCCCGGGAGGCCTCTCCGGAGCACAGGGCGGCTCTGGCAGCGGCACCGGTGACGGACTCCCGGAGGCCTCACCGGACAAGGGCCGCGTCTTCGTCGTGACGAACGGAGCCGATGGGGGTGGACCCCGGGTAGAGGAGCGGCAGGTGCGCCTGGGCGCGCGTGCCGACGGACAGGTGGAGATCCTCTCCGGGCTGCGGGAAGGCGAGCGGGTGGTGGTCCGCAGCGAGCGGCCCCTGAAACCGGGCACCGAGGTGCGTCCCAGCGCCCTGTCGGACGTGCCCGAGCCGGAAGGTGGCGGCGGAGGTGGCCGTGAGTGAGGGGGCAGGGGCGCCCTCGGAGGGCACGGGAGGGACACCGCGCCAGCGGGGCGGCCTGAGCGCGCTCGCGGTGCGGCGGCCGGTGGGCACCCTGATGCTCGCGGCCACGGTGGTGGTGCTCGGGCTCTTCTTCCTCTTCCGCCTGCCGGTGGATCTGCTCCCCTCCATCACCTACCCGCGCATTGGCGTGCGGGTGGACGCGCCCGGCGTGGCGCCCTCGGTGGCGGTGGAGGAGATCACCCGCCCGCTGGAGCAGGCGCTCGCGGCGACGGAAGGCGTGGTGCAGGTCTACTCACAGACGCGCGAGGGGCAGGTCAGCATCAACCTGTTCTTCCAACCGGGCGGCGACGTGGACCAGGCGCTCAACGACGCCACGGCGGCCGTCAACCGTGCCCGCGGCAACCTGCCGGACACCATCGAGCAGCCGCGCCTCTTCAAGGTGGACCCCTCGCAGCAGCCCGTCGCGGAGTTCGCCCTCACCTCCCCCGGCCTCTCGGGCCGGGCGCTGCGCGTCTTCGCGGACGAGGAACTGGCGCGAGAGCTGGCGGTGGTGCCCGGCGTGGCGGCGGTGGACGTGTCCGGTGGCGCGGTCGAGGAAGTCCAGGTGCGGTTGGACCTGCAGCGGCTGCAATCCTCCCGGCTGGGGCTCGTGGAGGTGCTGCAGGCGCTCGCGTCGGAGAACCAGGACATCTCCGCGGGACGGCTGGAGGGCCGGCGATCCGAGGCGCTCGTGCGCACGGTGGGCCGCTTCCGCGAAGCCTCCGAGCTGGAGCGTCTCACCTTCCTCGTGGACGACGCGCCAGCACCTCGAACCGCTACCGGGACCCCAGCGCCGCCCGTGGCGCCCCAGCAGCGCAAGGTCCTGCTAGGTGACTTCGCCACCGTGGTGGACGGAACCGAGGACCAGCGCGTCTTCGTCACGCTCAACGGCCAGCCCGCGGTGAAGGTGAGCATCCAGAAGCAGCCGGACGCCAACACGGTGGAGGTCGTCGACGCGGTGAAGGCGCGGGTGGAGGAGCTGCGGCGCCGGGGACGGCTTCCGGAGGGCACGGTGCTCACCGCCACGCTGGACGAGTCCGTCTTCATCAAGCGCTCCATCCAGGACGTGGCGGTCTCGGGTCTGGCCGGCGCGGCGCTGGCGAGCGTCATGGTGCTGCTCTTCCTGGGCTCGCTGCGGCAGACCTTCATCGTGGTGCTGTCCATTCCGCTCGGCACGCTGCTGGCGGTGAGCCTGCTGTCGCTCGCGGATGCCTCGCTCAACATTTTCAGCCTCGGCGGGCTGGCGGTGGGCATTGGCGCGGTGGACAGCTGCATCGTGGTGCTGGAGAACATCGTGCGAGGCGTGGAGGAGCGGCGCCGGCGCGACGAGGGCAACGGAAACGGCAACGGCGGTGCGGACACCCTGCCCCTCTCCGAGCTCGTCCCCCTCACCCAGGCGCGCGCCACCGAGCTGGAGTCGGCCCTGGTGGCCTCCACCACGACCAACCTCGTCGCCGTGGTGCCCTTCCTGCTCATCGGCGGCTTCGTGGCGCTGCTCTTCAACGAGCTCATCCTCACGGTGCTTTTCACGGTGGGCGCCTCGCTCGTCACCGCGCTCACGGTCATCCCCTCGCTCGCGGCGCGGCTGCTCGCCATCCGGAAGACGAGTGGCCTGTCCCGCCTGAAGCCGGTGCGCTGGTTCGGCGCCCGGGTGGAGCGCCTCACCCACGGTTACGGAGCGCTCCTCGCGCGTGCGCTGGCCCACCGGCTGGCGGTGCTCGCCTCGGTGTTCGTGGGGCTCGGGCTGCTCGCGGCCCTGGTGCTGCCCTTCCTCTCCACGGAGATCCTCCCGCGCGTGGGCACGGGTCAGGCGCGCCTCGTCGTCCAACTCCCGCCGGGCATTCCGATCGCGGACAACCTGCGGTTGATGAAGCAGGTGGACGAGCTGCTGCTGCGCCAGCCGGAGACGCGCTACGCCTTCACCACGGTGGGCGGCTTCCTCTTCGGCACGGCCACGTCGGAGAACGCACTGCGCTCCTCGAGCACCATCACCCTGAAACCTGGCACGGACGTGCAGGCCTTCGTCTCCCGCGTCAACGCCGAGATGGCGAAGCTCAACCTGGTGGGCATCCGGCTGAGACTGTCGCCGGAGCAGATCCGCGGCCTCATCACCAGCAACTCCCCGGTGCGCGCCGAGGTGGACGTGGTGCTCGAGGGAGAGGATCCCCAGGCCCTGGAGCGGGCGGGACGGCAGGTGGTGGCGGCGCTCGACGAGAAGGCGAAGCTCGCGCGCTTCCGCCCGGACGCGGACCCCGTGCAGCCCGAGGTGCAGGTGCGGAGGGATCCGGAGCGCGCGGGGCTGCTCGGACTGTCCTCCGGAGACATCGGCCAGGCGGTGCAGACGGCGCTGGAGGGCTCCATCGCCACGCAGCTCCAGCGCGGAGAGCGTCTGGTGGACGTGCGGGTAAAGCTGGCGCGCGAGGCACTGCGCACCCGCTCCCAACTCGAGCAGCTTCCACTCGTCTACCAGGGGCAGGCGCCGGTGCGGCTCTCCGAGGTGGCGAGCGTATCCGAGGGCACCACGCCCGCGGAGATCCAACGCATCAACCAGCGGCAGGTGTTCATCATCGCGGGAGACCTGGCGGAGGGAGTGAGCCTCGGGGATGCGCTCGCGGAGACGGAGCGGATCCTCTCCGAGGTCGAGCTGCCGCGCGGCGTGTCGATCATGGAGAGCAACGCGGCCCGGAGCAACCGGGAGCTACAGCGCTCGCTGTTCGTGCTGGGAGCGCTCGCCGTCTTCCTGGTGCTCACCGTGATGGCCGTGCAGTACGACTCACTGGTGGATCCGCTCGTCATCCTCTTCACCATTCCACTGGCGCTGGTGGGAGGAACGGTGGGACTGGTGGTGACGGGCGTGGCCATGGGAGCCACCGCGCTCATTGGCATGGTGATGCTGGTGGGCGTCATCGTCGGCAACGGCATCATCCTGGTGGAGCTGGCCAACCAGCTGCGCGAGGAGTCCCCGGGCCTGTCTCGCCTGGAGGCGATGCACCGCGCGGCCCCCCTGCGCTTGCGCCCCATCCTCATCACCACGTTGCTGGCCACGCTGGGCCTGGTGCCCATCGCGCTCGGATTCGGCGAGGGCACCGAGCTGCTACGCCCGCTCGCGCTCGTCACCCTCTCCGGGCTGAGCGTGGGCACGCTGCTCACGCTCTTCGTTGTGCCGTGCCTCTACGTCAGCCTGCACGCGCTCGTCGCATGGCGCCCCGGGGGGCGGCGGCGGAACACGGGCAGCGGATTGACGTCCCCCCCGGGCCGCCTCGGGCCTTGAGTGGCCCGCCACCTCCCGCCAGACTCGCGCCCGTCCGCCGAGTCCGGGTGGAGGGGAGCCCATGACCTTCGATGACATCCTTCCGTTCCTCGCCAGCGCGTACCGGCGAGGCGTGCTCGTCCCCTTCATCGGCTCGGGAATGAGCATTCCCGCCTGCACGGGCTGGCTGGAGTTCCTCACCCGGCTGGCGGATGCAGCCGGCGTCCCCGTGCCTGATCATCTGAGGAAGGGCGAGCCAGGAGACAAATCGGAACTGTACCGTCTGGCCGACTCGGCGGTGCTCGGACTTGGCGCGCTGGGAGCGGAGAAACGCGCGGAGGCCTATCGCCGCGCGTTGAACGCCGGTGGCAAACGCTCGGGCGACTGCATCATTCCTCTACAGACGCGGGCGCTGGCGCGGAGCAACTGGCCCCTCGTGGTGACCACCAACTACGACGACCTGTATGCGGCGAGCTGGTTGGGGAAGCCGGACGAGACGAACATCCCGGAGGTGCTCGGACGGAGCATCGAGGACTGTCACAAGGTCGTCCGGGCTCTGGATGCGCCCACGCGGCCCATCCTCTGGGCCGTGCAGGGCTTCTTGGGAGGACAGGCGGCCGAGCCCGAGGCGCTCGTCCCCCACTCGCGACGGTGCCTCGAGCTGGCGGGACAGGTGGTTGTTGGCCATCAGCAGTACCAGAACGCCATCAACGCCCATGCGCACTTCCGGCGCGCCTTCGCCGAGGTGCTCCACCGGCGCTCGCTCCTCTTCCTGGGCTCCGGCATCCTCGAGGACTACCTCATCAACCTCTTCGGCGAGATCGCCCACCACTACGGCCCCGGCCCACATCCGCACTTCGCGCTGTTCTCGGAGGACAAGCGGAAGACGCTCGATCCCCGCTTCCTCCAGATGCGGCTCGGCATCATCCCCGTCTTCTATGGGCACTACTCGGAGCTCCCGAGCCTGCTCGACCGTCTGGCCGACACCGTCTCGGGCCCGGGGAGTGCCCCGAGGGCGGGTGCCGCTCAGCCCGTGGGGTGGTTGCCGGACGAGCTGGGCTTCAGCCTGACCGATGGCGCGAAACCGCCGTTCAGCCCGGCCAGGAAGAGACTGCGGCTGAGGTACGCCACGCTGGAGGTTCCCGCCCGGGATGGCGACGAGTGCGTCATTCTCAGCCTCGGCAGGGAGCCGGACAATCAACCCATCCATGGCAGTCAGGCCAGGACGTTCCTCGACGAAGCGCGCCAGGCCGGGCTCATTGCGGAGACGGAGGTCCACCACTGGCGTGCATTCGACGAGGCACCGTCGTATGCCTTCCGGTTCGGCGGCTCGCCCATCTTCGGCGTCGCCGCCCGAGTCCGGAGCCCGGTGGGCATTCCCGCCCCCGGCGAGCCCAGGGACCGCCGGAATCTCAGCATCATCGATGAAGCGGTCTACGTGGCCCTGCGCGCGGCGAATGACGCGGGTTTCCGCCGGGTGCGCCTCGGTCCAGTGGCCGCGGGGCAGTTCCGCCTGTGGAACCCCATCCACCCGTTCGTCCAGACGCTGGTGGGCATCCGCCGGTTCTTCACCGACCATCCCGGCACCGCCATCGAGCAGCTCGACCTCCACGTCTTCACCCCGGCGGTCTGGTTCCCCGTGGTCTCCGGCAAGGTGCCAGTCTCGGAGATCCTCTCCACCGACGTGATGAAGGTGTGGGTCGACGTCCGAACGCCCGAAGGGGTCTCGGAGATCTTCGCGATCACCGCGCGGGGGCCCATGACCGTGAAGAAACTCAAGGAACTCTGCGGGCTGACGCCCGACCGGTGGAGCACGGAGATCATGCCCCGGCCAGGTAAGGAGCCCGCCTCGGCCGAGGACGATCTGCTCGTCGCGCCCACGGCCATCGTCGTCTTCTCGCCCAGGGCCTTGCCCACGGCCTGAGCCCGGAAACACGAAGGCCCCTCCTGGAGTGCCAGGAAGGGCCGCGTGAGGGATTCAACCCGAGGAACCCATACCCTCACCCCGACCCTCTCCCAGGGGGAGAAGGAGGAGCGGCGTGGGAGGAGCGGCGTGGATTACTTCGCCAGCTCGATGAGGGCCGCAGCGCCCATGCCGCCGCCGATGCACATCGTCACCACGCCGTAACGGCCGTTGCGCCGCTTCAGCTCGCGCAGGATGGTGGCCACCAGGCGCGCACCGGACACGCCCAGCGGGTGGCCCAGCGCGATGGCGCCGCCGTTCGGGTTCACCTTGTCCTGGGAGATGCCCAGCTCGCGGATGCAGTGCAGCGCCTGCGCGGCGAAGGCCTCGTTCAGCTCGAAGACGTCGATGTCCTCGACCTTGAGGTTGTTCTTCGCCAGCAGCTTCTTCACCGCGGGCACCGGGCCCACACCCATGATCTCCGGCGGCACGCCGGCCACCTGGTAGTCCAGGAAGTAGCCGAGCGGCTTCACGCCGAGCTGCTGGGCCTTCTCCTCGCTCATCACCACCGCGGCCGCCGCGCCGTCGGTCAGCGGCGACGCGTTACCGGCCGTCACCACGCCCTTCTGGTTGAAGGCGGGGCGGAGCTTGGCCAGGCCCTCCAGCGTGGTGTCCGGACGCAGGATGGTGTCCACCGAGACCGTCACCTGGTGCGCCTTGCCCTCCTCATCGAAGACGGTGGTGGTGACGGGGAAGATCTCCTCCTTGAACTTGCCCTGCTCGCGCGCGGTGGCGGCACGGCGCTGGCTCTCGTAGGCGAACTTGTCCGCGTCCTCGCGCGACACGCTGTAGCGCGAGGCGATGTTCTCCGCGGTGGCGCCCATGGAGGTGTAGACCTCCGGGTACTTCTCCATGATCTCCGGGTTGGCGCTGACCTTGTTGCCACCCATGGGGACCATGGTCATGGACTCGGTGCCACCGGCCACGGCGACCTGCATCATCCCCGCCTTGATGGCCTGCGCCGCCTGGGCAATGGACTGCGTGCCCGACGAGCAGAAGCGGTTGATGGTCATTCCGGGCACGGTGTCCGGCAGGCCAGCCAGCAGGGCGGCGTTGCGCGCCACGTTCATCCCCTGCTCCGCCTCCGGCATGGCACAGCCGAGGATCACGTCCTCGACCTCTTCGGGCTTCAGGCCGGGGACCTGCGCCACGGCCTCCTTGATGGCGAGGGCCGCGAGCGTATCGGGCCGGGTGTCCTTGAACTCTCCCTTGTGCGCGCGGGTGAACGGGGTGCGCACCGCGCTGGCAATCACGACTCGACCGGGCATCTGTCTGTCTCCTCGCCCGGGGAGCGACCCCCGGGCTTCGAAATCTTCAATCAGTGGATGACTTGGAAACTCGCTTAACGCCGCCGCCTCAGTTGCGCAGCGGCTTGCCCTTCTCGAGCATGTGCATCAGCCGGTCCTGCGTCTTCTCCTCGCCGCACAGGCTCAGGAACGCCTCCAGCTCCAGCTCCAGCAGCCGCTCTTCGGTGACGAGCAGCGACGGGCTGGTGTCACCACCGGTGAGCACGCGCGCCAGCTTCTGGGCGATCTTCCGGTCGTGCGCGGACACCTGTCCGTTGAGCTCCATGTCGTAGAGGAGCATGTCGATGGTGGCGTAGCCGCTGGCGCCGGGCAGGCGGAAGCGGGTGGGCCGCGGCGCGCGGAAGCCCGCGTTGGCCATGCCGATGACGCGCTGCTTGGCGTCCGACAGCAGGAAGTCGCGGTTGGCGCTGATGCCGTCGTTGGCGTTGAGGAAGCCCAGCTCGCGAGCCTCTTCGGCGCTGGTGGCCACCTTCGCGGTGCCGATGGCCAGGAACACCTTCTTGATGAAGGGGAAGGCGTCGAAGTCCTTGTCCGCCGAGTACTGGCCGTACACGTTGCGCAACAGCTGCATGGTGCCGCCGCCGCCGGGGATGAGGCCCACGCCCACCTCGACGAGGCCCATGTACAGCTCGGCCGAGGCCTGGATGGCGTTGCCGCCCATGGCCGTCTCGGCGCCGCCGCCGAGCGTCAGGTTGAAGGGCGCCGTCACCACCGGCACCGGGCTGTAGCGCATGCGCTGGTTGGCCGCCTGGAAGCCCGACGCCATGTTGCGGATGGTGTCGAACTCGCCATTCTTCGCGCCCCACAGCAGCGCCATGATGTTGGCGCCCGCCGAGAAGTTCGCCCCATCGTTGCCGATGACCAGGCCGCGGAAGTTCTTCTCCGTCTCGTCCAGGGCCGTGTTCATCATGGCGATGATGTTGTCGTCGATGGAGTTCATCTTCGAGTGGAACTCCAGCAGCGTCACGCCATCGCCCATGTCCCAGAGCGTGGCGCTGTCATTGCCGGTGATCTTCTTGTTGCCGCGCTTGAGGTACTCCACGCGCGACGTGCGGGCGTTCTCCGGCACCACCTTCACGGACTTGGAGGGGATGTCCCAGTAGGTGTCCTTGCCGTTCTCCACGCCGTAGAAGCTCGTGCGGCCCTTGGCGAGCATCTCCTCCACCCAGGGGGCGGCCTTGAGGCCCAGCTCCTTCATGCGCTCCAGGCCCTTCTTCACGCCGTAGGCATCCCAGGTCTCGAAGGGCCCCAGGTCCCAGGCGAAGCCCCAGCGCATGCCGCGGTCGATGTTGACCACGTCATCGGCGATCTCCGGAATCCGGCGGCTGGCGTAGGCGAGCACGTCCAGGGTGATCCGCTCGGCGAACTTCGCGGCCTTGTCCTGGCCGCTCATCACCGTGGCCACGCGCTCGCGCACGTTCTCCACGTCCTTGGCGGCGCCCAGCGACTCGTAGCGCACCTTGTTCTGCGGCCGGTACTCGAGCGTCTTCAGGTCCAGCGCGAGGATGTCCTTGCCGCCCGCGCTCCTGTCCTTCTTGTAGAAGCCGCCGCCGCTCTTGTCGCCGAGCATCCCCTTGGCGACCATCTTCTGGAGGAACTCGGGGATGGCGAAGACGTCACGCTCCTCGTCCTGGGTGAGCGTGTCGTAACAGTTCTTCGCCACGTGGCTGAAGGTGTCCAGGCCCACGATGTCGGCGGTGCGGAACACGGCGGACTTGGGACGGCCCATGGCGGGGCCAAAGATCTTGTCCACCTCCTCGATGGTCAGCTCCGCCTTCTGCATCTCCGAGATGGTGCGCATCATCCCGTAGGTGCCCACGCGGTTGGCGATGAAGTTGGTGGTGTCCTTGCCGTAGACGATGCCCTTGCCGAGCACCTCCTCGCCAAAGCGGTGGACCGTCTTCACCACCTCGGGGTCCGTCTCCGGGCCCGCCACCAGCTCCAGCAGCTTCATGTAGCGGACGGGGTTGAAGAAGTGGGTGACGAGGAAGTTCTTGCGGAAGTCGGCGCCGCGGCCCTCCAGCATGCCCTTGATGGACAGGCCCGAGGTGTTGGAGCTGATGATGGTGCCCTTGCGCGCGTGCTGCTCCACCTTGGCGAACAGGGCCTGCTTGACGGCCATGTCCTCCTTCACCACCTCGATGACCCAGTCACACTCCTCCAGCCGGTGCAGGTCGTCCTCGAAGTTGCCCACCTCGATGGCCGTGAACACCTGCTCGGACACGATGGGGCTGGGCTTCTGCTTGCGCATGTTCGCCAGGGCTCCCTGGGCGAACTTGTTCTTGAAGGCCTTGGAGGCCGTGTCCTCGCCCGGCGCCGCCTTGGGCGGAACGATGTCCAGCAGGAGAGCACGTACGCCCGAGTTGGCCAGGTGCGCGGCGATGCCGCTGCCCATCACGCCCGCGCCCAGAACTGCCACTTTGCGGATCCGCATCGTCATCGAAAGAGGCTCCCGAATTGAAAAAGGGTGGCACCAGACATTGCGCCGGTTGATTCAAAAGTCAACCGGCTCTTGAGGCCCCTGTCACCGGCTGGTGGAGGGTAAGGTGCGAGCCCCCATGGCCCGACCCGACCCGCACTCGTACAACGACGACACTCAACCCGAGACCGAGAGCCTCACCTGGAAGGCGCGCGTGGACTTCCGCACGCGCCGGCTGCACGCCGAGGCCACCCTCAGCCTGAAGGAAGCATCCGCCGGCCCGCTGGACCTGGACACGCGGGAATTGGAGATCCGCTCGGTGGTGGACGCTGAGGGCAAGCCCCTGCCCTACCTGCTGTCGCCGCCCGAGCCCATTCTCGGCAGCCGCCTGAGGGTGGAGCTGCGCCCGGGGACGAAGCAGCTCACCATCCGCTACCGGACGTCCCCGCAGGCGAGCGCGCTGCAGTGGCTGACGCCGGCCCAGACGGCGGGAGGCGAGTACCCGTACCTCTTCAGCCAGTGCCAGGCCATCCACGCACGCTCGGTGATGCCACTCCAGGACACGCCGCGAATCCGCATCCGCTACAAGGCGGAGCTGACGGTGCCCAAGGAGCTCAAGGCGGTGATGGCGGCGGGCTTCGTGGGGCGCGAGGAACAGGGTGTGGAGGCGCTGGAGCGCTACGAGATGCCGCAGCCGATTCCGCCCTACCTGCTGGCCTTCGCGGTGGGGAGGCTGGCGGCGAAGGAGCTGGGCCCGCGCTCGCGCGTGTGGGCCGAGCCCGAGGTGCTGGAGGAGGCGGCCGAGGAGTTCGAGGACGTGGACGCCATGCTGCGCGCGGCGGAGGAGCTCTTCGGCCCGTATGACTGGGAGCGGTTCGATCTGCTGACGATGCCGCCGTCGTTCCCGTACGGAGGCATGGAGAACCCGCGGCTGACGTTCCTGACGCCCTCGCTGCTGGCGGGAGACAAGAGCCTGGTGACGGTGGTGGCGCACGAGCTGGCGCACTCGTGGACGGGCAACCTGGTGACGAACGCAACGGCCGAGCACTTCTGGCTGAACGAGGGGTTCACGGTGTTCGCCGAGCGGCGCATCGTCGAGGCGCTCTACGGGGAGGACGTGTCCAAGCTGCACGCGGCGCTGGGCCGGCGAGTGCTGGAGGACGCGGTCCAGCACTTCAAGGCGCATCCGGAGCTCACCGCGCTGCGCACGCACCTGACGGGCGTGGATCCGGACCAGGCCTTCTCCCAGATTCCCTACGAGAAGGGCTACCTGCTGCTGAGGGCGATTGAGGACGCGGTGGGCCGGCCGGCGTTCGACGCCTTCCTGAAGCGCTACCTGGAGGCGCACCGGTTCCAGGCGCTGACCACCGAGCAGTTCACGGCGTTCGTGGAGAAGCACCTGCCGGGGGCGTTGGCGAAGGTGGACGCGGAGGCCTACCTGAACAAGCCGGGCGTTCCGGGCAGCGCGCCGGTGCCGCGCTCGGAGCGGCTGGAGCGGATGGCGAGCTACAAGAGCAAGGTGCCCACGAAGGACGACGTGAAGGACTGGACGCCGGCGGAGTGGCAGCTCTACCTCCAGTCACTGCCGCAGGGGACGTCGAAGGAGGTGTTCCGGCAGTTGGAGGACCGCTTCCAGCTGACGAAGAGCCAGAACGCGGAGGTGCTGGTGTCGTGGCTGACGGTGTCGTTGCGAGCGGGCTGGGCACCGGCGCTGGGGCGCACGGAGGCCTTCCTGGGCGAGGTGGGACGCATGAAGTACCTCAAGCCGCTGTATGGGGCACTGGCGTCCACGTCCGAGGGCAAGGCATTGGCGCGCAGCCTGTTCAACCGCTACGCCGAGCGCTACCACCCCATCGCCCGGGGTGCGGTCGAGTCCATCCTCAACCGCGCGTAGCCGCGAGGCTCACGGAGGCGGCGGGTTCGATTCCCGCCGCCTCCACTAGAAGTTACCCGCCGCTCCGAGCCGCGCTCCCCTCCTAGCAGGGGGGCGCGGCTTGCTTTTGGGGACCAAATCGGGGCACCTGGGGTCCAAATTCGGACCAAAACGGAGCCCGCGACGTGGGAAACAACAGAGAGTGGACAGGGAAGTGGAAGGGGGGGCGGACCTTCAACGGCAAGGACGGCCGCCCGGTGTTCGTGCTGCGCAAGATGGTTCAGGGACGGGCCTACACCATCCACCTCGACGCCAGCAGCGAGACGGAAGCAGAGGCCGAGCTTGCGCTTTTCATTCGCGACCCTGAGGGCTACAGCACCAAGCGGGAAGCGAGGCAGCAACAGCAGGAGTCCGCCGTTTACGTCAACGCTGAGACCGTGGGCCGATTCCTCGACTCCATGAGGCGCGCGGGCACTACGGATCGCTACGTCGGGAATGTCGGCTTCTACTTGGCGACGTGGGCCGAAGCTCTCGCGGGCCGGGATCTGCGCACCGTCACCCTCCAAGAGCTTCTGCGGGAGTTGGCCCGGCACAAGACGGGCAGGAAGAACCGCATTACCGCGATCAAGTCCTTTGCCTCTTGGCTGCGGGAGCAGGGCGCCCTCGCCCTGGCCGAAGACCCCACCGTCTCCCTCAAGGTGCCCGCTACCCGTCCCGAGAAGGCAGTGCGGGAGAAGGGTTACAGCATCGAGACCACCGAGCGGCTTTATCGGGCGATCAGCGGGTGGGAGTTTACGAACTTCGGGCAGGAGGCGACGCGGCGCACGACGGACGTGCAGGGTGTGCGCGACGTGCTGTGCATCCATGCGAAGACCGGGATGCACGGCACCGAGATCGAACGGCTGGCCAGGGGTGAGGGCAAGGTGGCCGTGTTCAAGGACCAAGGCGAGATCGCCGCAACGGTGACGTTCATCCACAAGAGCGGGAACGTCCACCGTCAGAGCATCGACCGTCAGACCTTGGCGGCTGTGCAGCGGCTACAGGCGCGCGGGGCGGCGCCGGTTGATAGCCATATCCGCCGGGTTGTTGCTCGCGCCTGCAAGACCCTTAGGATCAAGCCGGTGCATTTCGGGGAGTACCGGCACAGCTTCGTTACCTGGGCCTCCGAGTGCGGGCAGGAGGTACGGCCCAGGGCGGGAGGGCTGCCGCTGACTGCGATTGCTGCTGTCGTCGGCCACCACTCCGCAAACACAACCAAGCGTTTTTATGACAACGTGAAGGTGCCCCCGATGATCAAGATTCCGATCAAGCTGGAGCATCCCGACGACCCGGCAGACCTGCCGGTCAGGCTTGCCGAATCAGCTTGAGGATTGCGTCCTTCTCAGCCCGCCCGGTTGATTGCTGGGCGGGTTGCCGCTTGCGCTTGGGGGCAGGCTCGCGGGCGAAGCACTCTTGAAGGGCTTCGAGGCTGTCCAGGGTGATCATGGCGACCTTGCCCACCTTGGGAGCACGCCGCAGCGCCCCCGAGCGCAATAGCTCGAAAATCCGAGAGCGCCCGCAGCCGAGGAGGGCCTGCGCGGCGTCAATCGAGATGGCGCGGGCCGCTTGAACCGGGGCAGCATTGGCGATCCGGTTCTGCATATCTCCGACCATCGCGCGCAGCTTGCACAACTCCGCGTAAATCTCCCGCAGCAGGTGGGGCTCGGCTCCGCTGTCCGGTGCAGGCGGTGGGGTCGGCTGGGTTTCGTCCTGAATGGCCGCCGAATCAAACGGCGACGTGATGCCTTGCGACTTCATGTCCCATATTTTCCCGCGCCATCACAAGCACGGTCAAAGCGTTTCGGGCGTGCTGTCCAGTTAGGGCCAGTTAGGGCTAGTTGCGGATAGGTGCGGGCAGGTTGGCCATGGTTGGGCACCGTTGGCCGTGGTTGGCTAGGCCCGAGCTTCGGCTGCCACGTCGCTAGCGCAACTCCACGGGCCCGAGGCTCGGCTGCTGCCCTGGTGCCTCCAGTGCGCCCGAGCTTCGGCTGCCGCGCCCTGGCTCCACCGCGCCCTGGTGGTCTCCACCGCGCCCGAGCTTCGGCTGCCGTGCCCTGGTGGTCTCCACGGACCCGAGGCTCGGCTGCTGCCCTGGTGGTCTCCCCGGGCCCGAGGCTCGGCTGCTGCCCTACTAGCCCATCCACCGCGCCGCTGGTGCGCTCCACCGGCCCCAGGTTCGCGCCGTGGCTGCCGCTCTACTGGCGTGGGAATGGCGCTGCGTCCTGGCCCCGCCCCCGAGATTTGGCCGACGTACCTGGCACCCTCCACCCGCGCCCGAGGTTCGTGCCGTGGCTACCGCTGTGCCCGAGGGGTGCGCCGCGTTGGGGCTGCTCCGCTGCGCCTGAGCTGGAGTCATACCGGGGCCTCATCCATGGGCCCCACGAATCGGCCGCAGTGCCCCTGGCGCCCTCCAGAGCGCACCGCGCCCGAGGTTCGCGCCGTGTCTGCTGCCGCGCCCAAGCCTGGGCTGCCGCGCTACTCGCGGCCTCCACAGGCCGGACGCTGGGGTCGCGCAGTGCCTGCCGCTGCGCCCTGGTGGGCTACACTGTGCCCGAGCTTCGGCTGCCGCGCCCTGGCGGCCACCATGCCCGAGCTTCGGCGGCGGGTGCGCTGGCGTCCTCTACGGTGCTCTGGCGTCGTCCGCTGTGCCCGTGCCCGAGGTTCGGCTGCTGCGCCCCAGTGCGCTCCACCGCGCCACTGATCCGGCCAGCCCAGTGCATCGAACCCGGTTGCACCGCAGCACGACGCGGGAGGATGATGATCTCGGTGCGGGCATCCATCCTCACAAAATTCCAACGGAGCCACCCTTGCCGCTACCTACTGACTATGCCGCCTTTCTTGGCGAATTTCACTCAGCGAAATTTGAGAAGTTGCTTCCTGCTCAGGCTTACGTTCTAGAGAAGTATGCGGCGTCGTTTGCCCAGGAATCAGACCTCGCGATTCAGTTGCCCACGGGAGCTGGGAAAACGCTGATCGCGCTCCTCATTGCTGAAGCTTGGCGTCGTGAGGGGAGGAGCGCAGCTATCCTGTCTGCGAACAAGACTCTTGCTCGGCAGATGGAAAAGGAAGCCAAGCTATTGGGCATGCCCGCAGTGCTCATGGAGGGAAGCGGGCAAGATATACCGGCGGCACATAAGCGCGCCTTCCACCGGCACGCCGCAGTAGCCGTTATGAATTACTGGGTCTACTTCAACCAGAAGCCTGCAATCGATCCTGCCGACCTAATTATCATGGACGATGCACATCTGGCCGAACACTGCTTGCATTCGCTCTATTCGGTTGAGATCAATAGGTTCAAACATCAGGAACTATTCGCAACCATCGCGACGGAGCTAGCATCCCGGTTCCCAGAGTATCCGGCACTTGTTGATGCTGCTGCATCGGGCAAGTCAGACGATGCATCAGGCATGTCAAGCGACACGTCTGCCGAACTCCTCTCGTTCATTTCTCAAGCTGATATTTTGTCAAGACTTGTAGAAATCATTGAGTCCTCACCGAGTCTCCAAAACGACACGGACCTAAAGTTTCGCTGGAGGCGACTACGTAACCACGTCGGCGATTTCAACTTTTACGTGAGCGGTACGGCCATATGGCTTCGGCCGTATGTTTACCCCTTGTCCACCACTCAGTATTATTCCCAGGCTCAGCAAGTCATTTACCTGAGCGCAACAATTGGAGATCCAAGCGACCTTCGGCGGCGTCTTGGTGGGCGGGCGATCAAGTCAATGCCTGTTCCCAAAGAGCACTCAGAGGTGACTTCTGGTCGTCGCCTCATTGTCATGAATCGACTCGCGGACAAAGAGGACATCCCAAAGCGCATGCAGATATTGCTTCTTGCGGCGCTGACGAAACATCCGAAGAGTCTTTGGTTGTGCTCAAGCGAGGCTGAGGCGACACGGGCTCGAACTGCTGTGTCTGAATGGCTTAACAAAAACGGCTTGGTTCATCCAAGCTGGGTGCTTACGCCGCTTGGCGATGAAATTGACAAGTTCAAATCCTCTGCGATTGGGCACCTCTTTGTGGCAGGGCGTTTTGATGGCATGGATTTCAAGGGTGACGAGTGCCGACTCGTGGTCCTGCTTACCCTTCCCAAGGCTATCAATCTCCAAGAGGAATTCATAACCAGTTACCTGCGCGACTCCGACTTCATGAGGCGAAGACTGAACCAGCGCATTGTGCAAGCTCTGGGGCGCTGCAACCGAGCGAAGGATGATTATGCACTGTATCTCCTAGCCGATCAGCGTTTCCCGACACACTTCGGGCACGACGCAAATCTGGTGGGGCTTCCTTCGAATATCGTCGGGGAGTTGGATATGGCGCAGGATTTGGCTGATGCTGAAGAGGCAGAGTTGGTCGAATTAGTGACAAACTTTATGTCCGGACAGTTTTCTAAGTTCGACTCGCTCGCAAAAAATTACGAAGGGCCAACATTGGCGAGCAAACCCCTTCAGACTGCGCCCGACACAAGCGAGGACGAGACCCTGGGCTGGAATGCTTTGTATCCAAGTCAAAACTATGGCCTAGCCGCAGATCATTTTGAGCGTTGCTGGGACAAGATGCGACCGATTGTCAATACTGAAATTGGCGCACTCCATGGATGGCAATGGGCCAAGTCGCTCTACTCGCAACACTTACAGGGGGATCGTGCGGCGCGAACCAAGTTTATCCAAGTGTTGCAGGATGCCTTGGGCAAGGGGCAAAAGAGTTCATGGTTTAATCGTCAGCGTGCTGCGCTCAATAGGTATTTGGCGGACGCCGTTGCTGCGAGCGAGGCATTGCAGGAGGAGTACCCGAACGCAATTATTCGGGCGTTTGATGAATTGCTTGAGAAGGTGGGGGTCAAGGGCGAGAAGTTCCAAAAATACTGCGAGAAGATTTCATCAAACCTCGTCTCTGATGATCACTCCCTCTTTCAGGATGGATTGGAGGCGCTAGGGCGGCTCCTTGGTTTTACAGCGACTAGGCCAAAGTATAGCGCCGCCACGGACTGCCGATGGCGCGGCTCATTTGGAGCCGCCAAAGAGGCGTATACGTTCGAGGCGAAGATAGAAAATAAAGAGACGAGCGCCCTGAGTGCAACTGATATAGGTCAGGCGCATATCCAGCTTGCGCGCGCGGCAACTGAGTTGTCAAACATGGGATTCGCAGTGCACGGCACGCTAGTAACCCATCTAAAGTCGTTTCACTCCGGGGCTCAAGGCTCGCTTGGGGCAATCAGAGTCATTGAGAAGCAGGCTGTCTTCGAGTTGTGGAAGGTCGTGCAAGGAATTCTTGTCAAGTACAGGGCGCATTGGTCGCTTGAGGATATTCCTGCGCGCCTTGCTGCTGCTGAGGGCATAAGGAGCCGACTCCCTAGGGCTGGGTGGTTGGCACGGGCGCTTGAGTTGTCGGAAACGTTTGTTGGTAGCGCCGTGCTCTTGTCTGAGTGGAAAACGGCAGACTCCGGAAGTGCGTCGCCTCACTCCTAAAAGGCTTGGAGATGTTTCTAGTACTACAGCAGTAGATCGCTCCCCGGGCCCAACATGTTGCGCTTCCCCGCTAGCGGGGACCACAATACCTGCGCTGATTGGGGCGAAGCACTGCTGTAGTACTAGCACCCACCACCGCGCCCGAGCTTCGCACCGGGCCCCGTGACTACCACTGCCCGAGGATCGCGCCGCCCCGTGTCTGCCGCTGCGCTGGTGGCGCCTTCCACCGTGCCCAAGGTTCGCGCCGCGCCTTGGCGCCGCTGCCGCCGCCCTGGTGCCCTCCACCGCGCCCGAGGCCCGACTGCCGCGCCCTGGGCGCCTCCACCGCGCCGCTGATGCGCGCCACGGGCCCGAGGCTCGGCTGCCGATGCGCTGGCGCCCTCCACCGCGCCCTGGTGCCCTCCACGGGCCCGAGCTTCGGCTGCCGCGCCCTGGTGGTCTCCACCGGGCCCGAGGCTCGGCTGCCGATGCGCTGGCGCCCTCCACCGCACCCGAGGTTCGGCTGCCGCGCCCTGACGCCGCTGGCGCTGCTCCACCGCGCCCGAGGCTCGCGCCGTGTCTGCTGCCGCGCCCTGGTGCCATCCACCGCGCCCGAGCGTCGGCTTGCCGCTCCCAGGTGCCATCCCCCGCGCCGCTGACGCGCTCCACCGCGCCGCTGGTGGCCTCCAAGGGCCCGAGGCTCGGCTGCCGGGCCCTGATGCCGCTCGCGCCCTGGTCCGGCCCGAGCTTAGGCTGCCGCGCTGCTGGTGCCCTCCCGGGCCCGAGGTTTGCGCCGTGTCTGCTTTCGCGCCCTAGTGGGCTCCCCTGGTCCGAGCTTCGCACCCTGACTCCAAACCGCGCCCGAGCGTCGGCTGCCCTGGTGCCGCTGGTGGCCTCCATCGGCCCGTGCTTCGGCTACCGCGCCCCGGGGCCTCCACCGCGCCGCCGATGCGCTCCACGGGCCCGAGGTTTGCGCCGCGCCCTGGTGCCGCTGCCGCTGCACTGGGGCTGCTGCCGCTCCACCGCGCCCGAGGCGCGGCTGCTCCTGCTGCGGGTGGCTCTACCGCGCCCAAGGTTCGCGCCGTGGCTGCCGCTCCACTGGTGCGGGAATGGCGCCGCGTCCTGGCTCCGCCCCCGAGCTTGGGCCGGCGTACCTGGCGCCCTCCACCCGCGCCCAATGTTCGCGCCGTGGCTGCCGCTGTGAACGAGGTGTGCGCCGCGTTGGGGCTCCTCCGCTGAGCCTGAGCTGGAGCCATACCGGGGCCCTATCGGGCCCTATCCATGAGTCCCACGAATCAGCCGCGGTGCCCCTGGCGCCCTCCACGGAGCACGGCGCCCGAGGTTCGGCTGCTGGTGCGCTGGTGGCCAGCAGTGCGCCCGAGCTTCGCGCCTTGGTGCCGCTGCCGCCGTGTCTGCCCCTGCCGCCGCTGCTGGCGTGCTCTACCGGCCCGAGGTTCGCGCCCTGGTGGCGCCGTCCACTGCGCCGCTGGTGGGCCAGCACCGCGCCCGAGGTTTGCGCCGCCGGTGCCATCCACCGCGCCCGTGCCCAAGTGGGCCACCATGCCCAAGGGTCGCGCCGCGCCCTGGTGACTTCCACCGCGCCCGAGCTTCGGCTGCCGTGTGCTGGTGGGCGCCACCGCGCCCGAGCTTCGGCTGCCGCGCCCCGTTTGCCTCCACCGCGCCGCTGGCGCCATCCACCGCCACCGCACCCAGGTGGGCCACCATGCCCAAGGGTCGCGCCGCGCCCTGGTGGGCTCCACCGCCCGAGGAGCGCCGCCGCGCCGCGTCTGCCGCTGCGCCGCTGGCGCCCTCCATGCGCCCGAGCTTCGGCTGCCGCGCCCTCCCGGGGGGCGCGCCGTGGTGGCGGCCACCGCGCCCGAGGTTTGCGCCGCTGGCGGGCCTCCACTGGCCCGAGATTCGCGCCGCACCCTGGCGCCGCCGCCGCGCCGCTGGTGGATCTGCCGCGCCCTGATGGTCCCCCGCCACCATGCCCGACCTTCGCGCCGTGTCTGCCGCCGCACCCTGGCGCCACCACCGCGCCCGAGCTTCGGCTGCCGCGCCCCGTTTGCCTCCACCGCGCCGCTGATGCGCTCCAGCGGCCCGAGGTTTGCGCCGCGCCCGGGTGCCCTTGCCGAATCGCTGGCGCCCTCCACCGTGCCCTGGTGGCCTGCATAGTGCCTAAGCTTCGCGCCCTGGCGAGCTCCACCGGCCCGAGGCTCGGCTGCTGCGTTGCTGGCGCCTTCCACCGGGTCCGAGGTTTGCGCCGTGTCTGCTGCTGCGCCGCTGGTGCCCGCCACCGCGCCCGCGCTTCGGCTGCCGCGTCCTGGTTGGGCTTTCACCGGCCCGAGATTCGCGCCAGCCCTGGCCGCCCCACCACGCCCGAGGTTCGCGCCGCTGATGCGCTCCTCCGCCCCGCGCTTCGGCTGCTGCACCGCTGGCGCCCTCCACCGCCCGAGCGCCGCGCCCTGGCTGCCGCTGCGCCGTGATGCCCACCGTTGGCCCGAGGCGCGGCTGCCGCGCTGCTGGCGCCCTCCACCGGACCGAGCTTCGGCGGTCCCCTGGTGGACTACACCGCGCCCGAGGTTCGCGCCGTGTCCGCTGCCGCGCCCGAGCTTCGCGCCGCCCCCGGTGCCCTCGCCGCGTCGCTGGCGCCCTTCGCCGCGCCCGAGCTTCGCGCCGCGCCGCGTCTGCCGTTGCGCCGCTGCCGCGATCCACCGGACCGAGGTTCGGCTGCCGCGCTGCTGGCGCACCACCGCGCCCGAGGTTTGCGCCGCTGGCGCCCTTCGCCGCGCCTTGGTGGCGTCCACCGCGCCCGAGGTTCGGCTGCCGCGCCCGTCGCGCCCCTAGTGCGCTCCACCGGCCCGAGGTTCGCGCCGCGTACTGGTGCGCACCACCGGCCCGAGTGCCGCGCCCTGGCGCCGTCCACCGCGCCGCTGATGCCCGCCGCTGGCCCGAGGCTCGGCTGCCGCGCTGCTGGCGCCCTCCACCGGGCCCGAGCCTCGGTTGCCGCCCCCTGGTGGCCTGCACCGCGTCCGGGTGCGCTCCACGGGCCCGAGGCTCGGCTGCCTGCCCTGGTCGTCTCCACTGCCCCCGGGGCTCGGCTGCCGTGCCTCTCTGCGCCCGAGCTTCGGCTGCCGCGCCCTGGGAGCCTCCACCGCGCCCGAGCTTCGGCTGCTGCCCTGGTGGGTTCCGCCGCGCCCGAGCTTCGGCTGCCGTGCCCTAGTGGGCTCCACCGCGCCCTGGTGGCTACCACGGGCCCGAGCTTCGGCTGCCGCGCCGCTGGGGCGCTCCACCGGGCCCTGATGTCGACCACCGGGCCCGAGCTTCGGCTGCCGCGCCGCTTGCGCCCTCCGCTGCGCCCAAGGCTCGCGCCGCTCCCGGCTGCCGTTGCGCTGCGCTGGGGGGCGCTGCTGGCGCCCCACCACGCATGAGGTGCGCGCCGCGCCATGGCTGCCGCGCCCTGGTGGCCTCCACCGCGCCGAGCTTCGGCTGCCGCTGCGCTGGGGCGCTGCCGCGCCTGGGGTTGCGCCGCGCCCCGGTGCTCCCGCCGCGCCCCGGTGCTCCCGCCGCGCCCGAGGTTCGCGCCGTGCCCTGGCGCCCTTGTCGTGTCGCTGGCGCCCTCCACCGCGCCCTGGTGGCCTCCCCACCGGCCCGGGCTTCGGGCATTTTGATACGGGCCGGGGGGGCCGCCGTGGCTGCCACCGGCCCGAGCTTCGGCTGCCGCGCCCGGGCGCCTCCACCGCGCCGCTGATGCGCTCGCGCCGCTGATGCGCTCCACGGGTCAGAGGCTCGCGCCGCGTCCGCTGCCGCGCCGCTGGCGCCCTCCACCGCGCCCGGGGCTCGGCTGCCGCGTCCCTGGTGGAACCGCTGCGCCCTGGTGCCGCTGCGGCGCTGCTGGTGGCTCTAGCCTGCCCGAGGTTTGCGCCGTGCCCTGGTTCCCTGGTGCCCTCCACCGGCCCGAGCTTCGGCTGCCGCTGCGCTGGTGATCTCCACCATGCCCGAGGTTCGCGCCGCGCCCTGGTGCGCCCCACCGGCCCGAGGCTCGGCTGCCGCGCTGCTGGTGCCCTCCACCGCGCCCGAGGTTCGCGCCGCGCTGTGTCTGCCGCTGCGCGTAGCAGCCGTCGCGCCCTGGCGCCGTACTCGAGCACTCATGAGCCGCGCCGAATCCCGGCACACTTCAGAGGCCCGGATTGCCGCGCAACCGGGGCGCCAGGTCTGCGCCCCTGCCCCCAGGGCGCAGCGTCGGACGGAGTGGCCCCGAGCCATCGGCAGCCGAAGTTCGGGCGCGGTGGCGCGCAACAGGGCATGACAGCCGAGCCTCGGGCTGGTGGAGGGCACCAGAAGCACGGCGGGCCCCTCGGGGGGCAGGGGGCCAGAGGACGGCAGCCGAGGCTCGGGCGCGGTGGAGGGCCCCACCGTGGGCACACCTGGCCCCTCCCGCTCAAGTCGGGTTGCCCTGCTAACCCCCGCAGTCGGGTGGGGCTTCCCCCCCGTTGGCCCCGCATGTTACCTGGGGTTCATCCATTCCGGTAAACAGAAGGTTTAGCCGCCCTCCCGCTGTCCTCACCCCGAGGTGTCCATGCCGAACGCCCCCCATGCGTGCCGGATAGGGGCCCGTGTTGCCCGCGCCCAGCCCCGTCCGCTCCCGTCCGCCTTGCTGGCCGTGCTGCTGCTGTGTCCCGTGGCCTGCGCCAGTGGCCAACACCCCGAGGTGTTCCGCGCCATGCGGGACGCGCTCGCGGAGCTGGACGACTTCGGCGCGCTGCTGCTGGAGGCCGGACTACCGGCAGACACTCTGCCCACCGGCCCGGAGTTGACGCCAGAGGAGGCCATACGGCTGCGGGTCTCCTTCGGCCTGTACCCGTCCACCTCGCGCACCTTCGGCCCGAGGCTCGTTGCCGAGGTRCTGCTGCGGGAAGTCATCGCGGGCGGCGCTCCYGTCATGCGCTCCGCCCTGGACGCTCGCCTGCTGCACTACCAACACCTGCGGGTSATGGGCCCTGATGGTTTCCTCTCCGCCGCCCTCACCGGCAMCCCCGCGCAGTGCGTSGGCCCGGTGGAGGTGAGMAACGGCGTCCTGCGSGCGGGCGAATTCGAGGTGGGTGGCTTCTACTCGCCCGATGGAAACGGCGGCTGGGTACACGTCGTCTTTCGTCCCGCTGGCGAGCGCACCCCGTAACCCGTACCCGAAGACTTCCCAAAGACAGGAGTTTCCCATGCCCTCRACGCCAAGAGAAACGCCCCGGCGCGACAGTCCYCGCCGCTACGCCGTCAAATCGGAAGACTACCGTTTCACCTTCGAGGCGGGCGAATACCGTTACGAGGTGACGGARCCGCTTGTACTCCATCCCTACTACGACACGCTTTTCATCGCATGGCGTCGGCTCCTCTCGGGCGGGCCGCGTCACATGGTCGARCTCAAGAAGGTGAACATGGTCCCCGGRCGCGACGCACGCGCCAGCGCACGGGAAGAGGTTCGCCTTGCMTCGCTGCTGCGTCACCCCAAGATTGCCCGCGTCCATGACTTCATCGTCAACAAGGGGATTCCCTATGTCGTCATGGAGCACATGAAGGGCTGTTTCCTCCTCACCGTCACACATGCGGCGGCGCTCGTGGAGAAGAGGCTTTCCCCTGCCTTCGCCGTCTACGTTGCCGCCGAGGTGGCGGACGCGCTCGAATACGCRCACAACGCCGAGGATGARACCGGGGCGCCGCTCCGGCTCGTACACCGGGCCGTGGGGCCCCTGCGYATCCGGCTTGGGGCGGATGGCCGCGTCAAGCTGTGCAACCTCGGAGCGGCCTATTCCGAGCTGGCCGGACGCATGGTCACCCCCCGCGACCTRCTGAGAGGAGATCCRGCCTATATCGCCCCGGAACTGCTGCGCTCCATGTGGGCAGCCCTCGAAAGCAAGACGGACCCACTCACCCCGAGGGAGCTTGACGGCAGGGCGGACATTTTCTCCCTCGGGTTGGTMCTGCTGGAGATGCTGACGGCGAAATATCCGCTTGACCCGCTCGGACTGGTGCCGAGCCGTCCGGCGACGCRCTTTCCCCAGGGCCTGCGCGCCGAGCGGCCGACATGGGTGGAGCTTGAGGTTTTGTTTAATCGCGTCCTCAGCTTCGGGCCCGAGGAGATWGAGCGCCAAGCGGATTTGGTCCCCGAGCCTTTGCGGAAAATCCTGGGCAAGGCACTACAGCCCAACCCGGAGAAYCGCTACAGCACTGCCGCCGAGATGCGCGATGACTTGCGTTTCTATCTTCGCGCGTCCGGGGCCTCCAGCTTCGGACGGCTCGAAGTGGCGGCGGAGCGGAAAGCGATTCTGAACGAGGCGGCCGAGCGCAAGCTGCTGGCGGCGCAGACAGTCGAAAGAGGCGTCCTCCCCAACCCGGAAGAGTTCCTGGACAATGGGTAGACATACCAAGCCCCCCGCCGCTGTCGCTGACACTCGACAGCCGACCGAGGGCCCCAAAACTCCGCCGAAGCTGGCGAAACACATGGGAGAAGTCGCGCGGAATGCCCGCAAGCAGGCAAGGCTGACGCAGGCGGACGTGGCCGAGCGGGTTGGGCTTGCTACGGAGGTTTATGGCCGCCTGGAGCGCGGCGGAATGCTTCCGAGCGTGCCCACCCTGCTAAAGCTGTGCTTTGTCCTCCGGGCGGATGCCAACGCGCTGCTAGGGATTACCTCCGGCTCGCTGCCGGTACTGGTGGACGAGCCGAAGCAGGGGAAAGAGGAAGAGGCCCCCCCCCGGGTTCGGCAAGTGCTCCGCCACTTGCGGCGGCTGACGCCTACCCAGCTCAATGCCATTGGACACGTTGCGAGCACCTTCGCCAAGTCAAACACGGCCCCATCAGACGGAAGGGACGAATGCGTACAGGACCAGAGCACATGACCCCCGAGGAGTTGATGACCACCATCGGACCTCTCGCCCGAGAGGCCCGGGAACGGCTGAAGATGAATCAAGCCGAGGCTGCGCGTGCGGCTGGGATTTCGGCTGTTGTCTATGGGAAGATTGAACGCGGGTTGATGCTGCCCGCCGTTCCCACACTGCGAAAGATAACCCTGGCGCTCGGCATTTCGTCGGACGTGCTGCTGGGCATCAGTCCGAAAGAAGTAGCGCGGACGATGAACGAGCCCGCGCCCGAGGTGCCACTGAGCCCCGAGCTTCGCAAGCTGACGCGCACCCTGCGGGCATGGCCTGACGAAAAGGTCCGCTTCCTGGCCCGTATGGCAAAGCTGCTGGACTCGCCTTCCGTGCGGGTGGAGTTCTTGAAGGACTCCGAGAAGGAGTCCGAGCCCGAGGACTAGGCGCCGCTTGAGCGATGGGGTTGGAGCGTGGGTAGGGGGCGGCCGTGCCCTGCGTGGCCGCATTCGGGAAGGGTGTACCCATCGCCCCGGCTCCAGCCTCCAACCGGGCGGGCATCCGCGCGACTGCACCAACCACACCCGCAGGGTTCTGCTAGAGTGGAGAACCTTCGGAGGCTCCTGGCTTGGTCATCCACCTTCCCCAGAAAGGCGCCAAGATTGGCGCTTATGAAGTCATCGAGCAACTTGGCCAGGGCGGCGGCGGCCACGTCTACAAGGCCGAGCGCGGCGGGCGCAATTACGCCGTCAAGGTCCTGGCTACCCTGGACGTGGACGGCTGGACGCGGCGCGAGGTCACAGCCCTTGTCAATCTTCCACTCGATAACGTGGTGCGCTTTGTTGGCTATGACAAGTGGCCGGATGCCGAGACGGGTTGTCCCTGCATCATCATGGAGTTTGTCTCGGGGTTGACCCTCGATTTCTACGTGCTSCGCCACAATCCGTCCACCCGGCGGGCRCTYACAATCTTTTTGAAGATCGCCCGGGCGCTTCGGGAAGTCTTCCGGCTCGGGGTRCTGCATCGGGACATCAAGGARTCCAACATCATCATTCGCTCACATGATGGCGAGCCGATAYTGATAGATTTTGGCTTCAGCTCCGTGGCTGGCATGCCCACCGTGACAGACGCGGGAAGGYTGCCACCGGGAACGCCAGAGTACCGGAGCCCCGAGGCCATGCGCTTTCTCGCGGGCATGACGGAAGAGGATTCTTATACATATAGCCTCTCGGACGAACTGTGGGCGYTGGGGGTGACTCTGTACTGGYTGCTTACGGACGTGCTGCCGTTTGGMAATCGAAGGGAGCCGGGGCTYAATGCTCGCATCCGCTTGGACTCCCCGCCGCATCCTTGYGTCGYCAATCCGCGACTGCCCGAATCGGTCAGCCGCTTGTGTCTGCGCATGCTGGAGAAGGACCCGCAGTCACGCTTTCAAAGCCATGACGAGATATGTGGCGCCGTTGAGGCCCTGTTGTCTGCACATGAGGGGGATGCTGGCTGGGATGTGCCGTTGATTGATCCGGAGTCCCCAAACCGTGTGACAACAGTGGGGGGACCGAACGCGGACAAGCCGAAGAATGAGCAAGAGAAGGAGGTAGCCCAGTGGATAGGCGAGAAGCCCCGGCGGGGGCTTTGGAGGGAGGGCGATGCACTCCAGCCACCCGCGCCGGGCAAGCTGCTACCGCCCGTGGGKTTCCTGGAAGGGCAAGCGCGGGCCTTGCCCGACGTGCCCGCCGTGGACGYAGCCCCTGSGGAGGTGCAGGAGGACGCAGGCGCCGCACCGCCCCGGRGGGAGCCCGCAGGGCCGGTGGGTGGCGCAGCCGCGCCCCCGGTGCAGGGGCGGGCCGAAGCTCGGGCACCGCCCGCCCGCCGGGGGGCCTCGGGCGTGCGCCGTTGGGTGTTGGGGGCGGGGCCCTTCCCCACGGGGCGCCTACTGCTGGACTTGCTCAAGCGGCCCCCGCTGGTCCTGGTGGCGGTGCTCGCCCTGGTGGCGCTTGTGGTGGGCTCCGTGGGCGCGTGGCGCTCGGAAGCTCCGCCCGCTCCGCTGGCAGGGAAGACGGCGCCCCCACGTAGCGCGTCTGCCGGGAGTCGGCAGACGGAAGGGGCAGCACCCATCCGCGAAGTGGCGCAGCCGCACAACCCAGCCGAAGCTAACGCGGGCGCGGCGCCCGTGAGGGCCCAACCCCCCGCGCCCCCTCCTAACACCATGCCTCGCAAACCAGACACGACGAAAAAGCCGGACGACGCACCCAAGCACCAGCCGCAACGCGCGGGCAGACTCCCCTCCTTGAAGAAGGCCGCCGCTGTGGGTGCTACCTGTGCGCTGCTTGAGGGATGCACCGGCGGCACGGCACCCCAGGTGCGCCCCACGCCCACGCCCGCGCCCGCCGAGTGCCCCGCCGATTGGCGGGAGGTACACCAAAGGCTAGTCATTAACTCCGGGGCAAACGTCGTGCTGCAAGGCTACGAGGGGGTGAATACCGAGAGGGCCCCCGTGCGGGAGGGCCCCGTTACCGTGGTGCTAAGCGGGTTCGGCATGGGCGAACTGCCCCGGGGCGCTTTGCTTTCGGGGACGTGGCAGCTTGGGCAAGGCCGCTTCTTTGGCACCTTCACCCGGGCGCAGATTCCAGGCGGAGACACCTACCCCGTTTGTCTCGTCATTGGCAGGGACGCGCCGACAGACGTTTGCCCCGAAGGGCTGGGGGAGTGCCCCGCGCCCGAGAGCAGGCCGGGCAATGTGAAAACCTTCACTCGCTTTTGGGTGTTCCCCAAGGGCTACGATTTTTAGCCAACACCGCCCGGTAGCGTTGGTGCGGTGTGACATAGGGCGCCGCCGCGCCGTTGCGGTTAACACGGGCCCGCAGGTTGTCTGACGCGGGCCCGCTTGCATTCTGGAGGTTGAATTCTCGTGCTGCCCCCGTCCCCTGGCGCCCTCCTGGCGCTCGCCCTCCTCGCTGGCGCCGCGCAGGCCGCCGAGGCGCCCCCCAGCCCGCGCTGCGCGGCTACCCCCCGCGTTGACGTGGCGCCGGACTCCACGCGGCAGGCGTCCGAGGTGTGTGTCAGCCCGGACGAGACGACAACGTTTGTGTTTGACTCCCGCCTTGCGACAGGGGCGGTGGAGGTTCAGCCAGAGGGCCGCCTTGCGGATTGGACCCCGGGCAAAGAGGGCCTGACTCTCCATGTCATTCCCAGGGGGGATTTTCTGCCAGGCGAGAGGGTCAAGGTAATAGTGCGCTTTGAGGATGGCGCGGCCCCGGCAAGCGCAACCTTCTGGCTGGTGGGCCACGTGGCAAGGGGGGCGCGGCGCGTGGAAGTGTTCCGCCAGCCGCGCCCGGCGGACGTGCTCCAGAAAGAGAAGGACGAAGCACAGGCCGAAGCCCGCCAATGCCAGGAGGACAAGGTGCGGCTTCTGGCCGAGCGCAAGGAGCCCGGCGGGCTCATGGGCGCCGCATGGCTGGAGCGCGAAAAGGCGGTTGAATCGCGAGACATTTGGAAGGACTTGAAGCACGATCCGGCCAACGCACTCTGGACAGAGGCGGCCCGAAGCTACACCCAGCGTCAAGGAAAAACCCACCCGGGAGGCATGGCGGTAAGGCTTCAACTCGCAAACCCTGGCGCCGAGCCCTGGACAGCGGCGGGGGCGGTGTTGAAGGACTCGACGGGCGCGGAGGTGGCGCTATCCGCGTGGCAAGCGTCGGCCATTGATCCCGGTGCCCTGGGCTCTGTCGTGGTGGGCGCGGAGAGGGAGCCGGGGCAACTCGCTTGCCCCTGCTCCCTCAAACTGTGGGAAGCGCAAGGGCCCCGTACCGTCAGCCTTGAGAACGTCACCTTCCCGTTTGGTGAGCAAGCGGGTAAGCAAGGCGCGGCGCGCGAGTAGTGCCGCCGCCCCATCCAGCCCGAGAGAAATCCAACCTACCCGATTGGTTTGCAGCACCGCACCAGACCCGGCGGCTTGACCTAGCTGTCCGCCGCTTTCTGTAATCAACGGGTTTGGGCTTCAACTCGGGCGGCTCGCCCGGAGAGGTGCGGCAATGTCTTGGCGTTCTGTCGATACTCGCCCCGTGGACACACGGCGGACCCTTCGCGCGGGTGCGCTGGCGCTGGCGGCGTTGATGCTGGTGACAGCGTGCGCCACGGAACCCCCCATGGGTGGAGGGTTGACGGCTTCTCGCTACCGGTCGCGCGTGCCGCACGACTCGCCCGAAACGCGAGCGCTGGAGTCAGAAGCCGAGGACGAGGGCCAGCAGGGAGAGGCTTTCTTTGCCAAGCTGCCCACGGACTTCGCGCCTGTGCAGGTAAGCGACGCTGAGTTTTCGACGGCCATGACAACGCTTTGGCTCAACATTCCGCTTTGGGTGGCCGCGTCTCGCCCCCCGTTGTATGTGGGCCGTAGGCTGGCTTTGGCTTCCGCGCCCCTGAGTGGCGAAACGTGGCAATCAGACCTGGCCCGTTCCTATGGGCAATTTTGCGAGCGGTGCGGCACTCCAGGGGATTGCCTGACGCTGTTTGAAGACGGGTCCCGCTTCCAGGATGACGACAAGCGCAGCCTTGCACTTGCCCTGGCGGTTGGGCCCGCCCTGGAAGGCGTCAACGCGGAAGTGCGGGCCATGCTCGATCCTACGCGAATGCTCGCGATGATCAGCATCAGCATCACGGTTTATATGGCGCTGCTGTTGGCACCAGTGCCCGAGCCGATATCAAAGGGCGCGGCCCTGGTGTTTAGCGCCGCCTTGTGGGGTTATCTCGGTTATGAATTCTTCGACTTGCTGCGGGCCTATGCGCAGCTCTACGAAGATGCACCCCGAGCCTCCACCTTTGCGGAACTGCGCGAGATTGGCGAGCGCTTCGGGCGTGTCATCGGTCCCAACAGTGTGCGGATACTCGTCATCGTCGGGACGGCGGCCATTGGTGAAACGGTGGCCCTTACTTCCAAGGCCCCGAAGCTCCCCGGATTCACGCAAGCTTCGGAGAGAGTCGCGGCTCGTACCGGGTTGGGCCTGCTGGAGACGGCAACCGGAGCCGAGCGACTTATTGTCTCTGTGCCAGAGGGGACGATCCGCGTGGTGTTGGCGCCTCATGCCGTGGCCATGGCTGCCCGAGGCGTTGCCGCTGGAACTCCTGCGCCGAGTCGGGGAAAGCTCCTTCCCAACGGACACAGGGCGTGGGGGTCGTTTGGTGGCTTCAAGTCGGCAATGGGGCCAGCGGGCCCGGGAAAGCAATGGCATCACATTGTGGAGAAGACACCGGGCAATGTGAAGCGGTTTGGAGACGAGGCCCTTCACAACACCGAAAACATCACAGCGCTCAACGAGGGGCTACACACCGACGTGAGCGCCTTCTACTCGTCGATTCGAGAAGGAATCACCGGCTCCAACATCCTGACGATTCGGAAATGGCTTGGCACTCAGTCATACGAAGCCCAGCGTCAGTTCGGACTCAAGGCAATTGAAAACATCAGGAGAGGAATTTGGAAAGTCAGGTAAAACAGCTAGAAGAACTGACGGAACAATTTGCCCACCACACAGCAGAACAGACGGACGCAATCTTCCGAGGTGATGCCAGAACCGGAAACAGGCACGCGAAGCAGCGGATCGCCACGTTCAAGAAGTTGCGCGCTCACGGGAACGCGGGGAGGGATGCGCTCGCCATGTTGCTCATGCACCCGCGAATGGACGTACGAGGCATGGCGGCGGTCTACCTGCTGCGCTATCGGACGGCGGAAGCCAAGGCCGTCTTACTGGAGATCGCAAAAGGTGAAGGACTGGCCGCTTTTGAAGCTTCGGAGGCCCTGAAACGCTGGGAAGAGGGCACTTGGGCACTAGATCCAGCCGAGGATGCTGCGGGGCTGCCAGAAGCACCCCGCCCGGCACCGCCCAGCAAGCGCAGCCGACCACGCACGGAGCGCGCCGCGAGTGACAGACTGAGGAGGAGCAAGCGGGACAAACCGGGTGGTTGAGCTTGAGATGCGCGTGCCAGGGCCCGGGCAGGCGAAGCTCGGGCCGGTGGAGGCACCAGGGCAGCCCGGCAGCCACTGCGGGCACCTCGGGCCCGGTGGAGGCCACCAGGGCACGGCAGCCGATGCTCGGGCCGGGTGGACGCCACCAGAGCAGCACGGTGGGCACCTCGGCCGATGAGAGGCCACCGGGGCCGGGCAGCCGAAGTTCGGGCCCGGGTGGAGGCACCAGGGCGGCCCGGCAGCCACGTCGGGCACCTCGGGCCCGGTGGCGGCCACCAGAGCCGAGCAGCCGAAGCTCGGGCCATGGGGGCACAGAACCTAAGGGCAGTTGATCATGAACGGGCTGCGCGAGAGCCCAGCAGGGGCAGCTCGGGCCTTTGGCGGCCCGGCAGCCACACGGCGGACACCTCGGAAGTTTGGGGCAACTAGAATGCAGCGGCCAATGCTACCCGCAGCCGCTCAGGAGAAGCATTTAGGGCGATTCTTCGACAGTCACTCCCTGCAATCACTACACGATGTGAAGAACCGAGCCATCCATAAATTCAATTGAGATCACCTTCCAGCGTCCGATCCGTTCATTGAACAGGAGGCGAATACGGCTAGTGACCTTTCCCTCGTCCATCTGCCGAATGGCAGCCTCATTGGCAAGCTGCAACCCATCGTCGAGAACATCGCGGGAAAAGGCTTGCTCCTCATGTTGTCGTGCAGGAACGAAGATGATCTGCACTGCATCGCCAGAAGGTAGTCTGGCCATCTGCATGAAGTCGGTGGAGGCGCCCTTCTTCCACCAGCACTCGCGCAGCTTGTCGAACTGCCGGCTGAGATGAGGCCAGACAACCTGCTTATAGGTCTGATCCCAGATTGGCGTGAGTATCAATGTCATGAGACCGACGAGTAGGCTCACCGCGTTCGGCGACAGTTCCTTCTTCAACCACTTCCCAACCAAAACAGGCTCGTCTTGATTCAGGATTTCGTCGAGGAGGCCATGCTTATAAGCGGGAAACGGAACGAAGTGTCCGAAATGAGGCACGTCTGCGTTCCGCGCGACTGATACGGTAGCCGACCAGCTAAACCCTTTGAGATCTGGGTTTGCGTTTACATCGTCTTCATTGATCTCCACGTCGGCCAGGATAGCCCACTCTCCAGGCACGTCCGGGTGAGGCGCTACCCGTTGATTCGTAATGAAACCGACCGATGGAAGTCCGAGGTTGTGCCGTTGATGCAACGGGACACGCTGAGGCATGCCTGAAACAAGCTGTTCCAAGAACTCCTTGTCGTATCGTTCCCCCTGCCTGTCTTCCGTTGTGCTTGCTAATACCTGCCCAATAATCTTTTTCGACATTGCCTTTCCTTTGAATGGGTAATGGGGGGTCAATTCAGGATAGGCCAATAATGTTCTCGTTGCAGCTATTTTGAGGGGAGCAAGCGAGCAAGGGGGCAATCGGCAAGGGAGCAAGCAGAGGAGCAAGGAGGCTAAGGGGTTTGGTTGAGAGCTTGAGCAAGACCAATTTCCGTCCGGTAGCCGTTCCTCGTCCAAGTCTGATGGCCGCCCTTTTAGCGCCATGGCGGGCATTTTCGGCCGTGAGGCCCAGGTGCCCGACAGCCGAACCCCGGGCAAGTAGCTGCCACGGCGCGGCGACCCTCAGCCGAGTAACAAGATGCCCGAGGCTCGGGTTGGTCGAGGCCACGAAGGGCAGCCCGGCAGCCACGATCGCCTCGGGCCGGGTGGAGGACACCGAGGGGGCAGGCAGGGGTAACGCTAGCCGGTCGAGGCCACGAAGGGCAGCCCGGCAGCCACGATCGCCTCGGGCCCGGTGGAGGCCACCAGGGCACGGCAGCCGAAGCGTAAATGCTCGCCCTGCACCATGGTGATGGGGTGGCCACCGATCATGGGCCCACAGCCGGGCAGCTCCGCTCCACTCGAAGTGGGGATGAAGTGCGCGGGACTCTGACGCGGTGTCCGTCTGGCGTGTTCCACCAGCATGGCAGGCTGCTCCCTCTCCTCTTCCCCTAGGGCACGGCGATCAGCCACCTGATTTTCTCAGTTATTGCGCCAGCTTAGCCGGTTCCCCGACTTAGGAAGAATCGTGCCTGCCTGCTCGGTGCCGCCTCTTCCCACAGTGAAGAATTTGCAGGTATTTTCGCCGTTTCCACCCCAGACAGGGAGACAGGGAGGCAATGTGGGCATCTTGAAGGACAAGTTGATCGAGGATCAGGAGGCGGGCGAGTGCCCGGAGTGCGGTACGCAGTGCGAGGCCAACGACGACATGGAATCGTACTGTCCAGAGTGTGACATCAGCTACGAAAAGCATTGCTCAGGCTGCGGAAGCCCCACCAACGACGAGCGCGCCGTGTGCAGCAGTTGCGTCGAACGCGCCATGGGCAACGACTGAGGTAAGTGTTCGCCGTCCCCCGTCGTGACAGGGTGTCCACCAGACGGGGCACGGCGAACAGATACGCCGAAGCTCGGGCCGTGTAGAGGCCCGGCATTAGTAGGCTACGGCATCGGCGCCAGAAGCTGGGACGAGGGGCGAAGGGCCTGCCACTTATCGCCCGGCGAGGGGTCCAAGGGGACCAAAAAAGGACCAAATCGAACGGACGCGCCTGGACTCGCCCGGACAGATGGGCGCCCCATTTTCAGAGGGAAACGGGGGGTGTGCCTCTGGTCCCGAGTGGAGGCGACTCCGCCCTTAGCGGCTTCGATTCCCGCCGCCTCCATGCCTCGCAGCTATCTGGGGGCCATCCCTCCCCTCCTCCTCACCCATCAGATGCGCGGCAGGAGTCTGGGCGCTAGTCTCGCCGCCGCTCCACGCGCCGCTTGATGCGGCTGTAACCGCCCAGGCTCGGGCGCATGACGAAGTTCCAAAGCGTCGCCGTCCACGATTGGTGCGACAGCAGACCGTCGTAAAACTCCGGCGCCATCGCGCGTAGCTTCGGCAGGCGCGAGCCAGGAACGTAGGGGAAGTCGTGGTGCTCGTTGTGGTAGCCGACATTGAACGCGAGCACGTTGAGCGGCCCGTAGTACGAGTAGGTCTCCTGCCCTTCGCGGAAGACGTAGTGCTCCGAGATGTAGTGTCCGGCAATCGGATGTAGCCCCATGACGATCAGCGAACTGATCGGCAGATAGGCAAGCGCTTTGACGCCCCAAAAATGGAACACGGCCACGTTGAACGCGACCTGCACGAGCAGGTTCGTGATCTCGGAAGCCCCCGGCTTCTTTGGATGCACGAACAGCGGGCGGAGCGCGTAGGCAAAGCCTTGGCAAGAGAGCCAGAGCAGTTTGCTCGCGCGATTGCGCAGCAGGCGCGCCTCGAACTCCGTCGGGATATCCGTGTCGAGCCGCTCGTCACCCTGATGGATGTGATGGCGCAGGTGGTAGTAGCGAAACGTTTCTGCGACCGGCACACCCACGGGCAGATTGATGAAGACGCCGAATACGCGATTGTGCCAGGGCTTGCGAAACGCGAGATTGTGAGAGAGCTCGTGAATGGCCAGGAGTAACGCCTGGTTGATCACTCCGCCCACCGCATAGGCGACCAGAACAATCAGCCACCAGGGCGCGTCACGCAGCAGGAAGGCGAGCGAGAGTTGCAGCCCGACGAGCAGCGTGCAGACGTACTTCGTGCGCGAGCACGGGCCGTAGAGTTCCTTGATCTCGGGATGCGTGCGAAGCATCTCGAGCCGCCGCGCGGCATGCGGTTCGTCCGCGCTGGACCAGATGAAGCCATTGGACATGGCGCCAACGGTACCTCAGCACAAGGGGGATGGGCACACATGCCGTGCTGTGCGCTCGGGTGCGCTACCTCCGCCCCCCCTTGCGGCGCATAAGAGAAATAGGGGCAGGGTTGAGGGCAGGGGGATGGGGCAGAGAGGAGGGGGAAGGCAGCAGACGGGAGCCGAAAAGAAGTGAGCCATGCCAGTGCACGCAGAGTGAGGCCGCCTTGAGGCACACGTCGGCTCCGGCCGTCCTGCCAGCAGGGGCAGAGCTAGCGGAGGCCTCTGACATGGCCTGCTTCACCCAGGTCACCCTCCGCGCCTCGTCGAGCGCTCCGGGCGTCAGGTGCGGGAGTGGCCCGGGGGAGGCACGACGAGCGCGGTGAGGAGGGTCTGGGCGAGCCAGGTCTCGTACTCATCGGGTGTGAAGCCACCTTCGAGCACGAGGAGCCGGTAGATGTCGCGGCTGGTATACATCCACAACAGGCGGCGGGCCTTCTCGAGGGTGAGGCCTGCCTGGGCCTTGCCCGCCTCGAAGAGGTGACGGACGCGCGCTTCCTGGAGCGTGAAGCGCTTCTCCTCGAGCGTGGCCTCGAGGCGCCGGAGCGCGAGCGAGAAGCTGGAGGCCCCCCGGAGGAGTCCGAGCTCGGCGGCTTCGCCCTCGTAGATGCTGCGCGCCACGGACGCCGTCATTCGAATCTGAGCCACGGGATCCGCTTCCGCGTCGAGTTGCGCGCTCGCGGCCTTGTAGCCCTGCCCGAAGAGCGCCTCCTGGAACAGGGCCTGGAGGAGGCCTTCCTTCGATTTGAACAAGGCGTAGACCGACGAACCCGAGACGCCCGCGCGCTCGGCGATCTGCGCGATGGTCACCGCATCGATTCCGCGGCGCGCGAAGAGCGTCTTCGCCGCATCGAGGACGCGAGACCGGGTGGCGGCCGCGGCCTCGTCCCGCTTGGGCGACGCGTAAACACGTTTGCGTCGAGTTGCCATATTCGATGGAGTAAACTACATCGAATGACCATGACCAGGCAATCCGCTCGAATCGCCGTTGGGGCAGCATCCGTCGCGCTTCTTGCCCTTCTCCTGCTGCACGTGCTGCGGCCAGACCTCGCGCCGGCGTCCCACATGATCAGTGAGTACGCGATTGGCCCTTATGGCTTCGTGATGGGCGTTTCATTCGGGGCCTTCGCGCTGAGCAGCCTGGCGCTCCTCGTGGCGCTCGTGGGTTCGGCACGCGGTTGGCCTGGCCGGCTGGGACTCGTCTGTCTCTTCCTGACGGCCGTCGGGCTCGCGCTGGGTGGAGCTTTTCCCATGGACCCGGCGACGCCGGATCCGGCGGCGATGTCCTTCTCCGGAAGGATGCACGGCGTGGGATTCATGGTCGGCGTGCCGGGCGAGCTCCTGGCCGTGCTCCTCGTGTCGCTCGCGCTGAGGCGGGAAGCGCCCTGGTCCGGGACGCGGCTGCTCCCGTGGGCCGCCGCCGTCTGGTTGAGCCTCGTGGTCATGGTTCCCCTGCTCATGCAGATGCGCTACTTCGGGATCCCCAACCGGACGTTCATGATGGCGTACGGCATCTGGGTGATCCTCGCCGCGCGGCCGCTGACACGAACGCACCTCGTGCCGGAGCGTGTGGCTCACGCTCTCTGACCCCTACGAGCGAGATTCAGGCCGCGAGCCTGGATGCTTTGGAATCGCTCTCCAGGGCCCCAGGCTGCTCCAGCCAGCGCTGGGCGTAGCGGGCCAGGGTGACGGGGCACTTTTCTCGGGCCTGCATGGTCGATGCCCCGAGAAGGACTACGCCCCTGCATGGGAGGGCGGCGGCTGCACCTTGAGCAGCTCGGGCACCAGCGTCTGGCAGATGGCTTCCACGCGGTCGAAGAGCCAGAAGCCGAAGGGCTGAATCTCGTCGGGAGCCAGGGGTTGCTCCGGCCAGGAGGCCCCAGGGTCGTTCTCGTCGAACGCGTGGATGCCGAACTCGCCCTCGGGCGTGCGGGTGCGCCGGTCGAAGATGAAGCTGAGGCCATCATGCCAGCCTCCATGGAAGACGTGGGCATCCGCCAGCCCTGGCAGGGGTTGCTCCAGGTGATTCGCGAGTTCCTCGACGTTGTACTCGTCCGCGTTCACCTCCAGAACACACTGGCCCCCTCCGCTGACGTTTCCGCTGTAGTGCGTCGGCACCTTGCCGGCCCACTTGACGACCCAGGTCGCGGTCCCATAACGCCGCACGAAGTACTCGAAGGACGAGCCCTCCGTCGGCGCTTCCGCGGGCCGAAGCCAGCGGCCGAAGCGCTCCGCGTGCAGGTCCCTGAAGAACTGGCTGCCATGTCCCATGGAGTCGAGCCTGTCCCGGTCCGTGTCGGGCTGGAGGAGCTCGACGATGAAGTGGCCCGCCCGCAGCTTGTGGTGCAGTTCCGCCAGGCGAGCGACCGCGGCATCGACGGCCGCATGAGGTGTCTCCGGGCGGGCGAACGCGGTCAGCGCCACCGGCGGCAGCCCCGGAGGTTCCGGATTCACCTGGGTGCTTTGGGGCATGGATAGGGTGAAGGGGCTGAGTCCCTCCTGCTCCAGCGCGAAGAGCCGCTGCTCCGCCGCGGCGACAGCCTCCTCGCGGCTGGCGAAGGACGTACGCTCCTCGGCCACGGTCTTCTCCGTCCCCACGACTCGCGTGGACACCGTGAGCCGCACGGCCCCGTCGACCTGCACCTGCTCCGCGCGCAGCAGTCCAGGCTGGGTGAGCCGAAGCTCCCGCTTGAGAAGCCGCTCTCGTGACACGTTCCATCCGTACACATGCTGGAAGCCCAGCTTCCGGTAGTGGGCCGCGAGGGCCTCCACCTCGGTGGGCTTCAGAGAGGCCTGGGTGCAGCGGCCTCCGAAGCTGCCCCGGGTGATGATGGCCGTACTCTCGAAGAGGGCGATGTCGACATAGAGCCCGTCGAGCTTCTGGACGAGGAACACGCGCTCGCGTGCCGCGGCGGGGCTGGGGACGCGCTCCTCCTCGAGTAACGCCCCGTGGCTCCAGACGTGGAGGCGGAAATCCGCACTGTGGAACCAGCACTCGTCGGGATGGTCGAACACGAGCATCCGGCTGTCGTTGTAGACAGCCCTGCCGTTGTTGAGTGCCATGACCTGCTGAATGCTGCGTCTCACGTAGGTGACCTCCGCGCCGGAGCAAACTGGCATGCGGCACTCCATGTCCAGAGTCTGGTGCACCGCGCTCAGGGGGAGATTGGGGTACACGCCGGTGGGACGGCGAGGCTGGAGCGATTCCCAGCCTCGCCATGCTTCATGCGTCAGATGCGGACGCGGATGCCCAGCGAGTAGACGCTCTCCTCGTAGCGCACGTCGCGGGGGTAGGTGTCGCCCTCGGGCGTGAACTGCCGGAAGCTCCGGAAGGGATTGCCGAGGATGTTCGACGCGTCGAAGGTGAAGCTGACCTTCTCCCAGGGCGCGTAGCTCGCCGAGAAATCGAGACGCGACACGCCGTCCACGTACTCGCCCGTGAACCCGTCCCCGTCCGGGTTCTGGACGTAGGAGGTGATCCACCGGGAGCGATAGTTGTAGGCCAGACGGGCGGAGAGCTTCTCGCGCTCGTACATCGCGACGAGGTTGTAGGACCAATTGGACACGCCGGGGATCCGGCCGGTCTCGCCCAGCGCGAGCTGGTAGCCCGCGGGGAAGGCCTGCTCGTCGTTCAGATAGGTGACGTTGCCGTAGGCGCCGAAGCCGCCGAGCCAGCCGGGGAGGAAATCGAAGAAGCTCCCCAGCGTGGCTTCGAAGCCCTGGATGCGGCCCTCGCCGGCGTTCACCGGGATGTTCACGCGGACGCGGCCGGGCCCATAGGTCGGGTCATCCCGGGTCACGTCGAGGTTGGTGATGAAGCCGTTGAAGTCGCGGCGGAACACGGCGAGGGACGCCATGCCTGTCTGCAGGAAGTAGTACTCGAGCGAGGCGTCGTAGTTGTTCGACCGGACCGGCTCGAGGTCGGGGTTGCCGCCGCCGCCGGTGATCTGACAGCTCGGGGGCGGGCTGGGCTCGGACAGACAGGCGGGAGGCGAGTTGAGGACGATCGGGCGCAGCTGATCGAAGCCCGGCCGCGTCCGGGTCTGGTTGGCGGAGAGCCTCAGCTGGAGGTCGCGGAGAAGCCGGATCCTCGCGCTGACATTCGGGAGCAGGTCGGTGTAGCTGCCGCTGGCCGTCTCGATGGTGGTTTCGGTGGGATAGGAGTTGACGGTGGTGTTGGTGCGCACGGCGCGGAGGCCGAGCACGCCGTCCACCCGCACGCTGCCCACGTTGAACTCGTAGCGCGCCTGCCCGTACCCGGCGAAGCTCTGCTCGTTGGCGTCGAAGACGCGCAGCCGCTCGGGCGCGCCCGGAGTGAAACCCTCGAGGGCGCGGAGCTGATCCACGTTGCTCCGGATGCTGTCGTACGGCGGCACGATCCAGGTCCGCGTCCGCTGGATGTCGCTGCCGCGGAAGCCGCCGCGGAACACATGCAGATCCACCGGAATGTCGGTGAGCGGCATCCCGGCGTGCGCATTGCTATAGCGCTGACCATTCTCCTGGTAGGCGTCGCGCGTGGTGAAGCGGAGGCCGGCCTCCAGCTTGGGGAGGAAGGAGAGGCCTGTGCTCACGTCGAGGTCCGTCCGGGCCTGCCAGTCATCGCCCCCCGCGATGTAGGACCTGTCGAAGAGGCCGACGTACTGGAAGTTGGCGGGATTGGTCAGGTCGTAGTCGCGGAGGGAGAACTCCATGCCACCGGGGCCCCGCGGCACGTCGAAATTGACGTCGAACGTGGGGGCGGCGGCCAGCTGCTGGTCGAAGCTGTAGAGCGACAGGTCGAACTGACTGGCCGTCCTCGCCAGATCGGCCGTGAGCCGCACGGGGCCCGTTTCATAGGAGCCGCCGACGGCGAACTGAGCGGTGTCGGTCTGGCGGTAGGTCGCGCCCTGGAACATGAAGGGCTGGGCGGCGTTCTCCACGGTGAGGCTCTGGGCCTGGTCCGTGGTGCCCGGCCGCAGCATCACGTTGGTGTACCGGGCCCCGCCGCCCCACAACCGCATCTCCAGTTGGCGGTCCGAGACGCTGTCGCGGTACCCCTGCCAGAGTCCATCGGCGTAGAACTCGAGCCCGGGTTGCGGCCGCCACTGCACCGAGCCGTTCACGGACGGGCGTTCGCGCTGGCCGGCGCCATAGAAGATGCCGACCACGTCGGGGAAGCGGAACTGCTGGCCCGTCTCCGCGTCCCGCCCGTTGGGGCTGATGAACCCGGTGTTCCAGCGCGCGGAGTCCAGATAGTTGAGGCGGGTATAGGAGACGTTGAGCAGCGCGCCGATGTCACCCGCGCCGGTGCGCCAGCGGTTGGTGATCAGAAGGTTGCCGTTCGGGTCGAACGCGCCGGACTGATTGGCGTAGGTGCCCCGCAGGGAGCCCGAGAGCTCGAAGCCTTCGAAGTCGAGCGGCCGGCGGGAGCGCACGTCGATGAGACCGGCGAGACCGCCTTCGATCTGATCGGCGGTCGTGGTCTTGAAGACCTCGAGCGCCGCGATGCCACCCGAGGGAAAGTCGGCGAGTGCGACGCTGCGCGTTTCGGCGGTGAAGATCTCCCGGCCGTTATAGGTCGTGGTGACGTCGGGCAGACCGCGCACCAGCACCTGGCCGGCCGCTTCGCCGCGTTCCCGGGCGACCTGGACACCTGGAATGCGGGCCGCCGTCTCGGAGACCGTGACATCCGGCAGCTTGCCAATGTCCTGCGCCACGACGCTATCGACGATCTGGTCGGAGTCGCGCTTGATGGTCTGCGCCTTCTGCATGCTGCGTTGCAGGCCGACGACGACAATCTCCTCGACATACTCTTCGTCGGTCCCCGTGCTCTCAGCCGTCGCGGGGTCATCCGTTTGCGGCGGGGTGCTCGCGCCGGCCGCTTGCGGCGCCGGTGCGGCTCCAGGGGTGTTGGGCGCGGTTTGCGCGGCCTGCGCAAGCGCATCGGCCGTCAGCATCGTGAGGGATGTCGAACAAAGAACAAATATCTTGAAACGCATCAAATGCCCTCTTCAACGGCGCGCACAAATCCGTCGACTCCTCCGCCTGGCTGGAGTTGCCAGGCGAGGTCCTCCGGTTTCATACGTGTTCGTGGGGCCGCGCATCTCACTCATGCCCATGAAGGGTGTCAAGGCGCGGTTTCCGTGAATCCGTGGTTCGCGGCTCTAGCGTGGTGCGTCAAGATTCACATCCAAAGCCACGCTCATCCGCTTCGCAGTCAGTGAAGGCGACACCAACAACCACCACCCCTGGCCAGCAGAACACCTCTCGCGGCATGCCCTGCGTGCTATACGGTCCGCGGTCCGCTCGGCCCCCCACGAGACAGGCCGCGCGCATCCCTCTTCATGCCAGGAGACGTCGTGGAACGGACCCCCTTCGGTACGGCCCCAGGAGGACAGCCCGTCGAGGTCTACACCCTCACCAACAAGAGGGGAATCGAGGCGCGAGTCACCAATTACGGCGGAATCATCCTCAGCCTGCGGGTGCCAGACCGGGACGGCCGCTTCGACGACGTGGTGCTGGGCTACGACGCATTGGCGGACTACCTGAGGGAAACCCCGTACTTCGGCGCACTGATCGGCCGCTATGGCAACCGCATCGCCCGGGGCCGGTTCACGCTCGATGGCCAGCAATACATCCTGGCGACGAACAACGGCGTGAACCACCTGCACGGCGGGCTCAAGGGCTTCGACAAGGTGGTGTGGACCGCGGAGCCCTTCGAGAACGAGCAGGGCATGGGCCTCGTTCTCACCTACGTGAGCCCCGACGGAGAGGAGGGCTACCCGGGGACCCTGAGCGCGAAGGTCACCTATACGCTGACGGACGATGACGCGCTCGTCTTCGACTACCACGCCACCACCGACAAGGCGACGCCGGTCAACCTCACGCAGCACAGCTATTTCAACCTGGCCGGCGACGGGAAGGGCGACATCCTGGGTCATGTCGTCACGATCAACGCGGACCGCTTCGTCCCGATCGATCCGGCATCCATCCCGCTCGGCGGGCTGCGCGACGTGACGGGCACGCCGTTCGACTTCAGGCGGCCCACACCCATCGGCGCGCGCATCCGCCAGGACGACGAACAGCTCCGCAATGGGCAGGGCTATGACCACAGCCTGGTGCTCAACAAGGAAAGGGCCGGCGAGCTGTCGCTGGCCGCGCACGTCCTGGAGCCCACCACCGGCCGCGTGATGGAGATCCACACCACCGAGCCGGGCATGCAGTTCTACTCGGGCAACTTCCTCGACGGCACGCTGAAGGGGAAGAAGGGCGCGGTCTACCACCACCGCTTCGGCTTCGCGATGGAGACGCAGCACCTGCCGGACTCGCCGAACCAGCCGGACTTCCCCTCGACGATTCTGCGCCCGGGCGAGCACTATCGCTCGCGCTCCGTCTACAGGTTTTCTGTCTCGGGCCGGTGAACCCAGGCGCCCGCTTCTGGAGAAACGATGACGCTACTCGAACAGGTCGAGCAGGACTTCCACGAACGCTTCGGCGCGGCCCCCGCCGCGATCGTACGGGCTCCGGGCCGGGTCAATCTCATCGGTGAGCACACCGACTACAACGACGGTTTCGTGCTCCCCATCGCCATCGATCGCGAGGTGTGGATCGCTCTGCGCCCGCGCGATGACCGCCGCGTCGTCGTCCACTCGCTCGATTACAAGGCGTCCCTCTCCTTCGAGCTCGGGCAGATCTCCCACACCGGCACGGACTGGTCGGAGTACGTGAAGGGCGTTGCCTGGGCGCTGCAGGAAGCCGGTCACACGCTGCGGGGCCTGGAGGCGGTGATGATGGGGAACGTGCCGCGTGGCGCGGGCCTTTCGTCCTCCGCCGCCGTGGAGATGGCCATGGAGCGCGCCTTCGCCACCGTGAGCGGGCTGCAGTGGAAGCCCTCCGAGATGGCGCTGCTCGGCCAGCGGGTCGAGAACAAGTGGATTGGCGTCAACTCGGGGATCATGGACCAGATGATCGTCGCGGGGGGCCGCGAGAACCACGCGCTGCTCATCGACTGCCGCAGCCTGGAGCTCCAGCCCGTACCCGTCCCCGAGGGCGCCGTGGTGGTCGTGCTCGATACGGGGACCCGCCGGGGGCTGGTGGACTCCGCCTACAACGAGCGCCGGAGTCAGTGCGAGCAGGCCGCGCGGTTCTTCGGCGTGAAGGCGCTCCGCGACGTGGACTCGCGGACCTTGTCGGCGCGCCAGAACGAGCTCGACCCGCTGGTCCGCCGCCGCGCGCGGCACGTGATCACCGAGAACGAGCGCACCCTTCAGGCCGCCGAGGCCATGCGAGCCGGAGACCTCACGCGGCTGGGCAAGCTGATGGACGCCAGCCACGACAGCCTGCGCGACGACTTCGAGGTGACCAATGACGCGCTCAACGCCATCGTGTCGCTGGCGCGAGCGCAGCCGGGTTGTTTCGGAGCCCGCATGACGGGAGCAGGCTTCGGTGGTTGCGCGGTGGCCCTGGTCACGCCCGAGCAGACCCATGCGTTCGTCCAGAACATCCGCGAGAAGTACACGCAGGCCACTCGGAAGACGCCGCACATCTACGTGTGCCACGCCGCGGATGGGGCGAGCGTGCTGGAAACCAGCCGGTGACGGAGCCGGGGCGGCCGACGCCCCCAGGAATATGAACGATGGCTGATGTACTGCTGCGGGATGTGCAGAAGCGATATGGCTCCCAGTCGGTGATCCACGGTGTCTCGCTCGAGCTGAAGCACCGGGAGTTCATCGTCTTCGTCGGCCCCTCGGGGTGCGGCAAGTCCACCCTGCTGCGCATGGTTGCCGGGCTGGAGCGAATCACTGACGGAGAGATCCTCATCGGCGGGCGACTGGTCAATGACACGCCGCCCGGCGACCGTGGGGTCTCCATGGTCTTCCAGAACTACGCCCTCTACCCGCATATGACGGCGGCGGAGAACATGGCCTTCGGTCTGCGCAACATTGGCACGCCGGGTGCCGAGATCACCGAGCGCGTGAACGCCGCCGCGAAGACGCTGCAGATCGAGCACCTGCTGAAGCGCCGCCCGGCGGAGATGTCCGGCGGCCAGCGCCAGCGCATCGCCATCGGCCGGGCCATCGTCCGCCGGCCGGACGTCTTCTTGTTCGATGAGCCGCTCTCCAACCTGGACGCGGCACTGCGGGTGCAGATGCGAGTGGAATTGGTGCAACTGCACCAGCGGCTCGAAGCCACCTCCATCTATGTCACGCACGATCAGGTCGAGGCGATGACCATGGCCGACCGCATCGTCGTCTTCCGCGAGGGACGGATCGAACAGGTGGGCTCGCCGCTGGAGGTCTACCGGAACCCCGCGAACACCTTCGTGGCCGGCTTCATCGGTGCCCCCAAGATGAATCTGCTCGAGACCCGGGTGGTCGCCGCCAGCCCCAACCGGGTGGAGGTCGCCCTGCCAGGAGGGAAGGCGGAGCTCGCGGTGGATGGCCGCGCGCTGACCGTGGGGGCGCCGGTCACCTTCGGCGTCCGGCCCGAGCACGTTCGGCCAACCCCTGGCGAGGGCATCTTCCGCGGTCAGGCGAAGGCGATCGAGCGGCTGGGCCGAGAGACCCTGCTGCATGTCACGGGAGCCGATGGCGCCACGCTCATCGCCACCGACACGGGCGACAGCACGGTCCGGCTCGGTGACACCGTGACCCTGACGCTCGAACCCGGCACCGGCCGGCTCTTCGGCGCGGATGGGGTGGCACTCAGGGGCGCGCCATGAACGTGGCCCTCGAGCAGGCGCCCGCCGTGCGGCGCGGCTGGCTGACACGGTACCGCGACACCATCGCCGGCTATGGCTTCCTGGCGCCATTCCTCGCGTTCTACGCCGTCTTCCTGATCTACCCCTTCTGCCTCGGCGTGTGGATGAGCCTGCACGACTGGGAGATCGTCGGGGACTATCGCCAGTACATCGGCTGGCTGAACTACCAGGAACTGTGGGACGACCCGTATTTCTGGGAGGCGTTCCAACGCACCCTGCAGTTCGCCGCCATGACAGCACCGGCGGCCACGGTGCTCGGCCTGGCCCTGGCCCTGGCCCTCAATGGGCCGCTGCGGCTCCATGGCGCGCTGCGGGCGATCTTCTTCGCCTCGAGCATCTTCTCGGTCACGGTCGTCACGCTGGTGTGGTCCATGGTGCTCAACCCCGACCGTGGCCTGATCGCCAACGGGATGCGCGCCGTGGGGCTGGAGCCGATCGCCTTCCTGGCGGACCAGACCTGGGCCATGCCGGCACTGGTGGTGACGACCTTGTGGTGGGGTGCTGGCTTCCCGATGGCGCTCTTTCTCGCCGGGCTGCAGCAGATTCCCCCCGAGGTCTACGAGGCCGCCCGGCTCGACAACGCCTCGCGATGGGCGGTGCTGCGGCACATCACCCTGCCGGCGCTGGCGCGCACGACGCTGCTCGTGGTGGTTCTGCAGACCATCATGCATCTCCAGGTGTTCGGCCAGCCGCTGTTGATGACGCGCGGCGGTCCGTCCAACTCCACCCGGCCCCTGGTGCAGCTCATCTACGAGACCAGCTTCCGGGACTGGCGTGCCGGCTATGCCTCCTCGGTCTCGATGGTGCTGTTCGCCTTGATGTTCTGCGTGGCGTTGCTGCAGCTCCGGCTGTCGCGGCAGGAGGAGAAGTGAAGCCATGACCCGGACCTTTGGTGACCGTCTCCTCCTCGCCCTGATGATCGGCGCCGCGTTCGTGTGGATGATGCCGATGCTGTGGGTGCTGGCCCTGTCGCTCAAGCCCAACTCCATGTTGGTGAGCTCCACCCGCGGAATCATTCCGTGGCCGCATACCCTGGAGAATTTCGCCACCCTGCTGCGGGTGTCGCTGACGCCACGCTGGCTGCTCAACAGCGTGATCGTCGCCCTCAGCATGACGGCGTTGGTCCTGCTGCTGTCGTCGCTCGCCGGCTACGCCTTCGCCCGGATCGACTTTCCCGGCCGCCGCGCCGTCTTCCTGCTGGTGCTGGCCGGGCTGATGGTGCCGGAGCAAGCCATCATCGTGCCGCTGCATGCCCTGTTCGCCCGCTGGGAAATGCACAACACCTACTTCTCCCTCATCGCCCCCCGCCTGGCGACGCCGATGGGCGTGTTCCTGATGACGCAGTTCTTCAAGGCCATCCCGCGCGAACTGGAGGAGGCCGCGGAGCTCGACAACGCGGGCCGGCTGAGGATTTTCTGGTCGGTGATGCTGCCGCTGTCCCGCCCGGCGCTGACGACGCTCGGCATCTTCACCTTCCTGTTCGCATGGAACGACTTCCTCTGGCCGGTCATCACGGCGACCCAGCCGGAGATGTATACCCTCAGCGTCGGCCTCGGTTCGTTGCAGGGCAACTTCGCCATGTCCGAGGGGCTCGGCTTCCTGATGGCCTCGGCCGTGTTCGCCAGCGCCCCGATGCTCGTTCTCTACGTCGTGTTCCAACGCTACATCGTGCAAGGCGTTGCCATGACCGGCGGTAAGTAGGCTCCCCATGAAGATGAAGACACTGCTTCCGGCCTCGCTGCTGCTGGCCGTGGTCCTCGGCTCCACCCCCGCGCTGGCCGCCACGGAGATCACGCTGTTCCGCTTCTTCGGCGGCTGCAGCGACGAGTACGCCAACGTCACCGACCTGGCGAAGGCCGTCGGTGAATGCGGCATCATCCAGGTGCTGACCAACAAGTTCAACGCGGAGAACAAGGACGGAATCATCGTCAAGACGCAGTCGGTGGAATGGGGCGTCTACTACGACCGGCTGAGCGCCAACGTCGCGGCCCGCACCCCGCCAGACATCGCCGTCATGCACCGCAGCGTCCTGCCGAACTACCAGTTGCGCAATCTCCTCCAGCCGCTCGGCAAGGACTTCGCCGCGGTGGGCATCGACACCGCCGACTTCGTGCCGGTGGCTCGCGAAGCCGTGAGCGCCAGGGGTGAGCTCTGGGCTCTGCCTTTCGACGTGCACGCGCTCCTGTGGCACGTCAACGCCGACCTGTTCATCAAAGCGGGGCTCGTCGACGACAAGGGCCAGCCGAAGATGCCCACCAGTCCGGCCGAGTTGATGCGGCACGCCGAGCTCATGAAGGCGAAGACGGGCAAGCCGTACTTCGCCATTCCCTCCGGGGCCGATCCGATGCCCACCTGGCAGTACCTCACCTGGATCTGGCAGCAGGGCGGCGACCTCGTCGACACCGAGAGGCAGGCGCAGCTGGGATCGAAGGAGAGCAAGGAGTCGTTGCGCCTGCTCGACACGCTCTACGCGGCCGGCCACGCCAATCCCAGGCACGACTATGCCGGAGCGCAGCAGGCCTTCCTCGGCGGCGAGGCGGCGGTGCTCGTGAACGGCACCTGGGGCGTGGATACCTACGCGGCGCAGGCGAAGGAGCCGAACGTCGCCCTCAAGAACTACGCCGTGCGCGACATGCCCACGCTCCATGGAAAGGATGCCGTCTGGTCCGACAGCCACACGTGGGTGGTGCCGAAGCAGCCGAAGCCGGATGCGGCGAAGCAGAAGGCCGTGCTCACCTTCCTGAAGTTCCTCTACGACAACAATCTGCAATGGGCCCGGACCGGACACCTGCCGGTGCGCGCCTCGGTGCTCGCGAGCGCGGAGATGCGGGCCCTTCCGCACCGCGGCGAGTACACCCGCACCGCCATCATCGCCACGGCGCTACCGCCCATCGAATTCCAGCGCGGCATCATGGACGTGATGGTCAACGAGCTGAACTCGACCTGGCTCGTCCACAAGGACCCGGACACGGCCCTGACGGCTGCCCAGCGCGCGATCTCGGCCATCCTGCGCCGCTCCCGCTTCCGGTAGAACGGACGTCCCCTCCCCTATGAACACCCCCTCCTTCGACCTTCCCTCGGACGAGTCGCGCACACTCCAGGACATCATCGCGAACCCGCAGCCGGTTCCCGAGCCGCTCGTCCACGAGACCCTGCCCGATCCCTTCGTGCTGCGGCTGGATGCGCGGAGCCCCGGTGGCGCGCGCACCGCGGGCCTCTGGCTGGTCGCGACCACCAATGACCAGCCGTTCGCCTTCCGGCTGTACCGCTTCGTGGGTGGCACCTGGGTGCCACACATCGTGGATGGCCAGCATCGCGCCATCTTCCCCGAGGGCAAGCTGCCCGCATGGTGGAACGCTGGCGAGTTGGATCCACTCTCGCCCGGCCTGCCCAGGGACCTCGTCGTGGCGCGATGGGCTCCCGAGATCGACGTGCGCAACGGTCTGCTCACGCTGCACTACACCGCGAGGGATCGCGCTGGCATCCTGCGCTCGGCCTACGCCACCGCCACCGCCATCGATGGCGAGTGGGCGGACCATGGCTTCCTCGACATCAACGTCCGCGTGAAGGAGCTGGCTCCCGACTACCCGGGAGGGCCCGCGGGCGAGAACCCCGTCATCGGAATGATTGACGGCCACGTGGCCGCGACCGTCGATGCGGAGGGCAAGGAGCGGACGTTCCTGCTCACCAAGGTGGACGGGAACGGGTTGCAGTGGAAGGACCTGGTGACGCAGGAGCACCGCAAGGCGCCCACGCCCATCCTGTCGCACGAGTTCAAGCAAGAGGCCGGTGGGCGCATCACGCTCCTGGGCCCGGCGAAGGTCCTGTTCACCAATGGCCTGCACCATGACGGCCTGGTCGAAGGCCAGTTCATCGTGCACGAGAACGGCCAGTCCTATCTCTTCTACAGCGCCGGTTTCTTCGGGAACTCCGAGTACCGCACGTACGTCGCGAAGGTTGACCTGCTGGCCAACGAGGTGACGGACGAGCGGCTCTTGATCGACAGCGAGAGCCCGGCGCTCGGCGGGCACTGGAACGGCCCGGGCCACCCCTCGTTCGTGAGGATGGGAGAGGGCCTGTACGCGATGTACCTGCACGTCTGGCGCAACGGCACCGACTACGGCAAGGACGGGGACCAGCGCAGGGCCATCCAGCGCCATGTCGCCTTCCGTGACCTAGAGGGCCGCCCCTGTGAGCCATTCGTCGTGGAGGAACGCTTCTCCAGGCCGTAGACATGAGGGAGTTCGCATGGGCACTCGTCACTTCACCCGGTCGGACACCCTGCCACGCGCGCTCGCGGCGCTGTGGCTGCTGGCCACATTCGCTGCTCCACCGGCGCTGGCCGCCAGTTCGAAGAGTCCCGGCTTCTACACCAACCCGTTGAAGCCTCGGATCCCGGAGGGTGGCGTCGTCGAAAGCTGCGCCGACCCCGCGGTGCTGCGTGGACAGCAACGGGACGATCCGTACTGGTACATGTACTGCACGACGGATCCGCTGAACGACAAGGACCGCGACGCCCAGGGGAAGTGGGTGTTCCACAAGATCCCCCAGCTGCGGTCTCTCGACCTGGTGAATTGGGAGTACGTCGGCGACGCCTTCCAGTCGGTGCCTGGCTATGCCGCCAGCAGCGCGGGGCTGTGGGCACCCGATGTCGTCTACTCCGCAGCGCACGACAAGTATTACCTGTTCTTCGTTGTCACCGACACGACCGCGACGACGTGTGCGAGCGACAGCGCGATCGGTGTCGCGACCAGCGACAAACCCACGGGGCCGTGGAAGTTCTCCGACGCGCCGGTGATCGGCCCGCGCAAGGACACCTCCAACCCGGATCCCTGCGCATTCCAGTGGACCTACGATCCGGACGTCCTGGGTGACTCGGTTGGCACGGACAGCGTCTTGTATTACGGCAGTTACTCCGGAGGCATCTTCGCCAGGACGGTCACGTTGACCGCGGACGGGGCAACCGTTGGCGGCGACGAGAAGCGGATCACCATCGGCGACCGCTACGAAGGCGCGAACGTCGTCTCCCACGACGGCGCCTATTATCTATTCGCGTCCGCGACGAATTGCTGCAACGGCGCGCTGACCGGCTACAGCGTCTTCGCCGGGCGGTCCACCAGTCCGTTCGGTCCGTTCGTGGATCGCGAGGGCCAGTCGCTGCTGGACACGCGGGCCGGCGGAACACCCGTCATCAGCATGAATGGCAACCGGTGGATGGGCCCCGGGCACAACACGGTGTTCCAGGACGCGGCGGGCCAGTGGTGGACCGTCTACCACGCCGTCGATCAGTCCCACCCGTTCTTCGAATCGGCGACAGGCTTCACCAAACGGCCCGCGCTGTTGGACCCCTTGGACTGGGTCGACGGGTGGCCAACGGTGCGCGGCGGCCTGTGGGCTTCGGATGGCAAGATGCCGTCGCCCGCGGCTCGAGACGGGTTCAAGTCCCGGTACCGCACGAAGCGGGTGCCACCCCACACCCTGGGTAAGCGCACGGCGGCGGCGTCGGACGAGCTCGATGGGAGCACGCTGAGCGCCTCATGGTCCTGGGTGCGGCCGCCAGACGCAAGCACGTATGGCATTGCGGACGGGACGTTCCGCTTCGAGGTCCAGAAGGCCGACCTCCACATCGACACCAACAACGCCTCCCTGCTGACACGCCCGGCGCCCAAGGGCGACTACGTGGTCGAAACCCGGGTGCGCATCGATGTGCCGGCGGAGGGCTGCTGCTTCAACTCGGCGCAGGCGGGTCTGGTGCTCTACGGCGACGACGACAACTACATCAAGCTGACGGTCACCTCCATGGGGGAGACGCGTCAGACGGAGTTCGCGAAGGAGCGGGCACCGGTGCCAACCGGCCATGCGCGCTATGGCAACACGGTCGCCGGTCCCTCTTCGAGGGACTGGACGTACCTGCGCATCGCGGTCGAACGCCTCACGGGCGAGGCACGCCGTGCCGCTGGCGGTGACACCGTGGCGTACACCGCGTACACGAGCCAGAACGGCACGGACTGGGTTCGTGGCGGCACCTGGACGCACGCGTTGACCAACCCGCGAATCGGCCTCGCGGCGATGGGGGGAGGAGGCAAGTTCACCGCCGGGTTCGACTACGTCCGCGTCTACTCCATGTGGTGAGCGAAGCCCTCACGGTGTAGTCATGGCGTCATGTCCATCCACTACTGCAATCCGGTGCATGACGCCTATTTCGCGGATCCCTTCGTCCTGCGAGTCGCTGACGGCTATGTCGCCTATGGCACCGGCCAGGTGATCGACGGGCGTGCCTTCGAGGTGCTCACCTCTCCGGACCTCGTCACCTGGCGCAGCGTGGGGGGTGCCCTCGAGCTGCTACCCCGGGAGCTCGGAAGCGACTACTGGGCGCCGGAAGTCGCCGAGGCGCACGGGAAGTGGTGGATGTACTACTCCGTGGGAGTGGGAGACGTTGGCCACCATCTGCGGGTCGCGGTCGCCGATAAACCGACCGGCCCGTTCGTCGACCAGGGCATCAACCTCACCCCGAATGAGCGCTTCGCCATCGACGCGAGTCCGTTCCGGGACGATGACGGAACCTGGTACCTCTTCCACGCCCGGGACGTGCTCGAGGGCGGCCGGGCCGGCACCATGGTCGCCGTGGACGTGCTGGAGGACATGACCCGGCTGCGTGGGCAGAGCCGCACCATCCTGCGCCCCAGTGACGACTGGCAGATCTTCCTGCGCCAGCGGACCATGTACGGGCAGGTCTACGACTGGCACACGCTGGAGGGCCCGTTCGTCCGCAAATACGAGGGCCGCTACTACTGCTTCTACTCCGGCGGCTCCTGGCTGGAGCCCTCGTACGGCGTCGCCTACGCCGTGGCGGAGCACCCGCTCGGGCCCTGGGTCGAGCCGGCTGGCGCCCCGCGGTTGTTGCGCACCGTGCCGGACAAGGTGATCGGCCCCGGGCACAACTGCGTGGTCGAGGGCCCTGACGGGCAGGATGTCATCGTCTACCACGCGTGGGATCCGGCGCGGACGGCTCGACGGATGTGCATTGATCCGCTTGTCTGGGAACAGGGTGGCCCCCGGATGCTCGGGCCGTCCTTCACGCCGGCACGGATTCCCCGCGAGGCCCCCTGAACGATGAAGAGGGATTCCTCGGGACGAACCAGGAACTACCTTCTCTTGTCCGCGAGGCGCGCCTCATCTGCCTCCTGATACATCTTGACCAGGGCGTCGGCGGCTGCCGTCGGGTCGTTCTGGATATAGGCGTACATGCCTTGCAACGCCTCGAGCAGGGAGTGGCGGTCAGGGGTCAGAACTCCCCCTCGGACCCACGAATCGTCGTTCAGGTACTTGTCGATCCAGTGCAGGGCCACGCTGTAGCCGACGAACATCTTATCGTCGTCGTTCAACCCGATGGCTTCGCAGAGTTTGAGCACCTTCATGATGGTCGCGGAGGCGCCAAACATCGTCGTAGGCGCATAGTAATCCTCATCCCGGTACTTGACGACGGCATGGCGATCCCACGGATTGAGCCGTCGAAGAACGCTATGCAGAAAATCAGCGAGGCCGGTCGGGAACTTCAGGGTCGTGGCGAACTGGCCGATCTTCCACGTGAAGCGAGACAGTTCGGCATCCGTGCCGGATGCCATGCGTGGCTCTTTCTTCTTGTTCTCGTCGAAGTGCTTCTTGATGTCTTTTTTATACGACTCAGCGCAGATGACGAAGGTGCCCCCCAGCATGCAGATTGCCTGATCGGTCCAGTCATTGCCGCTTTTCACCAAGGTACTGCTCACCAGATCGAGCGCCTCCGTCGGGGTATGGCGCATCTGGGAGGAATCGAACACCGCCAACGTCCCGCTGTACGGGTGATGACCTGACGATGAATGCTGCTTGGAGTAGGCATCGAGTTTCTTGAGCGCATTCGAGAGCGACGCGCGGGTTGTCTCCACGGATTTCTTGAGCGTCGTATCCAGCGCGATCCGGTCCCAGGTCCACTTACGAATGACGTGCTTGGAAGTCCCCGGCCATGGGATGACGTCCCATTGGGAGCGCATGTCGTGTTTGCCGACATCGGATTGGAGTCTGAGCGTCGCCTTCTCCGGCTCTGACAATCGGCCGTAGTAGCCTCTGTATCTGAGCATGTAGAACAAGTAGAGCCCCAGAAGCAGGAGACCACCGGCGCCGGGAATACCCCGAAGCCAGGCCATGAGAAACAGGAGGAAAAGCTTGATCATGGTCGCACCTTCCAACGTGCTTCGTTCGCGGGGAAAGCCCTTTTTGCCCGGATGGCGATGAGTCCATGAGCATTGGCTCGTGTCAATCCCCGCACGGGGATTAGAAAGAACGTGCGCGTTGGCGGGACCGTGGCACGCCGCTATCGTGGCCCGTCATTCCCAAGGAGAAGCCCGATGAGCGGTACGTTTCAGGCCATGGTGCAGGTGGCCGCGCCTCGCGCGACGGTCTACCGCGCGCTCACCGACCCCGCGGCGCTGCGCGCCTGGCTCGCCGAGTTCGCCGAGGTGTCCCTGCCCGAGCGGCGCTTCGAGTTCTGGGGCCGCTACACGCCGCAAGGCGAGCGGGGCCGGCAGCAACTGCTCATCGCCCAGCCCGACAAGCTCCTGAGCTTCGCCTGGACGCTGGATGGAACGCGGACGAACGTCATGTTCCAGCTCCAGGACGCGGGGCCCTCCGCCACCCTCCTGGCCCTGAGCCAGGATGGCATCCCCCCCATGGAGGAGCTGATGGCGCCCACCGGGCGGCGCGACGGCCTGCACACGCTGCACACCTTCTGGGGACTGGCCCTCGCCAACCTCGCCGAGTGGGCCGAGGGGCGCGAGCTCACCCCCCGGTGCGACTTCAGCGCCAGCCGCCCCAACGAAATCCGCATCGAGCTGACCATCCCCGCCCTGCCCGCCCAGGTCTTCGACTCCCTCATCGACCCCGCGCGGATCGCCCGCTGGTTCGGGTGGGAGGCGGAGGTCGAGCCCCGCGTCGGAGGACGCATCACCCTGGGGGCGGATGGAACGATCTCCGAGTTCCAGCCGGGACGGCTCCTGGCCTACGCCGAGCCCGGGATGACCACGCGTTGGGAGCTGACGGAGGCCGGAGGAAAGACCCGGCTGACCTTCCTCCAGCAGGGCTTCCAGCGCGACGAGCTGGACAACGTGGCGCAGCATGAGGCGGGCTGGGCCGCGGGGCTCGCCGAGCTCAAGCGGCTGCACGAGCTCGGACCCAGATGGCAGCCACTCATCGGGGAGCTCGCCCCCCAGGGCTGAATCCCCGCGGGCCTGAAGACCCGAGCCTCTCTTCCGGGGATGAGGGAGCCGCGCTCGCCTTCGCGCGGCCGCGGGCTCAGCCCACGCGTCCCCCGGGAACCACGACGAGGCGTTGCCGTACTTGCGAGGCGTGCTCGACCAGACCGTTGTCCCGCAGCCGGTCCGCCGCCCACGACACCGCCGCCGGCCACGAGGCCAGGATGGAGTACGGCACCACCGAGGGTTTGATGCGGTGGATGATCGTCCGGGTGACCAGCGCCAGGGTCGGAGAGTTGATGAGCGCCACGATCCCCATCGAGCACTGGCGCATCAGCACGGCCTGTTCCCGCAGGAAATTCCACTGCTGCTCGCGTTGCTCGGAGGTGAGCGATTGGAGCTGGCGGAAGTCCACCAGGGCGACGTGCCGATTCCCCGGCTTCAGATAGGACAGGACGCTCGCGAACAGCTCCGCCTGTTGCGCGTTCGTGATGACGCGCGGAAACGTCACCCGGACCAGGGGCCAGAGTGAATCGTCCACGGCAATCGGCGAAGTCGGCGAACGCATGCGAGGAAGTCAAGCGCTTCCCCCTCGTTCTACCATGACGCACCTGCTCACGCGTACGCTTCTGTCCACACGCGTGGTGCGGGCCAGCCAGGGGCACACCCATGCCGTGGAGCGGAAATGCAGCGGGCACCGCGGCTCCATGGGCCGAAGCCCGGGAGTACGGTGCCCGCGAGAAGCGCGCCCCACGGAGTCACGAACGGACCCGGGGGGCTGTCGCGCCCTCTCTCAGTAGAGGTAAGCCAGCGCGGTCTTGTCCGAGCTGCTCCACTCGCCGGACTCGCTCGAGCGGAAGCAGGAGTTCATGATCGACCCGCCCACGCGGGCATCGGTCGGCGTCCCGGGGATGTGGATGGCGCCCACGTTGGAGGCGCCCTCGTTGGCGGTGGAGCCGCCGCAGCTGATGGACCGATCGTAGTAGTCCGTGTGGCGGAAACCGATGCAGTGGCCGAGTTCGTGGGTGATGACGTGCTCGTTCACGTCATCGCTGTAGTTCTGCAGCCCGGTACCGATATTGATGGTGCCGTAGGGCTTGCCGCCCGTGGGGAAGCCCGCGGAGCCGCCGGTGCCGTTCATGGTCCTCGCGCTGATGGTCGCGCTGCAGTCGGAGGCCGAGCCCCGCGCCAGGGTGAAGCTGAGCCCCAGCGAGTTGTAGTTGGCGATCGCCAGATCGAGGCCCGCGCTGAGGCGGCTGTAGCTGTTGAACTGGGAGGTGGGGATGACGCAGATCTTCGTCACGCTGCTGCTGACGAGATTGGTCGTGCGGTACTGCTCCGCGCCCTTGGCGGGCTGCAGCATCTCGCGGGACGCCGCGAGGGTCACATGGGCGTCACGGCCCACGTACACGGAATCCTCGACGACCATGATGTCGTCGGCCGGGAAGCCGGCCTCGACCAGGTTGGCGATGATCTCCTCGTTCTCGGCCTGCGGCTCGACACCGCAACCCACGAGGGCAACACCGGCCAGCAACGCCATGGAGAGCTTACGCATGGAGGATTCCTTTTCGAGAGACAACAGGGGTTGAACGCAGCACCTCCCAACGGAGCAACCTTCGGGCCAACTTCCCAGAGTACCAGAAAACAAGAACTTGGCGGGCAATACCCGATCAGCACTGGAGCATGGAAATCCAGCCGTCCTGAGATTTTTTGTAAAGAGCCCAGCCGTTTCCGGGTGAATCCTCTGTCAGCTCAAAGGGTTGTGCGCGGGGCGCCCAGGCTGTCCAAGTCTCGGACACAGTGACCGAAACTCGGACAGCGGGCGCACACCGGCACATGGCCTGCCCACTCGGAGCGCCACCTCGTTTCAGCAGGAGCCGCAGTCCAGGCCGCAGCTCTCGGCGGACATTCCCATCCCGCAGCGCTCCGTCACCTGGCACACCCCGTCCCCGCAGCTGTAGAGGTCCGCCTGACGCACGCGCGTGGTGATGGGCGGATAGGTGACGCCATTCCAGGTGCACGATGTGTAGAAGGTGCCCGACGCATCGAGGGTGCAGATGTCCTCGCACTGGCCCACGTGGACCAGGGGGGCACACCCCTGGAGGGTGCTCCCCTGGGCGCAGGCCCGCGAGGTGCTCTCACCGCCGCTCAGCGAGAGCCCGTCATTGCCGGCGAAGAGGACCGGCTCGTTCTGGAACAGGTCGCCGAAGAAGCAGCCTTCCCTGAGGCCATGACTCTCCAGCTCCTCGGAGGTGTAGGGGGTGGGCTGACCCGTTGCATCCAATCCCAACACGGAGATGGAGACATGCTGGCCATAGGGATTGACATGCGCGGCCAGGCACGCGGAGACAATCCGCAGCTCCGCCGCCGTCGCCGGCTGGCCACTCGCCCAATCCGGCGCCAGACCCAGGGAACCACTCCAGGTGTACGTGGTGAGCGTCTGCGGGTTCATGAAGGTGCGTTGCTCTCCCGCGGGGACCGCGCATTGCACCACGTACTTCATCAACATGGCGTGACGTGTCACGTCTTGATTGAACCAGGAGCGGAAGTCAGGCGTGTTCAGGCCAATGGCACTGAGTCCGTTGAGGTTGGTCCCATTGAGGTTGGTTCCGTTGAGGTTGGTCCCATTGAGCTCGATGCCGTTGAGCTCGATGCCGTTGAACTCGATGCCGTTGAGGCTCATGGCGGGCTGTGCCATGGACTGGAGGGACAGGGACTCCTCGGGGAAGGTTGCGTCCGGTGCGCAGCCCGAGGCGCCTCCCAGCAGGAGCACGGAGGCAAGGGCCCACGGGGCCAACACCCGTGACGTCATTCCGCTCGAGGAAGCGCGAGTCGGCAGGTCGTGCATGTTTTGAGCTCTCCGATGGATGGGGGTGGACAGCGCCCCCATGATGGCCAGCGGGCACGTTCAGCCGATGACACTGAAACGAGCTCTGTCTTTTCCCGGACAGCAAGACGGCTGAATTCCTGGTCAGCCAGGAATATCGGTTGGGTTTCCAACCGTGGGCTCAATACAGCGTCCCGCACTCGGCGATCCGTTGCACCCGAAGCGCGGCCAGCCGCTCCAGCGGCGCCGCCGCCTCCGGACCCTCGAGCGCCGCCACCGCACGGGCAATCGCATCCAGGGTGGACATCCCGGACGGGTGCGTGGGCTCGCGGAGCCGGAGCATTCCGGGCTCGGGCGGCGGCAACACCAGCCGGGGGAGCGCCCGCAGCACGGGCAACCGCTGAGTCATCCGCCGCGCCTGGGACCAGCTCGCGTCCAGCACCACCAACTGCCGCGGCGCGGGGGCGTCCGGCGGCGCGGTGGGTCCATCGGGGTAGAGCAGCCAGGTGCCGGGCTCGGAGAGCAGGGCGGTGTCCAGGGACTCATCCTGTGCGCCATGGATGAGCAGCCTGGAATTCGCGAGCGCCAGCGCCGCCACCCGCCCGGTGTTGCTCTTCTTCCACGTCTCCACCACGTGCTGGACGAGCAGGAAACGGGTGCGCGTCTCCACCCGGGGAATCTCGGCACACAGACACAGGTGCGGCGGGAGGTTGCAGCGGGGACAGCGAGGCCGTTGGGAGACACGGGAAGACATCCTCCGGCATCCTGTTCCGCTGGCCCCGGGAAGAGAAGCGTTCGTTTCCGCCTCCACCCGGGGCCGCTGGCAGCCTCCTCGGAGGGCTGGGGGCTGCGCTCAGTTCATGTCCCAGCGCGCGGCGATCTCCTCGCACGCCAGCTGCACGTCCCCCAACCGCCGCTGCCGGGCCTTGGGGGCCACGAACACCTTGCCCGCGAACACGTCGAAGACACGCACCAGCCGGTGGTCCACCTCGCCCTGCTGCTTGAGGTTCTGCTCGGCGAACAACTGGAGCACCGTGGCGATGTACTGCCCGGAGGTCTCGTCCAGCGGCGTGTGCTTGGAGAAGTAGAGCTTCAGCAGCCCCGAGCGCATCGCCCCGTGGCGGTCCACGCTGCGCAGGAGGAGCTCCGGCCGCACGTTGATGGCCACCCCCGCCAGCGCCAGCGGCGGCAGCCCCTCGTCCGCGGGGCTGGCCACCGCGTGGGTCAGCGCCAGCTCGCCCGAGGACTTCAGGAAGTGCTGCAAGGCCTCGGCGCACAGCGCCAGCCGGTGGGCGTCGAAGTCCGACCCGGGCACCGCGTGGAGCAGCCGGTGCTGGTGGTAGCGCAGGATGGACTCGTCCCGGCCGTTGCACAGGAACTCGACGATGGCCTGGGCCGCCTCCGGGTAGCGCAGGTACTTGGGGTCACACGGGTTCTTCTGGGCGTGGATGATGCGCTTGCGCAGCGCGGGCCGCGCGGTGAGGTACTGGCCCAGCTTGTTGACCGAGACGCACGGATTCTCACGGAAATCAGCCACGGAAGACCCTTCCTTGCCGGTGTTGGGCATGAAGCAACACTACCGGGTGGGTCTGACATCTCCGGCCGGGGCGGCGGCCCGGGAACGGCCCTCCCGCCCAGAGGAGAAAGGAGGTGGGATACCCACCTCCCCGGGTCACTTCGCGCGTTTCGCGCCCTCGAGCCGGCGAGGAGGGGCCGGGCTCAATCCTCCGGAACGGTCTCGATGTGGAGCGCCTCGCGCGCGAAGCGGCTCATGCGCTCCATCAACGGCTTCATGACCTCGAGCGGGTGCCGGCCGGACAGGTCCGCCGCCGTCTCCAGCTTCTCCTTGCAGCGCAAATCCAGGCACAGACTCACGCCCACCCGGCGCTTCGAGTTCACATCCGTGGTGAGCATCCCGATCTCGTCCGCCGTGCCGTAGGAGTGGCACCAGTCGCACATGCACGAGCCCGGTCCACCGCCCTGCGAGTCCCGGCGGAAGGCGACGCCCACGGGCAGCCGGCTGCCCTGCGAAGGCATGACCAGGAATACCCGCGTCCCGGCCGGCTCGGTCCACGCCAGGTAGTCGCGGACGAAGAGTGGGAATTTCAGGCCCGCGGGAAGCTCGAGCGTCTTCCGGTCCCTCGGGCGGAATGCCTGCAGCAGATCCTTCTCTGTCTCGATCCGGAACATCATCCTCTCCTCGGTGCGGCCCCATGTCCCGCCCGGGGCCGTCTGTGCACTCCCTTCATAAGGGCTTCGGCGGAGCGGGTGCACGCTTCCGGTGTTCACGGGCGCTCGTCAGGCTCGCCGGAGGGCACTCGAGGCGGAGACCGCTCGCCCGCGATGCAACGGCCCGGCCCCTCGGGCAATCCAAAGCGTGGCAACGAAAAGAAAGACTTCGCCGGGCCTGGAGCGGCCAGGCCCACACAGACAGGGGAGCCTTTTCATGTCTGTGTTCCCGCGGAGGCCGCCGCGGGTGCCAACACGGGGGACGGTGCCGCCCGGTGACCGGGTCCGCCCTCAGAAGTCCTCGGGCTTGGGGGCCGAGAAGTTGACGGCGAAAGGATCGAACTTCTCATCCTGGCGCTTCTTCTTCTCGGCCGGGACCTTCAGGTACGGATCGATCTTCACCCGGAGATTGAACACCTTCGTGTTCTTCTTCGTCTCTTCCTGAGGCTGTCCGAACTGCTGGGACTTGTTGGAGGAGTCGCTCATAGGCCCTGGATTCTACCGCATGGCGAGCCTTCTCGCCGCCGCTACCGTGAGCTGGGAAAAAAACACCAACACAGGGACGGCGTCCCACGGGTGGAGGGCCGGGGCGGATTCCTCCGAGTGGAACCCCCGTGTTAGGAGTCGGGCTACCCCCACCCCCTCAGGTGATCCACATGCCCTCGACCCCCGAGTGGTTCATCGCTCAACTCAAAGCAGACATCCAATTTCTCGGCGCCCAGGGCGGAGTCCTCACTCCGTCCGTCTATGACACCGCGCAGGTCCTCCGCTACGCGCCCCCCGAGGATCCCCGGCCAGCTGTCGGTTGGCTGATGCGTCAGCAGCGCCCGGATGGAGGCTGGGGCTCGGATCTCATGCCCCTGGCGCGGCACATCCCGACGCTCGCGGCCGTGCTGGCGCTGCGTGCCACCAGTGACACGCCGGAGAGCCGCAAGGCCGTGGAAGGCGGCATCGAGTTCTTCCGCCGCACCGCCGAGGTGTGGGCCTTCGAGGGCCCTCCGCCCGATGACATCCCCGTGGCCGCCGAGCTCATCCTCCCGCGGTTGCTGGAAGAAGCCGCCGCGGTGGGCATCACCCTGCCCCACCAGCCCTTCCAGTCCCTGAGCGCGCTGGGCACCCGGCGGCGGGGGCTCATCGCCCGGATGAAGCACCGGGCCGGCACCGCGCCCATCCACTCCTTCGAGGCCTGGGGCACCGAGCCCGACATGAACGTGCTCGATGACTCCAAGGGCGTGGGCAACAGCCCCGCGGCCACCGCGCACTGGTTGCGCCTGCGCCGGGCCGCCACGCCCGGAGCCCGGGAGCTCCCGGAGGTGAGCGGAGGGGAGGCCTTCCTCCGGGCGGCCGCGGAGGCCACCGGGATGGGCATTCCGGGCGTGGTGCCCACCGTGTGGCCCATCGTGCACTACGAGCAGTCCTGGAGCCTGCTGGCCCTGTTCTCCACGGGGCTGGTGGAGCACCCGGGCCTGCGCGACGTCGTGCGCCCCCAGCTCGACGCCCTGCACCGCGCGGTGCGCCCGGAGGGCTACGGCATGAGCGAGTTCTTCGTCTGCGACGGGGACATCACCTCCACCTGCCTCGCCATGCAGAAGGACTCGGGCTACGCCGTGGACGGCGGCCTGCTGCAGCGCTACCAGCTGGCGGACGGGCAGTTCATCACCTACGCGCACGAGATGCAGCCCTCGGTGACGACGACCGCCCATGGCGTGATGGCGCTGGCGATCCTCGGCCAGGACGTGTCGCGGCAGGTGCGTTGGCTGGCCGAGAAGCGGGGCGCCGATGGCCTGTGGCGGATGGACAAGTGGCACGCCTCCTGGCTCTACAGCACCTCCCAGGTGATGCTCGCGCTGTGCCGCGCGAAGGCCACCGACGTGGTGCGGCCCGCGGCGGAGGCCCTGCTCCGGGCCCAGCACGCCGGGGGCGGATGGGGCATGGCGTCCACGCCCTCGCTCCTGGAGACGGCCTATGCCGTCCATGCCCTGCGCGCCCTGCGGGACCAGGGCCACTTCGGGCCCGAGGTGAAACGCGCCCTCCAGCGGGCCGCCCGGTGGATGGCGGCCCAGAAGGACGTGCCCCCGGAGCAGCAGGAGATGCTCTGGACCGGTAAGGAACTCTACCGGCCCTTCCGGTTGGATCGCGTCTTCGAGCGCAGCGCCATGCTCGCGCTGGAGCTCGACCGGGACAGCCTGACGGAGTGAGACGGCCGGAGGGCCCGCGCTACGAGCGCGGGCCTTCCTGCTGCAAGCCGTAGCCCGCGACGATGCTGGAGACCTGCTCCGCCACGCTCCGCACCCGCGCGAGCACGTCGTCCGAGGCGCGCAGCTGGTTCATCGTCTGATCCATGCCCTTGGACAGATCGTTCACGGCCTCGAAGATCTGCGCGATGCCCACGTCCTGCTGGCCCACGGCGACGGTGATCTGCCGCACCGAGGAGGCATTCTCCCGGACGATGCCGGAGAGCTGCTGCACCTGGGTGCTGAAGTCGCGGATCTGCCGCAAGCTCACCTCGACGCGATCCGAGCCCTGCTCCATCATGGTCATCGTGGAGAGGATGGCGTTGCTGATGTCCTGGAGGATGTCGGTGATGTCGCGGGTGGCCTTGATGGATTGATCGGCCAGCGTGCGGATCTCCCGCGCCACCACGCCGAAGCCCTTGCCGGCCTCGCCGGAGCGCACCGCCTCGATGGCCGCGTTGAGCGCGAGCATGTTGGAGCGGTCCGCCAGCCCCTTCACCAGGGTGGTGATGTGGGCGATCTGCCGGGCCCGCTCGTCCAGCGCGCGGATGCCCGTGGCCATCTCGCGCACCTGGGAGCCGATCTCCTGCATGCCCGACAAGCCCTCCTTGAGGGCGGTATCGCCCACGGCGGAGATCTGATCCGCCCGCTCGGTCTGCTTGAGGATGGCCTCCGCCTTCTGCGAGGCGAGCACGGACGTGTGCTTGATCTCCTGCGCCGTGACCTGCGTCTCCTGGAGGGCGGAGGCCTGCTGCGTCAGCACCTCCGTCTGCCGGCCCGTGGACTGCCCGAGCTGCTCCGCAGAGTCCCGGAGGGCCTGGGCGGAGGACTGCAACGAATTGGCGAAGGACTTGAGCTGCGCGAAGACACGCGCGGTGGTGGCGGAGAGATCGCCCACCTCGTCGGTGGAGACCCACTCCGGCAGCCGGGGCCTGCCCTGAACCAGCCCTTCCAGGGTGAGCTGCACGCTCCGGGTGCCCTCCGTCTGCCGCCGCGCCAGGAACCAGGCCGCCAGCGCGGAGCTGATCAGCAGGTAGGCGCCCACCAGGACCATGGGCAGCACCGAGCCATCCACGAGCATCTGGATGACCTGGCGCACCAGGGGAGCCACCTCGGCCGGGCTCACCTTGTCGAGCCGGCTCATCAGCATCTCATGGGCGTCGTACGCCTGCCGGCCGATGATGGTGCCGATGGACGCCAGGGTGCAGGCCACGAAGATGGCGAACGCGTACGGGAGGTACCAGGACTGGCGGGGCCAGAGGAAGCCATTGCCCTGGGGCATCCGTCCGGGGTTCTTGTGGAACTCCGCGAGCGCGTAGGGCTGGAGGATCTTCTCGAACCAGACCCGCTCCTGCAGCGTCAGCAGCGCCACCAGCAACCAGATGGTCCCCATGGCCCACGGAATGGTCCAGAGGCTCTTGCCATGCCGCAGGACGGACAGGCCCACGAAGAGACCCGAGGAGATCATCGTGCTGATGAGCGTGGTGGCGTCGATCACCCCCGGGACCTTGAGGATGCGCGCCAGCCGCGCGCCAGGGGGCTCGCCCGGCACCACCTTCAGGGCGGTGCGCACGGCCAGGTAGATGACGAGGTACGGAACGGCGAAACCCATCACCGGGACCATGACCGGCAGCAGCACCTTGGAGACATCGATCGCCTGCGCCCCGTCGAGCCCCGAGATGAGGATCATCAGGTACACCAGGGGCGGGATCCCGAACATGGTGTAGATCTGCTGCGTAATGACCATCCGGCGGACGATCGGGCCGGTGTCATTCGACGGAGAGCTGCTGGAGGCGCTGGCTTGCACGGGCCCAGCATACGAGGCTCCGTACAGACAGTGAACAGCTGGGGGTACGGAGAAAACCCCTCCGCCATCCCGGGCGGAACTTTCGAGTCTCAGTAACAGGGGAGCATCCAGGCAGGCGCCTCCCTCCCTCCAGTGACCCGGGAAGTGTTCCGGATGCTGGCGGTTACGATGGCTCCGCGCCATGCCCAAGAACGCCGCCCGCCTGCCGCTCCTGTCGCTGCTCGCCCTCCTCCTGCCCCTGGGAGCCCGTGCCTTCTCGGTACCGGATCATGAGGCGATGACCCGGGCCTCCATCAACGCGGTGCTCGCGACGGGGGCGCACCCCGAGTTGGAGACACACCAGGCAGCCATCGTTGAGGGCAGCCGGGCGGAGGACCTGAACCTCCACGTCAAGTGGACCGGCTACCACCACTTCTTCCACCCGGGCACGTCGCTGGACTCCGGCTTCCGCAAGGACTCCGGGGCCCGCGTGCGCATGCTGTGGGTGGAGGCCGAGGAGGCCGCGAGCAACGGGGATCTGGCCCGGGCCTTCGATCGCGTTGGCCACCTGGTGCACCACATCCAGGACATGGCGGTCCCCATGCACGTGGTGCCGGTGATGCACGGGCTGTCGGATCGCTTCGAGCAGCACGCGGCGAGACAGGCTGTCTTCCAGGAGGGGCGGGAACTCGCGCCGCTCTCCGGAGAAGAGGCGCAGCTCGCGCTGGCCCGGGAGACGCTGGAGGTGGTGCGCATGGGCTCGCTGCCCGTGGAGGGAGGCGCCATTCCCTGGAGCGCGTTCTGGGCCGCGCCCGCCACTCCCGGGCCCGGGGCCTTCGGGGGCTATGGCGCGGTGGGCAACGCCTTCGACTCGAAGGAAGTGCGCTGGCAGGGACGGACGTGGAAGGTGAACCCCTCGGCGTACGACGACTTCGTGGACGCGCGGGTGGAGTCGGCCGTGGCCTACTCCCGCGCCTTCATCCTCTACGCGGCGCAGCGGCTCACCGCCCTGGCGCAGGCGCGCGAGCAGGCCGCGAAGCCGCTGTGGAAGCCCGCTCCCGTGCTCGGCCTGGAGGTGCTGGGAGGTGCCGTCACCACGCTGCGCGGCGCCGCGCCGGTGGCGGGCCTGCGCGCCCTGTTCCCCCTCCCCTGGTCCCTGGGACTCTCGGCCAGCTTCGCGCGCGCCCTGGCCCATCCGCTCGCGGGAGGAACCGGGGCGAGTGCCTGGTCTCTGTCGGTGCTCACGCCCCCGCTGCTGGCGGCGCGGATCGGCTACTCGCGAGGGGTGGATCTGCGCGCCTCGGTGGGCGCGGGGTTGTCCTCCCAGGCGGGCCAGCTCCACCCGGAGCTGCCGGTGGGTCTGCGGCTCCACACGATGCTCGGCCGGCGCGTCTCCCTCAGCGCCGAGGCGCAGTACCGCGCGTTCGCCCCCCGCACGTCTCCATGGGCCCAGGGCATCGGCTTCATGCTCGGCACCGGCTTCACCTGGGGCGACAACTGAGCCGCTACTCGAAGACCACGGTCTTGTGACCGTAGGCGATGATCCGGTCCTCGAGGTGGCAACGGACGGCTTCCGCGAGCACCACGCGCTCCAGATCTCGTCCCTTGCGCTCCATGTCCGCGACCGTGTCCCGGTGCGATACGCGAGTGACGCCCTGGGCGATGATCGGCCCCTCATCCAGCTGCTCAGTGACGTAGTGGCTGGTGGCGCCCACCAGCTTCACGCCCTTGCGGAACGCCTGCCGGTAGGGCTCGGCGCCCGCGAATGCCGGCAGGAAGCTGTGATGGATGTTGATGATCCGGTTCGGATACGCGGCGACGAAGCCGCTGGTCAGAATCTGCATGTACCGGGCGAGGACGACCAGGTCGACCCGCTCCTCGGCTAGACGGGCCAGGATGCGCCGCTCCTGCTCCGCCTTGTTCCCCGCGATGGGCTCGTGCACGAAGGTGTAGCCGCGGCGGGTGAACTCCGGACCGAGGTCCGGGTGGTTGGAGATGATGACGGGCACCTCGCACTGGAGTTCCCCGGTGCGGTGACGGTCGAGGATGTCCATCCCGCAGTGCGCGTGCTTCGAGATGAGGATGCCCACGCGCAGCCGCTCGGACAGCACCCGCAGCGAGTGCTGCATCCCCAGTGCATCCAGCCCCTTCGTCAGCTCGGTGCGAACGCGCTCCCATCCTTCCGGAACGGGGAACTCGATGCGCTGGAAGAAGAGGTTGGCCTCCGCGTCCAGGTGCTGGTCCGCGTGGTGGATGTTGAGCCCCAGCTTGAACAGGAGCCCGGACACATCCGAGACGATTCCCGGCCGGTCCGGGCCGGTGATGCGAACGACTGCGCGGTGGGTCGAGGTCATTGGCTCCACCACTAACACGAGCCCGTTGAGTTCGCGCCCCGTCTCAGAGGCCAGGGGGCGGCGTGTTCGATTCCCGCCGCATCCCTCACAGGTTCAACCCTTCTTCCCCTGGGACCCGTTCACCGGCTCAGAACAGGACGGGCAGCTTCGCGAACCCGCGCAGGAAGGTGTTGCTCCAGCGCAGCTCCTCGCTCGGGACCGCGAGCCGCAGCTCCGGCATGCGCCGGAACAGCGTCTCGAAGGCGATCTGCGCCTCCATCCGCGCCAGGGGCGCCCCGATGCAGATGTGTATGCCCTTGCCGAACGCCACGTGCTTGTCCGCGTCCGGCCGGGTGATGTCGAAGACATCGGGGTGCGGGAAGCGCTCGGGGTCCCGGTTGGCCGAGGCCAGTCCCACCATCATGGGCTCGCCCTTTTGAATGTGCGTCCCGGCCATGTCGAGGTCCACCTTGGCGATTCGCCTCGAGATGAAGTCGACCGGGCCCCAGTACCGCAGCGTCTCCTCGACCATGCCCTTCACCAGTCCGGGATTCGCCTTCAGCTTCGCCAGCTGCTCCGAGTGGCACAGCAGCGCGTAGGCCCCGTTGCCGATCAGGTTCACCGTCGTCATGTGCCCGGCGAGGTAGAGGATGAAGACAGTCGACAGCGTCTCCTCCTCGTTCAGCTTGTCGCCATCCTCCTCGATGCGCAGCAGCTGGCTGATCATGTCGTCCGCCGGCTGCTTCCGCTTGGCCACGAAGAGCCTGCGCAGGTAGTCGGTGAACTCCCGCAGCTTGGCCCGGCTCTCCGGGTCCATCCGGTTGCCTCCGAGCAGGCTCTCCGTCCAGGCCCGCACCATCTCCCGGTCCTCGCTCGGAATGCCGAGCATGTCCGAGATGACCGTGACCGGCAGCGGGTAGGCGAACTCCGCGATGAGGTCCATGCGCCGCTCCAGCCGGGGCTCGCCGCGCTCGGCCGCCGCGCGCTCGGCGGCGTCCAGGAGCTCCTCCGCGATCTGCTGGATTCGCTCCCGCAGCAGCTCCATGGCACGCGGGGTGAAGCTCGGCTGGATGAGCTTGCGCAGCCGCGTGTGATCCGGCGGATCCGCGGTGAGCAGGCTCTTGAAAACGGGCCGCAACTCCTCCGGAACCTGGGGCAGCCTCTTCTGCTGCTCCGGAGTCATCGCGGTGCGGGGATCCGACGACAGGCGGTCATCGAGCAGGGAGGCGATCACGTCGTCGTATCGGGTGATGAAGAGGTGCTCGTGCCCCAGGAACTGGCGGAACTCCGAGTCCACCCCGGCCGGGCCGGCGTTCTCCCCGAAGGTGAAGGACACCCGCGCGATGCGGTCCTTCTCCCTCGCCTTCGCGTAGTCCTCGGGCGAGACATGCGGATCCAGGGTGAGAATCATCGGGCCCGCGGACGGTGCCTCGGGAGAGGTCTGCTCTTTTGCCGCGTTGGTGTCATGCGCTGCCATGTCGTTCTCCTTCACTCATCGAATGACTCGTCGGGAAAGCCGGCGTGGCCGCGTGCCCGCCTCCCCATGCCGGGGGAGCCGCCGCCGAGCTGTCTTGTCGATGCCGGCTCCGGGCCGTTCGTTCCTCGCCGGCGGCGCGACGGCGTCTGGCTCGCCCGGTCCGAGCGCGCGCTCCAGCACGGCGAGCGTGCGGCTCAACGCGAGGAGATCCGAAGGCGCCGCCACGGCCAGGTGCTCCGCGAGGGCTCCGGTCAGCTTGTCGTCGACCGAGCGGCTCATCTCCAGACCCTTCGCGGTGAGCGCCAGGTACAGCCGCCGATGGCACGCAGCGCCGCGTACTGGCGAAGGCTCAGGTCCAGGCCGGCGCTGACCTGGCTCACCAGCTCCCGGGTCCAACTCGTCAGGTGCGGGAGGCACTGGAGCAACTGCGCGGCGTGTTGGAGGGGAAGGTCGCCCGGAGCCATGGCGGGAAGATTTTACGTCATCGATAATATATGACGTAAAGCAATATTCCCAGCCGGGTTATCCGGGACTGTCAGTCGCTCTGGGAGTGCCAGGCGGCGGGTTCGAATCCCGCCGCTTCCAATAGAGGTTGCGGCTGCCATCGGTGTGGCACAGGCCGTGCTAGCCGCTCTGCCTCTCACTTTCGCTGTCCCTTGGTTGACTCGGCCCCACAGCCTCTCTGTAATCCCGCGTGGGACGCCTCGCGAGCGGAGCCCAGGCTTGGAGGCACTGAATGCCAAGAGGGGTGGCTCTGCTGACATGCATGTTGCTCGTGGGGTGTAGTAGCGCCCCCCGGAGCGTTTTCCCTGCCACTGGACAGACAAGGTACTGCGTCTACGTCCCGAGCAGCGGCTTTGCGCAGACAGAACGAGGTGGAGCATCTGCCGCCGTGCCTGCGCCGAGGGCGAGCTCGCCGACAGCTCCACTTCCCCCTTCCCCACCATCGCTGAGAGGGCTTCCCGGCGAAGGCGCAGGAGATGGGGTACCCCGCGGCATGATCCGCCCGGTGCCCCAAGGAGGCACGACCGCGGCAGGAGCAGGCACTGGCGCCGCGGCAGGAGAAGCCCTGGTGACGGGCGGCGCGGTCGTCGCGGCCGCGGGCAGTGTTCTGCTGCTTTGCTTCACCGTCAAAGCGGTCGTGGACGGTGAGCAGACCCCCATCGACATCGCGGACAAGTTCTACGGCACACACTTCGGAGATGTTTCTGGATGGGTTCAAGGCCGGTATCCCCCAAAGGGCTCTGCGCATCCGGCCACCCTCGAGATGGAGGTCATCATTCACCAGGCGCCTGATGGCACGGTGTCAGTAGAGACAAGCGTGCCCACGCCCCAACCCGAGCCGGTGTCTTCGCCCCGCACGCTTCCCAGTGGACGGCCAGATGCGGAATCCGCCAGAGAAAGCAAAAAGAAACGCGGCCGACTCTATGCAACCTACAGGAAGCTCAATGAGGCAACCAACCTTTACTACTCTGGGCGGACCAGCATGGTCGTTGATCTCGGTCTGCCACTCAGACTCCAGGCAGAGTTGGCCGTTCGGTTCCGAGACATGAATCATCACGTTGACGAGAACAAAGAGCCGAGGAGTGCTTCATTCGATGATGCACGGCTTGATGTGTTCGACATCGGGGCTGCCATCGACTACGAGCAAAGGTATGATGACCCAGCATATTGGCGGACTCGCGGAAGAGAGCAGCAACTGATAGACCTCAGCGGAGGCGCCCAGTCCGACACGGGCAAGCCCCATCGAACCGAGAACGCCGTGCGCGCCGTGGCAAAAGACAACCCGCGGGGCAGACGGTTTCACGATGCTGCCACGATTCGCTGGGGCGAGCTTCACCGTTACACAGGATACTAGGACATGCTGCCAACGCATAAACCAGGCTCATTTTGGAGAGTTCCTCTCCCAGACGGCTCCTTCGGCTATGGAAGGGCTCTCGAATGGCATTTCGATGCCTTCTACAATCACAGGACTGCCGATCCAGACGCAGACCTGGATAGGATCGCATCCAAGCCCATCCTTTTCAGGATCCTGGTCAAGTATCCCTACCCGAAGTCATGGGAGCTCATCGGATGGAGAGAGATTGAGGAACACCTGACGCAACCCGTTGTCCGATTCCACATGGAGGTGGGCCCACTCCGGCGCTGTTGGATTTTCGACAGCCTTGGCAACGAGAGAGAGGCGACCCCCCAAGAATGTATTGGGCTCGAGCCAGCGACCGTGTGGGAACCGCACGGTGTCGAAAAACGTCTGCTTGATGCCTTCATGGGACGTCCCAACCCAGTACTGGAGCGCATCAAGAGGGAGTTGGGGCAGTAGCGTGCCTTGACTCGCAGGGGCGCCGCGCTCCCGAGCTGGTTCTCGTCCGCATCAAATGGCGCGACATGTATTACCGCAGGGTGATCCCCAGCCGCCTGCATCACGGCATAGGGGACGTCGACCGGATCATTGCTGAGCACCAGCCCTAGTCGAAGCGACAAGAGCCCAGCAACCCGTTGAGATTGCTGGGCTCCTAAATGAGGAAGCGGCGGTGTCGATTCCCGCCGCCTCCCTCAGAGGCTCAGCCCTTGAGCACGGCGATGGGCATGAGCCGCAGGACGGGTGTCACCAGCTCCTCCTCATCCTCCAGCACCTCCGCGATGTCCCGGTAGGCCGCTGGCGCCTCCTCCACCAGCGACTCCACCCGGCCCCGGTCGAACACCACCCGGCGCAGCGCCTGCTCCAGCGCCGCCGGGCGGATGCGCGCCCGCGCCTCGCTCCGCGTGAGCACCCGCCCCGCCCCGTGCGAGCAGGAATGGAAGGATCTCGCCTCTCCCCTCCCCTCCACCACGTACGAGGCCGTCCCCATCGAGCCGGGAATGAGGCCCCGCTGCCCGGCCTCCAGCCCCACCGCGCCCTTGCGATGCACGAGCAACGTGCGCCCCAGGTGCGTCTCCGCCTCCACGTAGTTGTGGTGCACGTCCACGCTCGCGCCCGGCTCCGGCTCGCAGCCGAGCGTCTCGGCCAGCACCTCCACCGCCCGCACTGCGAGCATGTCCCGGTTGGCGCGAGCGAACCGGCACGCCCAGGCGATGTCCGCCAGGCACGCGGCCCCCTCGGGCGAGTCGGTGCGCAACCCCGGCAGCGAGCCCTCCCCCCGCGCGGCGGCCACCCGCAGGTGGTGGGAGGCAATGGCGCCGCCAATGCCCCGCGAGCCCGTGTGGATGAGCAGCCACAGGTCTCCCCCGGCATCACGGTCCAGCTCGAGGAAGTGGTTGCCGCCTCCGAGCGTGGCCAGGTGCCGCGGCGCGAGCCGCTCCCACTCCTTCTGGAGCCGGTGGGTGGAGAGGCTCGCGGCCTGGAGCTCCGGGGGCAGCGGCAGTCCCGAGCCCCGGTGCACCGCGTCTCCCACGGGCACCCGGCGCGCCACGGCCGCCAGCAGCCGCTCCAGGTCCGCCCGCCCCAGTGACGCCGCCGGGAAGGAGAACCGGTGGGCACTGACTCCGCACCCGAGGTCTCCTCCCAGCGCTCCTGGCACGACGGTGCGCTCGGTGGCGAAGACGGTGCCCACGGCCACGCCCTGGGCCATGTGGACGTCCGGCATCGCCGCCACGTGCTCCACCACGTACGGCTGGCTGGCGATGTGCTGCAACTGCTTCACCGCGCCCGGTGGCACCTCGCGGGCCCAGGCGAGGATGGGCACGGCCCCGGGCGGGCTCTCGAGGACACGAGGCATCATGACTCGTCTCCTTCCCCGTCCGTGGCCAGCAGGCGCGGCGCCACGCCCACGCAGACGAAGCGCAGGTTCGGCACGCGCTTGAGGTTCAGGCCCAACGCGAGCTGTGAGCGGATGAAGCCCATGGCGCGCTCGAGGGCCTCCTCCACCGGAGCGGGGCCGGACTCCTGGCGCTCGGGCGGAAGGGTGAAGCCGATACGGGCATGGCGGCCATCCGGGGACAGCTCGAGCGTCGTCACCGTGACGCCCTCGAGCAGCGGGTCGGACAGCTCACCTCGGAACAGGAGGGACACCTCCTCGAAAATGGAGGACTGCAGGCGCAGGTGACGCGCCGGCACAAAGGATTCTTCGGACGAAAAGGAATCAGCACCCGCGCGACGGTGCGACGCGCGGGGACGGCGAGGCTTGGAGCTCATGGAGCGAACGGTTCCCTGGACGCCGCACCCGCACAGGGGCACGGCGCCATCGGTCAGGAAGAGACGAGGCTCCACACCGGTGCCCGAGCACCGGAGCCAGCGGGTCCGTTCAGCGGTGAGACGGAACGCGCCCGGCTACGCGAGCGGCGGCGTGGAGAGACCAGAGACACCGTTTTCGACACGTCCCATGGCACACCTCCCGCCGCGCCAGCTGCGTCCGCGCGAGCCGAATGCCCAGGATGGGCACCCGCACACCATGTGTCAATCCCCGAGCGCCGCGCCGCAAGGAACGATTGCTCCCGGACAAGGCGGACAGCAGGATGAGGACATGGCTGACAAATTCATCCTCAGTGACGAGGAGTGGAGCAAGCGTCTGACACCCCAGGAGTACCAGGTGCTGCGGCACCATGGCACCGAGCGCCCCGGCAGCGGGTGCTTCCTCGGGACGAAGACGCCCGGCACGTACGTGTGCGCCGGCTGCGGCAACCCGCTGTTCAAGTCCGGCGAGAAGTTCGAGTCCGGCACCGGCTGGCCCTCCTTCACACAGCCCCTCCAGGCGGACGCGGTGACGGAGTACCAGGATCGCTCGTACGGCATGCTGCGCACCGAGGTCCGCTGCGGCCGGTGCGATGGCCACCTGGGACACGTCTTCCCAGATGGCCCCCCGCCCACCGGGCTGCGCTACTGCATGAACTCGGTGGCGATGAAGCACGTGCCGGAGGGCCAGCCCATCCAGCTCGTCACGAAGTGAGTGGCGAGGCGCTCAGGCCCGCTCGATGACCCAGGTGGGCAACGCCGCGAGGAAGTCCTTGTCCGGTGAATCCGGCACATCGGTGAAGGCGAGCGCGAACTCGTGCAGGGCCGCCCCGGCCAGTCCGTGGGCGACCTGCCGCGCGTAGTCGATGGACCCGTACCGGTCCATCTGCTCGCGGACCCACTGGACCTCCTCCCGGGTCCGCTCCACGCGAGACCTCCCGAGCACCCGGGAGAGCCGGTCCCTCGCCTCGGGCTCCATCGCGTTGAGCAGATGGATGAGCATCAGCGTGCGCTTGCCCTCCCAGATGTCCCCATCGCGCTCCTTCCCGTAGCTCGCCTCATCCCCCACGAGGTTCAGGAGATCGTCCTGGATCTGGAAGGCCGCGCCGACGAAGAAGCCGAAGTGGAGATAGCCATCCAGCTCCACGCCATCCCGGGTGCCGATGAGGGCCCCGACACGCATCGGGTAGATGGTGGTGTACCAACAGGTCTTCTTCAGGACCATGCGCAGGTAGTCGGTCTCGCCCAGGTCGATGACGTGATGCTGGCGCCACCACAGCTCGAGCGCCTGTCCCTCGACGGACTCGCGCGCCATCCGTTCCGCCTCTTCGAGAATCCGCAGGGCGAGCCGCGAGCCCAACGCGCCCACGTTGTCGATGAGCGGACGCAGGCTCAGGACGGCCAGCGCGTCCCCCGCGTTGATGGCCAGCGGAGCACCGTGACGCAGGTGCAGGGTCGGACGTCCGCGCCGCTCCTCGCTCTCGTCCTCCAGGTCGTCGTGGACCAGGAATGCATTGTGGAGGAGTTCGAGCGCCACGGCCGAATTCAGGGCGTCCGTGGGCGGGGCTCCGAAGGCGCGCGCGGTGGCCAGACAGAGGCTGGCACGAAGGGACCGCCCTCCCCGCTCGGGATAGTCCGAGACGAGCTCATAGAACGCGTGGTGGGACTGTCTGTCCCGCAGGTACTCCCTCATGCGGGACCGGGCCGCGGCGCCGTACTCCTCGAGCGTCTCCCGGACCCGCGCGGATGCGGCCGTGGTGGACATGAGATCTCCGGTCAACGGGGAGGAATCCGCACGGTGAGCGTGCCGCGCGGAAGGCCCGTCCGCTCGTCGACGATGAGCCCGCTGTAGACCCCGGGTGGATGCGCTTCCGGGACCTGGAGATGGAGAATCACCCGTTCCTCTTCGGACAGGCACTCGATCCCCACGCCCGTGATGCGCGGCTTGTCCGGCTCGGGAGCGCGCAGATCGTGAACCACGAGCGGCAGGGTCGAGGAACGCGGGCGAAGCTCGAGCGAGACCTCGACGCGCCGGGGCGAGTCGACATCGAGGGTGAGACCCAGGGGCACAACCGCCTGGGGCTCCGGAACCACCTGCGGTGCCGGCGCCACGGCCTTCGGGGGCTCGGGAGCAACCGGAGCACCTCCCGATGGGAAGGGACCCGCTGTCCCCACGGGAGGCGTGACGCCCGGAGCGGCGGCGGCTCCACCCGCGCCCATCCTGCCCATCAGCTCCATCCACAGACTGGCGAAGTCCGTGAAGCTCCGGAGCATCGCCCCCATGCGGTTCTGGAGCCCATCATCGGCCGGAGCACCCCCGGTAGAGGGAACCCCCATCGCGCGTGCCACGTTCTGTCCCTGGCGCAGGTACTCCTCGATCACCCGGTAGCCCATCTCCACGCCTCGGGAGACGGCCTCACCTGGCGGGGGAGCACCTCCCGGCGCTGGAGCACCTCCCGGCGGTGGCGTGCGCGGTGGCGTGCCCGGGAACAGCACGTTCCAGTTGCGGATGGGCTGCGTGCGCTCCGGCTCCGGCTTCTTCACTCTCTCAGGAGGATCCATGGCACTCACGGGTGATCGAACCCCACGATCTCCTCGAGCCGGGGTGCGCCCGAGATGGAATGAGCCGCCAGCCGGCCCGACATCACCGCGGCCTCGACACATCCCTGGTTGAAGCCACAGTCCGTCCAGTCACCCGCGACGGTGAGGTTGTCGTAGGTGTTGTCCAGCGGCGAGAGGCGGAACTTCAGACTCCCGGGCAGCGAGAGGGTGTACCGGTCCGTGGGGTTCACGTTGGCGGTCCAATACTGAGAGGAGAAACGGGCCTCGCCCTGGGCGCTCGCGCCAGCCTCCGGCGATTCCCGGGCATCCTGGAGCAGGTCCCATCGGAACCCGCCAGAGTCACCGTGGGCCCGGGGCCACAGGTGGACGATGTCCCGCTCGAGGAACTGGACGCAGTTGCGCCGGACCCGCTCGTGCTGCTCGTGGGGGAAAGCGGGCCGCTGCCGCTCCTCCTCGGGGACATCCGGCAACACGTTGCAGAAGTAGGCGATCGCCGCCGGGGGCTGGGACCAGCTCTCCTCCGAGGCGAGATGGGACATGTCCGCCCAGGTGTCGAAGGGCTCCACGAAGCCCGAGACGTTGATGGGCGGCTCGGTCCAGCCGAGCTCACTCATGTTCGCGCTCATCCAGAGCTGAAAGGCCTGGGTCGGCACGGTCTTGACGCGCTCGACCATGGCGCGCCACCGCGAATCCCTCTCCACCAATTGCTTGCAGACATGGGGGATGGCACCACCGCCCACGGCGAGGATGGCGACATCGAAGTCCTCCCCCACGCGCAGCGTCCGCGTCCCCACCTTGCGCCGGTCCCAATGGGACTCGAATTGCCATCCCTCCCGCTCGAGCCGCTCGCCCTCCACGAGCTGCCGGTAGTCGGGAGCCACGGGCCAGCAGGGCAGCCCACGCACATCGACGAGCGGCTGATACTCCCCTCCTCCCACGACCTCGGCCTGCACGTCGAACTCGAGCGCCTCCACATAGGGCCGCTCGCCCGGCGCGAGCCGCTCGGGCGCCACGAGCCGGACGTCCTCCAGGCGGTGGAAGAACGCGAAGCGGACCCCCCGCCGCTTCAGCACCTCGTAGAAGGGAGCGAACACCACGTCCCCCATCCCCGACTGCATCTTCCAGAAGAAGGCTCCCCGGTAGGTGAAGAACGCCCGGAACGCGCCGCGCAGCCCCTGTCCGGCGGCGACCCGGGGCTTCTTCACGTCCCCATCCTCGTAGGCGAAGGTGAGATCGTAAAGCGCCCGGACGAAGGCACCGTTGATCGTCCCCTCCGAAGCGCCGTTGAGACGCAGCCACTCCCGGCAGTCGTAATCATCGATGGCGTCGAAGCCCCGGGGATCCGTCAGCAGGCGGAAGCGGAGTCCCCCGCGGACCACCGCCAGCATCATGTCGATGATCTCCCAAAGGCGGCGGAGCTGATCATCCGTTTCGATCAGCTTCGCGAAGCGCTCGCGCAGCGCGGCCGCCACCGCGTCATGGAAGCGGAGGAGCAGGTTCTCCGGGTAGCGGCGCAACGTACCGAGAGCAACCTCCATCAAGCTCAGGGCCTCCAGCACCGCGGCGAGCGTGGCGAACTGTCCGTACTTGAGGAGGCTCGACATCGACTCCAGGACCGCTTCCGGAGTCCCCACTCCCGCCGGGGCGCGCTGTGCATCGGGTGCCGTCCCACTCGCGGGCTCCCACACCGTCATCACCAGGGCACGCACCAACTCCAGGCTCCTCGCCAGGTAGTCGGCGATGCTCCACCGGGGGACCTCGTTGCCGGAATCGCCGGGCAGCCCCTCGAAAGGGGGCATCCGTGCCGTCCAGGGCGACCAGCCCCCACGCGGGGACCAATCCGCCAGGCCGTTGAAGTGATCCGGGACGAAGGCATCACGCCAGCCGGCGATGCGACAGGTGGCCGGGTCCCGATTCAGCTCCGCGTAGCACTCGCGAATCAACCGGAAGGCGTTCTCGTAGAACCCCATCCACAGGTGGAGCCCATGCTCCTGGATGCGATCCGCCGGCCCCCTGCCCGATGCGCCCTTGCCCCCCAGCCTCCAGCCAAGCTGGTACACGGTGACGCGATAGCGGCCCTGGTGCTCGGGTCTCGTCAGCTCGAACGCGGCGGCCATGCCCGCGCAACCGCCTCCGATGACGGCGATGTCGATGGGGCGCTCGTTGCTCATCGCCGCTCAGTGAAGAAGACAGACACGCAGCCCGTCAATTCAGCACGAGAGCCGAGCGTCCATCCGCCAACGTCCCCCAGCACTCCAGGGCAATCAAAACTCCTCCCGAAAGACATCCGCGAACGAGAGCACGAAGTCCGGGCCATAGACTCGCGCGGGCGTCTGGGCTCCCACCTCCAGGTCTCCCGCGAGCACGCGCTCGACGAGGGCCAGCGCGGTCGTACAGCTGAACGTATAGGCCTCCGGGGTGCGCAGACGTCCACGAAGGCGGCGGCCCGAGGCGTCCTCCACCTCCGCGACGATGACGCCCTGGCGTCCAGCGCGCTGCTCGGGAGTAGGACCGTCAGGCAGTGCCCGCGCCTGGAGCTCGAGCCCGAGCCGCCCCACGTCCGAGGCGAGCAGCCCCCCGAACCAGCGGTTCGCCATCACCATCATCCACAAGGCGGGGATGGCGTCACAGTACACCTCGATGTCCTGAATGCCCGTCGAGTAATACGCGGTGCTGACATCTCCCCAGCTCATGGCGAGGCTCGTCCGCGGCCCCGAGCCGAAATCGAGCTCGCGCTGGAGCGAGCCCGGGACGGCCTCGAGGATGCGCCCTCCCCGGCGGATGAGGATGGACTGCCCCGCGCCCTCGGCGAGCGTCCGGAACGAGCCGCGGGAAATCATCTCGAGCCCGGAGATGCCCAATACGAGCCGCCGGGCTCCCCGCACCTGGCGCGACAGGTGGAGCGCGAGACAGTCCGAGGGAACGACATCGAACCCAACCCCCGGCATGAGCATGACCCCACGCTGGCGCGCCTCCGCTCCGCGCTGGAAGACGCCCTCGATGGCCGCCACCTCTCCGCTGAGATCGAGATAGTGGGCCCCCGCGCGCAGGCAGGCGTCGACCATGGGACGGCACGTCGAGGAGAACGGCCCCGCGGCATGGAGGACGGCCTGGACTCCCCTCAGGGCCTCATCCAGTCCGGCCTCCAGACGGGCCACGCGGTACTCCAGCCCCAGCTCCGAGGCCATGGCCGCGAGCCGGGGCTCGTCCCGGGCACACAGGATGGGGCGGAGTCCCCGCTCGCTCGCCGCGCGTGCCAGCAACCGGCCGGTGTAGCCCGTGGCTCCGTAGAGAAGAAAGGGATGGGTGGTCGGCATCGGGTTCCCCCACCGCCAACCTACGACAGGACACACGCCCCGTCGCACGCCCGGCCCTTGAGATCACATCAACCTGACTCATTCTCTACTCAGTAGGGCTCGGGCAGTGCCCAAGCGTGCCGTGATGGTGGGGATTGATGGGCATTACACTACAATCCGACGGCTTCCTCCCGGAGCGGGACCCCGGTGTCCATGAATACCGGGCGAGCCTGTTCAGCGTGTTCCTGCACACGGACCCCAGGGGCGAAGCCTCGTTGGCCCTCCCCCCGGAGATGCAGCCGCTCCCCCTCTCGAAAGCCATTGATCTGATTCATCAACTGCCCGGAGGACGGACCGAGGAAGCGCTGGCCTCCGCCCAGTTCAAGCTGGCGTCCGCCGTGGTCGTCGAGCAACGGGATGAGTTCATCCCCCATCTCGCGCACCTCCTGGGCATTGAAGTGGGGAATCCCACGGCCTTCCGCAGGGCGCTCATCGCGAGCATCAGGGACACGATGCCCGGCGAGCTCCAGGTGCGCCCCTTGAGCCATGACGACATCAGGAACTTCGTCTATCGCGATCTCGCCAACACGGCGCCCACGGAAACTCCGTCTCCGGCGGAGCAGGCCCCCGTCGTCCCCCTGATCTATCCAACGTATCCGACCCGGGAGAAGGGCCTGCGGAAGGCCCTCCTCCGCGTGATGGGCCTGACGGCCGAGGCGCCCGCCCCACCCGAGGCCCAAGCGCGCTTCGCGGTGGAAGCAGCGCCGCTCCTCGCGCGGAAACCCGAGAGCACGGTGGACCTGAACACGCTGGTCACCACCGTGGACATCCCCTCCGAATCCCGATGCGACTTCGGGGTGCTCGCACGCACCCTCGATCCACGAAGCTGGGGCCCCTCTCCCTTCTGGCCGGAATGCTTCCAGGTGCAGCCCACCCCGGACAATCGCGCGTTCGAGCCGCTCCCCACCGCCCTCGAGACCCTGAGAGGAACGGATTGGCACGGAGTCCTCTTCGAACACGTCGAGTGGAACTGGAACACGTTCCGCGTCGCCTCGTTCCGCAACTTCCTCAACATCGACTACGTCGTGAAGGAGCCCGAGCAGACGATCGACATGCGCTTCTCGCTCTTCTCGTGCGAGGGCAGCGAGCTCTTCGTGGTGTCGTTCGACCGGGGCATCGACGTGGACGTGGGTTTCCAGACGGTCGCGCCCATCCCCAATCCTCTCCCCGGAGGCGCCCGCTTCCGGCTCCAGACCGTGAAGAACATCCGCTACTCGGACCTCCTGGACAGGCGGACTCCCAGCCTGGCCCCCCCAGGCTCCGGTCAAATCCTCTCGCATCTGGCCCCCGTCGTCGTGGGGCTCTGGATGAACGAGCTCGTCAAGAAACTCTATTGCTAGATCTCTGTTGCTAGACAAAGGAGCCCGCGATGACGACGCCGATCAGTGGTCCCAGTGGAGCCCCCTCCGCGACGGCGGGGACGACCACCGCCGTCCACAACCTCGACGAGTTCCTGAAAGCCTCCACCACCTTCGTTCAGGACCAGCTCGGCCGCTGGACCGGCATCCTCCAGAAGGTCCGGGCGGGGACCTACGACTCCACCCAGTGGATGCAGGATGCCGTGGGAATGCTGGACTCGTGGATCGATCTGGCGACCGTCCCGTTCCAGTTGGCCGCGGGGCGCGAGAAACAACTCCCCACCCTGCTCTTCGTCGTGGATGGTGACGCCGAGTTCTGCCCCCCGGGCGACGCACCGACGAACATCTTCCTCCCTCCCGGCGTCACACCCGAGGTGAGCGATCTCTACCGTGTTGGAGATGACATCCTGGCGGGAGGCCCCCCGGCCTCGGGAAGCCGCACGATCTCCGCCCAGGCACACGTCCGGGCCCGCCTCTCGCCGGAAGGAGACAGGGTGGTGGTCACCCTGGTCGATATCGGCAGGGGCAAGAGCGTGCGCGAACAGAAGGGCATCTTCCCGGGGCTCTACGCGGGAGCCGTGTTCGCCAGGGAAGGATCAGAACGCCGCCCCCTCGCGATCATCTGTGCCCTCGTCGAAGAATCCACGTTGCCGTAGGCCCCGTGGCGGGCAAGCCATCTCGCGAGCAGGCCTTCATCAGGTTGGGTAACGAGATGGGACAGGCCATCGGTCATGAAGAGCGCAACGGTTCGTTCCTCCTAAAGGGCTCCACCTCGCACGTGGGCTCCGAATGGGAGGATTCGTTCCTCCGGGAGATCTCCCAACAGGCTCCACCTGTCCCCATGCCCGTCCTGGGAGAGCGGTTGGGGGGCCTGGATGGGAGCCGGTACGAGATCCTCGAGTTGATCGGCGAAGGCGGCATGGGGCGGGTCTTCCGGGCGCTGGACCATGAGCTGCAACGGACGGTTGCCCTGAAGTTCCTCCTCTCCTTCCTCCAGTTCCCCCAGCAGGAGGTGGCGTTGCTCGTCCGCGAGGAGGCCCAGGCGACGGCGCGGGTGGATCACGACAACATCGTCCGGCTCCACGACGTGTCCCTGTGGAGCACCGGGTTGCGCATGGCGAGCGGTCTCGCCCCGTTCAAGATTCCCTTCCTCGTGATGGAGCACCTGGAGGGAAGGAGCCTGCATTCCCTCATGCGCCAGGAGAGGCTCGGACTGCCACGCGTCCTGGGCATCATGATCGACGTGGCGGCGGGCCTGGCGCATGCCCATGAGCGCCAACTCGTCCACCTGGACCTCAAGCCGGGCAACATCTTCATCCTCTCCACGGGCCGGGCCAAGCTGCTCGACTTCGGCCTGTCCCGGTTGCTGATCGGCACCGACGCCGCGCGTGAACCGGGTGGCTCGGGAACACCCCCCTATATGTCTCCGGAGCAATGGAATCAGGCACAGCCCCACGCGTGCGATGACATCTGGTCCTGCGGCGTCCTGCTCTTCGAGCTGCTCACCGGCGAACTCCCGTTCCCGCTGCTGACGCGCCAGGAGCTCCGGGCGCACACCCTCTCCGAGAGGCCGATGCCCCGGGTACGCGAGCGCCGGCCCGAGCTGCCCCGGGAGGTGGAGCGGCTCGTCGCCTCGGCACTGGAGAAGGATCCATCACAGCGCCCGGCCGATGGCTCCGAGCTGCTCAAGGGGCTGTGCGAGCTGCAGGAGCGCCTCGCCCTCCGGCCCGAGCGCCCGAAGGCCCAGGCCGAGCGCCGGCCGGTGACACTGGTGTCCTGCCGGCTCACGCTGGCTCCCGACCCCGGTGGATGGATGGATCCCGAGGACTCCAGCGAGCTGGAGGCGGCCTTCCACCGCACCTGCACGCGCATCATCCACCAGCACGGCGGGGCCATCACCACGGCCGTCGGAGGCGAGGTGCTCGCGTGTTTCGGCTACCCCCGCGCCGGGGAAGACGATGCGGAGCACGCGGTCCGCGCGGCGCTGCAACAGACGGAACAGATCCCGCGAGAGTTGCTGTGCATGTGGCGTCACGGCCTGTCCGTGCGCGTGGGCATCCATACCGACCTGGTGGCCCTGGCCAACGTCATGCCCGAGCTCCAGGGAATGCTCCCCGCCATGCAGGGAGAGGCCCCGAGGATCTCCTCCTGGCTGGCGGCGCAGGCCGAGCCGAACACGGTGCTCGTCAGCGATCGGACCCATGCGCTCGTGCGAGGCCGGTTCCAGACCCGGCCGATGGGTCACCGGAGCTTCGAGGGGACGGCGGGGGGCCAGACCATCGGCATCCACCGGGTGCTCCAGGAGCGCAGGAACGTGACGCGCTTCGATCGTGCGCTCGTCATGGGCCCGCTGACCCCCCTGGTGGGACGGGAGCGGGAGCTGTGGCGTCTGGCCCTGCTGCGCGAGGAGGCCGCGCGCGAGCACGGCGCCTTCATCCTGCTCCAGGGCGAGGCGGGTATCGGCAAGTCCCGCCTCATCCAGGAGTTGCATGATCAGGAGCCTCCCGGCTCGAGCACCTGGGCCCGGTGCCAGTGCTGGCCCCAATTCAAGAGCAGTGCCTTCTACCCGCTCATCGACTGGCTCCAGCGCTTCCTGGAGCTCGCTCCCCAGGACAACGCCCAGCAGAAGCTACGCATGCTGGAGGAGCGCTGCGCCGCCCTCGGCCTGCCTCCCGAGCAGGTGCCACCCCTCGCCTCGCTCCTGTCCCTGCCACTCCCGGCGGGTGCGCCCTTCCTCCTGCTGCCCCCCGAGCGCCAGCGGGAGCGCGGGGTCCAGGCCCTCTCGGCCCTCCTCCAACGGCTCACGGAGAACCGGCCCCTCGTCTTCGTGGTGGAGGATGTGCACTGGGCCGATCCCTCCACCCTCCAATTCCTCGGCATCCTCCTGGGGTACCTCGAGCGCCTTCGCATCTGCGTGCTGCTCACCGCGAGGCCCGGGCTCACGCAAACGTGGGCGGAGCAACCCGGCTACCACGAGCTGCGGCTCGCGCCCCTCTCGCCCCAGGACACCGCCACGCTGGCGCGGGAGACCGCCCAGGGCAGGGCCCTGCCGGCCGGGGCGCTCGAGCAGCTCGTGGCCAGGGCGGATGGCGTCCCCCTCTTCGTCGAGGAGATGACCCGGATGGTGCTGGAGCAGGGAGGCAAGGCCGGGGGCATTCCGGCCACCCTGCATGAGCTGCTCCTGGCCCGGCTCGACCACCTCCCGCCCCGGACGAAGGCGCTGGCGCAGCTCGCCGCCCTGCTGGGCCGGGAGTTCGGCCAGGAGGTGCTCCGCGCCATCTCGTTCCTTCCGGAGGACGAGCTGCAACGGGACATCGAGCAGCTCGAGCAGGCCGGATTGCTCTTCCAACAGGGCTGGCCGCCCCAGCTGACGTACGCCTTCAAACACGCGCTGGTCCAGGACGCGGCCTACCAGTCGCTGCCGAAGAGCACGCGCAAGCACTACCACACCCGCATCTTCCACGTGCTGAGCGAACGGTTCCCCGGGATGGCGGAGGAACAACCGGAGTTGCTCGCCAACCACGCCACCCGTGCGGGGCTGGCGGAGCAGGCCGTGACGCTGTGGCAGCGGGCCGGTCAGCGGGCCGCCGCGAAGTCCGCCCTCCCCGAGGCCATCCACCACCTGACCCAGGCCCTGGAGCAACTGGCGCTCCTGCCGGCCTCGAAGGAACGGGACGAGCGGGAGATTGCCCTGCTGGTCGAGCTCGGCCAGGCGCTCGTCGCGACGAAGGGCTACGCAGCCAAGGAGGTCGAGGAGGTCTACACCCGCGCCCACGCGCTCTGCGAGCGGTACGGGGACGTCCCCTTGTCGGTGATCTGGGGAATCTGGGTTGTCGCGCTGGTGCGGGGCAACCGCGATGACGCGGCGCGGGTGGAAGCGCGCTTCCATCGCATCCTCGAGCAACACGATGATCCCACGACCCAGGTGGTCATCCATGCGGCGATCGGCTCGTTGGAGTTCTGGCGGGGTGCGTACGCCGAGGCACTGCGGCACTGCACCCTGGCGAAAGGGTTGATCCGCCAGGAGCACCCCCTGGAGACCCTGGCGCGCATCCGCGGCGGAGGCAGCGAAAGCTACTTCTCCGAGCAGGTGCTCTACACGCCCCTGTACGAGGCCTTCACCGAGTCGATGCTGGGAAACATCGCCCGGGCCCGAGCGGCGTACCAGGAGGCGCTCGCGTGGGCCGAGGCGATGCAACACCCGTATGCCGTCGCGGTCACGCTCTCGTACGGTGCATCGATCGAATACGAGGTGGAGGAGCCAGAGGCCGCGCGAGACATGGCGAACCGGCTGATCGCCGTCTCCGGTGGAAACGGATTCCTGTCCACGCTGGCCATCGGCTACTGCGTCCTGGGCTGGGCTACTGCCCGGCTCGGAGAGGCCGACAAGGGAATCCCCATCATCCAGCAGGGCCTCGCGCTCATCCAGGCCATGGGCGCGCTCGTCATGTACCCCACGTGCCTGGTGTGCCTCATCAAGGCGTATCTCGTGAGCGGACGCATCGACGAAGGACTGGCCGCCGTGAAGGAGGGACTCCAGGTACTCGAGCCCCTGCTGGCGCGCCGTGCGCACCCGGACCTGCTGTGGCTCCAGGGAGAGTTCCTTCTCCGGAAGGGAGAGACGGCGGCGGCACGGGCCTCCTTCGAGGAAGCGCTCACCCTGGCCCGGCGGTCCGGGGCGGCGCTCCATGCGCTGCGCTCGGCCTCGAGTCTGGCCCGGCTCCTGTCGCGAGCAAGCGAGGAGCAGAAGGCCCGCGAGCTCCTGACGGAGGTCCTCGGAGGAGTCTCCGCGGACGCAAGCCTCCGGGACTATCGGGCCGCCCAGGAGTTGCTGGCCGGGCTCTCGGGCCACGCATCCGCTCCGGGAACGGAGCCGGGGTGAGACCTCCGCGAGCCCTGGGCTGGCGAAGGCGACGGCCCTACGGCCGCTTCAACCAGGAACGCACCACCGGGCACTCGATTCGCGAGCCCATCGACTCTTCCATCACGTATCCATAGAGTTCGGCGCCATCCCCTACGTTGACATGGACCATCCCCTCGATGCCCTGGCGCACTCGCGGGTCCATGCGCGTGCCTCGCTCGGCGAGCAAGCGCGAGATGACCGCACTCCACTGCTCTTTCGCCGGTGGTTGGCCGGGGGAACCCAGGGCGGAGAGGGCACCGCAGAGAGCGGTGAGATCCTCACGCATGCGCGCCAGTACCGCCTGCCGCTCGGCGGCCGTCGTGCGGAAACGTGCCCACACCTCCACCTGGACCGATTCCTTCCCACCAGCCGCCTCCCTCTCACCGACGGGATGAGCGGGGAAGGACCAGGTCTCGAGGATGCGCTCGACGCAGAGGGTGTCCAGGTAGAGGCCGCGCACGCTGAAGGACGCATCCCTCGAACCCTCCCGCAGCACCCGGCCCTCCGGTGAGAGGGCGAAGCGCAACTGAACGCGGTCATCCGCATTGGGCAGATCATTCCAGACCACGTGCTCCACGTCGCCACGGGAAGGATCCGTCGCCTTGCGGAGGTAGACCACGCGCATGCAACGGGCCAGCTCCTGGCGCTGGCGGTTGAAGACACCGCGCACGGCATCGGGAGAAAGGCCCGGCGTGGTCTCCACCCGCTCGGCGGGAGAGACCTCCGCGGCCTGGGCGGCGAAGAGGCTGGAAGTGAGCGCGAGCAACAGCGCGAAACGTCGAGGATTCGAGTGTCCGAGCATGGCGCACCATACCTCCTCGCCATGCCCGGAGGCTCACGTCCTGAAGACAGGAAGCCCCTTGCTGATGCGGTAGAAGAGCTCGCCCTTGTCGAGCCGGGCTCCCTCCTCCTCCTCTTCCTCCTTGAACACCTCATCGACGAACAGCTCACGCAGCCGCTCGGGCACGCCCTCGCCGTAGCCCTGGGAATACGTGTCCATGTCGAAGTGCTGCTCGGCCTCGACGCTGGCCATGGTGGCGTGATCATCCTCGATGACGACCCGGGCCTTGATGGTGCCCGCGCTCAGGATGTGATCGTTGTAATAGCCGAGCACCACGTCACGTGCCTCGATGTCACCTCCGACGGTGAACTCGCCGTCCGTGTAGAGCGCGTGGCACTTCAAGCCGCCAAGGACATTGATGAGTGAGTCATTGGCGCAGTCACGCACCACTCCGTGGACGATGACGTTCCCCGTCACCGCGAACGGCCGGTAGATGTCGAGGTCTCCGTCCACCTCCAGGTCGCCGTGGTGGAAGAAAGCCCTCTTCAGGGACAGGGGACCCTTCAAGTGCACCTTCCTCGGCGCCACCCCGAGCGAATCACGCAGCGCCGTGAGCTTCTCCAGGGACGACTCCGGCTCTCCGTAACCGTGCAACCCGGTGGCCACTTCCTGGGCCGAGCTGACCTCGTGCTTGAACGAGAGCTTCTTGCCCTTCAAGGCGGCGTTCAGCGCGGCGCCATCCAGGGGGAAGGGAGCGAGGGGGTCGTCGCTCCGCGGATAGGAGATGCCCGGCTTCCCGCCCGCCGCCTCCAGCGCACCGACAACGGCCTTGAACGCGGACTGACGATTGTTCGCCGTGACCCAGGGCATCGCCTGCGTGCGCAGCGCCACGCCCAGCGGCGTGCGTCCGAGCCCGTCGAGCGCATTCACCTCGGCGCCTCGCGCGAGCAACAAGTGGATGGTGGGTGCGGTCCCCATGCCCGCCGCGGAATGAAGTGGAGTCCCGCCGGCGTCATCCCTCGCGTCGATGGCGGCGCCCGCGTCGAGCAGTTCCCTGTAGAGCGCCTCACTCGTGGACTTGAACGCACCACCGCGCCCGTCCTTCACATCCGAGGGGACCTGTCCCCCCGCGTCCCGCAGGACGCGGATGATTTCCAGGGCCCTGGCTTCGATGGCCTCACTCTGCTCGGAAGGGACCGCCCGCAGCACGGGAGTCTGCTGGTGGTTGTCGCGCGCATTCACCTCCGCCCCCGCCTCGAGGAGTGCACGCACCACGCCGGCGTCTGGAAGCGGCTCTGCCTTCGTGTAGGGCCCCTGCACGGCGAGGTGCAGGGCCGTCATACCGTTCTTGTTGCGCGCCTTCACGTCCGCGCCCTCGGCCAGCAGCTTCTTCACGCTCGCCGCGTTGAGTTCCGTGTGCCAACGGCGCTTGTCCTCGCATAGCGAGAGCAGGGCCTGGGTCGCGTCTCCATCCGATTTCGCCGGCATCTTCCTCCCCGGGGCGCCAACCTTCGACGCCGGAAGCCCATTATGCGAGCGTAGGGCCCGACATGCGTTCTTTCTTCGTCCCCCGGAGTCTCGGACTCGCCGTGCTCGGAGGGCTGGGCGTCGCCGCCTTCCTCGCCGGCATCCATCTGGAACACTCCTGGTTGAAGCTCTCGAGCAAGGCCGTGCCGGTGCTGTGCCTCGCCGTGTGGCTGTGGCCTCCGCGTGAGCGCTACGCCCGGTGGATCGCCGCCGGTCTCGCGCTCTCCCTGGTGGGAGACATGGTGCTGGAGGCGGACGGGCGACTGTTCCTGCCCGCCCTGGGTTCCTTCCTGCTGGCCCATGTGGCCTATGCCGCCGCGTACCTGTCGGTCTCGCGTACGCCGCGCTGGGGCCTGGGCGTGTTCTTCCTCCTCTTTGGCGTGGGCAGCTGGCTGTTACTCCGGCCCTACCTGGGAGAGATGGCCCTGCCCGTGGGCGTCTATATCGCCGTCATCTGCACGATGATGTGGCGCTCGGCCGCCCTGATGGGCGCGGATGGGCTCGCCCGGAGTGAACAGTGGGCCGCGCTGGTGGGGGCGCTGTGCTTCGGCCTGAGCGATGCGCTGCTCGCCTTCCAGCTTTTCGTGTCCCCCGTCGCGGGCATGAGCTACGTCAGCATCCTGCTCTACTGGGCTGGGCAGCTCGGCATCGCACGCTCGGCGGTCTCCACGCGGAGCCGAACGCAAGGGATGAGCCAGACGCAGCCACTCGCGAGTGCCGCCAGCGCCGGGCCCTGATCTCCTCGAGCGAAGATTTCCCCTCTCCCCCCGGGAGAGGGACGGGGTGAGGGTGCCAGGACCCCGGGTTGAACCCCCTGTCCACACCGAGGGCCACGGGTTTGAAGAACGGGCTCGGATACCCTCACCCCAACCCTCTCCCGGGGGGAGAGGGAGTATGGGCCTCTCCGGCCACTTCCCTGAAGGGGTCAACAGCCAGGCTTCACCCGGATCCACCGGCCGTAATGATCCGAGTGGGTATAGAAGGGCCACTTCCGCGCCCCGGTCGTCGTCTTCCACGCGGGAGCCCAGCCACTGTAGGCGATCTCGATGGGCGCGCATTCGCCGAAGGCACCGGGCTTGCCCACCAGCACGGTGTCGTAGTCCGCCTTCGCCCCCGTGGCCATGCCATTGGGGCCCGTGTCCACGGCGCCTCCCAACCAGTTGGACTGGAAGCCGGGCGTCTCGTAACCGCCCAGCACCGCGTTCATCATGGAATAGGCATACGGCTCATAGAAATACGTCTGGGCAGCGGCCTGGACGAGCAGTTGATAACCCCGCGAGTAACTGCTGGCGCTGGTGAAGTCGGAGTTGAAGTCACCTCCGAAGAGGACGAGCGACGGCGGATAGCCCACCTGGTTGGCATTCACCTGGTTGCGGATATAGGCCAACGACTGCTTCATGTTGGAGATACGTGAGGCATCCGAGGCGGCATCTCCCTCCAGGTGACCCTTGTTCCCGTACGTGAAGTGCGTATCGAAGACATAGTAATACTTCCCCTCCTTGGCGAAGATGGCGCCCCAGACCCCCTTCTCCTTGTGCACGTCGGTCCCGTTCACGTCGGTGAAGGGCTGGAGGGTGAACTCCTTCACCAGCGTGGTGCCACTCTTGTAGAACATCATCAGGCCGCTGCAATCGTTCTCGATGCCACCCCAGGCATCATCACAGTAATAGCCGCTGGGGGTGAGCATGTTGAAGCCGCGTGAGGCCATGTTCTGCTTGGGACCATCCTGGATGATGTCGTCATAATCCCAGGCCTCCTGGTACAGGACGATGTCCGCGCACTTCGTCACCTTTCCAAGGCTCTGCTCCATCTCGTCTCCGAAGTCATAGACGAAGGGCACGTTGTGGAAGATGTTGTAGGACGCCACCGAGAAGTAGCCCGTGTCGCCGCACGTCTCGTTGAGCTGCCAGCCGGGTGTGAGGGATGGATTGAAGTACTCATCCTCGGCCACCTCGTCGTACCAGGCGGTGGGGTTGTTCGAATAATAAGGGTCATACGCCCACGCCTGGCCTCCGAACATCAACGCCACCAACACGGGCAGCAGGCGGTGACTTCCCTGGTTCTTGTGAGTCTTCATCGGGCTGGCTTCCCCCCGCGCAACCGCGGCCGGTCCTACTACAGGTGATATTTCTCGAAGAGCTGTTGGTCGATCGCCGGCATCCGCTCGCGCAGTTGCTCTGGCGTGAGACCCGCACGGGTCAATTGCTCCAGGAGCCGGGCGCGCTCCTGGTTGAAGGCGCGCAGGCGCTCGCCCCGGTCCTGTTGCTCCATCTGGTGCTCGAGGTAGAGCCGCGTGGTCTCGGAGCCGGCGAACCGCTCCAGGATGGCCTGCTGTTGCGCGGGCCCGAGGGCTCCCGCCGTCCCGTGGAGCCTCAAGGCATTCTTCGCCAGCTCGATCGGCTCCACCACCGAGGCGAGCACGACGCCGTAGTCACGCGAGATGCGCTGGAGCGCGTCCTCGTAGGCCGCCATCCGCTGCTCGGGCGACAGACGCGAATCACTGACGAGCTCGTCCACCAGGAAGGGCAGGCGCACCAGCTCGTCCGAAAGCCCGAAGAGTCTCCGCTCGACATCCGGGCCCACGATTTCCTGGCGCTCCTCGCGGAAGCGCTCGTAGGCCGCGCGGAACGCCTCACCGCGCGAGGTGGAAGCCTCTCCGAGGACGTGCCGCTCCGAGGCCTCGTCCACCCGCGCCAGGGACTCCCAGAACCGCGCCTGGGAAGTCCCCTCGGGCAGGGAGAGCCGCTCCTGGAGCAGCGAGAAGAGCAGCTCCCGGCACAGCCCGTCTGCATCGGCTCCCGAGAGACCGAGCCGCTCCCGATGAGCAAGGAGCTCCTCCACATGACGCCGCACGAGTCCGCAACGCCGCGAGAGGAGGCCATCGAGGATGTGGCCCGGCGCCAGGGCGAAGTCCCCCTGCGAGGAGGCAAGCTCATAGCTCCGGCCAAGCGAGGCCCGGACCTTCGCCACCAGCATCCGCGACTCGAGCTCCCGAGCATCGAGGTTCATGGACGCGGCCGGCGCACTCCAGGTGGGCGTTGCCGGACGCCAGGTCCTGGCCGGCGAAGACACCGGGTCATCGGGGAGGGGCGGGGCCTCAGCGGCCGCCACGGAGTGGGCCGAGGGCCACCCGGCCGCCAGTCCCAGGAGCGCTGTCCCCAACAGGACTCCCAAAACCCTTACATCCATCCGCATGGGAGTACCTCTGCCGAGCCACAAAAGCTCAAACAGAATACCGTGCGATTCTGTTCGAATCAAGACACTCGCGGGGCGCTCGGGGGCGTGTTGTCGGGATGAGCGCGAGTCCCCACCTAGCGCTACCGGGGTGGTGGTGAACGACATGATGCCAATTCGAATCGGAGTGAGCGCCCTGCTGTTGGGGGGAGTCCTGGGCTGTGGAAACGCAGATGACGGGAGTGAAGTCCGCAAGCATCAGGAGACGCGAACGAGCGTGCTCCCGCTCGATAGGCAGGACGAAGACGACAAGTCCGAAGCCCCCTGTGTCCCGACGGCGGGCGGTCCCCATTGGCTCGAGGAGGGGGAGACGCTCTCCGTGAAGGTGTCGTGCGCCGATGATACGGAGGTGAAGGGCTCCGCCTTCCATCTCAAGAACCTGCCCCCCGGGGCATCCTACGACAAGAAGACGGCGACGCTGAGTTGGACGCCGGGGCTCGATCAGGCCGGGGTGTATGTGATTGCCCTGAAAGGCAAGGAGAAGCAGACCGGCACGGTGAAGATCGGCGTGGCGGACAATTGGAAGGACCCGCACAACGTGCCGGTGCAGCCCACCGTCTACACCGAGGAATATGGGCTGCCGGTCATCCACTTCCAGGGCGCGTCCCATCTCAACCCCGACGACCACGTGCCCCTCACCGTCATCTATGGGGGCCACACCTACGCCGCGGAGGGCAAGCTGCGCGGCAGCAGCTCCCTGGCCTTCCCGAAGAACAGCTACACCCTGAAGTTCTCCGCGGAGGATCCCTTCCAGGAGCCCGCGCGAGCCGGGGGGTTCACGAACCGGCGCTCGCTGGTGCTCATCAACACCTTCAATGACAACTCATACCTGCGCGCGCGGATGGGCTTCGAGCTGTGGGGCCGGCTTTCGCCCGAGAGCCTCCAGGTGAAGACCTTCAGCGTGGTGGTCTACCTCGACGGGGTCTACCACGGGCTCTACACGCTGGCGGACCACGTCAACAAGCACCTGATGGCGGCCCAGGGGCTGAGTGTGAACGGCAACCTCTACAAGGCCGACACCGGGGCGGCCAACTTCCGCCTGGAGGACAAGGACGGCCAGCCCAAGCCCACCCCACACGCGGGCTTCGTGAAGCAGGACGGAACACCCAAGGAGGGAGAGCCGGGCGCCTTCGACGACCTCGACGCCTTCGTCCGCTTCGTGGCCACCGCCAGCGATGCGGACTTCCGGACCCAGGGGCCCCAGCTCTTCAGTCAGCGGGACTACGAGAACTGGTGGGCCTTCGTCACCCTGCTGGTGGCGATCGACTCGGATGTGAAGAACGCCTATCACTACCACGACCCCCAGGGCGGACCCTGGCGCTACATCCCCTGGGACCTGGACGGGACGTTTGGACAGACGTGGAAGACCCAGCGCTTGCGGCCCACGGCACCGCTCGATACGGGGGCGGACAACGAGATGTTCCGGCGCCTGCTCGCGGAGCCGACATTCGCGGGGCCGCTCCGGACTCGCCTCCGGGCTCAGCTCTCCCAGGAGCTCGCCCCCGTCCTGCTCCACGCGCGCCTCGATGAGATCGCCGGGGAGATCGCCCCGAGCGCCCGGCGCGATGAGGCCCGGTGGATGGAGCAGTACCGGAGCTTCCCCCTCTGGTCCCAACGGACGGACTTCACCACCTTCGATGAGGAGGTGGAATACATCCGCCAATGGCTCACCCTGCGCTGGGTTTTTCTCGACGCGCAACTGGCCCTCATGCCCTGACGCTTCTCCGGACCCGCTCCTGGCGGACACAGGAGCGCGTCTCCCATGGGACTCCCAGCACAATCACAAACGTCCCGCCCCTGAGTCTGCCTGTTTGAAACGCAGGACAAACAAGGAGCAGACCCATGAAGGTCAAAACGAACATCCGTGGTGGATTGCTGCCGGTCAGAACCATCGACATCGATTACATCCCGCCCCCCAGTCTGGGTGGTGGATGCCGCGGCTATCCCTAGCCACGGAGGAAGGCCGCGCTGTTGATCGGGTCGCCAGTGGGCAGGTGCATCGCCCGCTCGCGACTCTTTTGTCCGATGGGGGAAGCCCGGCCGTTCCTCCAACAGGGCACCCGGAAGTGCCGTGCATCACAAAGCCGCGCCCCGTGCTCCATCCAGAGGAGAACCCCATCCATCTGGAGCTCCCATGAGCCAGGAAGCCGTGCCGGTCGAGCCCCATGAGACGCTTTACCTGCCCATGCGGCGCCGCTCCACGAGCGAGTACGTGACCACCCCCGAGGGCACTCGGGAACTGCACATCTTCTTCGGTATCAAGGAGATCACGATCGATGAGCCGGACCTGCTCTCCTTCGGTGAGACGCTGCTCCAGCAGGACCAGTTCAGGGCGGGCAGCGCCACCGCGTGGAGCTCGGGTGAGCCCTATCCCTGGGAGCGCGTGAGGGAGTTGCTCGAGACCCTCCTGGCCGAGGACATCCTCTCGCGCGAGGCCCCGAAACCTCTCGCCGGGAGTGACCTGCATCAAAAGTTCCTGAAGACCGAGGCCCTGAGAGAAGCCCCCACCGAGCCCCTGTGGTGGAACCCGGACTGTTCCCGCGTCATGGAGCGGTTGACGGGGCGGCCGCTGGAGCCAGGGTTCCTCGAAACCGTGCTCCCGGTGCATCGCGTCGCACACCCGGCGCTCGACGCGGAGGGCCGCCATGTCGGCGAGATGAACGTCTTCCCCGAGGCCATGCGCATGAAGCTCCCGACGGAGTGGCGGGTGTGCCCCTACCCTGGCAGCCGCTACCGGGACGAGGTGCCGATGAACGTGACGGCCCTCAAGTCGATGACGCGGCACTGGAAGCCCGTGCTGCGGGGAGTGCTCGCGGTCCGCGAGGAGTTCCTGAGCCACCACCCCCTGCTCCCAGACGGACGCTGGCGGCTGGGAGATCTCCACGCCCTGTCCTATGTCGTGCTGGCCCTGCCGGCCCTGTTGCTGATGCGCGCGAACGCGCCCGTGCCCAATGGCGCGTTGGATCCCGTGCTGTCCTCCATGTTCCGGGTGACGGACGGCGTGCGAATGATGACGTCCTACCTGCTCCTGCTCCTGGAGGATTCGCTGACGTACGACGCGCCCATGACGGCAGCCGAGCTGTACCGCCTCACGGAGCAGACCAACCAGTTCCTCTCGAATCGCGGCGTATGCGCCGGTCCCCCGCACATGGTGGAGGAGTTCTTCGAGACGCTGCTGGATGGCAAGCCCGTGTCGGGTGCGCCCCTCCCCACGGCGGAGTGGGATGCCGAAATCCCCGCGGCGATGGAGTACGGGCTGCTCGGAATCCAGCTCTATTCCCTCCAGTCCAACCTCTGGAGCCACATGTGCCGCGCCTACGAGGTGATTCACGCGGCGCTGCTCGGGGTGGAGGATGAGCCGGGGAGTGTCCTGGGCCGGCTGCGCGAACATGTCGAGCGCGATTGGCCGATGATCCTGCGCTCGGGGCTGAATCAGCCCACCGCGCGAGCACTGGCCGAGGCCCGCTACGGCGAGATGTACGAACGCGCCCAGCGTGGCTCGAAGGGTTTCCGGGAGGATGCGCTGCATCGCTTCCAGGACGCATTCACCCCCGCGAGAGACGAGGTGGATGAACAGGCCCGCTCACGGCTCCGGGAGCTGCTCCGCTCGCGCGCGGGCGCTCCCTCGGGGAGCCGGGGAGACGTCCTCGATACCGTGGCGGACACCGTGGCGATGCACCTGGCGATCGAGCGCTCGACACTTCGCGCCATGGAAGGAGCTCAACGCCAGATCAATGCGTTGCTCCAGCGCCCCCACCCGGCACGGAAGCTCTCTGGCGCGGATCTCTCGCTCAATCACCGCCTGCGCATCGGCACCGTCCTCATGCGGCCCCACCTGCTGGACGTGCTCCAGGAGGAGCTGGGCATCACCTTCGACAACACGGAGGACGCCACCTGGTGCCACTGAGGGACACCCTCCGCGAAGGACTACCGGCGGGCAGCGCGCTCGGCCTCGGCCAGGCGCTTCTGCGACAGCTTCAGGTACTGCTCGTCCATGTCGATGCCCACGTAACGCCGGCCCAGCTTCATCGCCGCCACACCCGTGGTGCCGCTGCCGTTGAAGGGGTCCAGCACCACCGCGTCCTCGGGGGTGCTCGCCTCGATGACGCGCTCGAGCAGCGACACCGGCTTCTGCGTGGGGTGGCTGCCGTGCGCCTTCTCCTCGCGGCGCGGCGCCGTCATCGTCCACACGCGGCCAGACTCGTCCGCGGCCAGCTCCTCGTCACCCGTGCGCGGCAGCGCCCACACGTCGCGCATCTGCTTGCCGCCGTTGTCCGCCTTCATCTTCGAGTAGTTGAAGGTGTGCTGGAGCTTCGCGGCCGGCTTGGGCGAGGCCCAGATGAGCAGCTCGGAGGAGTGCGTGAAGTAGCGGCACGCCAGGTTGGGGCTGGCGTTGGGCTTGTACCAGGTGACGGTGTTCAGCAGCTTGTAGCCAAGCTTCTGCATCGCGAAGCCGACCGAGAAGATGACGTGCTGCGTGCCGCTCACCCAGATGGTGCCGGTGGGCTTGAGCACCCGCTGGCAGGCCTTGAGCCACGCGGTGGTGAAGGCGTGGTCCTCGTCCACCCCGCGCGACACGTCCCAGCCGCCCTTGTTCACCGCGGCGCGCTTGCCGTTCTTGCAGGTGAAACCACCGTTGGACAGGAAGTAGGGCGGGTCGGCGAACACCATGTCGAAGGTGCCCGGCTCGAACTGCTCGAGCAGCGCCAGGCTGTCGCCCTGGTACAGCCGGTAGCCATCGCTCTTGGCGAAAAGGCTCTCGCGCAGAGAGGGCTGCTGAACAAGCTTCAGGGCAGTGGCTTCCGCGGACATCTCGCCTCCGTCAGGGGTCGTCGTGACGGGCGGGAATGTGCGGGCAACACGGTGCTACGTCTAAATTTTTGCCTGTAGCACCCTGAAACTTGACGTGGAACGAGGACTCCCGAAACGCCGCGAGCACGGCGGGAGTGCCTCTCATCGAGGCCTTCCAGCGCCGTGCTCGGCGGGTGCTACGCGGTGGTGCGGAAGAGACTAGGCCTTGGCCTTCTTGGCGGTCTTCTTCGCGGCGGGAGCGGCGCCCTCGGCGGGAGCAGCGGCGGCACCCTCGGCGGGAGCGGCGGCACTCGTCCCCGCGCCCGTCCCGTACTTCTTGCGGAACTTCTCCACGCGGCCCGCGGTGTCGAGCAGCTTGTACTTGCCCGTGAAGAAGGGGTGGCAGTTCGAGCAGACTTCCACGGTGAACGAGCCACGCGTGGACTTGGTCTCGACGGTGTTACCGCACGCGCAGGTGATACGGGCGGCCGGGTAGACCGGGTGCAGATCGGGCTTCATTTGGACAACTCCCTGCGCCTTGCCCCCACGCTGGGGTGGGAGGTCTGGCGTTCTAGAGGTAGGCCGGCGCTTATAACGGCGGACCGGTCCTGGCACAAGGCCCGCGACCGGGCCCCGTCCAGACTAGTGAGATGCGGACCCCGGGGGTTCGATTCGCTCCACCCGCTTCTTCACCTCGGGGTCGTCCTGGATGTTGCCGCCCAGGGCGATGTACGAGAGGCGCAGGGAGCGCTCGGTCCCCTGCTTGCCGGATTCCACCTCCAGTGCGAGCGCCTTCTGGCGCGCCTCGAAGTCGGCGATGGTCTCCTGCCACGTCTTCCGGGTCCGCTCGTCCTTCGCCGCTGCCAGGCTCCGCCTCGCCTGCTGGAGGTTGGCCTCGAGCATCTTCAGGTTCTGCCGGGCCCGCTCCGTCCCCGACAGGTCCACGAAGGGCCCCTTCCCCCCCACGGAGAGCGTCAGGTGGCCGATCTCCCGCCCCCGCTCGCCCGTGGGGAGCAGGGTGGCGAAGTCGTTGCGCTGGGCCATGCCCTGCCCCCGTCTGTCGTTCGACTGGAGGATGAGGTCCACGGCGTCGCCCGACTCCATGGAGAGCTTGACGGCCTCCATGTAGGGCATGGCGGCGAGCACCACCACCACGTCCACCTTCTCCTGGGTGCGCAGGCGGCGGGACTCGGCGATGGCCGCCGGCACGGGAGGTCTGCCCACCACGCCCTTCTGGCCAGACACCGGCCCCTCCGGGGAGAGGCCCACCAGGCCGAACTTCACGCCGCCCACCGTCACCACCGTGGAGGCCGGGAAGAGCGGCTTGCCCCCCGCATCCACCAGGTTGGCGGACAGGAGCTTCATCTTCCGGTCCTTCGAGGCGCGGAGGAGGAAGTCCGTCCCGAGCGTCAGATCGCGCTCGCCCACGGCCATGGCCGTGGTGCCCAGCGCATCCATCGTCTCGAGCAGCAGCGTGGCCCGCTCCTTCTCCTTTGGATCACTCCCCTTCGCGGCGAATTTGAAGAGCGCATTGCCCGCGTCCAGCACCAGCACCGGCTTCCCGCCCGCGCGCTCCTGCGAGAAGGCCGTCTTTCGTCTGGCCAGACCGCCAGACGGGTTGTGGCGTCAACCACAGGGGGCGATCTCGCCCCCGTTGTCTCCGGTGAAGAGGAGCACCACCTGCTTCGGCGCCGCGTCCGCCACCCAGGGCGACACCAGCAGCGCGAGCACGGCCAGCAGCAACAGACGCCCGCTCATCAGACGCCCCTTCATTTCTTGCCACCCTTCTTCGCCTTGTCCAGATCGGCCAGGCGCGCCTTGGCCGTCTTGGCCGCATCCGACTTCGGGTAGCCCTTCACGAGCTCCTCGAGCGCCAGCCGCGACTCCTCCTGCATCTTCAGCTTCTTGAAGCAATCCGACGAGCGCAGGTACGCATCCGGCGTGGAGTCCGCCTTGGGGTGCTCCTGCATCAGCTTGCCGTACTCGTAGAGGGCCTCGCGGCACTTGTCCTCGGCGAAGTACGTCTCCCCCAGGCCGAAGTGGGCCTCGGCGGCCAGCGCGTCCTTGGGCCACTTCTTGAGGAACTCCGAGTAGAGCTGCCGGGCCACGGCCACGTCGCCGCCCTTGGCCTTCTCCCGGGCCAGCGCGATGAACTCCTTCTTGTCCGTGGGCCGCTTCAGCTCCTCGGCCTTCTTCCTGGCCTCGGCTTCCTTCAGGGCCTCATCGCCCTTGAGCGCCTGCAGCCGCTTCTCCGTCTCCTCGCTCGTCTTGGTGAGCGCACCCTCCAGCTCGCCAATCTTGTAGAGGTACGTCTCCACCTGGCCGCGCAGCTGGGCCAGGTCCTCCACCGTCTTCTGCAGTTGGATGCCAATGTCCGCGCCCGAGCGGCGCGAGGCGGTGTCCAGGCTCTGCAGCGCCTTGGAGACCTCGGCGATCTTCGCGTCGATCTTCGGCAGCGTGGCGTCGAGCTGATCCCGGGTCTGCTTCAGCTCCGCCTGGAGCTGGGCCTGGGAGGCATCGAGCTTCTCGAGCCGGGACTCCAAGGCGCGGCCGCGGTCCGCGGGGTAGAAGCAGCCGGCAAGCGCGAGCGGGAGGGCGATCAGGGCAAGCCTTCTCATAAGGGGGCGCATCTTACGGTCAAACCCCCTGGCCCGCGCGGGCTTCTTCATGCGCTCGGGGCCCGCCTGCCTGCCCGTCAACGCGACGGAGGCGGACCGGGGCCCCGCTCCACCCGCTCGATGGCGCGCGCGCAGGCCACCTGGAGCCGGGCGTTGTTGAGGAAGAAAGGGGTGGTGCGCGCCCTCCCCTCCTCCAGCGAGCGCAGGGCCCGCCGGTACTCCACGGCGGCCTCGGCCGGCACGCCCCGCTGCTCGAGCAACATCCCCAGCAGGTAGCGCGCCGCGGCCAGGTCCGGGTCCAACACGAGGCAGCGCCGCAGCGCCTCCGCCGTCTGGGGGCTCGCCTCGCCCCCCGAGGAGGCCCACTCCAGCACCTTCGCGAAGAGGGCATCCGCCTCCGTGTGCGCGCCGGCATCCCCGGGCCGCACCTCGGCGGGAGTCTCTGGTTTCGGCGGAGCGGGGATCGCCGGGAAGCGGCCCGACGTGGGGGAGCGCGACGCGAGCAGGGCCCCCACGGCGGGCAGTCCACTGGAGCTCGGCGTACTCCGGGCCACTGGCGGCGCCGCTTCGGTGAAGGCCACGGCCCCCTGCGCCCGCGCATAGAAGAAGGCCTGCTCGAAGCGCACGGTGCGCAGGGCCGGCGGCGCGCGCAGCAACGGCTCCGCCGCCGAGAGCACCAACATCCCCTCGGGGGTCAGCCGCCCCGCCAGTGACGACACCACCCGATCGAAGGGCTCGGGGGCGAAGTAGATGAGGACGTTGCGGCAGACGATGAGATCGAACCCCTGCCCCTCCGCCGCCACCGGGTAGGGCAGGTCCATCAGGTTGTGGCACTCGAAGCGGGCCCGATCCTTCAGGTGCCCCACCAGCGTGAAGCGGCCCCCGCCGGCGGGAAGGAACCAGCGCTCGCGCACCCCGGACGGCACCCGCTGGAACTGCTCCGCGCTGAAGCACAACTCCCGCGCCCGCGCGATGGCCGTCTCCGAGATGTCCGTGCCCAGCACCGTGCTGGAGGGATCCGCGCCCGCCTCGGCGAGCATCACCAGCAGCGTGGCCACCTCCTCGCCCGTGGCGCAGCCCGCGCTCCACACCCGCAGCGGCCGGTGCATCCTCGACACCATCGGCTCCAGCACGTGCATGCGCAGCGCCGCCAGTTGCGGCTCGTCCCGGAAGAGCTCCGTCTTCTGCACGGAGATGGCGTCGATGAGCTCGGCCAGGTCCGCCGCGCCCGCGGGCGACTGCAGGTGCAGCAGGTACTGCGGCGTCAACCCGCCCGGCCGTGCCGTCAGCTTCTCGTCGAGCCGGCGGCACTGCAACTCACTCAAGGCCATGCCCGTCCGCCGCGCCACGAAGGCGTGGAAGGGACTGGTGGCTGGCGGGAAGGCGGGAGGAGTCACCTGCGCTCAGCGCCCCGCGGTGAGCGTCTCACCCCGCGCGAGCCGCACCAGCGCTCCCGCGATGTCGTCACCGTGGACGAGGTGATCCACCGCCTTGCGCGCCACCGACGCACCCGGCATGCCGAACACCACGCACGACTCCTCGTTCTGTGCCAGCGTCAGCCCACCGGCCTGCTTGATGGCGAGCATGCCCTCCGCGCCGTCCTCGCCCATGCCGGTGAGGATGAGCCCCAGGGTGCGCCGCCCGTAGGCCTTGGCCGCGCTCTCCAGCAGCACCGTGCCCGAGGGCATGTGCCCGTCCCGCTCCACGCCCGGCCGCAGCGCCACCCGCCCCCGGAAGGGAATGGACATGTGCTGCCCCGGCGGGGCGATCAGCACGTTGCCCGGCAACAGCTGTTCGCCGTCCGTCGCCAGGCGCACCTTCAACTTCGAGGAATTGGCCAGCCAGCCCGCCAGCGACTCGGAGAATGCGGCGTTGATGTGCTGGACGATGACGATGGGCGTGGGGAAGTCCGCCGGCAGCTCCGAGAGCATCCGGAAGAGGACCTGCGGCCCACCGGTGGAGCTGGCCACCGCGAGCACCCCATAGGGCATGCCCACCGGGGGCGAGGGCGCCACCACCGCCGCCCCACCCGTGCCCGGCAACGGCGGCCGGCGCTGCTTGCTGTTGTGGATGTGCCGGATGACCCGCACCGAGGACAACAGCTTCACCTCGCGCGACAGGTTCCACGCCTCGGTGCCCGCGTCGATGGCGGGTTTGATCTGCAGCGCCAGCGCGCCCAGCTCCAGCGCCCGGCACGTCAGCTCCGGCGCCTGCTGGCGAGGATCCGCCGTCAGCATGAGGATGGGCGTGGGCACCTCGGCCATGATGTGCTCCACGGCCGTGAGCCCATCCATCACCGGCATCTCCACGTCCATGGTGATGACCTGCGGACGCAGCTCCCGCGCGGCCTCCAACGCCTCCTTGCCGTTGGCGCAAGTCCCGACAACCTCCAGGTCCGGATCCCGGCCCAGAGCTTCACAAATCAGCTGTCGGCAGATGTGCGAGTCGTCGACGACCAGCACTGACACTTTCTTGCCCATGTGGCTTCCATACTCCGTGCGCGACGCCCCGAGTATACCCAATTGGGCCCGCTGTCCCGCAGGCGCACGTCAGCCCAGGAGCCGGCCCACCACGTCCACCAGATCCTGACGCACCAGGTCACCCTTGGTGATGTAGCCGTCCGCGCCCGCCGCCAGCCCACGCTGCCGGTCTTCCTCTCCTCCACGCGTGGTGAGAATGACCACCGGGAGGACCTTATGGGTCGCATGGGCCTTGAGCCGGCGGGTCAGCTCCAACCCGTCCACCCGGGGCATTTCCAGGTCGGTGCAGACCAGGTCCACCCGGGGGCCATTGGAGGTGGCGTTGAGCATGTCCAAGGCCTCCATGCCGTCGGTGGCCATGATCACGTCGTACCCCACGGCCTCCAGGAGCGAGCCGATCAGCTCCCGGGTGAGGGGGGAGTCGTCCACCACCAGGATGCGGCGGCGGGGAGCGGGAAGCGGGCGGGCGGCGGCGGGCGCCCGGGGTACCCGCAGACCCATGGCCCCCTGGGCGCTGGCGATGACGTGGGCCGCCGACAGCACCATGGCGAGCCGGCCGTCCGCCAGGGTGGTGGCGCCCGTGAGGTGAGGGAAGCGCGCCAGCAGTCCCTTCAGCGGCAGGATGGCCTGGACGCTCTCCTCCAGGACGCGGTCCACCGCCAGCGCGGCCGTGGCCCCCTGGCTGCGCACCACCAGCACCAGGGCCCCCTCGCCCGCCACCTCCTCCGGCCCCAACCCGAGCAGCGCCCCCAGCGAGGCGAAGGGCATGGGCTGGTCATCCACCTCCAGCACCGCGCGCCCGGCCACCTCGCGGATCTGCGAGGCCTCCACCTTCACGGCCCGCGAGACGTGGGCGGCGCTCAGGCAGAGCGTCTCCTCGGCCACCTTCACGAAGAGCAGCGGGGCCACGGTGAGGGACACCGGCACCCGCAGCTCGAAGCGCGTGCCTCCGCCCGGCGTGGAGGCCACCAGCACGTCTCCCCCCAGCGCCCGGAGCGAGCTGCGCACCGCGTCCAGCCCCACGCCCCGCCCGGAGATGTCCGTGGCCACCTCGCGCGAGGTGAAGCCCGAGAGGAAGATGAGCTCGCGCGCCGCCTGATCCGTCAGCGCCGACGCCGAGGCCTCGTCCAGGAAGCCCTTGCGCACCGCCGCCCGGCGCAGCAACGAGGGCTCCAGGCCCACGCCGTCGTCCTCCACGCGCAGCACCAGCCGGTTGCCGTCCCGCGCGGCCCCCAGCGTCAGCCGTCCGCGCGGGTGCTTGCCCGTGGCCACCCGGTCCACCCGCGACTCCAGGCCATGGTCCAGCGCGTTGCGCACCAGGTGCAGCAAGGGATCCCTCAGCGCCTCCACCACCGCCCGGTCGGCGCGGGTGTCCTCGCCGTCCACCACCAGCTCCGCTTCCTTGCCCAGCTCGCGCGCCAGATCCCTCACCATGCGCGGGTAGGGCTCGAAGAGCACGGAGAGCGGCAGCATGCGCAGGCGCTGCACCTCGTCGGCCACATAGCCCAGGTCGCGCAGCTCCTCGTTGGCCAGCAGCTTCGCCTCGCGGTGGAGGGCGGCGGCCAGTTCCTTCGCCTTGCCGAGCCGCTCCGAGAGCGCGGCGGCCGCCGGGCCCAGGTCCTCCGCGGCCCGCGCCAGCAGACTCAGCTCCCGCGCCAGCTCCAACCGCCGGGTGGTCGCCAGCTCGCGGCGGCGCGATACCTGGGTGAGGTTCGTCACCGCGCTCGTGAGCAGATCCAGGCTGGCCACGCCGATGCGCACCGAGCCGTCCGCCCTGTCTCCCGCGCGCACGCTAGACGCCGAGCCCGTGCGCACCGGCACCTCGGGCGTGGCCGGTGGCATCCGGCTGATGGTGGTGGTGGCCGTGGCCGTCGCGGAAGCCTGCGCGCGCGGAGGCTCCACCGGCACCGACCGGCCCACCAGGGGAGGCCGCGCCGGGGAGGCCGCCGGCACGGGGGGTGACGACGGGGGCGGCGCCTGCCGCGACACCAGCGAGGACACCATGCCGCTCAGCGAAGCCGAGCCCCACGCGGGGGTGACATCCTCCCGCTCGTCCCGATCCTTCTCCGGGGCCTCCTTGCGCGCGGGCGGCACCGGAGGGGACGACGGGCCCGGGATGGAGGCGGGCACCGCCTGACCGGAGACCTCGGCGCGGGTGCACTCCTGCAGCCAGCGCACCAGCTTGTCCACCTCGGGAGGCGGCTGGGCCGGCTCGGGCGACGCACCGGCGAGCACCAGCACCGCGTCTCCCGCCTGGAGCAGCGCGTCGATGGAGCCGGCGGTCATCGCGTGCTCGGCGCGCTCGGTGGAGCGCACCAGCTCCTCCATCTCGTGCACGACGGAGTTGATGGCGTCGAAGCCCATCATCCGGGCCTCGCCCTTCAGCCCGTGCAGCTCGCGCAGCACGGTGCGGCCGGCCTCCAGGCTCGCGCCCGCCTCCAGCTCCACGATGCGGCGGTTGATGCGCTCCAGGCGCACCCCCACCAGCTCCCGGAACTGCTTGAGCAACTTCTCCCGCGCGCTCACACCTTGCCCCCTGGCGCGGGTGGATCGATCTGGAAGCGCTCCACCACCCCTCTCAAGTCACGCGCCAGCGTGGACAGATCTCCATTGGCGCTGATGACCTGCTTGGTGGCGTTGTGGCTCTGCTGGGTGATGCGCAGGATGTCCGCCATGGCCTCGGCGAGCAGATCCGTTCCACCCTGCTGCTGCTGCGTGGCCAGCGAGATGGCCCGCACCGCGTCCGACGTGCGCCCGGCCAGCTCGACGATCTGCCGCAACGACTCGGAGACCTGCTGCGCCAGGGCGGTGCCCGTCTCGGTGGCGCGCACGCCGCCCTCGGTGGCCATCACCGCGCCGCCCGAGGCGTCCTGCACCTCCTCGATGAGCCCCTCTATCTCCTTGGTGGACTCGATGACGTTCTCCGCCAGCCGGCGCATCTCCGCGGCCACCAGCGAGAAGCCCTGCCCCACCTCGCCCGCCTTGGTGCCCTCCAGCTCGGCGTTGAGCGCGAGCAGGTCCGACTTGTCGGCCACGCCGTTGATGAACTCGACGATCTTGCCGATCTGCTGCACGCGCTTGTTCAACCGGGCCACCGCGGTGGCGATGGCCTGGTTGTCGTGACGCATGCGGTTCATCGTCTCGAGGAAGGCCTCGGCGCTGGCCTGACCCTGCCGGGCCGCCGCGAGCGTCTTGTGGGCGATCTCCGCCACCGAGCCCGCGTTCTCGGCGATCTGCCGGGCCGAGCGCGCCAGCTCCTCGGTGGTGGCACTCGTCTCGTCCAGCGAGCTGGCCTGCTCGGCGGCACCGGCCTCGTAGCGCGAGGAGGTGGCGAGGATCTCCTCGGTGGTGGTGCCGATGCGGTAGCCGGCGCGCTGCAACTGGGCCAGCACGTCCGCCAGGTGGGCCCGCATGGTGGAGAAGGCGGCCGAGACGGACCACACCTCGTCCTCGGCGGGGATGATGCGCGGGCGGCTCAAGTCCCCCTCGGCGATGCGGTGGGCGTCCTCGCCCAGCTGGCGCATGGGACGGCCCAGCAACGTGCCACCCAGGTAGGCCGCGGCCAGGGCCACCCCGAAGACGAGCAGGCACAGCGCTCCGCCGGACCACAGCGCCTCGGTACGCAGCAGCTCGGCCAGCTCCGCCTGCCGCTTCGGATCGGCCTCCGTCAGCATCTGATCGAAGGCCCGGTTGGCCAGCGAGTAACTCACGTCCCAGATGAGCGCCGCGGGCGTCACCACGACGATGGCGGTGAAGAGGCTCAGCCGCGTGCGGATCTGCGAGCGCCGGGGCGCCACGGAGATGGCCAGCTCGGGCGTCAGGCCCAGGGGGCCCATGTCCAGCACCACGCGCCGGGCCCGCATCGTGACGATGCAGTACGTCAACAGCGCGGAGAGCGGACCGAAGATCAGCCCCGGCAGGCCGAGGCGCAGGGCCTCCAGCAGGTCCATGGACGCGCCGCTCACCCACAACCCCACGTTGACGAGGACGGAGTTGAGCAGCCACATGGCCAGCGTGGAGACGAAGGAGAAGTCCGCGAGGCCGTGGACCTCCCGCAGCGCCTGCCCGAGCAGCTCCGGCTGGCTCGGCCCTTCCGCGGCCTCCACGACGAGCAGCCCGCGCAGCCGGCGCAGGCAGAGCACCGCCTGCACCACGATGGCGGTGAAGGAGAACACCGCCATCAGCTTGAGGAACAGCGGCAGGCTGTCCTCCAGCCGCTCCCCGATGGTGAGCTGGGCGTAGCGCCCGCTGAGGATGGAGGTGGTGAAGTTGGCGTAGACGACCGCCATCACCAGGCGGCGGCTGAAGGGACGCCGGTAACGCAAGAAGCGCGGGGTCCGCATCACCCGTCCCTCTCCGCCACGCGGAAGCGCTGCACCGTGGCCTTCAAGTCCCTCGCCAGTGCGGAGAGGTCCGTATTGGCCGCCACCATCTGCTGGGTGGCCTCGGCGTTCTCCTCGGTGACGCGCAGGATGTCCCCCATGGCGGCGGCGAGCTGATCCGTGCCCGTCTGCTGCTGCTGGGTGGCCAGGGAGATGGAGCGCACGGCGTGGGACGTCTGCCGCGCCAGCTCGAGGATGAGGCCCAGGCTCTGGTCCACCTGCGCCGCCAGCGAGGCGCCGCGCTCCGTCGTCTTCAACCCCGCCTCGGTGGCCATCACCGCCGCCTGGGTGGCATCGCGGATTTCATCGATGAGCCGCTCGATGGCCAGGGTGGAGGACAGCACGTTCTCCGCCAGCCGGCGCATCTCCGCGGCCACCAGCGAGAAGCCCCGGCCGGGCTCGCCCGCCTTGGTGCCCTCCAGCTCGGCGTTGAGCGCCAGCAGGTCCGACTTGTCGGCGATCTCGTTGATGAACTCCACCACCTTGCCGATCTGCTGCACCCGCTTGTTGAGCCGCACCACGGCATCCGCGATGCCCTGGTTGTCCCCCTTCATGCGGTGCATGGCCGCGAGGAAGGCCGCCGCGCTGCGCTGCCCGCTCTGCGCCGCCCCGAAGGTCGTCTCCGCCATGGTGGACACCGACTCGGCGTTGACGGCGATCTGCTGCGCCGAGCGCGCCAGCTCCTCGGTGGTGGCCCGCGTCTCGTTGAGCGAGATGGCCTGCTCCCCCGCCCCGGACTCCTGGTCCGCCGAGGTGGCCACCAGCTGCTCGGTGGTGGAGGAGATTTGAAGTCCCGCGCGCTGCAACTGCACGAGCGCCTGGGCCAGTTGCGCCTGCATGCGGGTGAAGGCCCCGGACACGGCCCACACCTCGTCCTCGGCGGGGATGAAGCGCGGGGTGCGCACCTCACCCTGGGCGATGCGGGTGGCGTCCTCGGACAGGGCGCGCAGGGGCTCGGCCAGCGCCGTGCCCGCCACGTACGCCGTGCCCACCACCAACAACACCACCAGCCCGGCCAGCACCACCAACGGCTTCCCGGTGGCCTTGCGCGCGTCGTGCACCACCTTGTGCTGCAACGCGGGCGCTCCCCTCGCATCCAGGATCTGATCGACGGTGCGCAGCGTCTGGCTCACCGACACGTCGAGGATGAACATGGACGGGCTGAGCACCGCCACCGCGGTGAACATCACCAGCCGGCGCCGCAGCCGCAGCCGCTCGGCGGGAAGCGCGGCGATGACCTCCTGCGGGGACAGGCCCTGCGCGGCGATGCGCTCGGCGGCCAGGCGGCCCCGGCGCACCACCAGGAGGTAGACGAGCATGGAGGACAGCGGACCGAGCGACAGGCCCACCAGGATGATGCGCATCCCCGTGCTCCACGGCGCCTGGGCCAGGGGCGGGAACGTCACCGCCAGCATCAGCGCGCCCCCCACCCAGCCCTGCAGGGTGAACCAGAAGCAGCGCCCGGGGATGCGGCGGACCTCCTGGAGCGCACGGCGCAGGTTGTCCGGATTGGTCGGCAGCCGCCCCTGCTCCAACGCCCGCAGCACGCGCAGCGCGTGACGCTCCTGGGCGCCGGACAGCACGGCGTTCATCACCAGCACCGCCAGCAGCAACCCCAGGAAGAGCCACCCCCGCCCATCGGGAACCGAGCCGGTGAGACGGCCGTAGAACAGCGCCAGCCCCAACCCCACCAGGCCCCCCAGCCAGGACGGCTGTGTGGTCCACTCCGACAGCCCCTTCATCCCCTCCTGGACCGTCCCCTTCAATCCCTCCAAAGCGCTCACGCGGCCTCCCGGGCGGAGGGCGCCAGGAAACGCCCGAAGTCAACCAACGACATCAACGGCCACAGCGCGCCACGCACCTGGACGAAACCGCGCAGGCTGCCACCCGCCACCCGCTCCAGCAGCGCCGGCGCCGGCAGCAGGGCGAACGGCTCGGAGTCGATCTCCAGCGCGTCCACGCCGACCGCCTCACCCGAGGCGGCCACGAGGATGCGCTCGGCCGCGGTGGACGAACCGAAGGCCTGGCACGCCGCACCGGCCTGGCCCCCGAAGGTGCTCGGCGATTCGATGGTGGCCACCTCGTGCGCGGAGAACGCCACCCGGTGGTCGCCCGCCCGGCACAGGAGCATGCCGGTGATGCTGCGGCTGCCCGTGGCCATGGCTCAGCTTCCCTGGCTGAGGTGATCGAACAGACCCTCGGGATCGATGACCGCCACGTCGCGCTGGGCGCTGCGTGCGGGCCCGCGCAGGTGGAGGTGCACCCCGTTGGCGCCCAGGGGCTCCAGGCGTCCATCCACCTGGGACACGCCGGCCACCCGGCTGGCCGTGAGGGCCAGGGTGCCCCGCGTCAGCCGCACCAGCACGGCGCGGCGAGTGGGCTCGCTCTCCCCGGACACCAGCGTGCTCATGTCCACCACGGGGATGACCTCCCCGCGGTGAGCGAAGACTCCCAACAAGTGCCCGGGGGCTCCGGGCACCCGCGTCAACTCCGGAAAGCTGACGACTTCCGCCGCGCACTCAGCTGGTACGGCGTACCAGCTGCTGCCACAGGCGAATACGAGGTAGGACTGTCGCGTCTCGGTCTCGGTCGAGGCCATTTCGCGCGCAGCCTACCTCAAGGACGGCTAGCGCACGAACTCGACGCGACGGTTGGCCGCCCAGGACTCCTCCGTGGCGCCCTGCTCGACCGGCTTGTTCTCGCCGTAACCCACCGTCTTCAGCTGGCTGGCCGGCACGCCCAGGTCCACCAGGTACTTCTTGACCGAGGCGGCGCGCTTCTGGGACAGCTGGAGGTTGTACTCCTCGGTGCCACGCTCGTCCGCATGCCCGCCGAGCTCGATGCGGGCGCCCGAGTCCTTGATGCACTGGGCCAGCTCGCTCAGCTGGCTCTGGGCCTCGGTGGGCAGGGTGGACTCGTTGAAGCCGAAGCGCAGCGGCTCATAGTTGCACTCGGCCTTCTGGGCGACGGCCACGCACTTGTTCTCCTTGCACTCCTGGTCCCCACCGCAGTCGGTGTTGGAGTTGCAGGCGCCCGGCGGCAGCGCGCAGCGGCCCTTCTGGCACTCCTGGGCGCCCTGGCACTGGTCCTTGGAGGTGCACTGCGGCTCGGCGCACTTGCCGGCCTCGCAGATCTTCCCGCCCGTGCACTGCTCATCGCGCGAGCACTCGGGGCCCTTGGGAACGCACTTGTTCTCCTGGCACGCGAAGCCCTCCTTGCAGTTGGCGTCGGAAGCACACTCCTGGCAGGAGCCGTTCACGCAGACCTCGCCCTTCTCCTGGCAGGTCTCATCGCTGTTGCACTTGGGGTAGGTCGGCGGGCAGCCGGCCAGCACCGTCACAGCGAGGGCGAGCCCCGCGACCATCGAAATCCGACGCATTTCTCCTCCAAAAAAAAGGACGTCCCAAGGACGAGTCACACCTGATACGAGCCGTCCGCGTCTAGCCCGCACCGGAACGTGGAGTCAAAGGCTTTTGTCCCTTCTGGAAGGTTGCACCCGGCTTCGAAGCCCTTGATAGGACAAGGAAATTCAAGGGGGTCGCGCCTGGCCGCCCGCCCTGCGTCCCGCCGGGCGGCCCACTTGCTTTCAACTCCCTGTGCGGAACGCGAAGGGTCCGTACCTTCCTCCTCGTCACGAGGTTCCGGCGGCCAAGGGCCGGAGCCCCACACCAGGAGGGGATATGACGAGGAAGGCACTGCTCGCCGTAGCGCTGGGAACCCTGTTGGCGGGAGTGGGCTGCAGCCACACGAAGGAGGGCGCCAAGCAGGACGCGGAGCGCGCCGCGGAGAAGACGGAGGACGCGGCCGAGAAGGCGGGCGACAAGGCCGAGGACGCGGCGGACAAGGCCGGCGACGCCGTCGAGAAGGCGGGCGACAAGGCCGAGGACGCGACCGACAAGTGAGCGGGCCGGAGGAACTTCCCCGGCACCCTGGCCCACGCCCTCCGGTGAGCACCGGTGCGGCGTGGGCCGCGTTTCACGCTACCGGGCGAGGCATACCCCGTCCGTCCACCGGAGCCGCGGCTGGCGCGTCAGTCCACAGTTGGACTTGAGCCCCGCCTCCTCCTGCCACGCCTTCTCCGCCTTCTCGAGCGCCTCGAGCCGGGTCCGCAGCGTCTTCGCGTCCGTCGTCCGCGAGCACCAGGCGATGTACTCGCGCGGCCCGCCGCAGGGCTTGTGGCCGAACCCCGCCATCTCGCACTCCTCCACCTTCTCGCACCCGCGCGGATTGGCCAGCGCCCGAGCCTCGCTCGCGAGCGTCTCCGCCCGCTGCTTCAACTTCGAGCCACCCTCCTCCTCCGCCCCGCCGCCCGAGCCCATCAGCAACATCACCGCCCACGCCCCCATCTGAGCTGTCAGCAACGCCATGCCACACCTCCTCGCCTTCAAAAGAAGAACGCGCGGGTGGGGAGTGCCCCACACCCGCGCGTTCCAGTCAACCGGCTCGTCTCTTCAGCAACCGGGCGGAGCGCACCGCCCCACCCGGCCCGGTCCCGGCTTCACCCCTCAGGCGGCCTTGCGCGTCTGACGCCGCCGCAGGGACACGTACCGCGCCAGGGCGAACAGCCCCAGGTACAGGCTCGCGTCCGCGCCCGAGGTGGCGCCGCAGCCGCAACGCTCGGCCTTCACGGTGATGCCCACCGGAGCGGAGCCCACCACGTTGCCCGCGCTGTCGGAGAACACGGCCGTCACCGTGTGCGCCGTGCCACCCGCCACCTTGGAGCTGTCCCAGGCCGCCGTCAGCGTCGCCTCCGTGCCGGTGGCGATCACCTGGCCATCCACCAGGATGGAGAGCCGGGCCGGCGTGGTGCCCGCGGCCACCGCACCCACGGCGGTGATGCGGACCTCACCGGACACCTCCGTACCACCCGCCGGCTCCGTCACCGCCACGGTGGGCTGTGCGAAGGGCGTGACGTTGGTCTGCGCGACACCGTTCAGGCGATCCTGCTCGGCGTCCGTCAGGGTGAGCGTCCTCAGGCCCGAGGACATGAACGTCACCTTCAGGCCGGAGAGCACCCCGTCCACGAAGGCCGCGTTGGCCGGGAGGACTCCCGCCGCGTCCGAGCTCGTCACCCGGACCGCACCCGCGTAGGGGGTGGCCACGTTGCCATGCATGTCGTACGCCGTGGCGGAGAACGTCACTTCCTGGCCCGCGGTGACACTCGCCGGGAGCGTCAGCGCGTAGCCGGCCGCCGGGCCCGGCGTCACCACGAACCCCGTGGTGGTCCCACCCGTGAAGCCCTGGGCGCTCGCCACCAGCGTGTAGCCGAAGCCGGCCTTGCGCAGGGACACGCCCTCGAACTTCGCCACGCCGTTCACCGCGGACACCGGAGCCGCGCCGCGCAGCATGTCCGCCGCCGGGTTCGCCCCGAGGCTCAGCGACACCTGGGCCGTGCTGTTCGTGAGCACGTTGCCCAGGGCGTCCTGGAGCTCCACCTCGATGGGATCCAGCGGGACACCCGCCACGACCCGGGCCTGAATGCCGCGGAAGACCAGGCGCGCCAGAGCCCCGGTGGAGACCTCGAACGCCGAGCTCGTCACCGAGGACAGCGAGGCCATGCTCGCCTGGAGCGTGTAGCCCCGGGCGGAGCGGTCGAGCGACAGGTCCGTGAAGGTGGCCACGCCGTTGACGGCCGCCACCGCGGTGGTGCCCGTCAGCGTCGCACTGCCCGGGTTGGAGCCCAGGGAGAGCGTGATGATGTCCGACGCCCCCGTGACGACGTTGCCGAAGGCATCCAGGATGGACACCCGGATCGCCGGGCCGATCGCGGCACCCGCCTGGGTGGCACCGGGCTGGACCGAGAAGGCCAGCGCCGCCGCCGCACCGGGCGAGACATCGAACGTGCCGCTGGTGACGTCCACCAGACCCTCCGCGTGCGCCAGCAGCCGGTAGCCCGCCGCCGCCCGGGTGATGGTCAGGTCATTGAAGGCCGCCACACCGCCGCTCGCCGTCACCGTGGTGGTGCCGCCCAGCGTGGCACCCGTGCCGCCCTGGAGCGTCAGGGTGATGCTGTCCGCCGCCGCCACCGGGTTGCCGAAGGCATCGCGGATCTCCACCTCGACCGGGGCGAGGACCGCGCCCGCCGGGGTGTGGGCCGGGGCCGTCCGGAAGACCAGCCGGGAAGACTTGCCGGCCTCCACGTCGAACGCCGCGCTCGTGGCTCCCGAGAGCGAGCCCGAGGCAGCGACCAGCGTGAAGCCCGAGCCCACCCGGTTGACGGCCAGGTCGTTGAAGGAGGCCACGCCGTTGACGGCCGCCGCCTTCATCGTGCCCGCCAGCGTGGCACCCTCCGGGTTGCTCGCCAGGGACAGGGTGACCTCGTCATGGGCGCTCGCCACGACGTTGCCGTACTCGTCCTGGATGGAGACCTTCACCGCCGGGGCGAAGGCCGTGCCCGCCGCCACGTTGGCCGGCTGGACGGAGAAGGCCAGTGCCGCCACCGCGCCCGGAGCGATGTCGAAGGCGCGGCTGGTGGCCCCCGTCAGGCCCGTGGCGTTCGCGCTCAGCGTGTAGCCCAGGGCCGCCCTGCGGATGAAGAGCGACGGGAAGGTGGCCACGCCGTTGACGGCCGTCACCGTGGTGGTGCCGCCGAGCGAGCCGCCCGCCGGACCACCCAGGGACAGCGTCACCTCCGCCGTCGAGCCGGTGTTGAGGTTGCCCTCCAGGTCCTGGAGCTCCACCGTCACGAGAGCGAGCGCCGCGCCCGCCACCGCGTTGGCCGGAGGCGCGCGGAACGCCAGCCGGGCCGGAGCACCCGCGCTCACGTTGAAGCCCACGCTGGTGTCCAGGAAGAGCCCGCTGCCGCCCGCCTGCAGCGTGTAGTTGACGCCGGGGCGGGTCACCGTCAGGGCATCGAAGGTGGCCACACCATTCACCGCGTCCACGGTGGTGGTGCCACCCAGGGCGCCGCCGCTGGCGTTGTAGGACAGCGACACCGAGACGGGCGAGTTGGACTGCGTCGCCAGGTTGCCGAGCCGGTCATACAGGGAGACCTCCACCGCCGGGGAGATGGGCGCACCCACCGCCACGTCGGAAGGCTGCCGGGTGATGAGGGCGCGGTACGGAGCACCGGGCGTCACCTCGAACAACTCACTGCTCGCGCTGGTGAACGAGCCCGACGTCGCCGTCAGCCTGTTCCCGGTCCCCATCTTGTTGAGCGACAGGTTCGAGAAGGTGGCCACCCCCTTCACCGCCGCCACCGTGGTGGTGCCTGAGAGCGTGGCGCCGCCAGGGCTGGCGCTCAGCGCGAGGACGACGTTCGCCGTGGAGGTGGTCACGTTGCCGAACCGGTCCTGGATGGCCACCTGCACCGCGGGATCGATGGTCGCGCCCGCCCCCACGGTGGAAGGCTGGGTCACGAAGGCCAGCTTGTTCGCCGCGGCCGGGGTGATGTTGAAGGTCGAGCTGGTGGCGCCGGTGAGGCCGGTGGCGCTGGCCGTCAACGTGTAGCCCGTGCCCACCTTGTCGATGGACAGGTTGCCGAACATGGCCACTCCGCTGCTCATGGCCGACGTCGTGGTGCCGGACAGCGTGCCACCGCCCGCGTTGTCGCCAATGGCAATGGTGACGCTGGTCGTGCCCGTGGACACCGTGTTGCCGTACGCATCCAACAGGCCCACCCTCACGGGGGGCGCGATGGAAGCACCGGCCGCCACCGAGGAGGGCTGGATGGTGAAGACCAGGCGGGTCGGAGGGCCCACGGTGACGGTGGTGCTGGCACTGGCGGTCAGACCCGGGCTCGCCGTGTCCGTCGCGGTGACGGACTGCGCGCCCACGGTGCCGAAGGCAACGGGGATACCGCTCGCCACGCCCGCGGTGAAGTTCGCGGTGGAGGGCATCACCGCCCGGGAATCCGAGCTGGTGAGCGCCGCGCTGCCATTGTAGCCGCTGGCCACCACGCCCACGGCGTCCACCGCCGACACGGTCATGGACGACTCCGTGCCCACGGCCACCGTGGCAGGCAGCCCGGTCACCCTGTAGGCCACGGCCGGTCCCGGCGGCGGCGTGTTCGTGGTGCAGGTGGCCGCCGAGTCCGCCGTGATGCGGACGTCATCCACGTAGAAGCCCTCGTAGTTACCGGTGTTGTCACTGTGGAAGCGGAACCCGAACCACACCTTCTGCCCGGCGAGCGCGGACAGGTTGACGGTGACCGGCTTGAGCGCACCGTTGGCGTTGAGGCTCTGGTAGGTCCAGATGCGCGTCGTCGTGCTGCTGCTGAGCACGTTGTCGTAGCCACCCGCCGAGACGTAGGGCTGCGTCGACGACACCGTGTCGGACACCGCGGTCCACGGACCGCTCGCCCCCGTGGTGCTGTAGACGAGCCAGGCACCGTCGTACCGGGACTCGAGGTTGTACCAGACGTTGAACGTCATCTCCGGGCTGCGGGGAGTGGAGGGGATGGAGAAGCCGTTGATGTCCGCCGACACCGAGCCGTTGCCACCCAGCACCAGCACGAGCTGCTGGTTGGTGGAATAGGTGCCGCCGCACGTGGTGCCGGTCGAGGCCATCCGGTACGCGTTCGTCGCCGACTGGTAGTGGCAGCCGGAGAAGATCTTCATGCTGGCCGCGCTGCCGGTGGTGACCGTGGGAATCCAGTACGCGGACGCGCTGGCCGGACGGTTGGCGTCGAAGTCATCGAAGTAGCGAACACCCGGAGACACGGCGCCGGTGGGCGAGGCCCCCAGCTGGGCCGTGTTCGTCTCCTCGAACGTGGCCGTGCTCGTCTCGGTGGCGCGCACCACGTAGTAGTACGGCGTGCCGTGCGTCAGGTTCAGGTCATCCGAGAACGTGGTGCCCGTCACCCCGGTGGCGATCCGGTTGGCCGCCGAGGGAGTGAAGCCCGGCGTGGTGCTCCGGTACACCGAGTAGCCGAGGGTGCCACCGCAGATGGGCGAGCCCGCGGACCAGGCCAGGGTGTTGGCGCAGGTGCTGGAGGCGCCGTTGTTGACGGAGGTGAGACCCGCGAACGTGGGCGGCAGCGTGCACACGCCCGTGGCCGTCACGGAGGCCTCGTTGGAGTCCGGAGACTCGGCGCACTCCACCGCACGCACCACGTAGTGGTACGTCGTCCCGCCAGACAGGCCGGTGTCCGTGAACGGCGGTGCCGCCACGGTGCCCACGCGCGTATAGGGCCCGCCCCGCGTGGTGGAGCGGTAGACGTTGTAGGAAGCCGAGCCATTGGGCGTCCAGCTCACGTCGATGGCACCAGTGCCACCCGGAGCGGCCGTCACGCCGGCAAGCGTGCCACCCGGGGTGGCGCAGGCGTTGTAGACGACGAGCGCGAAGTCCTGATCCACCGCCACGCCGTTGTTGGGCACGCCGTCCGAGTTGAGGTTGGTGGCCGTCACCGTCACGGTGACGGGCCCCGTGGTGCCCGCCGGCAGGAAGACGCTCTCCACGTTGTTCTGGGCATCCGCGCTGCCACCGGTGACGGACGTGCCGCCGGTGAAGACGTTGCCCTTGTACGTGTTGCCGCCCACCGTCACGGTGAGGTCCAGGTTGTTCTTCCAGGCACTGCCGGTGGTGGAGCCCGGGGCGTCCGTCCACGCCAGCGTCACGCGGAAGGGCTTCGTCGCATCACCCACCCGGCTGGAGAAGATCCGCGTCTCACCGGTGGTGCGCAGGAGGTTCTCCGGGCGCTGGTCATCCAGCAGGCGCCCGACCCCGTCGAACGCCATGCCCAGATCCATCAGACCGGTGCCCTGGTTGTTGGAGTAGAGCGAGTCGTTGGCCCCCGTGCCCGTCATGTAGCGGGTGGAGCCCATCAGGAAGGCCTTCGTCATCGCCGGGCTGGGCGGAGTGCCGCCCTGGTTGATGAAGTACTGGCGGACGAGCGCCGCCGCTCCCGCCACCGCGGGCGTGGAGTGGCTGGTGCCGGAGGAGGCCGAGTACCACTGCTGGCCCGTCGGGAAGTAGAGGTTGGAGCCAACGCCACCGCAGACGCCGGTCCCATCGAAGCAGGAGAGCGCCGCGCCATTGGGGTTGCCTGGCGTGGTGGCGCGCTGACCCGCCGCCTGGGCCACGCCACCTCCGATGTGCGTACCCGGGGCCTGGATGTCCGGCTTCTTGCGGCCGTCGGCGGTGGGGCCGCGGCTGGAGAAGGACGCCACGTCATAGAGGCTGTTCGCCTCGCTGTCCGGGGTGCTGCAACCATCCGAACCCCCAAAGGGCCGGACGTTCTCCGAGGCGCCCACGCTCATGACGTTCTTCGCCGTGGCGGGGGTGCCGATGGAGCCCACGGTGGGGCCGTCGTTGCCCGCCGCGAAGGCGATGAACATCTCCTGGTTGCCCGCGTTCGGCACCGCCGAGCCCGTGGGCTGCGCGTCGCGCACCAGCGCGTCGTACCGCTGCGCGTCCGCGTCGTACAGATCGGAGGCGGCGCCCCAACTGTTGGAGCTGATGCGCATGCCGTCCCGGTACGCGCGCGACTGCAGATCCTCGTAGTCCGGATCCGTGAAGCTGCCCGGATCGAACACCACCGAGGAGCCCACCTTCACGAAGGGCGCCACGCCCAGGCCGTGGGTGAAGCCGCTGGTGTCCGTGTAGGGCGCCGCGGTCTGGTTGGAGAAACCCGCCACGATGTGGGCATTCAGGGTGCCGTGGCCATCGCAGCCCTGGATGGTGCTGCCCGAGTTCGCCGAGCCCTCCAGCCGGGCGTAGACGACGCGGCTGGCCGCGTTGACATCCCCGCTGACGTACAGGCCGAAGTGGTTGGGCAGCCCCGTGCCGTTGTCCAGGCCGCTGTCACTCACGTCCACGCCGAAGCCGGATGCGGTGAACTGCGCCTGGGTGAACCCCTTGGACGCCAGCCACGCCAGGTAGCCCGGCCCCGCCGGTCCGTTGCCGGTGATCTGCCCGGCGAGGATCATGTTCTGCCGCTCGTCGAACTTCTTGCGCTGCGGGCGCGGCTGGATGGACAGCACGTCCGGGCGCTGGACGATCTGATTGAGCGCCGCCTGGTCCACCCAGGCCACCACGTTCACGTAGTCCATCGCCTCCTGGACGACGCCCTCGCGCGACTGCAGCCCGCGGATGAGCGCCAGCGTCGCGCTGTTCGCCTCGTCATCCTTGATGAGCTGGATGGCGTAGGTGGGCGTGTCGATCGTCCGGACGGTGGGGTGCAGCTTGTAGTCGTCCAGGTACTCGCCGTCCCACTGGATGGTCCGGGAGGCGGTAATGTGCCGCTGCAGGCTGCCCAGCGCGGCGGAATCTCCATAGACGAGGTAGGCGTTGTTGGGGACGTACGTCACCACCTTGACGCCCGTGGCCGCCAGCTCCTCAAGCCACTCGGCACGCACCGGGCCGGAGAAGTGCACCAGGTGGAAGCGCTTGCCGCTGGTGGCCACCTGCTTCCGCATGCCCCGCAGGGACTGCGCGCTCGCGGACGCGGTGTCGATCACCCCCGCGTTCAACAGGATGTGATCGTAGTCATCGCGCAGCTCCACGTCCGGCGTCGCGGGCAACGACTTCAGCGTGGCGTCGTCCACCTGCACCAGCTTGAAGGTGCCGTAGTCCCCGAGCACCTTGGCGCCCTGCTTCTCCAGCGCGGCCGCCTGCTGCGCGCTGAGCTGCACCTTGTGGAACGGCGCCTCTGAACGGTAGCCCTCAAGCCGCTGTCCGGGCTCGTTCCCCGAGCCTCCACACGCCAGCGCCGTCGTGAGCCATGCGACTCCCAGCACTCTCGTGGATACACCACGAGCGCGCATACCGGCCGTCCGGTACGCCGATTCCTTCATTGTTCTACCCCTTGAAGACGAGCGGCCCACGCCCGCTGCCGTGGCTCCGCCCGGTGAAGACCGGTGGCTGCTCCGCTGTCGGCGCGTCCCCTTGAACGCCGGAGTTCACACGCCCGCTACCCACCACCGGTGTCTGATGAAATATCACACTCCCCCTGAAACTGACAAGAAGCGGACATTGCAAGGCTTTGATTGACGTTCAATCCATTGAACACTCAAAGATAACCGTTGCGAGAAGCTGCCCGGCAGCCAGGCGTCGCGAGCAGTGCCACGTTCTCAGAAGCCAAGAACCCCCGCGACGCTTGATGCTTGAACGAACGGCGGATTTCCGGAACGGTGCGGCCCGGCGGCCACAGTGGCCCCTGCCCCAAGGTGCTTCGACATGCCTTCCACCGTGCTCATCGTCGATGACGAGAAGAACATCCTCCTGACGCTCCAGACGTCGCTGCAGCTGGCGGGCTACCGCACGGAGCTGGCGGCCAGCGGCCAGGTGGCCCTGGACGTGGTGTCCGCGCGCCCGGTGGACGCGGTGCTGATGGACGTGAAGATGCCGGACATGGACGGGCTGACGGCCCTGGCCCGGTTGATGGAGCTCAAGCCGGAGCTGCCCGTCATCATGATGTCCGGGCACGGCACCATCGACACGGCGGTGAAGGCCACGCAGCTGGGCGCGCGCGACTTCCTGGAGAAGCCCATCGCGCGAGACAGGCTGCTGGTGGCGCTGCGCAACGCGCTCAAGCAGCAGGCGATGCTCGAGGAGTTGCAGGCCCTGCGCGCGGAGGTGGGCCGCTACGACATGGTGGGCAGCGGCCCGGCCATGCAGCGCATCTTCTCGCTCATCCAGCGCACGGCGCCCTCGGAGGGCCGGGTGCTCATCACCGGTGAGAACGGCACCGGCAAGGAGCTCATCGCCCGGGCGCTGCACCAGAATTCCAAGCGGAAGAGCGGGCCCTTCGTGAAGCTCAACTGCGCGGCGGTGCCACACGAGCTCATCGAGAGCGAGCTGTTCGGCCACGAGAAGGGAGCCTTCACCGGCGCGGTGAGCGTGCGGCGCGGCAAGTTCGAGCTGGCCCACGAGGGCACGCTCTTCCTCGATGAGATTGGTGACATGCCCCAGGCCATGCAGACCAAGCTGCTGCGCGTGCTGCAGGAGGGCGAGCTGGAGCGGGTGGGCGGCGCGGAGACCCTCAAGGTGAACGTGCGCGTCATCGCCGCGACGAACAAGAACCTGGAGAAGGAAATCGAAGCCGGGCGCTTCCGCGAGGACCTCTACTACCGCATCAACGTGGTGCAGATTCACTCGCCGCCCCTGCGCGAGCGGCGCGAGGATCTCCCGGCGCTGATCGACGCCTTCCTGAAGGAGGCGTGCACGAAGAACGGGCGCCGGCCGCTGTCGCTGTCCCCCGAGGCGCTGGCGGTGATGTCCGCCTACGACTACCCGGGCAACGTGCGCGAGCTGCGCAACCTGGTGGAGCGGCTGGCCATCCTCTGCGAGGGCCCCGTCGTCCAGGGCCAGGAGGCCGCCGAGCTGCTGCCTCGGGGCAAGGGAACGGTGCCGCAGTCCGCGGCTCCATCCGCCGAGGCCTCCGCGCCGCGAGCCCTTCCCCCTCCGATTCCCACGGCGGCTCCCGCGGCCCCGGCGCCTGGCGGCGGCTTCCGGCCCCGCGTGGACCGGACCTTCCGCGAGCAGGTGGAGGACGCCGAACGGGAGATCATCCTGTTCACGCTCGCGCACACGCAAGACAACGTCACCGAGGCGGCGCGGCTGCTCGATCTGGAGCGCGGTCACTTTTATAAAAAAATGAAGGCATTGGGCCTGCGGCGCGGCGCGGAGAAGGACGCGGGAACCAGCGGAGGAGAGGGCTGAGATGAATACGCATGGAGCCGCCATCGGTTGGACCCTGGTGCGGGTGGTGTTCGGCCTGACGCTGGCGCTTGCACATGGTCTGCCAAAAGTGACGGGAGACATCAGCCGCTTCGCCGAGGGCGTAGCGGGGCTTGGCTTCCCCTTCCCTGTCTTCTTCGCCTGGTGCGCGGCGCTGGCGGAGCTGGTGGGCGGGCTGCTCGTGGCGCTGGGCCTCTTCACCCGGCCGGCGGCGGCCTTCGCGGCCTTCACCATGGTGGTGGCGCTCTACCGCCACCGCGTGGACCCCTTCGGGCGCATGGAGCTGGCGCTGCTCTACCTGGCGGTGTTCGCCGCAGCCGTGCTGGTCGGCGGTGGGCCCTACAGCCTCGACGCGAAGGTGCGCGGCCGCAAAGCCTGACGCGGACCTCCGCAGGTTCTGCACCCGGCCGCCCGCACGCATGCAGGATTTGCGGGCAGCCGGGCGCCTCTCCGGAAGGCCCATTCCTCGCACGCTTGCTGCATCGCGGCGTCACCGGTCCCAGATCGTCTGTGATCCGCCGCGAGGTCCCCGAATGCTTCCGGTCCCCCACTTCCGCCCCGCCCGGCTGGCGCGGTCATCGAAGCAGCAGCGCTACCACCGGGCGGCGCTGACGCCCGATGATCGCGCGCTGCTCGACACGTGGCTGGCAGAGGTGCGGCGGCATCCCCTCCTGTCCCGCGAGGAGGAAGCGGCGCTCGCCCGGCACTTCCGCGAGCGCCGGGATCCCAAGGCCCAGGCCCGGCTGGTGGCCTCGAACCTCCGGCTGGTGTTGAAGCTGGCTCGCGAGCACCACCGCCCTCCCCTCCTCCTCATGGACCTCATCCAGGAGGGCAACCTGGGCCTCGTCATCGCCGTGGAGCGCTTCGAGCCCGAGCGAGGCGTGCGGCTGTGTACCTACGCGGCCTGGTGGATCCGCGCCTACCTGCTGCGCTTCATCATGGAGAACTGGCGGCTGGTGAAGCTCGGGACCACGGACGTGCAGCGCAAGCTGTTCTTCCGGATGCGGCAGGAGGAGGGCCGCCTGCTCGCCTCGGGCAGGGAGGTGAGCCCCCGGCTGCTGGCCGCGCGGTTGGGCGTCCCCGAGGAAGACGTGGTCGAGATGGATCAACGGCTGCGCCAGGACGAGCTGCGGCTGGACGCGGCCGCGCCCGAGGACGACTCGGGACGCCCCGCCCCGGCGCGTGCACTGCCCTCGGGCGAGCCGGACGTGGACGAGGAGCTCGGACGGCGGGAGCTCACACACTGGTTCCAGGCGAAGGTCCACGACTTCGCCCATGCGCTGCACGACGAGCGCGAGCGCTACATCCTGGAGCACCGGCTCCTGGCCGAGGAGCCCGAGACGTTGCAGACCATCGGAGATCACTTCCGGGTCAGCCGCGAGCGGGCGCGCCAGGTGGAGGCCGGGCTCATCTCCAGCATGCGGCAGTACCTGCACGAGCACATGCCGGACTTCACCTGGCTGGGCGCCGGGACCGGAGCCGGCCTGCACGCACCGGCCTGAGCCGGGCCTTCCTATACGCGGCGGAGGAATGGCACGTGAGCAGCGGGGAACACATGGGGACGCGGAGCGCCCCGAGGAGGCGGCGGATGCGCATCGGCGAACTGATGACCCAGGGCCTGGAGACCATCGAGGCGGATGCCACCCTCCGCGCGGCGGCCGAGCTGATGCGCTCGTACGGTATCGGCGCGCTGCCCGTCATGGACGGAGAACAGCTCGTGGGAATGCTGACGGACCGGGACATCACCGTGCGCGCGACGGCCGCGGGCAAGGATCCGAACCGGACGCGGGTGCGCGAGGCGATGACCCATGCCGTCATCACCTGCGACGCGGACGCCCCCCTCTCCGAGGCCGAACACCTGATGGAGGAGAAGGCGGTGCGGCGCCTGGTGGTGCTCGACGCGTACAAGAAGCCGGTGGGCCTCATCAGCCTGGACGACCTGGCCACCATCCCGGGCGAGACGCGTCACGCGGGCGAGGTGCTCCGCGAGCTCAACACTCCTCAGTAGGCGCGGTGTCGAACCAGTCGAAGATGGACAGCGTGTCGCCGCTCAGCCGGGCCAGGGTGTCCTCCATGGCTTCCTGGTTGCCCCAGAGGATGTCCCCGTCCCCGTGCTTCTCCAGCAGCTCGCGGATGAAGTGGCACCAGTTGCCCTGGTCCCGGCTCATGTAGAAGCCATACGTCCGGCAGGCCATGGGCCGATGCGCGTACACCCGGCAGCCGCCAGACTCGCGATCCAGGAAGGGGCAGGTATAGGGCCGCTGCGTGCCCTTCAGCCCGGCCACGCGGGCCCGGACCTCCGCCCGCGCCTCGGGAGGCAGGGCCTGGAAGCCCTCCCAGAGATACGTCCACTCCAGCCGGGTGACGGGCAGTGGCGCCGCCAGGTGACGGCAGCAGTGGTCGCACCCCTTCCGGCAGGGCCACCAGGCATGAGCCGCGGTGATGGGGGACACACGCTCGTCGATGCGCCGGTAGAGGTCTTCCAGTGTCTTGCGTTGCGCTTCGGTGAGTGGCTCCATGACGGGGGACCTCGCGGCGGCGGGAGGCTCCCACAGGAGGCGCCCAGACGCCATGTGTGAACGAGCGGCCCGGAGGGCGGATGGCGGGAAGCGCGGTTCGGACCCTGGTCCGGCGGCCAAGCGACGCGGGCACGGGAGCGCATAGACTGCCGCCCCATGTCCGAGCTCTCCGAGCCGCTGCCCACTCCGCCTCCCGAAGCGCCGCCCCCGCCGGCGCCCCAGCCGGAGCCGGAGATCATCCTCCGCACCCAGGGACTCACCCGCGCCTTCCACGACGTGAAGGCGGTGAACGGGGTGGACCTGGAGCTGCGGCGGGGCGAGGTGTACGGATTTCTCGGCCGCAACGGCGCCGGGAAGACGACCACGCTGCGGATGCTGATGGGCATCCTCCGTCCGGACACGGGTGACATCGAGCTGATGGGCCAGCGGGTCCGCCGGGTGGGCGCGGCCCAGAAGCGGCACCTCGGCTACGTGTCGCAGGAGCAGGTCTTCTACCCATGGATGACGGCGCTCGAGCTGGGGCGGTTCGTCTCCGGCTTCTACCCGCACTGGGACGACGCGCGCTTCCAGCACCTGCTCCACGTTCTGGACGTGCCGAAGGATCGCAAGTCCGCGCAGCTCTCCGGCGGCACGCGGATGAAGCTGGGGCTGGCGCTCGCGCTGTCCCACCGCCCTCCGCTGCTCATCCTCGACGAGCCCACCGCCGGATTGGATCCGGTCGCGCGGCGCGAGTTCCTCGACATCCTCCGCGACCAGGTCCGGCGCGAGGGGCAGACCGCGCTCTTCTCCTCGCACCTCGTCGGCGAGGTGGAGGAGGTGGCGCACCGCATCGGCATCCTCCACGAGGGCCGGCTGCGCTTCCAGGGGAGCCTCGACACGCTCCGGCAGTCGGTCCGGCGCGTGATGGTAATGGAGAGCGCACCGGAGCCGCTCCCGCCCGGCCTGTCGCTCGTGAGGCGCGAGCGCCCGCCGGATGGACGCCTGGCCCTGGTGCTCTTCGGGACCCCCGGGGACTGGGCCAACAGCCCCTTCGCGCCGGAGACGGTGGAGACGCTGTCCCTGGAGAACATCTTCCTCGCCTACGCGCGGCGGTCGGACGAGTCATGAGCCGGACCCTCCTCGTCAAGGAGTGGCGCGAGCACCGGGCCGCGTGGCTCCTCCTCAACCTCTTTCTCGGGATCGTGCTGTTCCTCCTGCTCCGGGCGCAGAAGGACATCGAGGACAAGGGCAGCGTGTTCGCGCTGCTCCAGGTGCCCGCCGTCTTCCTCTCCACTGTGGGAGCCCTCTTCGTGGGCCACCGGCTGGTGGTGCGCGAGTACGGCCAGCGGACCCAGCTCTTCCTCGAGGCGCTTCCGCTCTCGCGCCCGCTCATCCTCGCCACCAAGCTCGTGCTCGGGGCGGCCGTGCTGCTGCTCCCGCTCGCGGCGTTCCTCCTCTACCTGTGGAACAGGGCCCAGGCCCACGAGGACGTCACCGCCCGCTTCCTCCTCCTGCTCTCCCTTCGCGCGGGCACACCGGTGCTGCTGGGCTGGAGCTTCTTCGCACTCGCCGGGCTGCTCGGCCGCTACCGCAACCCGCTCTACATCATCCTGTTCATCTCCGCCGTCACGCTGGACCACCTCACGGAGTTCGATCTCTTCAAGGCCGGGCCCTTCGCGCTGCTCGGCAACGACTTCGCCTTCGAGCGTCAGCGCATTCCCTGGGACGACCTGCTTCCGTGCTGGGCCCTCATCGCTGGAGCGGTGGCGCTCTGCTTCGGGCTGGTCCTCTACCGGGAAGGAACCCTGACCGAGCTGTTCTCCCAGAAGATGAGCCACCGGGAGAAGGTGTTCATCGCATGCCTCATCACCGGATTCATGACGGCGAGCACCATGCTCGGCAAGGCGAAGCACCGGGAGCCGTTCGCCCTGCACGACGCGGAGCAGACCCGCGTGAAGAAGTCGGCCATCCAGGTGGGCGCGGGGGTGGGCTTCCCACGGGAGCGGGCCCAGGCACTCTCGGAGCGGCTCGCGCGGGAGCTGCTCGCGCTGAGCGACTACCTCGGGCTCGAGCGGCTTCCGGCCGTCGCGGTATTGCCCATCCGTGAGCTCGATGCGGACGTGTTCCAGCGCGCGAAGCTCGAGAAGGCCGATGGCATCGTGGTGCGGGCGAACCTCTCGGCACCGGACTTCGATGTGCATGCCTTCGAGGCCTTCCTGTTCCGCGAGGTGCTCATCCACGTCAGCGAGGGCGTGGTGCTGCGCGAGGAGCGGCAGTGGTTGCTCGATGGCTTCACCACGTGGTGGGCACACCGGAGCGGACAGGAGGAGCGGCTGCCGGTGAGGGCCGCGGTGGCCTCACGGGAGGGCTTCGACGCCCGGAGCTGGTTGACCACGCGCGAGCGGCTCGGGCCGTGCCTGTCGGGAGCACTGGCCGCCCGGGGAGTGCGGGCGCTGCACACGCGGCTCGGCGAGCCCTCCTTCCAAGCGCTGATGCGGCACCTCCTGGCGAGGCCACCCGGCACGGGCTTGTGGGGATTCTGGACGGAGCCACGGCTGGCCTCGCTGCTGCGCGAGCGGGACGGGTTCTCCGAGGAGGAACTGCTGCGACGCTGGTCCGAGACACTCCGTGAGGACCGCGAAACCCACGCGAAGGAGTTGGAGCGGGTGGCGGGGATGAAGCCCTCGCTGTCCCTGGTGGCGGAGTCGGCGGAGACCTTCCGGTTGGAGCACACCCTCCAGGCGGCGGAAGGCCAGACGCTTCCCCCCCGGTATGCCCTGCTCCACCACAAGCTGGAGCCCTTCGAGAACGAGGTGGCCGCGCACGAGCTCTCCCGGCAGGACACGGTGCCCTCGGCGAGCGGGGCGCGGCTTCCCCTGGGGCTCGCGCGAGGAGACCGGTGGCTCTTCGTGGTGCAGGTGGAGTCCGAGACACTCGGGTGCCCCATCCGCCTGCTCGCGGAAAGGAAGGAGATCCGATGATCCGCCCGCTCGTGGCCAAGGAGGTGCGGGACCAGCGGCCGTTCCTCTGGCTCGCGCTCTTCTTCATCGCGCTCGACGTGGTGTCGGACCTGTGGACCGAGCCCCTGGGGTTCTCGCCCTACGCGGACACCTTCGAGCGGTTCAAACCGGACGGCGATCTGTCCCTGATGACGTTCATCCTCGCCTTCGCGCTGGGCTGCGGCCTGCTCGTGCGTGAGCAGGATGACCGCACGCTGGAGTTCCTCGACGCGCTGCCCACCTCCCGCTGGACACTCTTCTGGGTGAAGCTGCTCGTCGCGCTCGCCACCGTGCTGGTGTTCCCGCTGGGAACGATGCTGTGGATGATCTTCCACCAACTCGTATCCAGCACGTCGCTGGAGCCGGGCCTGCACCTCGACATGATGGCGGCGGCCACCGTGCTGCGGGTGGCGCAGGCGTTCACGGCCCTGGCCCTGGCGCTGGCCCTCGCGCCGTTGCGGCGGCTGTGCTGGACGGCGCTGGCGGTGCTGATGCTGACCCAGTCGATCCTCGAGGAGCGCGAGCCGTGGTTGGCCGTGATCAACCCGTTCCGCCTCACGGCGCCGCGATTCGAGGGCATCACCTGGCGGTGGCCCATGGAAGCCCTGCGCATCCAGCTCTCGGTGGCCATCGTGCTGCTCGGCCTGGCCCTGGCGCAGTTCCTCGGGTGGGGCGAGCGGCTCACGGCCTCCGTCCAGCGGCGGATGCAGGGCTCGTGGCTGGGGACACTGGCGACGCTCGCCACGGTGGGCCTGTTCCTGTGGATCTTCGGCCGGTGGTCCGGGAACGACGACACGAAGAAGGACGGTGACGGCAAGGGCCCCACGGTGGAGTTCCCCACCGCGGCCACCGCGCAGGCGGAGACCGGGCATTACCAGTTCAGCTACCCCGCGAGCCTGCGCAAGCGCGCCGAGCCGCTGCTGGATGGAGCGGACGGAGTCTTCGAGAAGACGCGGGCCTTCCTCGGAGTGGAGGCGGGAGACACCATCCGAGCGGACCTCAACGGGAGCGCGAGGCACACGGCGGGCACGGCCTACTGGAACACGCTCCGGATGAACCTCGCCGGGCTCTCCGATGCCGAGGAAGGGCTCGCGGTGCTCGGACACGAGACGACACACGTGCTCGCCCAGCGCATCGCCGGAGTGGACGCGGCTCCGCACCTGTCGGCCCTGAAGCTGCTCAGCGAGGGACTGGCCAGCTACGTGGAGTACCGCCTCTTCTACCCGCCTGGAGCGGAGGAGGAGTTCCAGCTCATCGCCGCGGCGCTCCGGGCGCGGCGGGAGGTGAGGACGGAGGAGTTGCTGGACTACGAGAAGCTCGCGGCCGATCAGGACGAGAATCAGGTGTACCCACTGGGGAGGGCCTTCATCGAGGTGCTGGTGCGGCGGCATGGGGACGGAGCCCCGGCGCGTGTCATCTCCGCGCTCGGGAGGAAGGACGCACCCGAGGGACTGGAGGGCGCACTGGCGTGGCAGGACGCGTTCCAGACAGCGGGGATCGACCTGTCCCAGGTGTTCGACGACTTCTTCGTGTACCTGGACGAGCAGGTGGAGCTCCGCCGAGAGGTCATCGACGCCCTGCCGCGCCCGCGAGGAGCCGTGGAGCGCGAATCGGGGCGGGTGGGCATCCGGGCCATCGTGGATGGGACGGTGCCCGATGGCTGGGAGGTGGTCTGCCGCTTCCGCTCGAACGAGACGTCCAACCGCCACACGTTCGACGGTCCCCACCTCGGAACGGGCCCACATTGGCGAGCCCCGGCGGATATCTCGGAGGGGCGGCTCTGGTACCAGCTCGGGCTCAGGACTCCCCGAGGGCTGGTGCTCTACGAGCCGTGGACGATGGTGCGGGTGGAGTAAGGAACGAAAACGGCGCGGGGGGCCTCATTGCCTCCCCCGCGCCGCCGGGAACTTCGAGTCTGAATCGAGTGACTACCGGGTGATGTTCAACGCGGTGTCATCGAGGAAGAAGCTCGTGGCCAGCGACGAGTCCTCCGTGCCGTTGAAGTACACGCGGATGGTCTGGCCCTTGTACGCCGACAGGTCGATCGTCTTCTGCACGTAATCCGTCGACTTGTTCAGGTTGCTGTAGGTGGCCGGCGTCGCCAGCACCGTGCCCGAGCTGTTCCGCACCTGCACCGCCAGCTTGTCGTAGGCCGTGGTGGTGGTCGTCTCGGAGGTGGTGATCTTCACCCAGAAGCTCAGCGTGGCGCTGCACGCCGTCGAGGGGATGGTCACCTGCTGGTACGCGTACTCGGTCCGGGTGTAGCCGGCGCCGCCCAGCCACACCTTGTAGCTACCCGTGCGCGCCGCGCCTCCCGTGGCCGTGTTGTCGATGACGCCCGTGCTCGCCGTCCAGCTCACGTTGCCGCTCTCGAAGCCGGGGTTGGCCAGGAGCTGCTCGGTGATGGAGCAGCTGCCCGTGCCGTTGCTCACGGTGACGGACACCGTGGACGAGCTGCCCACGTTGCCCGCGGCGTCATACGCCTTGGTGCTCAGCGAGTACGCACCATTGGCCACGCCAGTGGTGTTCCAGTCGAAGCTGTACGGGGCCGTGGTGTCGGTGCCGAGCAGGCTGCTGCCCAGGAAGAACTCCACTCGGCTCACGCCCACGTTGTCGGAAGCGTTGGCGCTGATGGTGGTGGTGCCGCCCACCGTGGAGCCGCCCGCCGGAGCGGTGATGGAGGTGCTCGGCGCCGTGGTGTCACCACCGCCGCCGCCACCGGTGATGAACAGGCTGTAGAGCAGCAGGTTCGGCGAGCCGGTGCCCGGGCTCGTCACCTTGCTCGGGGTGGCGTTGGTGAGGATCGCCGCCATCGTCTGGGCCGGGGTGGACGAGGGGTTGGCCTGCAGGTACAGGGCCGCCACGCCCGCCACGTGCGGCGACGCCATGGACGTGCCGCTCATGGAGGTGCTGGCGGTGTTGCTGGAGTACGAGGACGAGGTGATGCTCGAGCCCGGCCCGAAGATGTCCAGGCACGTACCGTAGTTGGAGAAGGACGAGCGCGCGTCGCTGCTCGTGGTGGAGCCCACCGTGAGGGCGTTGGGCGTGCGGGCCGGCGAGTAGTTGCAGGCATTGTCGGTGTCGTTACCCGCGGCGACGGCCGTCACCACGCCCGCGGCGATCATCCGCTCCACCGCGTCATCCAGCGCCTGCGACGCCTCACCGCCGAGGCTCATGTTGGCCACGGCCGGCTTGACGTGGTTGGCCGTCACCCAGTCCAGGCCGGCGATGACCTGGGCGTCGGAGCCGTAACCGGTGCAGTCCAGCACGCGCACCGGGTGCAGCGTCACGTTCTTCGCCACGCCCCAGGTGGTGCCGCCCACGGTGCCCGCCACGTGCGTGCCGTGGCCGTGGCAGTCCGCCGCCGTACCGCCCGCGGTGATGGCGTCGAAGCCGTTGCCCACGCGCCCGGTGTACTGCGAGTGCGTCAGCCGCATGCCCGTGTCGATGATGTACGCGTGCACGCCGGTACCATCGAAGTTGTAGTTGTACGTCGAGTCACGCGGCAGGTTGCGCTGATCGATTCGGTCGATGCCCCACGTCGCGCTCGTCTGCGCGGCCGACGTCGACACCACGCCGTTCTCCTCGACGTAGGCCACCCGGGGGTCCGCCAGCAGCTCGCGCACCTGGGCCTCGGACATCTTCGCCCAGAAACCCTTGAGCGCACGGTCGTACGTGTGCAGCACCTGGCCGCCACGCGCCGCCACCATCTCGCGCGCCACGTCCGGGGAACCGCGCAGCGCCACGTCCTTCACGTCCTCGCGCAGCACGACGATGTACTCGCCCGGAATGGCCCTCGGCTTGCGCAGGAGCTGGGCCATCTGGCCCACGTCCTTCGACGGGAGGATTCCCTCCTCCTCGGGCAGCGGGCCACCGCAAGCGGCCACGCTCAACAGGGAGCAGGTGAACAGCGCACGGCTCAGCTTCATCTTCATGAACGGCCTCCGGGGGGAGTCGAGGACTCCAGGTGAAGAAAACGAGCGCGACCGGTGGAATTAGTCATTCCTGGACCCACCGGTCAAGACGGCTAATCTCGTTTTCTCCGATTCCGTCTCCCCGGAAGCCGGAGGCCTACTGACCCGGAGCCACGTTGGGCCCGAAGCCCAGGGCCAGGGTGGGCAGCACCTTCCACTCGGTCCACGCCGGGCGGGCCCAGGAGGCCTCGGACGAGGCGCTCGCCCCGAGGCCCAGGCGCATGGAGCCGAAGCGCCAGGCCACACCCGCGTGCGCGCCGTAGGGCATCAGCAGCCGCGTGTGCACGCTGGCCGTCCAGAAGAGGCCGCGTCCGTCCTCGGAGCGCCACAACGGCCCCTCGTAGGAGAGCGACTGCGAGGCGATGGAGGCCCCCGCGTACAGCCCGCTCACCGGCAGGGAGAGCACCACCTTCACCTGCGTGACGAAGCGCAGGGCCGTCATCGCCGGGTAGGCGGGCGCCATGGGCACCTCGTAATGCAGGAAGGTGCCCGAGTCCTCGCTGAGCACGTCCACGCGATCCAACCGCACCGGCGCGGCCAGGGTGAGGCCCGCGGCCACCAGGGAGAGGGTCAACGGCATGGCGCACGCTCCACGTAGTCGGTGATGAGGTAGTCCAGGGGCCAGCGGCAGTAGGACGCGAGCTGGGCCTCGGTGTTGGGTGTCCACAAGGCCGTCTTCAGCCCGGCCTTGCGCACGGACTCGATGGCGGCACGGTCCGCCACCGGGTACGCCACGGCGATGCCATCCGCTCCCGCGTCGCGCGTGAGCTGGATGAGCTCCTGCGCGCCCACGGTGCGCTTCAGCTCGTGGAAGAGCCCCACCAGGGTGGTGTTGTCGTCCGCGGCGAAGGCCGGCCAGATGAGGAGCGTCTCCACGTCCTGACGCGCCTCGAAGGTCTTCAGCAGCTCGCCGCGGGTGGAGGTGACGTACATGCGGTTGGGCAGCGCCGCCGCGTTCCAGCGGCCGAGGATTGCATCCGCGTAGACCTCGGGCGGCTCCGTGTAGGCCGGATGCTCCTTGACGTCGAGCTGCACCACCGTGTCCGGGAAGTCCTTCAGCGCGATGAGCAGCTCGTCGAAGGTGAGGTACTTCTCCGCCACCTGGACGGCGTCGGGCATCGACGGGTCCTCCAGGCCACCGCAGCGGTAGTCGCGGTGCAGCTCCTCCAGGGTGAAGTCCTTGATGAGCGGGCGCGAGCCCTCGGGCAGCCGGCGGGCCACGAGCTCACCTTCCAGGAGGGCGTACGTGCACAGCTCCGCGTCGATCCATGCATCATGCGTGAGGATGGGGATGCGATCCTTCGTGAGGACGACATCCACCTCAATGGCCGGGTAGCCCTCGCGCAGAGCGGCGATCACCGCCGAGCGTGAGTTCTCCGGGTAGTTGCCCGCACCGGACCGGTGCGCCACCACCCGGGGATCACCCGGAGCATCCACGAGGCCGCAGCCCGTGGCCAGCAGCAGCGCGCAGGTCAGCGCGCCTCCTCTTCGATTCCACCTGGTTGTTGTCATGGGGGGCCCGATTCGTACCACGAGCCCTCCCCCTCCAACCACGCCACCGCGGTGAAGCTCAGGCCCCAACCGCGGCGGGACGCGCGGCGGTCTCCCCCAAGGGCTCGTCCACCTGCCGCCGGGCGGGGATGAAGGTCATGGCGCGCTCGGCCAACGCCGTGATGGTGAGCGAGGGATTCACCCCGGGGTTGGCGGAGATGGCCGAGCCGTCGATGACGTACAGGCCCTCGTAGCCAAAGAGGCGGTGCTGGGAGTCGATGGTGCCCGTCTGGGGCGAGTCCCCCATGCAGCAGCCACCGAGGATGTGGGCCGTGGTGGGAATGCCCATCAACGACTCGGAGGCCAGGGTCATGGGGAGGCCGTCCAGCTTCTCCGCCACCCGGTTGGCCAACTCGGTGGCCTCGGGAATGTGCGCGGTGGGCGCGGGGCCCTCCTGCAGACCGGTGGTGAGGCCCTTCGCTCCGCCCGTGAAAAGCCCGCGCCCGCGCCGCATGCGCAGGTGTCCGTCCAACGTGCGCATGTAGAGGAGGATCATCGACCGCCGGGCGAAGTCGCTGGTGAACCAGGAGCGGAGCAGCTTGATCGGGTGGCGCAGGAAGAGGCCGGCCAGGTTCGCGATCCGCGACAGGGCGGTGGTGCCTCCCACGTGGGGCGCCATCAACGTGCGGAAGAAGTCCGAGCCCGCCGCGTAGCGCACCGGCTCCAGGTGCGAGTGCGCGTCCGTGTGGAGGATGGAGCCGATGGCGATGCCCTTGGACAAATCTTTGTCGTGGAAGCGCTTGCCGGCCACCACGCCGATGAGCGCCTCCGAGTTGGTCCGCACGCCATCTCCGAGCCGGTCCGACAGCCGGGGCAGCCCGTCCGGGTGCGCCTTGAGCTTGAGCAGCAGATCCACCGAGCCCAGCACACCGCCGGAAAAGATGACCTGGCGCGCGGTGAAGCGCCGCTTGCGCCGGGAGAAGCGCGAGGTGCCCTCGAGCGCCTCCACCTCGTAGCCCCCGCCGGGCAGCGGGCGCACCCACGACACCTCGGTGTCCGCGTGGAGGGTGAGGCCGCGCTTCTCCGCGAAGTAGAGGTAGTTCTTGTCCAGCGTGTTCTTGGCGTTGAAGCGGCAGCCCGTCATGCAGCCGCCGCACGCGTTGCAGCCGGTGCGCTCGGGGCCCTCTCCGCCGAAGTACGGGTCCGGCACCGTCACCCCGGGCTTGCCGAAGTAGACGGCCACCGTGGTGGACTGGAAGTCCTCGCGGCCCATGTCCTTGCCCACCTGCTGGATGATCTCGTCCGGCAGCGTGCGCAGCGGGTTCACCGTGGCCCCGAGCATCTTGCGCGCGGTGGCGTAGTGCGGCGCCAGCTCCGTCTTCCAGTCCGCCAGCGCTCCCCAGGACTTCGCCTGGAAGAAGTCATCCTTCGGGATGGGCAGCGTGTTCGCGTACACCAGCGAGCCTCCGCCCACGCCCACGCCGGACAGCACCGTCACGTGGCGGAAGAACGTCATCTTGAACAGGCCCCGCCACCCGAGCCGTGGCATCCACAGCCACTTCTTCAGGCTCCAGTTCGTCTCGGGGAAGTCCTTCGCCTGCAGGCGCCGGCCCTTCTCCAACATCACCACCCGGTAGCCCTTCTCCGTCAGCCGCAGCGCGCTCACGCTGCCCCCGAAGCCCGAGCCGATGATGAGCCAGTCGCAGTCGAAATCCATCGTGTCCTCCCCCCTTACCGGGGATGGTTCACAGCCTACCCGGGAGCCCGCTGGATGCGCTCCTCTTCCCGCTCGGAGAGCAGGCGCACGGGCATGGGTGGGAACCTGGGGCCCGTGGCACCCTCACCCCGTCCCTCTCCCGAAGGGAGAGGGGAGATGGGCTCGGTGTTACTCGGGGGTGCTCAATTTCTGGCGAGCGGTCTCCCGGCGCTTCGCTCGCACCTTGCCCGCGACGTTGAGCAACAGCCGGTCCCTCTCCCAGCGCTCGCGCGTGGGCGCGTCCACCTGCTCCCAGAGCGCTCCCAATCCGTCCACCCGCTTCCGGAAGAGGTCGATGGCTCCGGCCAGTGCCAGGTGCACCGATGGTGAGGCCGCGTCCGCCTGCGCCAATCCCCGCATCGTCACCGCGAGCGCCAGGAGTTCCTCGCGCACCTCGTCCGGCCAGTCCGAGCGCCGGGCCACCTGCAGCAGCCACCCGAGCACCGCCGCGAACACGTGGCAGTCCTCCACCGTGCGGAACGGTTTGACGTAGCGCTCGTAGCCATCGCCGGGCAGCACATCCTCGGGCGCCACCGCCACCTCGTGCAGCCGCAGCTCCGCGTGGGGCACCTCGGGAACGAAGGGTGTCTCGGGTAGTTCGGTGACCGTTACCCCCGCGCGCCGGGAGTCGATTCGCACCAGCCGCAGCCGATTGCGCCCCTGTGCGTCCTGTCCCTCGCTGGCCACCACCAGCAGCTCATCCGCCGCGGTGCCCAGGGTGACGAAGGCCTTGGTGCCCTCCAGCCGCAGAGGCCCATCGACCGAACCCGTGAGCCGGGTTTGCATGGCCGCGGGATGTCCGCCCCCGGCCTCAGTGACGCACAGCGCGTAGCGGTGCTGCGGCGGCAGCTGGGGCAACAAGGTGCGCAGGGCCGAGTGGTAGCCCGATGCGAACGCGTAGCCCAGGCGATCCGCCGAGAAGCCTCCGGCGAACGCCACGTCCACGGGCAGGGAGAAGCGCGAGGACAGTTGAAGGTGCCGCGTCCACCAGTCCTCGACGGAGCCGAGGGGCGCCGGAGTAGGAGACTCGGTGAGGAGGAACCGCAGGAGCTCGTCCATGCGGCCACTCTAGCCCGAAGCGTGGCTCCTCACCGTGACCCTGGCGTCAGTCCTTGAACTCGGTCCACACCGGCGCGTGGTCCGAGGGCTGCTTGCCCTTGCGCGCGTCCCGGTCCACTCCCGCCGCCACCAGCCGCTCCACCAGCGGCGACGTCGCGAAGATGTGATCGATTCGCAGCCCCTGGTTCTTCGGGAACGCCAGCATCCGGTAGTCCCACCAGCTGAACTTCTGCTCCGCCGGGTACAGCTTGCGGAACGTGTCCGTCAGCCCGAACGCGCACAGGTGCTCGAGCGCCTTCCGCTCCTTGTCCGTGCACAGCGTCTGCCCCTGCCACAGCGCGGGATCCCACACGTCGATGTCCGCCGGCGCCACGTTCCAGTCCCCGCACAGCACCAGCGGCTCGCCCGGCTTGTGCCGCGTGTCCAGGTAGCGTCTCAGCCGCCCGTACCACTGCAGCTTGTACTCGTACTGCTCCGAGCCCACCGACTGCCCGTTCGGCGCGTACGCGCTCACCACCCGCACCCCGTTCACCGTCGCCGCGATCAGCCGCGCGTGCGTGTCGTCCACCCCGTCCGACAGGCCTCGCACCACGTCCGTGGGCTCCGTCTTCGCCAGGATGCCCACCCCGTTGTACGTCTTCTGACCGTGCACCACGGCGTGGTAGCCCACCTCCCGCACGGCCTCCATCGGGAACTCGGCGTCCTGGCACTTCAGCTCCTGCAGGCACACCACGTCCGGTTGAGCGCTCTTCAGCCAGTCCACCAGCCGATCCTTCCGGGCGCGGACCGAATTCACGTTCCAGGCAGTGATCTTCATCCCGCCCAACGTCGCACGTCACCTCCGCCCTCGCCACGGTTTTTCCCCGCGGCCCCACCGTGGCCCCTTCGTGGGTTCTGTAGCGCGGTGTCGCACCGTGACCCTCGGGCCCCGGGTTTCCCTGGTGTGGCCCGCGGGCCGCACGGGGCTTGTCCGGGGAGCGGGGAGGCGTCCTCGTAGACCCTCACCCCAACCCTCTCCCAGAGGGAGAGGGAGTCACCGGCAGGGCTGGCACGGGCATCGCATTGGGCTCCTCCCGACAAGGAGCCGCACCATGAGGAATACCATCCTGTCCGCCTGCTTCGCCGCCCTCTCCCTCACCGCCTGCGACGTCAGCCAGCTCCGGCGGCCCCAGGGGCTGCTCCCGTCCACCGCCAACCGCATCGACAACCGCGTCCTCCCCTCCCGCGAGCCCACCACCGAGGTTGCCCTCTTCACCCCGCCCTCGCTCCCCTCGCCAGGCGATGCCCTGCCCGAGACGGCCGGCCTCCCCCCTCCTCCCCAGATGCCGGACGAGGCCCTCTCGCCTGCCGAGGAGCTCGCCCCCGCCGAGCCCGCGGACTCCATCTCGCTCGCTCACGAGCCCCACCTCTACCCCGTGGCCCACCTCGACCGCGCTCGCGCCCTGCACGAGGAGGGTGACCTCTCCGGTGCCCTCACCGAGGCCCGCCGCGCCGTCCATGATGCGGGCGATGACGTCGACGCCGCCGAGCAGGCCCTCGATGCCCTCATCCAGCTCGCCCGCCTCACGGGCCAGAAGCAGCTCGCCGCCGATGCCTACCGGGAGCTCGCCGTCCTCTTCCCCGATGGCCCCGAGCCCCTCGTCCAGCAGGCCCGCCTCCTCCTGGAGCTCGGCGACACCGAGGGCGCCTTCCGGGCCGCCGAGTCCGCGCTCGAGCTCGACCCCGAGTACCCCGAGGTCTACCAGGTGCTCGGCCGCATCCACCTCGACGCCGGCCAGCCCACCGAGGCCATCATCCGCTTCCGGCAGGCCGTGCACCTCGACCCGTACCACGCGTATGCCCTCAACAACCTCGGGCTCACCTACCTGCGGACCGGCCAGGACACACTCGCCGTCGAGGCGCTCGCCCAGGCCGCCTACCTGCTTCCCCAGGTGGGCTTCGTCCACAACAACCTGGGCCTCGCCTACGAGCGGCTCGGCCGCTACGAGGAGGCTCGCATGGCCTTCGACACCGCCATGCGCCTGTCCCCGGGGGACCTCAAGGCCCGCCTCAACCTCCAGCGATTGAATCGCGAGGCCCGCGCCTCCGTCGATGTCCAGGCGTTCCTCGGGGACCGCCTGTCTCCGGGGTGCCCGGAATAGCCAGGGGCCCCATGTGTCTCGGGAGGCTCCCCGCCCGGTGGGCCACCAGCCCATTCCGGTTCTCCGCCCGGCGGTTTAACGTCGCCCACCTTTGTTGTCCCCGCGTCCCATGAACCCGGCCCGAGAGATGAGCTCCCAGCCCTCTTCCCTTCCTCCTGCCCCTCCTCCGGCGCCCCCGGCTCCTCCGGCCCGTCCCGGCCTGGGCGCCCGGCTGTGGCTCTGGACGAAGCGGCTCCTCGTCCTCGGCGCCGTGGGCCTCGTGCTGCTCGCGCTCACCCTGGTGGGCGTGTACCTGTACTACAGCCGGGATCTCCCCTCGGTGGAGGCGCTGCGCAACTACAGCCTCCCCCAGGTCACCAAGGTCCGCTGCGCCGACGGCTCCATCTGCTCCGAGTTCTTCCAGCCGCAGGGCCGCCGCACCGTGGTGGACATCAAGGACCTGCCTCCCCACGTGCGCAACGCCTTCCTCGCCGCCGAGGACGCCGACTTCTACAAGCACGAGGGCCTCGACATCTTCGGCATCATCCGCGCCGCGGTGAAGAACCTCATCCCCGGCAGCCGCAAGTCCGGTGCCTCCACCATCACGCAGCAGGTGGTGAAGAACATGCTGCTCACGCCCGAGCGCAGCCTCTCGCGCAAGATTCGCGAGTGGATCCTCACCCCGCGCGTGGAGCAGGCGCTCACCAAGGATCAAATCCTCGGCCTCTACATCAACCAGTCCTATTACGGGCAGGGCCGCGATGGCATCGAGGAGGCCGCGCTCTACTACTTCGGCAAGCAGGCGAAGTTCCTGACCATCGGCGAGGCCGCGGTGCTCGCGGGCACGGTGCAGTCCCCCAACCGCATCAACCCGGAGAAGAACATCGTCAAGGCCAAGCAGCGCCAGACCTACGTGCTGGGGCAGATGGCCGGGCAGGGTTTCATTCCCCAGGACGTGGTGGACAAGGAGCTGCAGAAGCCCATCGTCCTCTCCCCGCGGCCGCCTCCCGAGGTGGGCTCCTACTACGCCGAGGAGATCCGCCGCACGCTGGTGGCCCGCTACGGTGGGGACGCCGTGCTCACCGGTGGCCTTCGCGTGGACATCGCCATGGATCCCAAGCTCCAGGTGCTCGCCGACGACGCCGTGCGCAAGGGACTCGAGGCCGTGGACCGGCGCCAGGGTTACCGCGGCCCCGTCGGCACGCTGGAGCCCGCGCGCTTCGAGCAGCTCAAGCCCCTCCTCGCGAAGCAGATCGAGGAAGCGGGCCGCCGCCAGAAGGAGGGCGCCTACGTGGCCGACCTCTCTTCTCTCGCGCAGTCCCCCACCACGCCCCCGCCGCCCGAGCAGACGCCCGTGGTGGTCACCGAGACCGAGCAGGAAGAGGAGGCCCGGCTCTCCGCCGACGAGAAGCTCGCGCTCGCCGTGCAGTTGCAGCCCCTCAAGGAGGGCCTGAAGGTGCACGGCTTCGTCTCCCAGGTGGATGACACGGGCAAGAAGGCCCGCGTGGAGCTGGTGGGCCGCGCCGCGGAGATCACCTTCTCCACCGTCACCTGGGCACGCATCAAGGGCAAGGGCGCCCCCTCGAAGATGTCCGACGTGATGAAGCCCGGCGACATCGTCCGGGTGCGCGTCACTCGCGTCACGCCCTCCCCCGCGCTGCTCGAGGCCACGCTGGACCAGGTGCCGCTCGTGCAGGGCGGCCTCGTCGTCATCAACCCGAGCAACCGCCACGTGGCGGCGCTGGTGGGCGGCTACGACTTCGCCACCTCGCCCTTCAACCGCGCCACCCAGGCCAGGCGCCAGCCCGGCTCGTCCTTCAAGCCCTTCCTCTATGGCGCCGCGCTCGGCAGCGGCCGCTTCACCCCCATCAGCACGGTGAACGACGCCCCCGAGGCCATCCGGGATCCGTACACCGGCAAGACGTGGAAGCCGCAGAACTACGACCGCGCCTTCGACGGCCCCATGACGCTGCGCCAGGCGCTCACCAAGTCCAAGAACACCGTGTCCGTGCGCCTCATCGAGGCGGTCACCCCGGCCACGGCCATCGACTTCGCCCGGCGCGCCGGCATCCGCTCGGAGCTGCCGGAGAACCTCACCCTGGCGCTGGGCACCGGCGAGGTCACCATGCTGGAGGCCGCCAACGCCTACGCCACCCTGCAGGCCAACGGCCGCTACGCCGAGCCGCTGATGATCCTCAAGGTGACGGACGCACAGGGCAAGGTGCTCGAGGAGCACCAGCCGGCCTTCGAGGAGACGCTGCCCCCGGCGGTGGCCTACCTCACCACCTCGCTGATGCGCAGCGTGGTGGAGGAGGGCACGGCCCGCGCGGTGACGGAGCTCAACCGCCCCGCCGCCGGCAAGACGGGCACCGCCAACGAGAGCCGTGACACCTGGTTCTCCGGCTACACCGCCGACTGGGTGGCCAGCGCGTGGGTGGGCTTCGACGACCACTCGCCCCTGGGCAGCTCCGAGACGGGTGGCCGCGCTCCGCTCCCCATCTGGCTGGAGTTCATGCGCGCCGCCCACGAGGGCCTGCCCTCGCGCGAGTTCGAGGTGCCCCCGGGCGTGGTGCAGGTGCGCATCGATCCCGCCACCGGCCTGCTCGCGGGCAACTCCGTGCCCGGCCGGCTCGAGTCCTTCCTCGATGGCACCCAGCCCACCGCCGAGGCGCCCCCGCCCGGCCACGTCAGCCCGAGCGACTTCTTCCTCGAGGAAGGTAGCCGGGGGGGTCTGTGAGCCGGGCCCTCGCCGCCGCCCTCCTGCTGGCCGCGCTCCCCGCTGCCGCCGCCCAGACTCCCGCTCCGCCCCAGGCCGCCACGGCGGCCCCGGCCACCCCCGCCCTCGAGCGGCTCGCCCAGGCCGTGGCCACGGACGTGCGGGCGATGAAGCCCGAAGCGCCCGTGGCCCTGCACCTGTCCGGTGGTGCGCCCGAGCTGCGGCGCGCCTTCGGAACGCTGCTCGCCTCGCGCCTCGCCTCCGCCGGGCTCGCCCCCGTGGTGCTGGAGGCCCCCTCGCCCGAGGCCGCCGAATCCCTCGCCCGTGAGCAGGGCGCCCGGGCCCTGGTGCGGCTCGGCTTGAGCGTGGAGGGCGGTGAGCTGCGCGCCCGCGGGGATGCGTTCGGCACCTGGGTGAACTTCTGGTCCGGCCGCACCGCCACCCGCGCGCCCTCGCCCGCCGCCGCCATCGCCCAGGCCGTGGAGGCGGATGCCGCGGCGCTCGCGCTCGCCGCCGTGGAGCCTCCACGCACGCCCACCCCGGCTCCCGAGGAGCCACGCCCTCTGCGCCTGATGGGTGCCGTGCTCGCGCGCCTGCCCTCTCCGCCCGCCGCGCTCGCCGCAGGAGATCTCGATGGGGACGGCAAGGACGAGGTGGCCGTGCTCACCGCGCACGCCGTGCATGTCTTCACCGCCGAGGGGAGCCTCCTCGCGGAGCGCTCGCTGGACGTGCTGCCCCCGGGCTCCGCGCCCACCCGAGAGCCATTCGGGGCGCTCGCCATCCTCTCCGGGCCGCCGCGGCTCGCCGCCTGGTCCACCCGCTTCGCCCATGGCGAGATGCTCACACTGGAGAACGGCGCGCTGCGGGGCATGACCCGGCTCGACGCCGTGCCCCTGGGCTCCGATGCGCGCGGCGCCTTCGTCCCGGGCCAGACGGCCTTCGCGCCCGAGGTGCGGCTCGGCCAGGGCGAACAGCGGCTGGCGGTGACGTCCCGTTTCACCACCTTCAGCGCCGCCAACTCCCGCGTGCTGCTCGTCCACCCGGATGGCTCGGCCTCTTTCTTCTCCCAGCCCTCGGTGGCGCCCGTGCCGCTCTCCGGGCTCGGCGCCGGCAGCGCGCTCGGAGACCTGGACGGGGATGGGACGCCGGAGCTGCTCACCACCTCGCCCGAGCTCCAACCCTCGCCGGACGTCCTGCGCGTCTTCAAGACGAACGGAAGCGAGACCACCTCCCATGAGCCCCTGTGGCAGGGCTCCCTGCCCTCCGGCCGCGCCCTGTATGTGGTGACGGCCAACCTGGACGGGGACAAACGCCGCGAGGTGGTGGTGGGCCTCACGAAGCCGGACGGCACCGGCGAGCTCTTCCTCCTGCGCCAGGGTGCGCCATGACGCTCCGCCACGCCCTCGCCAGCCTCCTCCTGCTCGGAGCCCCGTCGACGCTCGCCGCCGGCCGGATTCCGTACGGAGGCGAGCTGCGCGTCGCCCACACCGGCCCCGCCGAGCCCGGAGAGCCGGCCCTCGCCGACAGCCCCCTCGAGGCCACGCTGCTCGGGTTGCTCTCGCGGCCCGCCTGCCACCTGGCCCCGGATGGGCACCTGTCGCCCGCGCTCGCCCGCGAGCTGTCGCGCCCCGCTCCGCAGGTGGTGCGCCTCACCCTGCCCTCGCCCGCACAGGCCACCGCGCTCGCCCGGGCCTGGATCCGGCTCGCCAGCACCGAGGCGCCCTCGCCCTACCGCGCCCTCCTCTTCCCGCTGCGCGGTGAGGGCCGGATGATCTCCCCCACCGGAGACACCCTGGAGCTACCGCTCGGCTTCCCGTGGCCCGACATGGAGCGAGCGCTGTGCCATCCCGCGCTCGCCCCGCCACGCTCCGTCCCCGCCGCGCTCGGCCCGTTCTCCGCCGCCAGTGCCAACACCGTGGACGCGCGGCTCGCGTGGAGCCAGGGCCGGCCCTACCTGGACAGGGTGCGCCTGCAAGCGACGGATGAGCGAGGACTGTCCCGCCTGTGGTCGAACCAGGAGGCGCAGGTGGCGCTCGGTGTCCAGACCGATGCGGGCACCCCTTCCGGCGCGGCGCTGTACGCCACGTACCTGGCCTGGTCTCCGAGGCGCGTGCCCCCGGACTTCCGGCAAGCGGTGGAGAGCGCCCTGGACCGGGAGGATCTCACGCGCCTCTTCGTGCGAGGGCCGGCCGTGCCCATGCCGAACCTGCTGCCTCCCGCGCTGTTGCCGGTGTCCCCGGGCGCGCGCCCCACGCCGCCACCCGCGCCGCAGAAGGGACGCAAGGTGACGCTCGTGTATGACGCGAGCAATGAGGACCAGCACGCGGTGGCCGAGCGCCTCCAGGTGAGGCTGCACGACCGGGGCTACGCCGTGGCCCTGGAGGCCCTGTCTCGCGCCGAGCTGCGCACCCGCTGGGCCCGGGGTGAGTACGAGCTGATGCTCCACTCGCTGCTGCTGCCCCCCGTGCCCGGCCCGGCGCTGGCGGTGGTGCTGGACGCCGCGGGCCGGAAGGATCTGCTCGGGGTGGAGCTGCCGCGCATTGGCGCCCTGCCCGACGCCGCGGCGCGAGACACGCGGGCGAGGGAGCGGGCCCTGGCGCTCGCGCCGTCCGTGCCGCTGCTGCCGCTCTACGCACAGGGGCTGGCACTGCGCGCGGTACCGGAGGTGGGAGGCCTCGTCTTCGACGCCCAGGGGCTGCCCATGCTGGACGGGGCCTGGCTGCAACCGGCGGTGACGGGTGTCCCGGGAGCCCGGAGATGAGACTGAGGACGAGGCTGGCGTTCGCCTTCGCCCTGCTGGCGCTGGTGCCACTGGCGGTGATGGTGCCCTTCACGCTGACGGAGCTGCGCTCCACGCTGTCGCGAGGGCTGGACGCACGCATGGTAGGCGCCACGGCCTCGGCGCAGGAAGCCGTCGAGCGCGCCGCCGCCAACGCGCGCAGGGCGGTGGAGGAACTGGTGGAGAGCTCCGCCATGGAGGACCTGGCGCGAGAGGCCCGCGAGTCCCCCGCCCGGGCCATCCGCGCGGACACGGCCCAGCCGTTGATGAAGAGCCGGGGCCTCACGGTGCTGTCGCTCTTCGACCGCAAGGGCACCACGCTATCCTCCGGGCACCTGCCCGCGCGGCGGGGAGATCCGGATCCAGCGCTCTTCGCGGTGACGAAGGAAAGGTCCCCCAAGCCGGTGCCGGTGAAGGTGGCGGTGCGAGGGGACCAGGGCCTGCGCGAGGTGCCCGCGCTCGTCACGGCGAGGCCGGTGGACTACGGGGACTCACGGCTGTGGGTGGTGGGCGGAGTGCTGCTGGACCAGGGATTGGCGGCACACCTGTCGAGGCTCACGGGAGCGGAAGTGTCGCTGCTGTCCGGAGACACGGTGGTGGCGAAGGCGGGGAGCGTCACGCCGCCCACGGTGGCGCGCGTGCTGCCGCTGGGCGAGGCGGCCACGGTGCGGCTCGTGTTCAGCCGGGCGGCGGAGCGGGAGGCGACGGTGGGCGTGTTCCGCTCGTTCCTGTTGCTGGCCGGATTGGGGCTGGGCTTCGCGGTGCTGCTGGGACTGCTGATGTCGAGGCGGATCACCCAGCCGGTGGAGGCACTGACTTCAGGCGCGAGACGCGTGGGCGAAGGCGCGTGGGACGTGCAGGTGCAGGTGAAGGCCACGGGCGAGGTGGGCGAGCTGGTGAAGACGTTCAACCACATGACGACGGAGCTGCGCTCGACGACGGAGCGGCTGGTGGCCACGGAGCGAGTGGCGGCGTGGCAGGAGGTGGCGAGGCGGCTGGCGCATGAGATCAAGAATCCGCTGACGCCGATCCGGATGTCGCTGGAGACGCTGATGGCGGTGCAGGACGCGCAGGACGCGCGCTTCCCGGCGCTGTTCCGGGAGAGCGCGGGCGTCATCCTGGAAGAGGTGGACCGGCTGAAGCGGATTGTCGACGAGTTCAGCCGGTTCGCGCGCCTGCCCAAGCCGCAGCTGGAGCCGGTGGACCTGGGCGAGCTGGCGCAGAACGTGTTGTCGCTCTACGCGTCACCCCCGGAGGGAATCAGCATCCACTCGGAGGTACAGCCGGGGGTGGTGGCGAAGGCGGACCGGGACCAGTTGACGCAGGTGCTGGTGAACCTGGTGAAGAACGCCGAGGAGGCGATGGCCAAGGGAGGCGGAGCGCTGCACGTGCGAGTGCGGGGCAGCGAGCAGGATGCGGTGGTGGAGGTGCAGGACAGCGGCCCGGGGATTCCGCCCGAGCACAGGGCCCGCATCTTCGAGCCCTACTTCACGACGAAGGACGGAGGCACGGGCCTGGGATTGGCGATCGCGGCGAGGATCCTCCAGGAGCACGGCGGCAAGCTGGACGTGGGCGGCGAGCCCGGCCAGGGCGCCTGCTTCACGTTATCGCTGCCGCGCGAGCGCTGAAGAACCGACTCAATTCACCTAGCCGTCAAACTACCACCGAGAAAGAATTTGCCCGGGATAACGGTCATCGTGCTCCCTATAGAGAAGGATTCGCCCAGGAAGCGCGGTCAACTGCCAACCTGAGGGAAGGTGTGCACATGCCATGGCGAGCCACTCTGTCACGGTCGCACGTCGCAAATCATTGAACTGGAAATACCCCCCCTGCCCAAGTTCAGCTAGCGCTTGCGGGTCTTTCTCCTCGAATCGAAGCGTGAATGGGAGCGATTTACGCAACGCCTGGAGAAGTTCCAGAGCTGAAAAACTCCCAGCGGGTACTTCAACGATGTAATCGTGCCGAATGGGATACTTCTCATCGAACCACGATGTTTTCCCTTTGTCTCGCTTGCGCCCGGGATCATTCGACCCAAACCCTCGCGAATTCCATTTGGCGCGGCCCTTTTTGTTATAATGCTTTATCAGCAAAGGCTCCCCGAGTTTCACGAGCCCATGCTCAAGAAAATATATGTAGCGGCACGACATCTCGTCCAAAGAAATATTGTGTCGCGCGGATATATTGTCGGCATGTCGCGAGAGTCGCCCCGCGAGATCGTAATCCGCCTTTCCTACGTACACCTCGACTCCGCCCTGCAACAGAATATAGATTCCTGGCGAATTCACCGCTTGATGCGCTCTCAGTGGCCTCTCTGGACGGCCAGTGAGCTTCTTCAACAATTGCTCTGAATACGCCTTCTCAAAATCGAGCACGAATATTTCATCAACGTACGGACCATTATTCTGCGTGGCCATTTTTCTCTTCTTCAAGGATGGACACCGCAGCCTACCCGCTCACCCACATCCTCGAACACGACCCAAGGCGTCAACCACAACGACAGAACCACCCAGGGAAGGCATCAGGAGACAAGGGGCTTCACCCCAGCTGAACCCGCCCCGGTTATAGAGCAACAGAACGATTGACTCCGTCGGCGATAGTAACTCAGAAGGTGCTGAACAGGAGCAATCAGGCGAGGCAGCGCAGCATGAGCCGCGTCATGCCCAGACGGATGAAGGCTTCGGAGGATTCCTCCTTCCGTTCATAGTCCTTGGATAGACGCCGTTCCCGATTGGGCCAACCGAAGGTGCGCTCGACAACCCAACGCCTGGCTTGGACAACGAAGCCCTGTCCTTGTCCGAGCATTTCACCACCTTGAGGGTGAGGCCACTCTCGCTGGCCACCTTCTCCACCTGTTGTCCCTGGTAGGCCCCGTCTGCCCACGTCTTCTTGAGCGTGGGGTAGTCGTGTGCCGCCAGGGGCAAGACCGCTTGGGAGGAAATAACCTCCCGCGAAATGCGCGGGAGGTAGCCCTGCTCCCAAGTCGGAGTACTCCAAAGTAGGCATCGCCTTATCAAAAAGGCGTATTCACCTCTGAGGAGATGACTGAGCCCTGCTCAATGCATTTCACAGCGAAGCTCAGTTGAAAGCGTGGGAACGGCCCACCGCAGCCCAACCGGAACATTCAAATCGCCGCTGTTTCAATCCTCATCATCCTCCATGAAGCGAGACGGATCGGCATTAAGTGCCGGCATCGAAGTTCCTGGCTTGTGGTTCTTCAGGAACTCCCTCACGCGCTTATCCGCCTCGCCCCTGGTGCGAGTCTCTTTCAAACGATTGGCCCAAGACCGCCCAGGATGAAGAACGTCCCACCAGCTTCGCTGCCCCTGGTAGCGCCCGCTCCCCGGATCATGGAGACCGAATCCCTCGATGCAAACATTCCAAACAGGCTGGAAGTTCTCGATAAGGAACCGCTCGGCCATGGTGATCCACAACGGAGTCACCACGAGATAGCGACACACGAAGTCGTCCGAGGAGAGATTGTCGGCCGCATCAATGGAATCGCGATGCTCACGCAGACGCTGGAAGAGCGCACGAGAAGGCCCAGAAGACTTGGCTCCCTTCCTCGCGCCAGGAGGAACCGCCTTACCCACGTAGATCGGCCACGCCGCCTCGATTGAACGGATGGGTCGATAAGGCGCGAAAGTCCCCGTGTAAAAGAGCGCGTACACACCCGACCCGGAAAAGGGATCCGGAAGCTCAAGCGAGTACGGCCCTCGGCTCATCAATTCCTGTACGCAATTCTTGGTGAGGTTCGCGTAATCGAGGGGATTGTACTCGTCAGTGGCCATCCGCAGCCCTCAGCTTGGCGGCGACGCTGCGAGCGACCACCGCCGCGAGTTCCACGGGCACCGCATTCCCAAGCTGACGCATCGCCTCAGACCAAGCTCCCTCGAAGTGCCAGGTGTCTGGGAACGTCTGGAGCCGAGCGGCCTCGCGTACGGTGAAGTAACGCAGTTGTCCATCGGGAAAGGCCACCATGTTCTCTCCGCCCGGAACCCCATGCACACCGGCCTTCAGCGTCTTGGCGGGCATGTCCAAGGGACTACCGGTGTGCCCAGGATATGCCTTCGCACCAGGGTTGAGCTTGTGGTTCGAGAACTTGCTGGACTCACGGTCAACGCGCGGCTCGGGCAGACCCTCGATGGCATCACGGACAGTCTTCCACGGCTTCGTCGAGAAGGGCTCATCCCGCTCTTCCAACTCACTCAGCTTCAAGCCCAATCGAACGGGCTTGCTGGTGGGGGCGCGAACACCATGCCGCTTCCAGTAGTCGCCACTGATGTGCTGCTCCCACACGAGGGCGTCCAGGCTGTGAGTGGGTTCGGGGAAGTGCCACTCCAAGCCCGTATCCGCGCGGAAACCGACGATGAACACGCGCTCGCGCACCTGTGGCACGCCGTAATCAGCGGCGTTTAGCAGTTCGGCGATGACGTTGTACTGGAGCCCCTTGTGGCGTCCCTTCGTCTCCACCTCCTCCAGACGATGGAGATGGGCGCTCCACTCCTCGTCACGCTTCTTCGTGACGGTGGGATAGGAGAGTTGGAGGCGGATGTACTCGAAGTAGTTGCGGAAGCTCTGACGGGTCAGCCCCTTCACGTTCTCCAGGATGAAGGCGCGCGGCTGCAGCTCACGCACCGCCCGCACGAACTCCGGAATCATGTTGCGGGAATCATCCTGAGCCCGGTGCTTGCCGCCGAGGCTGAAGGGTTGGCACGGAGCCCCTCCAGCCACCAGATCCAACACCCCTTGGCCGAAGATCGCGTAGGAATTTATCCGCACGTCGGCTTGGTGGATGCGCCACTCGCGAATTCCCTTCAGCGCCTCCGCACGGGCGTTCTCGCGAAGCGTCTCGCAGGCGTCCTCATCCCACTCGTACAGGCCGAGATGGTGGAAACCAGCGACATGCGTACCGAGGGCCAGCCCACCAGCACCGGTGAACAGCTCGATGGAGTCCATGATGCTCGATCCATGCAGCACCTTGCGACATGTCGCAAGCTTCTGATGCAGGCCGGTTCACTTTCGGCCTGATCCACGGACTTGGCCCAGCTCAGACCGTAGGGCCATCCAGGAAGAGGCGGAGAGTCTGTCGCAGGGATTCCTCGTCTCGCAGTTGGCACTCCCAGACGACGTGCACGTCCCACCCCCTCTCCTTCAGCTCCCGCTCCTTGCGCAGGTCCCTGGCCCGGTTGCCCTCGAGCTTCGGGAGCCAGAAGTCCAGCCTGGACTTCGGTAAGCGCGCGAGTGGGCAAGCCGGGTCCGGGTGGCGATGCCAGAAACACCCGTGCACGAAGATCGCCTTATGCCGACCCGGGAAGGCGAGGTCCGGATGACCTGGAACCTTCTTGTAGTGCAGTCGGTACCGGTAACTCATTGAGGACACGAGGCGTCGGACACGGAGTTCAGGAGTGGTGTCCTTGTTACGGACTCGGGCCATCCGTTCGCTGCGCTCCGCGGGAGTCAAGGTATCCATGCGGAAAGTCTCGTCGTTCGAGGGGCGACCAACCAGGGAGGTGAGGTCTCAAGCGTTATCTTTCAAGTAGTCCGCCGATTTCAAGCGCTCTGTGTCATCTCGACTGGCCGAGAGCTCGAGGGCCTGCCTCCACCCCAATCCATCAACCCCCCTGGCGACCCTGATGTGCCCCCGGGTTCCCTTGCCGTGCCCTCGTCGTCTCCCGGCCTCACATCACCAACAAGGAGGGCGACACCTCCTCGGGACCCAGCATCACCGCCTGCCTCCTTCAGAAGCACCGAAGCAAGCTGGACATGGGCTTCCCAAGTCGCATGGTGAAGGAACTCGCTCTCGGCGAGTAGGCCCCGATGTCGCTGTCCGTATGCGCACCGCATCGAGCGCCCGGAAACGCACGTCCTCCGATTCAAGCTCAGGCGCCCCATTCACATTTCTCATCGGCCCTCCGTCAGGCTCCCCGGTGCCCGGCCGTATGTGCTGCGCGATGACTCAGACCCGACTGATTCCTCTCCTCGTCCTGCTTCTCGTTGGTTGTCAGCCTCCCACCACCGTCGAGCCGGCACGCGACGGGGGTACGGGACAGGAGGAACCCACGTCTCCTCCCACCTTCACCGTCCACGTGCCGGAGATCGTCACCGCCACCTTCCAGCAGTACAGGAACATCGACGTATTGCTCGGCGATGGCAGCAGGTTCCGCAAGCGCCTCGATAACAGCGGCGTGGTGCGCTTCCATGACCCCGCCATCGAGGGGCCGCAAGACGTGAGTCTGGTGATGGTGAGAACCACCGGCCAGGTGGAGGTGAAGACCTACCTCGCGCTCAACGGACCCGAGGTCCGGCTGCCGAACTCGCTCTATCTCATAGGGGCGCTCCCTTCCACGACGCAGGGCACGATCACCGGCAAGGTGACGGGCGCGTCCAATCCCAGAGCCCTCTCCGTCACCGCGGCCGGCAATGGCCTCTACGGCCGCACGACCCTGTCCGAAGATGGCTCCTTCAGCATCGACATCCGCGGTGAGGCTCCCGGCAAGGTGGACCTTCTCGCCAAGGAGATCCACGGTACCGATGGAACGATCCTCCGGGTCGGGCTCAAGCGCGACATCGCCGTGAGCGCCGGCACCACCCTCAGCGGACAGGACGTCGCACTCGACCACCCCATGGACCAGTCGCTCGGCGTCACGGTGGCGGGTGGCGAGCTCCCGGATACCCACCTGAACGCGTCGCTCCGCTACATCCTGGGCGGCCAGGTGCTGTTCAGCACGAGCGGCTCCGGGACGCAGCCCCTCTCGCTCCCGATGGTTGCCCGAACGGCCCCCTTCGACACCTTCCCCCCGATGCTCGTCGTCACCTCGGGTGAGGCAGTGAAGTTCCCCGGCGGACAGGTCCAGACGGACATGCCCGTGGGCGCCAGCTCGGACGCGCAGGTCACGTTCCTGAATCAGCTGAGCATCACCGCTCCCGCCGTGGGACCCCTGGAGGCTCCGGCCAGCGCCTCGCGCTCCGGTCTCGTCCTGCGCTGGACTCCCGATGCCTCCGCCCACCTGACAGAGGTGGAGCTCGTCGCGATGACCAGCCCGCTTCCCCTGTATGGGTGGACCGTGGTGGCGCCCACGTCCATCACCTCGTTCACGCCCTTCACCCTCCCCACGGACATCGCCCCGGTCACCACCTTCCCCGCGGGCTCCTACCGCGTGTGGGCAACCACCACATGGCGGGCCAACGCGACGAGCGGCTACACGAGCTTCTTCACCGGAAGCCTGCCCTACGACCCGTACGAGGAGACCCGGACGACCCGTCTCCTCGCCTGCGTCGAGCTCCAGTAACCCGCCCATGCCGGGCTCGCGCCTCCCGCCTCACTTCCGAGGCGTGCGCCCGTGCGACTTCGCGTGCCGGCCTGGTGTCTGTCCCGGCTCCCGCTTGGACACACCGTGGTCCTTCTGCGGTGGGCCCGGGTCTCGCTGCGAAGCCTGGTGGCGCTCCCACTCCGCCTGGAAGATGGGGTCCTCGCGTGGCACCGTCGCGCGGGGAATCCCCGCCCGCATGATCTGCTCGATGCGCTCAGTCATCAGCCGGTCCTTCGCCGTGACGAACGTCGAGGCCACTCCGCTCGCCGAGGCCCGCGCCGTGCGGCCAATCCGGTGCACGTAGTCCTCCGGTGCGTGTGGCAGGTCGTAGTTGATGACGTGCCCCACGTCCTCCACGTCCAGCCCTCGCGCCGCGATGTCCGTGGCCACCAGGCACCGGTAAGTCCCATCCCGGAAGGCTTTCATCGTCTGGTTGCGCTGGCTCTGCGTCCGGTCCGCGTGCAGCACCCCGCAGCTGTACCCCGCCCGCTCCAACGCCTTGTGCACCTTGTCCGCCCGCTCCTTCGCCCTCACGAAGATGAGCGCCGTCGCCTCGTCCCTCGCCAGCAACGTCAGCAGCAGCGCGGACTTCTCCTCGGGCTTCACCACGTACAGCCGCTGCTCGGCGCGCTCGGCCGGCGTCCCACTGCGCGTCACCTCCACCCGCACCGGCCGGTGCAGTTCCGCGCGCGCGAAGCTGCTCACGTCCGGCCCCAGCGTCGCAGAGAACAGCAGCGTCTGCCGGCGCCGGGGCAGCGCCGCGAGGATGGTCTCGATCTGCGGCTGGAAGCCCATGTCCAGCATCCGGTCCGCCTCGTCCAGCACCAGGGCCTCCAACTGCGGAAACGCCGCGACACGAGATCCCAGCAGGTCCACCAGCCGCCCCGGCGTCGCCAGCACCAGCGTGGGCCGCCGCTTCAGGGCCTCGGCCTGAGCCGCCATGTCCTCGCCGCCGATGACCACCGCGTGCGAGACACCGCGCGGGCCACCGAAGAACTCCACCGGCCCGGCGATCTGCTGCACCAGCTCGCGGGTGGGCGCCAGCACCAGCCCCAGCGTCCCCTTCCGGCTGGCGAAGCGCTCCACCAGCGGCAGCACGTACGCGGCCGTCTTCCCCGTACCCGTGGCGGCACAGCCGATGACATCCCGGCCCGCGAGCGCCGGGGGAATGGCTTGCGCCTGGATGGGCGTGGGACGCTCGAACCGCGCGCGGCGGATGGCGTCGAGGGACTCGGAGGACAGGCCGAGCTGGTCAAAGGTGTCGCTCACGGCATGGGGGGTACCACGCCGCCCCCTTCAGGGCCACCCGGCTCGTGAGCCGTTCGTCCTGTCCGTGGCGCTGTCGGGGGCCGGACGCCTCCCGGGCTCGCGAGCCCTCAGAAGCAACCGGTCAGCACCAGCGCCTGGTGGCGGGAGGAGAGGACGACGGCCGGCCGCAGCTGGAGTCCCTTCACCTTCTTCCGGATGCCGGAGGAGAGCTCGTACCCCAGGAAGGAGCCCACCACTGGCAGGGGGATGGCCACGCCCTTGAGCACGCCGGAAAGTGGCGGATTCGAGCGATCGGACAACGCCCACAAGCCCACCGCCCCGAGCCCTCCCACGGCGGCCCCCCCGAACGTCGCGAGCAGGCTCCCGTCACCCGCCATCAGCTCGCCGCCCCACCAGACGCCCAGCGGAAAGCCGATGGCCGCTCCCACGAGCATGAAGGGAAGCACCGTCGGGCCCTCTCCGGGCTCCAGGAGCTGGATTCCGCTCCCGATCATGTACGTGCCCAGGCCGACGAGCGCTCCCGCGAGGCCCGTGCCCACGCCCGCGCCCCCTTCGACGAGCAACCGCTGCCACAGGGGATGCACGGGCGGCGCGACCGGCTCGGAGTCTGGGAGGGCCCTCGGCGTAGTCTCCACGATCGGCACCTGGACGAGCCGCAGCCGCCTCGGTTCGTCCCAACGCCGCCCCTCCCCGGCCCGGGCCGCCGTGGGGAGCAGGAAGAAGAGCACCAACATCCACCGCATGGCCACGCATCTGGACAAGGGGAGCCTCCCGCCCGGTGTCGTTCAGGCGGGGCATTAGCACACGCGCTACCTGCCCGGCGCGGGCAGCCCCACGGCCGTGAGTTGAACTTCGTAGAAGTCGCCATTTCCGTTGCCCGGCGACTCCAGCTTCGAGGCAAACTCCTTCGTGGTCAGCGGGCGCGCGGGCGTCTCGGAGAGGAAGGGCCGCCGCTGGGCGTAGATGAGCGAGCCCCTCGCTGGCACCACCGTCGGGGTGAGCCCCCCATCGAGCTGGTTGACGGCCGGTCCCAGGTTGCGCGGCACGCCCCACTGCCCGTCCTTCCGCTCACTGACGTACAGATCGTAGCCCTCCGGCGCCCGCCCTCCCGGCCGTTGCGAGGAGAAGACGAGGTAGCGCTCGTCCGCGTCCACGAAGTGGTTGCCGTCCCCGTGGCCCGAGTTGATGACCTCCGGCAGCGGCTCGCCCGGGCCCCACCCCGCTCCCTGGGGCGCGTGCCGGTAGATGCGCCGCTTGCCGTCCTTCGGGCTGCGGGTCACGTAGACGGCGCCCTCGCGCGTCACGGACGTGTTCGTCTCGGTGTCCGGGGTGTTGAGGCCCTCGGCCAGCCGCGGCGTCCCCCAGCCCTTGTCCGTGCGATCGACGAACCAGATGTCGAAGTCCGCATGCACCGCCTCGCTCGCGGACTGGGGCCGCACCGAGGCGAAGAAGAGCCGCTTGCCGTCCGGAGTGAAGGCCGGATCGATGTCCCGGTAGCGGCCCGAGAAGGGCAGCACCTCGGGCGCCGTCCAGCGGCCGTCCCGCCAGTGCGAGACCATCAGCAACTGGAACTTGAAGCGCGTGGGATCCGCCCGGTTGAACACCACCGTGCGCCCATCCGGCGAGAACGAGATGCCGAACTCCTCGTGGGCGGTGGACACCACGCCCGGAGCGAAGAGCACGGGCTCGGGGGTGGCGGCGGGAGCGGCGTGGAGCAGCAACGCCAGGGGAAGGGACAGGAGCGAGGACATGGGGATTCCTTTCCGCCCGGAAGCGAGTCCGGGCAGGCAATGACGGCCAGGGTGGAAGGGAGAGTCAGGCCCGGCGCAGGACGAGCACGGGCATCGAGACGAGGGCCAGGCCCGCCACCAGTCCGAGCACTCCGCTCAGGCCATAGAGGACACAGCCCAGGGCACCGCAGAGCGTGGCCACCGTGCCCGAGGCCAGGAGGAAGCGCTCATGCCCCTCGCGGAGCCGGAGCGCCGCGAACGCGAGGACCGCTCCGGCGGCCAGCCCTCCGCCCACGCAGGTCATGAGACAGAAGGCCCGGCAGCCGCCGGTGTAACAGACATGCCCCGCCCCGCTAACCACGAAGGGGAGCAGCAAGGGGAAGAGCCCAGCGGCCAGCCCGGGAGCCACCGCCCGGTTCCACTGCCGCCCCCACCAGCCCAACCCGAGGCACAGCAGCACCAGCAGTGCGCCCAGCATGAGCACGGAGGGCTTCAGGCGGTGCTGGAGCACGGCCGCCATCACCGTCACGCCCACCGCATGCAGGGCCCCGGGCAGTGCGGCCCGCAGACGTCCCCACTCATAGGCCCGGCGCGCGCGCCGCTGGAGGCGCTCCAGTTCACTCGACACCATGACGCATCCTCCATGCCTCGCGCAGCCGACCGAGCGAACGCTCGAGCCGTTTGCGGAACGTGGCGCCAGGAATCGCGGGCCGCTCCCGCTCTCCCATGGCCGCCTCCAGGGTCTCCACATCCTCCGGCCTCAATCCGCCCATCACCTCCGCCAGCGCGTGCCGCAGGTCCTCCGCGAGCAGCCGCGCCTCGGGCCCCGCGGCCCCGTCCACCACCTCCACGCCCTCCGTCCCGGAGGCCTCCCGCCGGCGCGCCCGCGCCTTGAGCACGGTGCGGCACTCGTACGCGGCGATGCCCAACACCCACGGCAGGGCCTCACGCGCCGCGTCGTACTCCGAGGCCCGGGCGAATACCTTCAGCAGCGCCGCCTGCGCCGCATCCTCGGCGTCCTCGCGGCAGGGCAGCAGCCGCGCGCAGAAGCGCTCCAGCAGCGGCCTGAGGCAGGCGAAGGCCGGCGTGAAGGCCTCCCGGTCGCCCTCGGCGAGCCGCCCCATCCATCGCCCGAGCTGTTCCCGCGTGCCGTGGTCCACCCGCATCGTCCTCTCGGTCCGTGCCGTCGTGCCCTTTATAGGCCGCTGCCGGAAAAGCGTGACACCCCGTCAGGAGTTTCCGGCCCGGCGCGTCCGTGCTCCCTGGATTCCTTTTTCCTTCCGACGGCCATGACCTCCTTCGCGCCCACGTCATCAGTCTCAGTCTCAGCGGCGAACCGCTCGTCGCGAGACCCGCGTGTGCGGCGCGAGGAGGTGCCCTGACCGGCTGAGACCGTCAGGGACTTCCCCGTCCGACCCCTCGGGCCCGCGTGGCTCGAGGGGTTTTTCTTTTTCCAACGCCTTCAACCCGGGCCGGCCCGGCCCACAACCAGGAGCACTCCCATGGGCACCAAGACGCACGTCAACGTTGGCACCATCGGCCACGTGGACCACGGCAAGACGACCCTCACCGCCGCCCTCACCCAGGTGATGGCCGCGATTCATGGCGGCAAGGGCCTCGGCTACGACCAGATCGACAGCGCGCCCGAGGAGAAGGCTCGCGGCATCACCATCAACATCACCCACGTCGAGTACGAGTCGGCCACGCGTCATTACGCCCATATCGACTGCCCCGGTCACGCGGACTACGTGAAGAACATGATCACCGGCGCTTCCCAGATGGATGGCGCCATCCTGCTGGTGGACGGCTCGCAGGGGCCGCAGCCGCAGACGCGGGAGCACATCCTCCTGGCCCGCCAGGTGGGCGTGGAGCGCATGGTCGTGTTCATCAACAAGGTGGACGTGGCGGACCCGGAGCTGCTCGGGCTGGTGGAGCTCGAGACGCAGGAGTTGATGGCGGCCCACGGCTACGCGGACGTGCCGGTGGTGAAGGGCTCGGCGCTCGAGGCGCTCGAAGCCGTCACGGCCGGGCGGGTGGAGGACGAGGCCACCCGCTGCATCCGTGAGCTGGTGGACGCGCTGGACAGGCACATTCCGGACCCGGTGCGGGACTACACCTCGCCGTTCCTGATGCCCATCGAGGACGTCTTCACCATCTCGGGGCGCGGCACGGTGGTGACGGGCCGCATCCAGCGCGGGGTGCTCACGGCGGGGGCCGCGGTGGAGCTGGTGGGGTTGGGCGGGCCGGAGACGCGGGAGGTGGTGGTCACCAGCATCGAGTCCTTCCACCGCCAGTGCCCCGAGGCCCGGGCGGGTGAGAACGTGGGGTTGTTGCTGCGCGGTCTCAAGCGGGAGGAGGTGGCTCGCGGCCAGGTGCTCTGCGCCCCGGGCTCCATCCACCCGCACGCGCAGGGTGAGGCCGAGCTGTACGTGCTCTCGGCCAGCGAGGGAGGCCGCCACACGGCGTTCGGCACGGGGTACACGCCGCAGTTCTTCTTCGGCAGTACGGACGTGACGGGGACGATCGAGGTGAAGGGCGAGGGGCTCGTGGAGCCGGGGGGCCGGGCCCAGGTGGGCTTCCGGTTGCTCCGCCCCATCGGCGTGGAGCCGGGCATGCGCTTCGCCATCCGTGAGGGTGGGAAGACGATCGGCGCCGGGGTCGTCACCGCCGTGAGGTGATGTGAGGAGCGCCGCTTCCGGAGACGGGGGCGGCGCTCTTCCATTTTCATTGAGCCCGCCCCTCGAGGGCAGCGAGCGAAGACATCCCCTCTCCCGGAGGGCGAGGGAAAGGGTGAGGGTGCCTGTCTCGGTTCTCCAACCCGTGGCCCTCGAGTGGGGACAGAGGGTTCAACCCGGGATGCGTGGAACCCTCACCCCGTCCCTCTCCCGGAGGGCGAGGGGAAATAGCCGCGGTCAGACCACGGGCTCAGATGCGTCCAGTGAGGTGGGGAGTCCTCTCCAGCACCCGCGGACATCGGTCCGGGAGTGTCCTGGGGTCGGGGGCTCCCCTATCGGAGGCCGCGAGGCCGGGGTTCGATTCCCCAACGGAAGCTCCGGGAGCCAGCGCCCTCGAGGCGCACCGTGCGGAACGGCCATGCGGGCGAAGAGCCCCCGCCACGCCGCCGGGGCTCCCGGAGCCGACGTCTTTCGCTGAACGAGGTAGAGGCCGATGGACACGTTCCCATTCTTCCCGCTGCTGGTGGTGGTGCTCGTGCTGGGCGCGGTGGCCTACAAGCTGCTCGTGCTGAAAGTGGTCGTCCCCGAAAGCTTCACCGCCCTGCTCTACCGCCAGGGCCGCTTCGTGCGTGTGCTGAAGCCCGGACCCCATCGGGTATTGCGCCAGGGCCACGGCACGCAGCAGGTGGACATGCGCCAGCGCTACCTCACGGTGCCCGGCCAGGAGGTGCTCAGCCAGGAGCAGGTGGGCCTCAAGGTGAGCCTCGCCGTACGCTTCGCGGTGGCCGAGCCCGAGCCGGCCCTGCACCGCGTGCAGAACTACACGGAAGCCCTCTACCTGGCCGTGCAGCTCGCGCTGCGCGAGGAAATGGGCCGCCATCCGCTGGAGGAACTGGTGGCGGGGCGCGTGGACCTGGGGCAGCGGATGCGCGAGCGCGTGGCCGCCGAGGTACGTGCCTTCGGCCTCTCGGTGGAGTCCGTGGAGGTGAAGGACGTGATGCTGCCGGCGGATCTGCGCCGCTCCTTCTCCGAGTCGCTCAAGGCGAAGAAGGAGGCCCAGGCCATGCTGGAGAAGGCGCGCGGCGAGTCCGCGGCCCTGCGTAACCTGGCCAACGCGGCGCGGCTGGTGGAGCAGCACCCATCGCTGCTCGACCTGCGCATGCTGCAGACGCTCGGCGGCGCGAGCACCACGCCCGGCAACACCTTCGTCCTGAACGTGGGCGCGGAGCTGGCACCCCGTGCACGCAAGCGCCCGGCTCCCGGTGGAGCACCCGTGCCCCCCTCCGAGGAGGACGAGCCCGAGTCCACCTGAGCGCGGCGGGGCCTCACTTCCCGCCGAGGCCCGCCCGCTCCGCCGCCAGCGCCCCGAGCGCCGACCAGTCCAGGTCTCCCCTGCCCTGGGCCACGCCGCCCAGGTAGTGGTCTCGCAGGAGGCTGGCCAGGGGCATCGGCACCTCCGCGGCTCCGGCGGCCTCCAGCACCAACCGCACGTCCTTGAGCCCCAGCTTCAGCTTGAAGCCCGCGGGCTCGTACTGCTCGTTGGCGATCAGCACCGCGTAGCGCTCGAAGATGGGCGAGCGCGCGAACACCGACTGGAACAGCTCCAGGAACACCTGGGGCTCGACACCCGACTTGCGGGCCAGCGCGAAGGACTCCCCGAGCGCTTCGATCATCGAGGCAATCAGGAAGTTGCCCGACAGCTTCACCACGTTCGCCGACGAGGCCTTTTCCCCGAGCACCGACAACCCACGTCCGATCGCCTCCAGCAGCGGCCGGCACCGCTCCACGTCGGCCTTCGCGCCCGCGGCCACCACCCAGAGTTGCTTCGCCTCCGCCGCCTCGGGCCTGCCGAACACCGGCGCCGCCACGTACCGCTGCCCGGCCTTCGCATGGGCCTCGGCCAGCCGCTCCGAGAGCGCCACCGAGATGGTGCTCGACGACACGTGGAGCGCCCCCTTCTCCAACCCGGCCAGCAGGCCCGAGCCTCCGAGCACGGCGGCCTCCACCGCGGCGTCGTCCGAGAGCATGGAGAAGACAACTTCCGCCCCCCGCGCCGCGTCCGCCGGCGAGTCCGCCACCCGGGCCCCCTGCTGGCGCAGCGCCTCGGCCTTCTCGCGGGTGCGGTTGTAGACCACGAGCTCATGCCCCGCGGCGCGCAGGTTCCTCGCCATGGGCTGACCCATGTTGCCAAGTCCAACGAAACCCACCTTCATGTGTCCCTCCTCGAAAGCGAGCCGCCACCGCTACCAGGAAAAGCGAGAGGGCCCCAGGTCCTCGAGACCTGGAGCCCTCTGGAGACAACACTGCGGCGCCGGGCGCGTCAGTCCTTGACGGGCGTCGCCTTGAGGGCCGCCTTGCCCTCCTTCACGTACACCTGGAAGCGCACCGTCTTGCACGCGTACTTCTGGACGAGCTGCTCCTTGTTCTTGCGCAGCTTGGCCACGAACTTGTCGTACGTGAGCCCGTCATTGGGCTCGCCGCACTGGTCCCGCGTCGCGACAAACTCGCGGAAGACGTCCTGGAAGTGATGCTCCTCGGCCATGGCGATGGCACCGCTGCCGGTGGGAGGCGGAGGCGGAGGCATGCCCATGACGGGCGTGGGCGCCGTGGACGGAGCGGCCATGCCGGGGTGGCCCGGCCGCTGGCCCGCGAGGGGGACCTCGGCCGTATTGGGACGCGCCGAGCGCGCCAGCAACTCCTGCGGGATGGCGGCCACGCGGGTCGTCTCGGGAGGCGAGTCCTCGCCAAAGCTCGGAGCGTTGCCCGCCTGCGCGGCGGCCGCGGCGAAGGGATCCGCCGCCTGCTGCAGCGTGTAGGCCGCCGTCGGCTGATCCTCGAAGGCGAACGCGCCCCGCCGGGCGGCGGCCGTGGCCACGCCCGCGCCCGAGTCTCCCGTGGGGAACGGGAACGCATCTCCGGCTCCGGCCTGCGCGGCGAACGGATCCTTGCCCGGCACCGTGGGCGAGCCGAACGGATCCGCCACCGGGGGCGGCGTGGGGAACGGGTACGCATCCCCACCGGAAGCCGCGTGCGCGTCCCCGCCCGGAACAGGCGGCGCGGGGAACGGGAACGCATCTCCCTCGGCGGCGGCCGGCGCGGCGGGAGCCGGAGCGGCACGGGCCGGGAAGGGGAAGTCATCCGGGCTGGCAACGGGCGGCTCCTGCACGGGCGCCACGGGGAGCGGCGCCGCGGCCGGGGCGGGCGCCTCGGCCTCCTCCTGGCCCTTCTTGCCCTTCTTCTTGTCCTTCTTCTCGTCCTTCTTCTCCTTGGCGGCGGCCGGGGCGGCGGCGCGGCCCGAGCCCATCAGCACCAGCCACACCAGCGAGAAGCCCAGCAGGCACATCAGCCCGAAGAGGACGATCTGCTGGTAGTCCGCCAGCGCCGTCATGAAGGGAAGCACGCTGCAGACGGCCACGACCTCGAGGCCACCCTCGAGCGCCCGGCGCGAGCCCACCGCGAGCGTAGCCTCGGTGCTCTTGAGATCATCGGAGCGGGTGAACAGCGGCAGCTTCACCTGCGGCACCAGGGAGTGCCACCCGCGCACGCTGCCACTGCGCACCACGTGGCCGTGCTGGCCCTTGCGCAGCACCTGGATGCCCCCGGCGGCCAGCTCCTTCTGCGCGCCCGCGGTGCCCAGCACCTTGTCGCCCTGCACCAGCGCGAGCGCGGCGACACCGGAGGACAGGGCCGCGCCCTCCAGCGCCTTGACGTCCACCAGCGGCGCACCCACCACCAGCGTCGCGGCTACCTGGGAATGGCCGCCCTCGGCGTTCCACAGCACCGGCACGGAGTAGAAGACGTGGAGCGCGTCGAACGCGTCCACCAGCACGCCCTCGCTGCCCGCCTTCAGCAGCGCCTGCACGTCCAGCTTGTCGTCCGACACGGGCTCCCCGCCGGCGAGCGCGTACAGCGAGCCCTCGGTGGTGGAGAGCGCGAGCACGAGCGAGCCCGCGAGCGGCTCGCGCACCAGCTCCTTGGCGGCGGCGCGCAGGTTGGTGAAACGCTCACCCGTGGGCGGCTCCACGACGCGGATGCCCTTGCCCCTGGGCAGCGGCACCACCTGCGGCTGCACGGCGGTGGCCACGTCCGGACTGGCCGCGAGCTTCAGCGCCAGGCCTTGCACCGCGAGCCGGCGCGCGTCGAATGCTCGGGAGACCTCGGCGATGGCCGCCGTGGCGGGGGCCGCGGCATCCTGGGTGGCGCGCTCGCTCAGCGCTCCCGAGACCAGCGGGAGATGCGCCACCCCGAGTCCGAGGACCAGAAGTGCGAAGACGAAGAACTTGAAGCGGACCATCGCCGACCTTTAGCCCGGGGGGTGTGAAGTGTCCGCTTATAGCGTCCACCGCTCGGGGCCAGCAAGAAACCGGGAAAGGTCCGCCTGGGAGCCCGGACACCAGGCAAGGGGTCCGGGCTCCGTCCGCGCGCTAGAAGCGCACGTCCTGGGGAAGCCCCTGGCTGCCCTGCTCCCGGCGCTTCTCCAACGTCCGGGTGATCATCTTCTCCAATGTGTCACGCGCCGCGTCGATGGCGTGGAACATGGTCTCCGCCGTCTCCGTCACATGCATGCCCGCGAAGCCCGGCATCCGCACCGTCACCCGGCACTCCTGGTCCACGCCGCCCTTGGGACCATTGATGTCCACCATGGCGATCTCGAGTTCGGTCGCCTCGTCATCAATGAACTTGACGAGGGGATCCACCAGGTGCCGGTTGGCGTAGTCCCGCAGCTCGTCCGTCAGTGACAGGTGGACACCTCGCATCAGTACCTTCATCGCGTCACCTCCCCTTGGACCCTCAAGATGGGCAGCCCGCCGACATTCGGTGAGCGTCGTTTTCGCCCGCTCCCTTGCCCGCTCTCCGGGCCAGGGACGGAGCGCCCGGGAGTCGCGGACGTTTCTGGAGGGCTCCCGGGTTGCTCAGTCGCATGGGAGAGCGAATCAAGGTGTTGCTGGTCGAGGATGACGGCGACAGCCGGGAGCTTCTCGCGGAGCTGCTCGAGATGGACTTCGACGTCGTCACGGCGTCGGACGGTCTCGCCGGACTGCGGGCCTTCGAGAACGATCACCCCGACGTGGTGGTCACGGACGAGTCGCTGCCCGGCATGTGTGGCACCGAACTCGCCCAGGAGGTCAAGCACCGCCAGCCCAAGGCGGGTGTCATCCTGGTGTCCGGTTACACCAATGTGGACGCCGGCTGCTGTGACGTGGTGCTCCGCAAGCCCATTGATGTCGAGCGTTTGTCAGCCGCCGTGGGAAGCCTGGGGGAAGCAGCCAGGCATTGAGGCCGCGCGTGCTAACCTCGGGCCTGGTTGCCAGGGTGTGGATCCTGGAGGGAGGCACGATGAAGTACTGCACGCAGTGCGGTTCCGAATACCAGGATGGTGTGAAGACGTGCGCCGATTGTCCCGGCAGTGAGTTGGTGGACGCGGAGGCCATGAGCCAGCGCCACATCCCGCTGTCGAGCGAGAGCGACACCCGCAAGTTCGTCCGGGCCACCACCGCGGATGATCCCCTCACCGCCGAGGACTACGTGCGCGTGCTGGAGGTCGAGCGCATCCCCGTCTTCGTCCGGCCGCGCCGCGGCGGCGCCGTGGACGTGCTCACCACCGGCGCCCTGGAGCCCTGGTGGGAGATCATGGTCGGCGAGGAGCACCTGCAGCGCGCCCTCACCCTGCTGGCGCAGGAGAAGGCCCGGCTGGACTCCACCGCCGAGGAGGCCGCCCGCGCCGCCGAGGAGGAGGAGCGCGAAACGGAGGCCACCGCGCCTCCTCCCAGCGCCCTCTGAGTGGAGGTACATGTACGCCCTTGCCGCACCTCAAGTGTAGACGTCTACACCTGAGGGCGGGGAGAGGCCGTCACGGAGAGCGGACGAGCTCGCCGCCGCCCGCCTCGGGGCGGCGCGGCTCGTAGAGGCTCACTCCGGAGACCTTCCACTTGTCGTACTTCGCGTTGCGAGCGAGGAAGGTCTCCAGGTCCTCGTCCACCACCCGGCCGTTGCCGTCCACGCCGCGCCGGGCGTGCCGCAGCCAGGTGCGCTTGCCCTTCTGCACCACGAAGCCCAGGTGCGTCACCCGGGTGGCCTTGAGCGGCAGGTCCTCGCGGAGCACCACGAGGATGGTGCCCGAGGGCACCTGGCGCGCGTGCGCCATCACCCGCTCCAGCGGAATCATGTCCAGGTTGTAGGTGCCCCGCGGCTGGTGCGTCTTGGGCAGCGCCAGCGCCTGCGAGGAGCGGGACGTCCACGTCACCGCAGTGAGCGTCTTCTGCACCCGCACGGTGTCCTCACCGCCGTAGCGCCGCGTCACGTCCGCCAGGAAGCCCTTGCGCTGGTTGTTGGGCAGCCACTGCGCCTCCATCAGGTGGTTGCGCTCCTCGTAGGTGGGCGTGCTCGCGTAGCGCAGGCGCTCGAGCACCCCCGCCACCTCGGGCTCGGCGGAGGCCAGGCTCATGGCCAGCGCCTGCTCCACGAAGGTGAGGCAGTCCACCGCGTCCAGCCGGAACGTCGGGTCCGGATCCACCCCGCTTCCCTCCCCCAGCGGAGAGTGGATGTAGGGCGTGCCCAGGAAACGCTCGCTCACCCGCAGCAGCCGCTCCTTCAGCGGCAGGCCCGCGTCCCCGGTGATGAAGGAGGCGCGCTCCTGGGGGCTGAGCGAGGCCCAGACCACCATGGGCTCCTTCACGGGCGCCTTGAGCGTGTTGCGCGCCGGTGCGCCGGACGGAGCCGGTGCCGCGGGCACGGTGGCGGCGGCGGGCGTCTGGGCCAGCAGCGCCGAGACAAGGGCGAAGGCCTTCACTTCACGACCCCCGCCTTGCGCAGCAGCGCCTTGCGCTCGTCGTCGGCGAGGTGGAGCGTCTCCAACTCCTTCTCGTAGGTGAGCTTCTCCTCGCCCTGGGCGTTCCAGGAGGCCAGCACCAGCCAGGACATCATCGTCTTGTCCCCTCCCTGGTAGAGCACCCGGGCCGCGCCGGCCGCGAGCGTGCGGTCCTTGTCCTCCAGCAGCGGGCGGAGCACGGCCGCGGACTGCTTCGCGGACACGCCCTCGTAGAGGGCCAGGCCCTGGCGGCGCACGTGCTTGTCCTCGGAGGACAGCAGCTTGCGCGCGAAGGCGAAGCCCTCGGGAACCCCCAGCAGGCACAGGCCGCGGGCGGCGGCGAAGCGGGTGCTCTCCGAGCTGTCGTCGAGGAAGGCCTTGAGGGCCGGCGCCTGCTTCTTGTCACCGGAGGCCCCCACCGCCTCCAGCATCATCACGCGCGTCTGAGGATCCGACTCCGCCCGCGCCGCGGCGAGCAGCGCCTTGCCCACCTGGGGGTTGCCGGTGGCCCCGAGCGCGCGAGCCGACTCCCGGCGCGCCCCGAGCGACTTGTCCTCCAGCAGCGGCAGCATCACGTCCACGCGCCGGCTGCGCACCTTGCCCAGCCCCTGGACGGCGTACATGCGCACCGCGCTGTCCTCATGCCCGGCCAGACCCACCAGGGCGGGCTCGGCCGCGCGCGTCTCCAGCCCCGCCAGCACCGCCGTCACGTCCCGCAGCCGCCGGGGCTCCAGCACCTGGGGAAGCTCCTCGACGATCAGCCCCGCGGCGAAGGCCTCCTCCCGCAGAATCCGCAGCCGGGAGACGGCGGTGGGCACCGAGAGCCTCCCCGCGAACACTTCCCTGACGAGCGCCCGCGTCTCCGTGCGGCGCTCCTGGCGCTTCTGCACGGAGGGCGGGGCGGCCTGGACGGCCGGAGTGGTGAGGGCGAGGACGAGCAACAGGCAGGCTGGCAGGGTGCGCACGGCCAGCCACGATGACAAGGCCGGAGCGAGGCTGTCAAAACCCCGGCCGGGCCCGCTCCCTTCCTCGGGGATGTACGACTGACCGATTCTTGACCCTCCCCGAGGCGATTGATACGACCCATCTCCTAGTGTCTTCCAGCCCTTATCCCGAGGCTCCTTCCATGAAGCGACTCCTGGTCCTGGTGGCTGCGGCGGGAGCCGTCGCCGGGTGCGGCCCCCTGAGGTCCACCTCGAACCTGCTGGACGCCGAGGTGCAGATCCAGGCGGCCCGCACCGCTGGCGCCGAGAAGCTCGCCCCCTACGAGTGGACGGCCGCCAACCTCTACATCCGCAAGGCGCGCGAGGAGGTCGGCTACTCGGACTTCCAGGCCGGGGTGGACTTCGCCGAGAAGGCCTCCCGTTTCGCCTCCGAGGCCCGCACCAAGGCCATGGCCAACGCCAACGCGGAAGACGCCGCTTCCGCCAGCCCCAACCCCTGACGCGAGAGCACCCACCCGATGCGACGACTCATCGCCTCTTCGTTGCTGCTGCTCTGCGCCGCTTGCGTGAGCGGTAACAAGGTCCGCGCGCAGTCCGAGGTCCTCCAGGCCGACATCGAGCGCGCCCGCCGCGGCGGCGCCATGCGCTGCGCCCCGGTGGAGCTCGCCACCGCCGAGGCCCACCTCGACTTCGCCCGCGGCGAGCTGAGCCAGGGCACCAGCTACCGCGCCTCCGAGCACATCCGCGTCTCCGAGGAAGCCATCAAGAAGGCCCTGGAGCTCTCCAAGGGCTGCGCTCCCGCGAAGGTGACGGTCAAGGACAAGCCGGACGGCACCACGCCCCCGCCCCAGCAGCAGACGGACCAGCCGCCCACCCAGGTGGAGATCACCCCCAAGCCGTCGCAGCAGGTGGTGGTGCAGATCGAGGAGAAGGACACCGACGGCGACGGCATCCTCGACAAGGATGACCCGTGCCCGGACCGTGCCGAGGACCGTGACGGCTTCGAGGACACGGACGGCTGCCCCGAGCCGGACAACGACCGCGACGGCGTGCTGGACGGCAACGACAAGTGCCCGCTCACGGCCGGTCCGCTCTCCAACCAGGGCTGCCCCGAGGAGGCCCCCGGCGACGCCGATGGGGACGGCATTCCCGACAACCTCGACAAGTGCCGCGACCAGCCCGAGGACAAGGACGGCTTCGAGGACTCGGACGGCTGCCCCGACTCGGACAACGATCAGGACGGCCTCATCGACACCGCGGACAAGTGCCCGGACGCCTCCGGCCCCATCCAGAACCTGGGCTGCCCTCGCACCGACAAGGACGGGGACAACGTCGAGGACTCGCAGGACAAGTGCCCGGACGAGCCCGAGGACAAGGATGGCTTCCAGGACGAGGACGGCTGCCCGGATCTGGACAACGACTCGGATGGCATCCCCGACGGCCTGGACCGCTGCCCGCTGAAGAGCGGCCCGCTGGAGAACGGCGGCTGCCCGGACGATGACAAGGACGGCGACGGCGTGGTGGACCGCATGGACGTCTGCCCGGATCAGCCCGGCCCCAAGGAGATGCGTGGCTGCCCGGATCCGGACAAGGACAGCGACGGCATCCCGGACCGGTTGGATCTCTGCCCGGATGCGGCCGGCCCCCAGGAGACGCGCGGCTGCGCGGACGTGGACACGGACAAGGACGGCCTGGTGGACCGCCTGGACGTCTGCCCCAACGAGGCCGGCCCCAAGGAGATGCGTGGCTGCCCGGATCCGGACAAGGACAACGACGGCATCCCGGACCGCGTGGACGTGTGCCCCGAGGAGCCCGGCGTGCAGAGCGAGCGCGGCTGCGCCAAGAAGTACAAGATGGTCGTCGTCAAGAAGAACAAGGTCGAGATCAAGAAGCAGATCCTCTTCGCGTCCGGCTCGGCGAGGATCATCGGCAAGCAGAGCACCGCCGTGCTCGACGACGTGGCGCAGGTGCTGCGCGACATGCCGAGGATCAAGAAGATCCGCATCGAGGGTCACACGGACTCGCTCGGCAAGGAAGTGACCAACCTGAAGCTGTCCCAGGCGCGCGCGGACTCGGTGATGGCGCAGTTGCTCAAGCGCGGCATCGACCCGGGCCGCATGGAGGCGGTGGGCTTCGGTGAGGAGAATCCCATCGACAACAACGCCACGGCGAAGGGCCGCGCCAACAACCGCCGCACCGAGTTCAACATCGTCGAGCAGTAGCTCCCTCCCCCACCGGGAGGGACCCAAGAGGGTGCCGCGAGCCTCCGGGCCGCGAGCACCCTCTTCCTTTTCGCGGGCAGGCTCACCGGCCCCACCATGAAGGCGAGCCCCCAAGCCCGCCCTCCACGCGTCAGGGCGCGCCGTCACCCGAGGCCTGGACGGACAGCTTGCTCATCACCCGCTCGACGTGCTGCTGATAGGCGGGGTGCACCTTGTTGGCCTGGATGCCGAGCGCGAGCGCGCGCCGGTAGCTCTCGAGTGCCTCCTCCAACTGGCCCGCGGCCTCCAGCGCCTCGCCCAGGCTGTCATGGACGTTGGCCGAGTCCCCGTGCCGCTCGACGTTGCGCCGGAATGCGGTGAGGGCGGCCTCCACCTTCCCGCGCTGCAGCAGGGAGTACCCCATGACGTTGATCAGCTCCTCGGGGGGCTGGAGCTCGAAACCGAGCCGCTTGGACAGCTGGGCGTAGCGCGTCTCCACCTGCGCCAGCTCACCCGTGCGGGCCTCCCATTGGGCGAGCCGCAGATCCTCGAAGGCGGCCTCCAACCCATCGTAGAGCGTCCGGTGCGGCGTGCTGGCGTGGTGGTCGTTCGGGAGGAAGGCGTAGCGCCACACCAACCGCGCCGGCCTGGCCTCCTCCAGCGTCGCCGCGAGCCGCTGGATGGGCTTCAGCATCTCCTCCCCCTCCTCGCCCATGGACATGTAGAGGAAGCGCTCCTGCTCGGGCAGGCGCTCGAGGGACTTCACCGCGCCGGCTACCAGCTCGCCGTTGTTCCACCAGAGGCTCGGGCTGATGGCGATGTACGCGTTGAAGCTCTGGGGGCGGTTCATCAGGGCATGGATGGCGAAGAGCCCGCCGAACGAGTGGCCCACGAGGACGCGGTACGGCCGCGTGCGGTAGTGCGCCTCGATGTGCGGGGCCAGCTCTTCCTCCAGGAAGCGCAGGAAACGGTCCGCGCCGCCAGCGGTGGGGAGCGACTGCGCGATGCTCCGCGCTGAAGTGTCCCCGGGCATCACGGTGTCACCGTGCGGCGGAGGGGTGAGATCCCTCGTGCGCTTCGTGTTCGGCACGCCCACCACGATCATCGGGGGGATGTGCGAGTTGCCCGCGAGGAACTGCACAACACCGGTGGCGTGATGGAAGTGCGCATCACCATCCAGGAGGTAGAGGACGGGATAGCGCTCCGAGGACTCCGCGTACCCGGGTGGGAGGTAGAGCTGGAAGCCACGCTCCTCCTCGAGGATGGCGGAGCGCAGGCTGTGTTTCTCCCCGAGGAAGATGGGCTGTCCCTCGGGCGGAGGGGTGGAGCCCACGCGAGAGGACAGGGACTGGCAGGAGGCGAGGAGGAGCACTGCCCCCAACAGGGAGAGGAGTCGGCGCATGGGCCAACGCTAGCACTGCTCGCGCCCTCCCCTCCCCGGGCCCGTCTCTCAGGCCCAGAGCTCCTGCTCGAGCGTGGCCAGCAGGGAGGCGGCGACGTCCGGCGTGGGCACGCCCGCCTCGGTGACGAGCACGGCGTCCGGCGGCAGGGCCCCCTCCACCTCCTCGCGCAGCGTCGCCACGGCCTCACGCTGGGCCTCGCGCAGGGTGGCGCATTCCGCGGCGGTCAGCTGCTCGCGCGCCCAGCGGTCGATGGCCCAGGACAGCTCGGCGTGCCGCGTCTCGTCCTCTGCGATGCGCGTCATGGCCTCGCGCACCTCCGCGTCCCGCGCGTGCAGCGCCTGATGGTGCCCCACCAGCGCCCCGAACGTCTCGCGCACGCAGCCCTCCACCGCGTTCTCCAACGCCACCTCGAAGAGCGAGCGCAAGGGCAGCTCCGCCACCTCGGGCCGCTGGGGCGTCGCGCCGAAGCGGCGGGCGAGCCGCGTGCTGACGTCCGTGTGCATGACCTCCTCCAGGGCGCTCACGAGCGCGGCGTCCCGCAGCGCGACATCCGCGCCATGCAGGGCGAGCTCCTCCCTCAGCCGGAGGAAGGCCTTGATGGAGGCGGCCTCCAGGTGCGCGGCCGATGCGAAGTGACGGCCCAGCGCGTCCACGCAAGCAACACCGTCCGAGGCGCGCAGCCCCACGGGCCGCCGGCCGACGACGCAGTTCGGAAGGCCCCGCTCCAGGATATGGCTGCTCACCTCCTTCACCTCGCCCGAGGCGGACACCTCCAGGACGTGCTGCGTCAACGCCGTGTTGGGCCCACAGGCGTAGCCGGTGGTGCCAATGACGTTGAAGCCCCCCTTGCCGTTCGCCCGGACCGCGCCCCGCTCCAGGTCGCGGCAGGACAGGTCGTATTTGGACGCGAAGGCGAGGAGCGCGGCCTCCTGCGCCGTGTCGATGGAGCCCAGGAAGCCCTTGAGCGCCTCCAGCGTCGTGTGGGCCGTCACCTCGTCGCCTCGAGTCGTCGCGAGGTAGTACGCGCTGCAACTCATCTCGCAGATGGAGCGGAAGCCCGTTGGCGAGGAGAGGTTGCTCAGGGCCGACTCGCACGCCGCCTTGTCGGAAGCCGTCTCGCAGGCCGTCCCCGAGGAGTTGCGCTGCGCCTCATTGATGTAGCTCCCATCCCCGTTCATGAAGGTGAGCCGCAACTGCACGAAGTCCGGGGCGGCCGTGGGAGACAGGCCGCTCACCGTGGGGAAGCCATCATCACAAGCGAGCGCGGAGTAGCCCGTCAGGTCCGCGCCTCCACAGCCCGCGAGGACCAGTGGAGAGGCGAGCGAGGCGCGCAGGGCACGCGAGAAGAGACGGCGCAGCAAGGGCGAGTCCATGGATGGCTCCGGTGGAAATGAGATGCCATCCCCTGGAGCAATGGGGATGCCATCGCCTCCCCTTCCCTCTGTCCGAAGGCTCGGGCACGGAAAGAGAGCGCGCTCCCGGGCTCGGAAACGCGCCATACCGGGCTCAGAAACCTGAGGGACTCAGCCGTCCTTCAACAGCTCGTGGAGGACCTCGGTGGCGTAGGAACCCTTGGGCAGCTCGAAGGTGAGCACCAGGTCCTCCCCGTCCACCTCCAGCGAGGGGTTGCCGAGCCGCACCCGGTAGGGCCTGCGCCCGCCCTGGGTCTCGTCACCACCGCGCCGGAAGTCGTCCAGCGTGACGCTCTCGTCCGCGAGCAGCTTCGCCTCGGCCTCGGCCACGGCGTGGGCGGCGGCGGTCATCTTCGGCCCGAAGAGGGGCCCGGCGGGGCTCACCTCGAAGGAGGCGGCGCGGGGCCCATCCACCTCGGGCGCCTCGCAGACGAAGAGGCCGCCCGAGTCCTCCTTGCGAAGCACGTCCCCCAACAGCGCCGTGTCGAAGGTGCCCGCGCGCAGCCGGTCCACGAGGGCCCGGTTGAAGAGGCGGGACTGGAAGGCCGAGAGGTACAGCTTGCGCTGGAACTTGTCCGGGCGGCGCGGCAGCCGCTGTCCCAGCACCAGCAGCCGGCCGAAATCCGCGTTGTCGCCCTCGCGGCCGAAGCGCTGATCTCCGAAGTAGTTGGGGAGGCCCCGGGCGCCCAGCCGGGTGAAGCTCTCGCGCGCCGCGCCCACGTCCTTCACGCCCCGCAGACGCAGCCGGAAGCGGTTTCCCTTCAGGTGCCCGGTGCGCAGCTTGTTGCCATGGCGCCGGCTCCACAGGACGCTCACGCCCTCCAGGGAGAACTCCGGCAGGCGCGCCTCACCCTTCGCGGGCACGGAGATGAGCTGCCGGGTGATGGCCTGCCGGTCCTTCATCCCGGCCACGCCCACGTCGCCCTCGTCCACGCCGAGCGCGGAGGCCAGGGCCTTCACCACCTCACGGGTGTCCCGGCCGCGCTTCTCCAGCCAGAGATAGAGGTGATCTCCCTCTCCCGAGGGCTGGTAGGCGGGCAGCTCCTCCACCTCGAAGTCCTCGGGAACGAGCTTGAAGGCGCCACCGCACCCCGGCACGTCCTCCGTCAGCCGGGGCCGCTCCGTGCCCATGTCAGGACCCGCCGAGCGAGGCGAGCATGTCCTTCACGCGCCGGGCGAGGTCCTCGTCCGCGCGCGACTCGAGCAGCTCTCCCGCCTGGAAGAGGAGGAAGAACATCACGTCGCTGAGCGCCTGCCGGAAGGAGGCGAGCGGCTCCGAGCCCAGCGAGCCGCGGTACTGCTCATAGGCGCTCACCAGCTTCGCGTCCGGGAGGCTGCCGTCCGGCGCGAAGGCCAGCCCCGCCAGTACCGGCGAGGAGGACAGCGCCTGTCCCGAGAGCGCGGCGTTGGCCGAGGCGATGAACTCGCGCGCCAGGCCCTGCTTGGACACCTCGGCGGCGATCTCCCGGAAGATGCGGTTGAAGACGTGCACCACCTCGCGCACGTCCACCACCGGGGCCGGCTGGGGCGGCTGGGTGATGGCGCGCAGGCCCGACTGCGAGTGCCTCACCGTGGGAATGCCGGTGGAGGACGGGCGCACCACGGGGATGCCCATGAAGGCCTTGGGGCGCACCGCGGGGATGCCGGACAGCGACTGCATGGAGCCGCCCAGGGGCTTGTCGGACAGCTGCACGAAGCCACCCTCGAGCAGGCCGTAGACCACCTTGGTGACGTCGAACTCGGACAGGCGGGCGCCCTGCCCCAGGTCCAGCACCGTGCGGCGTCCATCCACCAGGGCCAGCACCTTGTCCTCGTCCGGCTCCAGCCGGGCGTTGGCCATGCCCTTGCGCAGCACGTAGAGGCGGCTGTGGGGGATGCGTTTGCGGAAGTGCGCCAGCTCGTCGATCTTCCGGATGCTGTCCATCAGCAGGCTCTGCGTGGACAGCTGGATGTTGTGGCCGAGCTTGTCCTCCACCGGCTGGTCCACCAGGAAGAAGCTGCCCTCCCGGCACAGGACGATGGCGTGGAAGATCTCACTCACCTGGTGGGTGACGCACTTGAACAGGTCATGCGCCTGGAGCAGGCCCCGCTCCACCAGGGCGCGGCCAATCTTGGAGGGAGGGTGCTCGCGCAGCACCGTCTCCAACTGGGTGCGCTCCAGGTAGCCCAGCCGGACGAGCACCTCGCCGAGCCGGTCCGCGGCCACGTCCGAGGTGGCGCCGCGCACCTCGCCCTCGCGCAGGATGACGGAGCGCTCGCCGCCGGGGGCCTGCACGCGCACGACGCCGCTCCAGCGCGCCTGGCTGAGGAAGGCGATGAGATCGGACAGGGGGAATCCGGAGGCATCTCCGGAGAGCACCACCCGGGGGGTGGGCAGCGAGCCCCCCTCGGCGGGCGTGCGCGAGAAGACGAGCAGGTCCGGCGAGGTGGGCTGCAGCACGTACGAGCCCGTGCGGCCCGCCAGCGCTGGCGGCTGTGGCTGTTGAGTCCCCTGGCGCTCGTCGGGGACGAGCTGGGTGCCGTCGATGCGGAAGCGCTGGCTCATGTCACCGTCAGTCGGCGGCCCACGCGTTGTTGTTCGCGCGCCACTCGAGTTCGTCTTCGAGGCTGTGGGTAAGGGAATCCTCGTTCAGGCCGATCTGGATGTCGTAGGCGCGGCCGTTGAAGAAGAGGCTGGGCGTGCCGCGGACGTTGGCGGCGTTGCCGAGCGCCTTGTACTTCTCCAGCTCCTGGGCGTAGGTGCCGGCCTGCAGGGCCTTCTGGAGGTCCGCGCCCTTGAGGCCCAGCTTGTTGGCGATGGCCACGATGTTGGCGGTGGACAGGTTGCGCGCGTTCTCGAAGAGCGCGTCGTGCATCTCCCAGTACTTGCCCTGATCCCTCGCCCAGAGCGCCGCCTGGCCGGCGGGCACCGCGTTGGCGTGCATGGGCAGCGGGTAGGGCACGTTGCAGAAGCGCAGCCGGCTGGCGTTCTTCTTCGCGAAGGCCTCCAGGATCGGGCGGGCCGTGCCGCAGAAGGGGCACTCGAAGTCGGAGAACTCCACCAGCGTCACCGGGGCCTTGGGGTCGCCCATGCACATGCGCGGGTCCACCTCGAGCTTCTGCCGGGTGGCGCGGAAGCCGGAGTAGTACTCGGAGAGGGCGACGATGATCTCCGTGGCCGGCACTCCCGAGGCGGCCTGCCGGGCGGCGAGCCGGGCCATGCGCTTCGCGTGCTGGCAGGTGGTGTGCCCCTTGAGGCACTGGCCCAGGGTGTGGGGGCAGCCGCAGTAGCAGAACTCGTCCGTGAAGACGGTGGACAGCTCGCGCTGCGCGGAGGGCGGCAGGGCGGAGAAGTCCATGCCGGGGATGCCGGAGAGGACCGAGCCCCCGGAAGCGGGAGCGGCCGCCTGGGGGGGCGGAGCCGCCGGGGCCGGGGTGGACGGCTTGGGCGCGGTGGGCTGGGCGGGCTGGGCCGCCTCGGAGTTCTTGGTACAGGCCGAGAGGGCCGTCAGCGCCAGGGTGAGCGCCAGGAGGACGCGATTGCGACGGTCGGGGAGCACCAGCCGGTCTTAGCGATGCGCGCGGGGCTTGTAAAGCGACCCCGGCTCTGACAGGGAGGACCCGCCTATGCCCAGAATCCTCCTGCTGCACACCGGCGGTACGCTGGGGATGGCCGGAGGCCGGCCGTCCGCGCTGCGCCCCGCGGCCTTCTTCAAGACGCTCAAGTCCCGCTGCCCCGAGCTCTTCCGGCTCGCCGACATCGAGCTGGAGCTCTTCTCCAACCTGGACAGCTCGGAGATGCAGCCGGAGCTGTGGAGCCGCCTGGCCGCCCACCTGCACCAGCGGCTGCCGGACTTCGACGGCGCCGTGGTGACGCACGGTACAGACACCCTTGCCTACACCGCCAGCGCCCTCTCCTTCATGCTGCCCGGGCTGCCCAAGCCGGTGGTGATGACGGGCTCGCAGCGGCCCCTGGGGGAGATCCGCTCGGATGCGCGGCTCAACCTCATCGACGCGGTGCTCTCCGCCCTCCAGGGCCCGCCCGAGGTGAGCATCTGCTTCGACTCCCACCTCTACCGCGGCAACCGCACCCGCAAGGTGAAGGTGTCCGAGTACGACGCCTTCGAGAGCCCCAACTTCCCCCTGCTGGGTACGCTGGGAGTGGATGCCACCTTCGCTCCGGGTCTGCGTCAGAAGGGCCCCTTCCGCCTGCGCGAGAAGCTGGAGCCCCGGGTCTTCCTGCTCAAGGTCTTCCCGGGGTTGGACCCCGCCCTGCCCCTGGCCCTGCTGCCCCACCTGCGCGGTCTGGTGCTGGAGGCCTATGGTGCGGGTAACTATCCCAGCGATGCGTCGCTCGGCCGGTCCCTGCTGCCGCTCTTCCGGGAGGCCCGGAAGCGGGACGTGCCGGTGGTGGTGGTGAGCCAGGCCTACCGCAACGGGGTGGACCTGACGCTCTACGAGTCCGGTGCGGCGGCCCTCCAGGAGGGGGCGTTGAGCGGCGGCGACATGACGCCCTCGGCGGCGCTGGTGAAGCTGATGCAGGGGCTCGCCTACCACCGGGACAGGGAATCGCTCGCGCGCTTCATCGAGACCCCAATTGTCGGGGAGATGACCGAGCGGCCGCCGGCCGTGGTGGAGCCGCCGGCCAAAAAGTCGAGGCAAGCCCGTTAGGAGCCGACCATCCCGGTAGGTCCGTCGTGGGGTCTGCTTGCTGCTGACAATCCTCGACCCATAAGATGGGGGGCACGATGTCCGACGAGAAGACCGCCGTCCATTCGATTTCGGACCTGCTGGGGGACGCCCCCCAGCAGCAGAGCGCGTATCTCATCGTCATCAGCGCGAAGTCCGCGGCCGGAATCGGCCGGATGTTCAAGCTGGACAAGTCCGAGACGGTGCTCGGCCGCAGCGTGGAGGCGCAGTTCCAGGTCGAGGACGATGGCATCTCGCGCAAGCACGCGAAGGTGGTGTCGCTCGGCGAGGGCCGCTTCCAGCTGGTGGACCTGGGCAGCACCAATGGCACGTTCCTCAACGGCCTGAAGGTGAGCGCCGCGCCGCTCTATGACGGCGACAAGATCCAGATCGGCTCCAACACGGTGCTGAAGTTCTCCATCCAGGACCAGTTGGAGGAGGCCTACCAGCGCAGCATCTACGAGTCGGCCACGCGCGACGGTCTGACGCGCCTGTACAACAAGAAGTACTTCATGGAGACGCTGCGCAAGGAGTTCGCGTACTGCCTGCGCCACCGGGTGGCCCTGTCCCTGGTGATGTTCGACGTGGACTACTTCAAGAAGATCAACGACGTGTACGGGCACCCGGCGGGTGACTACGTGCTGACGCGGATCGCCCAGCGGGTGAGCGACACCATCCGCACCGAGGACGTCATCGCGCGTTATGGCGGCGAGGAGTTCGCCCTGATGTTGCGCGAGTCGGGCGAGGACCAGGCGCTCGCGTGTGCCGAGCGCTGCCGGGTAGCGGTGGACCGCACCGACTTCATCTTCAGTGGGACGCCCATCAAGGTGACCATCAGCCTGGGCGTGGCCACGCTGCACGATACGGACTTCGCGCAGGCGGAGGACATCATCAGCGCGGCGGACAAGTACCTCTACCGGGCCAAGCGCGCCGGCCGGAACCGGGTGGACGGCAAGGCCATCAGCGGCCCGTAGCCGTCCCCTCCCCTACGTCCCTTCAATCTCCAGTCCCGGCGTCTCCGCGAGCATCTCCACGCGGTTGCCGCCAGCGGCCTGGGCGGACTCGAGCGAGCTCTGCGCCTGACGCACGAGGTCGGCGAAGGACACCTCCCGGCCCGGGGTGAGCGCGGACAGGCCCACGGACACGGTGGGGCGGATGACCTGGTCATCGAAGGCGAGGCTGGAGCGGGCCACGCGCTCGCAGACACGGCGGGCCAGGGTGTGGGCTCCGGCCAGGTCCGTGTGCGGCAGCAGCAGCAGCACCCGGTCCGCCGAGTATTGCACCGGGAAGTCCGTATCGCGCAGCGAGCGCCGGATGGCGAGCGCCAGGCCTCCATGGAGCTGCTCGCGCAACTCGCGCCCCGCTCGCACCGGGAGCGGATCGAACGCCACCAGCGCCAGCGCCAGGGGCAGGCCATGGCGCCGGGAGCGCTTCACCTCGACGAAGAGGAAGTCCTTGAAGTGCGCGAAGACGTAGAACTGGGTGAGCGGATCCAACAGCGGCTCGCCCGAGGCGCGCACCGGCTCGGGGGCGGGAGCGGCGCGAGCCTTGCGCGCCGGGGTGCCCCGCGAGAGCGTCCGCAGCTTCACCAGCTCGGGCAGGCGCACCTGGAGGTCCTTCGCGGAGACGGGCAGCGGAAGGATGCCATCCGCGAAGCCGGCCTTGCCGGGCGTCTGCTGCGCGGCCAGCACCAGCGCCTGCGGCAACTGCCCCCGCACCGCGCGAGCCACCCGCTCCGGCCGCTCCACCGAGGGTCCCAGCACCACCAGATGGGCCCGGCCCGGCGCCTCCTCCCACTCCGACACGGCGGACACCTCGAGTCCCGCCTTCTCCAGACCCTCCTTCAACTTGCGGCGCCCCGCCGCCCCCGGCTCGATGACGATGGCTCGTGTAATCTTCATGCACACTTCTCCAGACCTCGAACCATACCCACCTACCCGGAGCACCTGCAAGGACTGCCTTCAAGGAGGCCGGAAGCCGAGCCGCGCCAGTCCGCGCCGGGCCACATGCTGGACATGGGAGTCCGGATCCTTCGCGGCGGCCTGACTGAGCGCGGAGGCGGCGAAGGGGCCTCCGAGGATGGCCAGCGTCTCGGCGGCGGCCACCCGCACCGAGGCGACGCTGTCCTGCGCGAGCATCTGGGCGAGGTGCTTCACATGTTGGGGGCGGCCGATCCACTCCAGTGCGCGGGCAGCACCCTCGCGCACATCGGCGTGCGGAGAGCCGAGCAGGTTCACCACGCTCTCCACCCGCGCCACCTGGCGTTGCCGCCCCACCACACCGAGGGCGGCGGCCACCACCTCTGGCATGGAGTCCTCGAGCGCGGCGGCGACGGCGGCATCCACCTCGGGCGAGCGCGGCAGGACGAGCGCCCGCACCGCCCCGGCCCGCACCGCGGCCTGCTGATCCTTCAGCAAGGGAGCCAATCGCTTGAAGCGGCGCGTGGCATCGCCATCGCAGTCGGCGAGCCTGGCCGCCGCCTCGCCTCGCGTGTCGGCGAGAAAATCGGTGTTGTGCGCCACCTCCAGGAGGAACGGCTCACAGGTCTTCTCGGTCGCGACCACATCCATCCAGGTACACCGGGTGTCCAGCGAGGCCCCGTCGTCCCAGATCTTCCGGCGCGCGGCCTCCATCAACGACAGGCCCTCGGCCTCGGCCAGTCCCCTCGCCGCCAGCCGGCGCACCTGGGCCTCGGAGTCCACCAGCGCGCGCTCCAACTCCCGCTGCGCCAGGGGACCGTAGCGCCACAGCGACTGCACGGTGGCGCGCCGCTCGGTGACGTCGAGGGAGGCCAGCCCCTTCTGCAGCTTCTCCAGGTCCGCCGAATAGACGGCGAAGAGACGGTTGATGAGGGCTTGATCCGGCGGCTTCGCCTCCGCCAGCAGCATCCGCCCCACCGAGGAGCCCTTCTTCTCGGCCACCGAGAGGAGCGCGGAGGCGGCGGCCACGTCCCCCGCCTCGGGGCGCCGGGCCATGGACTCCAGCAGCACCCGGGCGGGCGGCCTGCCCAGGAAGGTCGCGAGGTGGGAGAGCGCCTCGCCCCGGAGCACGGGCTGCTCGGAGTACACCTCCACCTCCAGGGCCTCCCGGATGGCGTCCCGGCGGGCCCAGACGCGGGCGGCCGCCGTGCCCCCCTTGGCCCCCGCCTCCTTCAAATAGGAGGCAGTCGACTTGCCCGTGCTGGCGGCGGCTCGCGCGGCGGTGAGGCAGGCGAGCACCTCGTCCCTGGCCGGGGCCTCGGCCACCCAGTCCGCGAGGGTACGCGGCTCGGTGTGCCCCCGGGCCTTCGCCTGGGCCCGCAGCACGGCCCAGCGCACCCGCCAGTCCGGATCCGTCAGCGCCGAGCGGAGGCCCTCCTGGGCGGGGAGCCCCCGGGTGCGTCCCAGTTCCAGCACCCAGGAATCAGCGCGGCCGGTGGTGACGCACAGTTGGCAGAGCCGGGCGCGGAGAGCCTGGTCCTGCACATGCCGCTGGCAGGAGGACCAGCAACCCAGGGATCCCTGGCCGCCATGCTGGCCAGCCGACAACAACAGGACGAGGAAGAGGGCGGCGCTCACGAGGGTCCACTTTAGCCTACCCGGCAGATCCTTTTCTGCGGGTGTCCTTGCGTTTTCACGCCCGCTGCGTCATATGGCGCCCCCTGGATTTTTTAGCGCACACGGAAGGAGGTGACAGGCATGCCCGGCATTCGAGTCAAGGACGGCGAGTCCATCGAGAGCGCCCTCAAGCGCTTCAAGAAGGCCACCGAGAAGGCTGGTATCCTCTCCGAGATCCGCAAGCGCGAGCACTACGAGAAGCCTTCCGTGAAGAGGAAGAAGAAGGCTCTCGCGGCCAAGAAGCGCGCGGTGAAGAAGGCGCGTAAGACGTACTAGCCGCCTCCTCGTCCGGGAACCGGGGCCGCGTCAGTCCAGCGCCCTGGTTCCCGTCCGTGTAGCACCCTTCCCACACATATCCTGGAGCACTGCCATGGCCACCGTCAGGGAGCGCATCGACGCCGACCTCAAGGACGCGATGCGGGCGAAGAACGAGCTCAACACCAGCGTCCTTCGGATGCTCAAGAGCGCCATCAAGTACAAGGAAGTGGAGCCCGGCGCTACCGGCCCTCTCGACGAGGCCGCCATCCTTCAGGTGATCGGCACCCTCATCAAGCAGCGCCGCGATTCCGTCGAGCAGTTCAAGTCCGGTGGCCGCCCCGAGCTGGCCGAGAAGGAAGAGGCGGAGATCTCCGTCCTCCAGAACTACCTGCCCAAGCAACTGAGCGCGGACGAGCTGCGCGCCGAGGTCCAGGCCGCCATCACCGAGGCCGGTGCCAAGAGTGCCAAGGACATGGGCGCGGTGATGAAGCTCCTCACCCCCAAGCTGCAGGGCCGCGCCGAGGGCCGCGCCATCTCCGAGGAAGTGAAGAACCAGCTGTCCAAGCTGTAGCAGTCCCGGTCTTCCGGCCTCGAACGGCGCCGGGCGGGTTCTTCGAGAACTTGCCCGGCCGCTGATCGGCCATTAAGGGTATCCGGTCGCTTCCCGTCCCCCTATCCGGACGGTTTCCGACGCGCCGAAATGCCCTTCCTTTTCCACATCGTCGACCCGAACCGGACCCGCATCCGCCATGTCAGGGGCCGAGCCCATACTCGTCCGCAGGGGCTGGTGTGCGGATCATGGCGGTCCGCTCGCGCCGGGCGGAGGGGGTGGGACACATGATCCCCGACCACAAGATCCAGGAAGTCCTCGAGCGGGTAGACCTGGTGGGACTCGTCTCCCGATATGTGGAGCTCAAAAAAGCCGGGCGCGAGTTCAAGGGCCGCTGCCCCTTCCACCAGGAGAAGACCCCCTCCTTCTACGTCGTCCCGGAGAAGCGCTTCTATTTCTGCCACGGCTGCCGCGCGAGCGGGGACGCCGTGTCCTTCGTGCAGCGCTACCTGGGCAAGACGTTCCTGGACGCGGTGAGGGACCTGGCCCGCGAGGTGGGGGTGGACCTGGAGGCGGCGCAGGACCCCGGCGCCCGGGAGCGGCAGCAGCTCAAGGAGGCCACCGACCTGGCGGCCGAGCACTTCCGGGCGCTGCTGTGGGAGGAAGAGGGCCGCAGCGCCCGCGCCTATCTCGCCAGCCGCGGCATCTCCGAGGAGACGGCCCGGGCCTTCGGGCTGGGCTGGGCCCCGGCGGCGTGGACGTCGCTGGCGGACCGGCTCACCAAGGCGGGCATGGTGGAGTGGGGCCTCAACGCGGGCCTCGTCAACAGGCGCAACAAGGGCGACGGCTACTTCGACTTCTTCCGCAGCCGCCTCATCATCCCCATCCGCGCCCCCGAGGGCCGCCCCATCGCCTTCGGCGCCCGGCTGGTGGACGCGGAGGAGGGCCCCAAGTACCTCAACTCCCGCGAGTCCCGGCTGTACAACAAGAGCGAGACGCTCTTCGGCATGGACCAGGCGCGCGATGAGATCCGCCGCCGCAAGGCCGCCGTGCTCGTGGAGGGCTACTTCGACTGCATCGCCCTGCACCAGGAGGGGGTGAAGCACACGGTGGCGCTGTGCTCCACCGCGCTCACCCCGGGCCACCTCAAGGTGCTCGGCCGCGCCGAGGCCCGGGAGCTCTTCCTGCTGCTGGACGGAGACCAGGCGGGCCTCGCCGCCGTGGAGCGCCTGGCCGGCCCCCTGCTCGCCGCGGGAGCGGCCGCCAAGGTGGCCCTGCTGCCCGAGGGCGATGACCCGGACACCTTCATCCGCCGTGAGGGCTCCGTGGGCCTGGAGCGGCTGCTCACCGAGGCCCGGCCCCTCACCCAGCACGTCTTCCTCACCATCCTGCCCCAGGGGAAGGAGGCCAGCTTCGAGGAGAAGATGGCCGCCCTGGAGCGTCTCAAGCCCGTGTCGGCGCAGCTGCCGGTGGGGCTGGTGCGCTCGGCCTTCTTCGGGGCCCTGAGCGCCTGGTGCGGGCTGCCCGCGGCCGAGCTGGAGGCTTCCCTGCGCAGCAAGGCACCGCCCCCGGCGGTGAAGCCCGCGCCCAAGCCCGGCCAGCCACCAGCCAGGGGAGCGGCTCCCCAGGGCCCGGCGGCGCCCCGCCCGCCCCCGGTGAAGCCCCCGGACGCCCTGGAGGCCCTGTACGTGGCCGCCGTCCTGCGCGAGCCCCGGCTCGTGGTCCGCGACACCTTCCGCGTCTACGACGAGCTGTCCCACCCCGGCCTCCGGCTGGTGCTCGCCCACGCCACCTCGGGCCATGGCGCCGAGGATGCCCTCTTCGAGGCGCACGACACCGTCAAACGCTCCGTGGAGGCCGCCTCCCGCCAGCTCTCCGAGCAGCAGGGCTCCGCCCTGGAGCACTACTTCCTCCAGCTCTGCCGTGCCATCATGCTGCGCCGCATCAATCAGCAGCTGGACTACATCAAGCGCACCACCAGCCAGATGACGGGGGCCATCGACCTCTCGGAGGAGACGAAACAGCTCCTCGCCCAGCGAATCGAGCTGCTTTCGCTCAAGAAACGCGTGGAGGAAGAAATCCGCCCTCCCCCCCCGGGAACAAAGGCCCCCATGCAACCGGTTTGAGTTCGCGTTTGTAAGAATCCTCTACTTTGCGATAGATCGGCCGGCTCGCTCCAGGCCAGGTCCCTGTTTTTCCAAGGAGAAGTACCCGAATGCCGACGCAGAAGCCCTCCTCGAAGGTGGCCGTCAAGCCCAAGAAGAAGGTGGCCCCGGAGATCCGCAAGAAGAAGAAGCCGGAGGACGCCTCGGCCAAGGGTACGGAGACCGCTGAGGCCGCCGCGCCCGTTGCCGCCAAGTCCAAGGCGGAGAAGGCCGAGCGGAGCGAAAAGACCGCCGCCGCCGAGAAGGCCACCGAGACGCTCAAGAAGCGCAAGGCCGTGACCCAGGTGGACGACGGCGACGTCGACCCCGAGGAAGCCGCCGAAGAGGCCGCCGCCGCCGTCGAGGTGGATCCCGACGCCGTCGAGGACGAGGTGGATGAGGAGCCCATCGCCGACCGCAAGGAGGTCAAGGACCTCCTGGCCGCTGGTCGCGAGAAGGGCTTCCTCACGTACGACGAGGTCAATGACGCCCTGCCCGCGGACATCGTGTCGTCGGATCAGATCGACGACGTGATGAGCATGTTCGGCGACAACGACATCGAGATCGTCGACGCCCAGAAGGCCGCTCAGAGCACGGAGATCAAGCCCACGGTCGCGGTGGAGGAAGAGCGCGCCGAGGCCGACGAGGACGAGAAGGACGAGGACGACGAGCCGGGTGGCAAGTCCAACGACCCCGTCCGCCTCTACCTGCGCAAGATGGGCAGCGTGAGCCTCCTCACCCGCGAGGGCGAGGTGGAGATCGCCAAGCGCATCGAGGACGGCGAGAAGGAAGTGCTGCGCGCGCTGCTGGCGTGCCGCGTGGCCATGGTGGAGATCCTCGACATCGGCAACCGGCTGAAGAACGGCAAGCTGCGCGTGCGCGACGTCATCAAGGACGCGCCCGAGGAGGCCCAGAGCGAGGGTGAGGAGCCCGAGGCCGAGGCGTCCGAGGAAGGCGCCGAGGGTGAGGGTCAGCCGGCGCAGCTCGCGCAGAGCGAGCTGAACAAGATCGAGCAGATCAACAAGCAGATCGAGCGCATCCGCAAGTTCGCCAAGGACTGCGAGGCACTCGATGCGGAGCTCTCCGGCAAGAAGAAGCTCACCGACGTCAAGAAGAAGGAGCTCAAGCAGGAGGTGAAGGATCTCCGGACCAAGATGATGGAGGTCCTGGAGGAGATGCGGCTGAACAAGAAGCAGGTGGACCGCATCGTCCTGAACCTCAAGGGGCTCATCGAGCGCGTGGAGAAGGCGGAGTCGGAGCTGCGCGAGCAGGAGCGCCGCTACGGCGTGCCGATGGACACGCTGCGCGAGCTGCTGCGCGAGGCCAAGGAAGACCCCGAGGCCATGAAGAAGGCGCAGCGCAAGCTGAACGCCACCTCGGAGCAGATCGAGGCGGTGGAGCGCGACGTGCGCACGGCCACGCGCAACATCAAGCGGGTGGAGGAGGAGGCCAACCTCGAGGTGGACGAGCTGCGGCGCAACTACGAGGCCATCCGGCTGGGTGAGCGCCGGGCCGAGCGCGCCAAGACGGAGCTGGTCGAGGCCAACCTGCGTCTGGTGGTGTCCATCGCGAAGAAGTACACGAACCGCGGCCTGCAGTTCCTGGACCTGATCCAGGAGGGCAACATCGGCCTGATGAAGGCGGTGGACAAGTTCGAGTACAAGCGCGGCTACAAGTTCTCGACGTACGCCACGTGGTGGATCCGCCAGGCGATCACGCGCGCCATCGCGGACCAGGCGCGCACCATCCGCATCCCGGTGCACATGATCGAGACGATCAACAAGCTCATCCGCACCAGCCGCTACCTCGTGCAGGAGATCGGCCGCGAGCCGACGCCCGAGGAGATCGCGGAGAAGATGGAGCTGCCGCTCGACAAGGTGCGCAAGGTGCTGAAGATCGCCAAGGAGCCCATCTCCCTGGAGACGCCGATTGGCGAGGAAGAGGACAGCCACCTGGGCGACTTCATCGAGGACAAGAGCCTGGTGTCGCCGTCGGACGCGGTCATCAACATGAACCTGGCCGAGCAGACCCGGAAGGTGCTGGCCACGCTGACGCCGCGCGAGGAGAAGGTGCTGCGGATGCGTTTCGGCATCGGCGAGAAGAGCGACCACACGCTGGAAGAGGTGGGCCAGGACTTCGAGGTGACGCGCGAGCGCATCCGTCAGATCGAGGCGAAGGCGCTGCGCAAGCTGCGTCACCCGAGCCGCTCCAAGCGTCTGCGCTCCTTCGTGGAGAGCTGAGCCACTCCCCTCGCCAAAAACCCTCCCTCTCCCCCCGGGAGAGGGTCGGGGAGAGGGTGCCCGCCCCCCTGGGTCATGCCCCGAGGGCCGGAGAGTGAGTAAGAAGAAGCCCCCGTTCCGAAAAGGACCGGGGGCTTTTTCGTGTGCGATCCCCTCTCCCTCTGGGAGAGGGCCAGGGTGAGGGTCTGCCCTGAGCAGGGATGCCATATGCCGGCGAAACGGAAGACAGCGAGCAAAACGGCACCAAAACCCAAACCGGAGCCCCAGAAACCCCTCCCCTTCCCCGAGGCCGTGCGCCGGGCGGTGCGAGCCATTCCGAGGGGCGAGGTGCGCTCGTACGCGCAGGTGGCGCTCTACGCGGGGAGGCCGGGGGCGGCGCGAGGCGTGGGGCGGGAGCTGAAAACGCTGGAGAACGTGCCGTGGTGGCGGGTCATCCGCTCGAGCGGGGTGCTGGCGCCGCCGGTGGCAGTGGAGCAGGCGCGGAGGCTGAAGGCCGAGGGGGTGCGCCTGGAAGGCCAGGGCACGCACTGGCGCGTGCAACGCTGAGCAGCGAGGCACGCGCCCTCTTGCGCGCGCGCGGGGTGCGCGATACTTCCCAGGTCAGTACGGCGCCTAGGCGCCGTCCGGTGTGTTTGGGGGCCCTTAGCTCAGCGGTTAGAGCTGTCGGCTCATAACCGATTGGTCCCTGGTTCGAATCCAGGAGGGCCCACTCCCCTTCCCCACCGTCAGGCCTTGGCGCCCTCGCGGCTCTTCTCCTTCTCGTCGCGACCGTGCACGGAGGCCGGCGGGCTGGTGGCCTCCACCGCCGTGAAGGCCTCGAGAATCTTGTACGTGTGGCTCGCGCCCCGCGGCACCAGCCACGAGTCCCCCGGGTTGAGCAGCAACACCTGCCCCTCCAGGTGCAGCTCGGCGCGGCCCTTGATGACGTAGCCGACCGTCTCGTAGTCGCGCGTCGTGGCGGGCAGCGGCTCGGCGGGCTGCTCGTTCTCCCACAGGCGCATGGAAACCCGGATGCCTCCGGCCAGGTACTTCTGCCCCATCTCACCCTTCGGGGAGAATTGGGAGTCGACCTTCTTCACACTCGTGTCGCCCATCTCGTCTCCTTCGCGGACGCTGGCGGTTGCCTTTGCCGGACAAGGTAAGGAGCGCCGGGCCATACAAACCCCGCAACGACACGCCCGCTCCCCCCTCGAAGGGAAGAGCGGGCGCGAAGACACGTCCGTCAGACCGTGGAGGCGAGGCCTGTCACCCGGCCGCGCGCACGTTCTGCGCCTGCAGGCCCTTGGGGCCCTTGGTCACTTCGTATTCCACCTTCTGGCCCTCGGCCAGGGAGCGGAAGCCATCCATGTTGATGGCGGTGTGGTGGCAGAACACGTCCTCACCACCGGCGTCCGGCGCGATGAAACCGAAGCCCTTCGCGTCGTTGAACCACTTCACGGTACCAGTTGCCATGTACTTCCCTGCTTTCTGCAATTGCGTTCTACGGACTACAAACGGGCACTCCTACCCATGGAGTGCCTGTGGGGGTTAACGGTCCGTACCTCCCCCCCATTCCTCAGGTGGCCTTCACACTTCTTCATAAGTACTGGGCGCCCGCTTCACACCCCCCCCGTACCTTCTGCACCAACCGATGGATGCCGGGTCGCTGAGTGCCCGGCCGCTCACGGAAGGAGCAGCACATGTTCGGATTCGTGTTTGGTACCGCTTGCCTGGCCGGTCTCTTCTACACCCTGCGCCGCGGCCGCTGGCACCACCGCCACGGTGGCCCCGGCCGCTGGAGCTGGCGCGGCCGCATGCGTTGGCTCTTCGAGCGCCTGGACACCTCCCCCGGCCAGGAGAAGGTGCTCGTCCAGGCCGCGGATGATCTCACCGAGGCCTTCGCGAAGATGCGCGATGAAATGAGCGCCACCCGCGCCGCTCTCGCCCGCTCGCTCCGGGGCGAGGCATTCGACGCCGCCGCGCTGCGCGAGCTCGACGCGAAGCACGACGAGCTCATCGACAACCTGCGCAAGACGCTGCGTGCCTCGCTCTCCAAGACCCACGAGGCGCTGGATGTGAAGCAGCGCCGCGAGCTGGCGGACCTGATCGAGCACGGCTGGGGCCACGGCTACGGCTACCGCCACTACGGCTACGGAGGCGGCTGCGGCGGCTGGCGCGGCGCCCGTCCCTGCTGAGCACTCCGTCACCCGGAACCAGGAAAGGAACACACCATGCGCCGCCGCTTTCTCATCGCCCTGCTCGCCCTCGGCACCGTCGCGGGCTACTCCTCCGGCTTCGCCAGCCTCTACCGCTGGCACCGCTACGGTCACTCCTCCGGTGGGCACTGCCGCCAGGGCCGGACCTTCCACGACAACCACTTCCGCTCCGGCTCCCCGTCGTGGGCGCCCGCCCAGGCTCCCCAGGGACAGCAGACCCAGGCCCAGGCGTCCCAGGGTCAACAGGTGCAGTAGAGTCGGACCCCTCCCATGGCCACCCGCGTCCTCCTCATCGACGATGACACCCGGATGTACGAGCTGCTCGCGCAGTACCTCGGGCAGAACGGCATCACCGTCACCCACGCCCCCGATGGAGGCCGCGGCCTGGCCGCGCTGGAGGCCAGCACCTACGACGCCGTGCTGCTGGACGTGATGATGCCGGGCATGGACGGGCTCGAGGTGTGCCGGCGCATCCGCGCGAAGAGCACCCTGCCCGTCATCATGCTCACCGCGCGCGGCGACGAGACGGACCGCGTCGTGGGCCTGGAGCTCGGCGCGGATGACTACCTGGCCAAGCCCTTCAGCCCCCGCGAGCTGCTCGCGCGCCTGAGGGCCGTGCTGCGGCGCGCCCAGCCCGCGGCCGTGGCCGAGAAGCTGGAGTCCAGCGGCGTCTCCATCGACGTGTCCGCCCGGGAAGTCCGCGCGGGCGGCAAACTTGTGGAGCTCACCGGGCTCGAGTTCGACTTGCTGGTGGCGCTGGTGCGGCGGGCCGGGCGCGTCATTCCCCGCGATGCGCTGCTCGGCGAGGCCGGCCGGAGCGACACCGTGGTGGGCGAGCGCACCGTGGACGTGCACATCTCCCACCTGCGGCAGAAGCTGGGGGACGAGGGCAACCGCCTCATCAAGACGGTGCGTGGCGTGGGCTACCTCTTCGCCAAAGAGGGCCCATGAGACGCCATCCGCACGGGCACCCGGGCCATCCCCGGCACGGGCCACGGCACGGGCCCCCTTTCAGACCCATGAGCCGGTTGGGGAACTTCATCCGCGCGCGGCTGCGCCGCCGGCTCTTCCTCTGGTTCGGCGTCTCCATCCTCACCACGGGCCTGGTGGTGGGCACGGTGGTGAGCGTGATGGCCGGGCTGATCGGGGATAGCGCCTGGCATCAGGAGATGAACCGCGCACGCACCTTCGTCAGCAACCGTCTCGCCGAGGTGTGGGACGACCCCGTGCGCCGGGACGCGCTCGTCCGCTCCGTCTCCGAGGACCTGCTCGTCAGCGTGGAGCTGAGGGATACCTCCGGGGCGATGCTGGTGCGCACGGGCGGGCACTGCCCTCCGCACGCGGAGGTGTCCATGCCGGTGGAGCGCGGCGGGGTGAGGCTCGGCACGGCGCGGGCCTGCTTCGAACATGCCCGGCCCCGGGGAAAGCCCTGGCGTGGACCGATGGTGCTGATTCTCGCCGGGACCACGCTGTGGATGGCCTCGGGGTGGCTCGCCCGGAGACTGTCACGGCCCCTGGACACGCTGGCGCAAGCAGTGCAGCAGTTGGGCGAGGGCAAGCTGGACACGCGCGTACAGCTGGGCCGCCACGCCACGGGAGAGATGTCCGTGCTGGCCGACGCCTTCAACGAGATGGCCGCACGCATCGAGCGGCAGATGGCGGACCAACGCGAGCTGCTGGCCGCGGTGTCCCATGAGCTGCGCACGCCGCTGGCGCACCTGCGGGTGCTCGTGGAGCTGATGCGCGACGCGGGAGGCCCGGAGCGGACGGCGGACCAGATGGAGCGCGAGGTGGTGGAGCTGGACGCGCTGGTGGGCGAGCTGCTCGCGAGCTCGCGGCTGGACTTCGGCCAGCTGACGCCCCGGGAGCTGGACGGGAAGGACCTGGCGGCGCGGGCACTGGAGCGGACGGGGCTGCCCGCGGAAGCACTGTCGGTGGAGGCGCCCGAGGCGAAGCTGGTGGGCGACGCCACGCTGCTGGGGCGCGCCCTGGCCAACCTGCTGGACAACGCGCGCAAGCACGGCCAGGGGGTGGAGGCACTGCGGCTGCTCGAGCGGGACGGACAGCTCGCCTTCTGCGTGGACGACCGCGGCCCGGGGCTGCAGCCCGGCGAGGAGACGCGCATCTTCGCGCCCTTCTACCGGAAGGACCGGGGAGGCGAGGCCCGGGAGGCGGGCTCACTGGGACTGGGGCTGGCGCTGGTGCAGCGGATCGCCCGGGCACACGGCGGAGACACCTTCGCGGAGAACCGTCCGGGAGGAGGCGCCCGGGTGGGCTTCACCCTGAGGCGAGAGGGCCCGGCTTCGACCCAGACCCCACCGGCATCATCTCGCGCCCAGGCGTAGACACTCCGTGGAACCACCACTCCCTCTCCCCTCGGGAGAGGGCGGGGGTGAGGGTATCCGGGCCCCGGGTTCCCACCGGAGCCCCGGACCCGTGCCTACTTCACGCCACCGGAAGCAGTACCCTTGGCGTCCTCGGCGGAGAACTCGAAGGAGGCCGTCACCGTCTCGCCCTCCTTGACGGTCACCTCGGCCGTCTTGGTCCCGAGCGTCTCGTGCCAGGCCTCGAGGGTATAGGTGCCGGCGGGCAGGTGCTCGATGGAGAAGGCGCCATCCGTGCCGGAGGTGGCGAAGTACGGATTCGGGTTCACCACCACCCAGGCGGCCATCCACGGGTGGATGTCGCACTTGAGGCGGATGACCTCGGCATCGGCGGGCAGGGGGCGGGGCACGGCCTTGGCGTTGGGAGGCTGGGCCACGTTGAAGACGGTCTTCGTGCCGTTGAGCGCGCGCGCGTTGTGCAACGTGCCATCGCTGTTCTTGATGAACACCTGCTGCCCGGCGGTGACGCCCTGCACGCGTGGCGTATAGGTGCACTTCTGCTGGTCGATGAGGGCGGGCTGGGACGGAAGTGAGTGGGGCACCAGGCCACGCACGCGCACGAGCGCGTTGGCCAGCTTGCCGTCCGTCGCCAGCAGGGACTGGTCCTTCAGCGCCATGCCGTCACAGGCGGGATCATCGCTGGGCTTGACGGCCGCGGGCGCGGGGACGGCGCCCTTGAAAGCAACGGTGCCCTGGACGGTGCCTCCACCGGTGACGGGCGCGGCGGGCGCCGGAGCGGGAGCCTCGGCCTTGGGGGCGGGAGCGGGGGCGGGGGCCACGGGAGCGGCCGGGGGGGCCTCCTGCTTCTGGCAGGCCGGCACGGTGGCGAGTCCCACCGCACCGAGCACCGCGACGCCCAGCGTACGCAGCTTCATGTGAACACTCCTCGTGCCGCCGGCGCGTGTCAGAGCGCGCATGGGCGGACAGATGTCATGGGGACCCCTCGTAACAGAAGAGAGGTCGCGGAACCAACGGAACGACGGCTATTCCGGCTATTCACGTCGAGTGATGCTCAGGGCGGCGAGCCCCAGGAAGGCAGTGGCGAACACGAGCAGCACCGGCACCTCGAGACCCGCGCCGGAGGAGGCAGTGCCCACGGCGAGCGAGGCCTCGGCGCCGTACAGCGCGCGCCGCACGCCCTCCACGGAGAAGCGCATGGGATTGAGGCGCATCACCCACGCCAGCAGCGGCCCGGCGCCCTTGAGGGGAAACATCGCACCGGAAAGCACCCACATGGGCAACAGGACGATGCTCATCACCGCGTGGTAGCCGGCGGTGGAGCGCACCCACCAGGCCAGGGCGATGCCCATGCCGGTGAGGCCCAGAGCGGAAAGCACCATCACCGTCAGCAGCAGCGGCACGTCCAGGGTGGCGGCCTTCACCCCGGCCAGCGGGGCGAAGAGGAGGAAGAGCGAGGCCTGCAGCAGCGCGATGGCCGAGGAGCCCAGCGCCTTGCCCAGCACCACCGACAGGCGCGAGCCCGGCCCGGCCAGCACCGACTGGAGGAAGCCCTCGCGCCGGTCCTCGATGACGGAGATGGTGGCGAAGATGGCGCTGAAGAGCACCACCATGGTGACGACGCCCGGGAAGGAGAAGCGCTGGTAGTCCAGGCCCTGGGCGCCCTCGACGCGGAACGAGCCGGCGAAGCCCGCGCCGATGACGAACCAGAAGAGGATGGGCTGGGCGAGCGCGCCGACAATCCGGCTGGGCTGGCGGAAGAAGCGCACCACGTCGCGCGCCAGCAGCACGCGCACGGTGGACCACTGCAGCGCGACCCCTCCCGGAGCACGCTCCTCGGCGAGGGCAGGAGCGTCCACGCGGGACACCTCCTGCTCCGCCTCACCCGAGGTATCGGGAGTGGGAAGAGTGGTAGCGGGGGCGTTCATCGACGGCGACTCCTGCGAGCGGGCTCGGCGGTGGGCTGGTCCGCGCCGAGCACCCGGCCGGTGAGTTGGAGGAACACGTCCGCGAGCGTGGGACGGCGCAGGGACACCGAGGCGAGCCGGCCGGCAGGGAAGGCCTCCACCAGCCGGGGCACCAGCGCATGCCCCTGCTCCACCTCCACCTGCACCCTCCCCTCCACCACGCGGGCATCCAGGCCCAGCCGCTGGCGCAGCTCGGCCGCGAGCGACTCGGGCTCCCGGGCCTCCAGGGTGAGGATGTCTCCGCCCACCCGCGCGGCCAGCGCCGCGGGCGTATCCGTGGCCACCAGCCGGCCCGCATCCAGCACCGCGAGCCGGTCACACATCTCCGCCTCGTCGGCACGGTGCGTGGTGAGCAGCACGGTGAGGCCCTCGGCATCGCGCAGGGCGCGCAGGTGGGACCAGAAGGAGCGGAAGGAGGCCTCGTCGAGCCCCTGCGTGGGCTCGTCCATGAGGACGATGCGCGGCTGGTGCACCAGGGCACGCGCCAGCTCCAGCCGCCGGCGCATGCCGCCGGACCAGGTGGAGACGCGCTCGTCGCCGCGGTCCTGGAGGCCGATGAGGCGGAGCATCTGCTCCACGCGCTCGTGGGCCCGCGCGCCCGTCAGCCCGTACAGGCGGGCGCCGAGCCGCAGGTTCTCCCGCGCGCTCATCAGGTCATCCAAGCTGCCGCGCTGGAAGATGATGCCCATGCGCCGGCGCAGGGCCGGATCGTGGAGCGACAGGGGCCGCCCCTCGAAGAGCACGCGCCCGGCGTCCGGGGAGAGGAGGCCGGCGAGCAGCTGGAAGGTGGTGGATTTGCCCGCCCCGTTGGGGCCGAGCAGACCGACGATTTCGCCCGCGCCCACCGAGAGGTTCAGCCCCTCGAGCGCCACGCGCGCCTTGAATCGCCGGGTGAGGCCGTCGAGCTGGAGCAGTGGCACCGCGGAGTGCATCATCCTCGAATCAACCGTGTCCCCCACTGTCGAGCATCAGCGCGGCGAAGAGGCCGGCCAGGTACAGCAGGCTGAACAGGAACGTCTGGCGCGCCCAGGGCCTTCCCAGGCTCCGGAAGAGGCCGGTCGCTCCCAGCCCGAGGAAGGACAGGCCCAGCACCACCGCCGCCGCCAGGTACCACGCCCCGGCGATGCGCAGCTGGAAGGGCAGCAGCGTCATGGGCACCAGCGCCACCAGGTAGAGGACGATCTGCAGCCGGCTGGAGTCCTCTCCGCGCTCCAGCGGCACGGTCTTGAGGCCGGCCGCCGCGTACTCGTCCTGGCGGAACAGGCCGATCGCGATGCTGTGCGGAATCTGCCACAGGAAGAGGATGGCGAAGAGGACGTAGCCGCCCGCGTCGATCTGCCCGGTGACGGCCGTCCAGCCCATGAGCGGAGGCAGCGCGCCGGGCACCGCGCCCACCAGCATGGAGACGGAGGTCCGCGCCTTGAGCGGCGTGTACGCGAGCACGTAGCTGAGCAGCGCCACCAGGCCCAGGCCCGCGGTGAGCAGGTTGGCGCCCAGGGCGAGCGCCGGCAGGGAGAGCGCCGCCAGGGCCAGCCCGAAGCCCAGCGCCACGCCCGGCTCCATGCGTCCCGAGGGCAGCGGACGGTTGCGGGTGCGCGCCATGAAGCGATCGCTCTCCCGCTCCCAATAGCAATTGAGCGCGTTGGCCGCGCCCACCGTGCCCGCGGTGGCCAGCAGCGTCACGAGGATGCGCGGCACCGTCAACTCGCCGGGCGCCAGCCACATACCGCCCGCCGCGGTGGCGATCACAAACCCGGACAGCCTCGGCTTGGTAAGGGACAGCAGATCCGAAGCGAAGCTCGACTCACTCAAGGCACGCGCGCTCACGCAGGACTCCCCAAGGCACGCCAGGCTCGCTGCTGACGCGGTGGGAGGCGGAGCGGACTCCGCCCGTGGTAGAAAACGCCCCTCCCCTTACACAGGGGGGAGTCGCACTTCAAGCAAACGGGCGCGGGATTTTCACCATCCCCGCGCCCGTCGATATCAGCACCGCTTGTCGGAAGCGGCAGTCCGGCTCACAACGCGCCGGCCTGCGCCACGTACTCGCCCTTGGGCGCGCACGTGATGTACTGCTGCGCCAGCGGCTTGGCCTTGGAGGCCTGCTTCGGGTCCTTCTTGAGGAAGGCCGCGTAGAAGTAGTAGGCCGGGCAGTAGTTCTCGTCCGCGTTGAGCGCCTTCTGGTACGTCTCGTCGGCCTTGGCGGGGTCGCCCTTGCCCTCGAAGACGCGCGCCAGCTCGAGCAGCGCGGTGGCGTTCCGGTCCGGCTGACCGATGAACTCGGTGCTCGCCTTCTCCAGCGACTCCTGAGCCATCGTCCACTCGCCACGCTCGCGGAAGATGGTGCCCATGGCCAGACGGGCCTCGGGGTTCTTCGCGTTCGGCTCCTTCACGGAGCGCTTGTACGCGTCGATCGCCTCGTTGAGCTTGTTCTGCTTGCGGTAGGCGTTGCCCAGCATGGTGAGCAGCTTGGGGCTGTCCCCCATGGTCTTGATGGCGGTGACGAGCGCCTCGGAGGCCTCCTTCTCGCCGCCCTGCTTGCCCATGAGAGCCTTGGAGAGCTCCACGTAGAACTGGGCGCGCGTGGCGTCGATCTTGATGGCCTTGCGGATCTCCTCGGCGGCCTTGTCGTACTCGTTCTCGGAGAGCAGCCGGCGGCCCTTGATGAGCGACAGCTCGGGGCTCGCCTTGTCCAGCGTGAAGCCCGTCTCCTCGGCCTTGACCAGCTCCTGGCGCGCCTTCTCCTTCTCGGCGGGCACCCCGGTGGCCTCGGCGAGCTTGGCCTGCTCGTCGGGCTTGAGCTTCTCCATGGACGCGGACACGCGCGAGATGAGCAGCGAGCGCGCCAGGTTGGCCGCCGCGAGCTGACGGGGCGACGGGGGCGGCTCGGCCTCCAGCAGCTTCTTGATCATCACCGCGGCCAGCCCGAAGTTGGCCTCGTCCTGCTCCAGCATCAGCAGGGACTTGCCGAGCAGCGACTCGTGGTGGTCCTTCTCGTAGCGCAGCGCGAAGTCGTAGTTCTTCCAGGCGATGGCGTCCTGGCCGAGCCGGCGGTACGCGGCACCCAGCGCGGCGTAGATGCGCGGGTCATCCGGAGACAGGCCCTGGGCCTTCTCCAGGTTGTCCTTGGCGCGGTCCAGGTCACCCGCGTTCATCTGGATGAGGCCGAGAGTGAGGTACAGCAGCGAGCTGCGCTTGCCCTCCTCGTCGAACTTCTTGACGCGGCCCTCGAGCTCGGTGAGCGCGTCCTTGCCCTTGCCACCGTACGTCTTGATGAGCGCCTCGGCGGCGTACAGGTGCGAGCTGATCTCCCCGCTCTTCTGGGCGGAGGCCAGGTGCTCCTCGGCGCGCTTGCGGGCGTCGTCGCCGCCGCCGTGCTCACCCCAGCGGATGGCGTAGGCGTAGGCCAGGTAGCCGTGGGCGGCGGTGGAGGTGTCATCCACCTCGAGCGCCTTGTCGGCCGCCTCGCAGGCCTTCTTGTAGGAGGCGAACGAGTCGTGCTTGAGCTGCTCGGTGGCGGCGTCGAGCTGCTTCTTGATCTCCCGGTTGCGCTGGGCGGCCAGGCGCCCCTGCCAGAAGTAGCCGCCCAGGATGAGGGGGACGGCGATCACCAGGCCGAGCGTGATGAACTTGGCGCCGCCGCCAGAACCCTTCTTGCGCGACTTGCGAGGCGCGTCGTCGTCGTCATCGACGTCATCGTCCTCGTCGACGACCACCGGCGCGGCGCGGCGGGCCGGAGCCGCGGGCTTCTCGGCGCGGGCCTTGGGACGCGGAGCCTCCTCGTCCTCCTCGGCGGCCACCGGACGCTTGCGGGCGGCGGCGGGAGCCGGAGCGGGCTCGGCGGCGGGAGCGGGCGCGGCGGCCACGGGCGCCGGAGCGGCCACGGGCGCGGCGACAGGAGCCGGAGCGGCCACGGGCGCAGGAGCGGGCGCGGCGGCCTGGGGCGGCTGCACCTGGAACTGCTGCATCGCCGCGAGGGTCTCGGCATCCGCGGGATCCACCGCGTAGGCCTTGAGGAGGTTGGCTCTGCCAGCCTCGCCCTCGCCGGTCTTCAGCTGCAGCGTTCCCGCCATGCGCAGCGAGGCCTTGTCATTGGGCTGCACCTGGAGCGCGCCGAGCACCTCTTCCAGTGCCTTCTTGTCCTTGCCCTGGTCCGCGTACACGCGGGCGAGGAGGAGACGAGGGTCCGCGCGATCAGGGTGGGCCTTCACCCCTTTCTTGCAAACGACCATCGCCTCCATGAAGCGGCCGGCTGCGAGGTACGCCTCGGCCAGCGGCTTGTACGCGTCGGAGGAAGGGTCGGACGCAAACGCTTGCTCCAGCTTCGTAATCTCGGCCGGGCTCAACTTCGATGAGGGAGTAGACATTCCGATTGGAAGCGCCTGATGGGAGGGGGTTCTTATGACACCCCGAGTTGCCGCGCGTCAATCGCGCAAGAGGCCCGGAAGATTCCCGGCTTGACACGTGGAATAGGGTCCTGTATCTGCCCGTTCGTCTTTCGGCGGCGGAGAAAAAGCCCCGCCGCTGAGACACGTTGGGACACATAGTGGTTGCGGGGGTGTAGCTCAGTTGGGAGAGCGTCGCGTTCGCAATGCGAAGGTCGTCGGTTCGATCCCGTCCACCTCCACCATGCAACAGAGAAGGGCCTCACTGGAAACAGTGAGGCCCTTTTCATTTGGGCTACGAGTGAATTGAAAAGCTCCAGGGGTCTGTTATCCGGAGCCGATGACCGACCAGCCTTCGCTCTCGTTCTTCGCTCGTTTCTGGCTCGCGTTCGTGTGCTTCTGGCGGATCTGGTTCGACCAGGCGTTCGCGCAGGCCGTACTGCCCGTGCGTGAGGCCGACAAGGCCGGCCAGTTGCCCGCTGGGACGCCCACCGAGCTGCCCGCCGGACAGCCCGCCCAGGAAAAAGCGCCGGAAAAAAAGGAGCCGGTTGCCGCGCTGCCCCCCGAGCGGGAGCACGCCCCGGCCCTCCAGTTCCTCTCCATGCTGCAGCGCGAGGGGCGGCTCATCGACTTCCTGCAAGAGGACGTGGCGGCCTTCCCGGACGCGGACGTGGGCGCCGCGGCCCGCATCGTCCACGAAGGGTGCCGCAAGGTGCTGCGCCAGTACCTCACGCTGGAGCCGGTGCTGCCCCAGTCCGAGGGCGACCGGGTGGACGTGCCCGCCGGCTTCGACGCCCAGCGCATCCGCCTCACCGGCAACGTGGCGGGCCAGCCTCCCTATAACGGAGCACTCAAGCACCACGGATGGGTGACCACGGCCGTGAAATTCCCGTCCACCAGTCCGGCGATGGATCCCCGGGTGCTGTCGCCCGCTGAAGTCGAGCTGTCCTGACACCAGATTGGAGCGCATATGGCCCGATACGCGATTGGAATCGACCTCGGCACCACGCACTCCGCGGTCTCCTACTTCAACCTGGAGGAGGCGAAGGCGCGCGGCGCGGCGCAGTCGATGCTGCCCATCCCGCAGCTGACGGCGCCCGGCACCGTGGAGGCCCGGACACTGCTGCCCTCGTTCCTCTACCTGCCCGGCGGCCAGGAGTTCCCCCCGGGGAGCCTGGCGCTGCCGTGGAACCCGGCCGCCACGAGCATCTCCGGTGAGTTCGCCCGCGTGCACGGGGCCAAGGTGCCCACCCGGCTGGTGTCCTCGGCGAAGAGCTGGTTGAGCCACCCCGGGGTGGACCGGCGCGGCGCGCTGCTCCCCTGGCAGGCCCCCGAGGAGGTGCAGCGGGTGTCTCCGGTGGAGGCCTCCACGCGCTACCTGCGCCACCTGCGCGAGGCGTGGGACCACACCTTCGCCCGGACGAAGGAGGACGCCGGCAACGCCATGGCCGCGCAGGACGTCATCATCACCGTCCCGGCCTCCTTCGACGCCGCCGCGCGCGACCTGACCCTCGAGGCCGCGAAGGCCGCGGGTCTGGAGAACATCATCCTCCTGGAGGAGCCGCAGGCGGCGCTCTACGCCTGGCTGGAGGCGCAGGGAGAGACCTTCCGCAAGCGGGTGAAGGTGGGCGAGGTCATCCTCGTGGTGGACGTGGGTGGCGGTACCACGGACTTCTCGCTCATCACCGTGCGCGACCGCGCGGGCGACGTGGAGCTCACCCGTGTGGCGGTGGGCGACCACATCCTCCTGGGCGGCGACAACATGGACCTGGCGCTGGCGCACACGCTCAACCAGCGCCTCACTGCCGAGGGCAAGAAGCTCGACGCGTGGCAGTTCAACGCCCTCACCTATGGCTGCCGCATGGCCAAGGAGACGCTCTACGGCGATCCGTCCATGGCGAAGGCGCCCATCGCGATTCCGGGCCGTGGCTCGTCGCTCATCGGAGGCACGCTGCGCACGGAGCTGGCCCGCGAGGACCTGGACCGCGTCCTCACCGATGGTTTCTTCCCGCCCTCCCCCGTCGCGGAGCTGCCGCGCGTGGCCCGGCGCACCGGCCTGGCGCAGATGGCACTGCCGTACGCGCAGGACCCCGCGGTGACGAAGCACCTGGCCGCCTTCCTCACCCGGCAGGCCCAGGCGCTGGCCAACTCGCCGGACTCGCCGGTGAACGTGGGCGGCAAGTCCTTCATCCACCCCACCGCCGTGCTCTTCAACGGCGGTGTCTTCAAGGCGGGCCCGCTCAAGGCCCGGGTGATGGAGGTGCTCAACTCCTGGCTCACCGCGGACGGTGGCCAGCCGGCCCAGGAGCTCGCGGGCGCGGACCTGGACCTGTCCGTGGCGCGCGGCGCGGCCTATTACGGCTGGGTGCGCCAGGGCCACGGACTGCGCATCCGCGGCGGCACGGCTCGCGCCTACTACGTGGGCGTGGAGACGGCCATGCCCGCAGTGCCCGGCATGGAGCCCCCGGTGAAGGCCCTGTGCGTGGCCCCCTTCGGTATGGAAGAGGGCACCCAGGCGGACGTGCCTCCGCAGGAGTTCGGCCTCGTCACCGGAGAGCCCACCAGCTTCCGCTTCTTCGCCTCTTCCGTGCGGCGCGACGACAAGGTGGGTGTGCTGGTGGACGACGTGGACGGCAATGACGAGTTCGAGGAGCTCGCCCCCATCGAGACGACGCTCCCGGGCACGCCCGCGCCGTACGGGGATCTCACCCCCGTCAACCTCCAGGCCGCCGTCACCGAGGTGGGCACGCTGGAATTGCGGTGCCTGCAGAAGGACGGCCCCGGGAAGTGGAAGCTGGAGCTCAACGTCCGCATGAAGGAGTAGAAGGAGCCCCGCGCGGCCAGGGAGGGCCGCCCGCACGCCTATGCACATCGTCGGCATCGACCTCGGAACCACGCACTGCGCCGTCGCCTCGGTGGACCCCTCGAAGGGCCCCACCGCTCCCGTGGAGGACTTCCCCGTCCCCCAACTGGTGCGCCAGGGCGAGGTCAGCCCGCGGCCCCTGCTGCCCTCGTGTGTCTACGTGCCCGCCGGCCATGAGCTCGCCGCCGGCTCGCTCCGCCTTCCCTGGGGAGACAGCGGCTCGCAGGTGGTGGGCGAGCTCGCCCGCTGGCAGGGGGCCCGGGTACCGGGCCGGGTGGTGACGTCCGCGAAGAGCTGGCTGTGCCACCCGGGCGTGGACCGTTCCGCTCCCATCCTCCCGTGGGGCGCTCCGGCGGACGTGGCGAAGCTGTCCCCGGTGGAGGCCAGTGCCCTGCTCCTCCAGCACATGGCCCGGGCGTGGAACCACGCCCACCCCGAGGCCCCGCTGGCACAGCAGGAAGTGGTCATCACCGTGCCCGCCTCCTTCGACGAGGCGGCGCGAGCCCTCACGGTGAGCGCCGCGCGCAAGGCGGGCCTGGAGAAGTTCACCCTGCTGGAGGAGCCGCAGGCGGCCTTCTACGACTACACCGCGCGCCACCGGAAGGACCTGGCGCAGTCGCTGGAGGGCGTGCGGCTGGTGCTGGTGGTGGACGTGGGCGGTGGCACCACGGACTTCACCCTGGTGCACGCGGGCGTGTCTCCCGAGGGCCCCATGTTGCGGCGGCTCGCGGTGGGCGAGCACCTCATGCTCGGCGGCGACAACATGGACGCCGCGCTCGCCAAACGCGTGGAGGAGAAGCTCTTCCCGGACGGCAACCGGCGCCTGTCCGCCACCCAGTGGACCCAGGCCATCCAGGCGGCGCGCACCGCCAAGGAGGCCCTGCTCGGCAACAACCCGCCCGAGCGTTATGGCGTGTCGCTCGTCTCCGAGGGCAGCCGGCTGCTGGGCGGCTCGTTGTCCACGGAGCTCACGCGCGAGGAGGCGGAGAGCCTCGTCATGGACGGCTTCTTCCCGCGCTCGGGTGCGCAGGAGCGGCCGCGGCGCGTGTCTCGCATGGCGCTGCAGGAACTGGGACTGCCGTACGCGCAGGACGCGGCCATCACCCGGCACCTGGCGGCCTTCCTCGCGCAGCACGCGGCGGCGGGCTTCGCGGCGCTGGGAGAGACGGCGCCCGCGGAAGGAGCCCTCCCCCGCCCCGACGCCATCCTCCTCAATGGAGGTGTCTTCAACTCGCCCCAACTGGCCGAGCGGCTGGTGGAGGCGGTGAGCGCGTGGTGGCCGGGGGCTCCGCGCATCCGGCTGCTGAAGCACGAGTCGCTGGAGCTGGCGGTGGCGCGCGGCGCGGCGTACTACGGACTGGTGCGGCGCGGGCACGGCCTGAAGATCGGCGGCGGCGCGGCGCGTGCGTACTACGTGGCCCTTCAGCGGCCGGCGGATAGCACGGAGCAGCCGGTGCTGTGCCTCATTCCGCGAGGCTTCGAGGAGGGTAACCAGGTCGACATCGGAGAGCGCTCCTTCACGCTGACGCTGGGGCGGCCGGTGCAGTTCACGCTGTACTCCACCACGAGCGACCGCATCGACAAGCCGGGCGACGTGGTGCCGCTGACGGAAGAACTGAAGCCGCTGCCGCCCATCCACACGGTGCTCAAGGGCGCCGCGGGGAAGACGGCGGAAGTGCCGGTGCACCTGCAGGCGGGGCTCACGGAAATTGGCACGCTGGAGCTGTTCGCCGTGTCGAACGTGGCGGACGAGCGCTGGCGCCTGGAGTTCGAGCTGCGAGGCACGAGCGGCGAGCGGGAGCTGACGGTCACCGAGTCCATGCCCGCGCGCTTCGCCGAGGCGAAGGAGAACGCCGAGCGGGTATACGGCAACAAGCCGCTGCCGATTGGCCCCAAGGATGTGAAGCAGCTGTCGCGCACTCTGGAGAAGGTGCTGGGCCCCCGCGAGACGTGGCGGGTGCCGGTACTGCGCGAGCTGTGGAGCACGCTCTTCGCGGGGGCGTCCAAGCGGAGGCGCACGGCGGACCACGAGCGCGTCTTCTACAGCCTGACGGGCTACACGCTGCGGCCGGGCTTCGGCTACCCGCTGGACCACTGGCGTGCGGAGCAGACGTTCACGCTCTTCGAGCCGTTGGTGCAGCACCACACCGAGAAGTCGGTGTGGATCGAGTTCTGGGTGATGTGGCGGCGCATCGCGGGAGGCCTGAGCGAGGCGCAGCAGCGGAAGCTCTACGACTACCTGAAGCCGCACATGGCGAGGAAGGTTCCGCCGGACGCGCCGCAGCCGGCGGGCAAGCTCAAGGGCATCCTGCCCGAGGGCCTGGACGAGATGGTGCGCACGGCGGCGTCACTGGAGCACCTGGAGCCGGGAGACAAGGCGGAGCTGGGCGGCTGGGTGGCGGCGCGGCTGAAGGCGGAGAACAAGAGCGGTGGCCCGTGGGCGTGGGCGCTGGGACGCCTGGGCGCGCGAGTGCCCCTCTACGGCAGCAGCCACAAGGTGGTGGACGTGGATGTGGCGGAGGCCTGGCTGTCACTGCTGTTGGAGCTGGACCTCAAGCACATCGACGGAGCCCCGTTCGCGGCGGCGCAGCTCGCACGGCTGACGGGAGACCGCATGCGGGACATCAGCCCCGAGCTGCGAGCGAAGACAGCCCAGGCGCTGCGAGCGGCGAAGGCAGCGGACACCTGGGTACAGATGGTGACGGAAGTGGTGGCGCTCGAAGCGGCGGATGAAGCGCGAGCACTCGGCGACACCCTGCCCGCGGGCCTGCAACTGTAACCAGACCCCTTCGCGGACGTCCCTAGAAGCAACATCCCCTCTCCCTGGGAGAGGGACGGGATGAGGGTGCCTAGTACTACTGTGTCATAAACGTCTGGACTCCCTTCGGAAACGCCCTGCTCCAGCGGCTCTGCCAGCACACCGTATTCCGAGTGAGAACAAACTTTGTGACATAGCAATACTAGGCCTCGGGTTTGAAGCCGTACCCTCTGTGTCAGAACTTTTCCGAACCTACCTCGTCAAACTCTCGAGTTCTGCCCGGGCCTTCTCGATCGCCACCAACGCCTCAAGAAGCTCCTTCTGCTCTTTCGCGGCCTCAAGTTCCGAGGGGCCCTTCACCGCTTTCACTCCTGTCGTCAGCAAAGATCCTCCTGCTTCAATTGCACTGGTTGGGTCGACGGCGTCGCCCGTCAGCTCGATTGTCTTCAGTTCTCCGGTGGTCGGATCGAACACAATCTTGCTCTCAACCGTTGCTTGACTCACGCGAGGCAGGCATGCGACCTGCCCGAGTTGCGGGATCCATTCCTGACGGCGCTCCGAGACATCTCTTGAGACATTGTTCGAAACGTCCCGCACCACCACTGTCGCAGGAGCGGGGCGGCGGTAGTGATAGCTCCAGCTATGATTCGTCTTCCCATCCTTTGAGACAGCAGCACAACCGGCTGGCGCGTTATTCCAGCCCCACGCCTCCGCCAGGATGTTCAGTGACACCTTGTGCCCCACTTTAAGCTTATTGGGAGGAGTCCCAACGGGTTCGAATTGAGTGGATTGGAATTCGGGAGGAACGACGCAGGTCGCTCCCTGGCTCGTCACACCACCCGCTCCGGTCCACGAGAGCAGTTCCTGGGCGTTTGCCTTGCTCACGTCGACATCGCAGACGATCGTGCCTACCGTTGCCTTCGTTCCGGTGAAGGCGCTCTCCATCGCGAACAGGTCGGCCTTCAGCTTCGCCTCCTTCATCTCAAGCACCTCTTTTGTGCTCGCCCCATCGAGTGGCCCGCGAAGGTTCAAAAGGTACAGCCGTGCCGTTTTCACTGAACCACTGAGGTCAGTGCACGCATTATCAGTTGCCTTGGTTCCACCAAACCCGAAGAAGCTCCCAACAACACTAGCTCCGAGTTTGGCGAATGATGTCGCGTAGGCGCTGGACATGTCTTCGGAGCGGAAACTCGCTTCGGATGCAATGCCACCCGGCGCCCAGGCAAGCGCAAGCTTCTGCTTTCTTGGAATTTCTCCCCCCTCAAGCTCGACACGATAGACTTGGTCGAGGTCGGGCACCGGATACGTGCTCCACTTCACGGCAGACACGCTCAAGGTCGGGCCCTTGTACTGCGGGGACGTCAACCCCAGTTCCCCCCCCTTATCGAGGCAGCGCGCGGTATTGTCGTACTCGAACTTCGTAACGGTCAACTCTACCCGGACCCGCTTGCGAGGCAAGACGTAGACAATCGCACCGGCATCAAGATCGGATAACTTCACAGGCTTGACCTCGGGCAAACTGCCCGCACATGCAGTGCTAAAGATCAACGCCAGGACAGGAATCTTCCGCATCGTTACTCCTCCTCATGTTATGCAACATCGGCTCGAGCTTGAGGATCGATGACCCAGCTCTCAACAACCAAGCTCGAATCAGCGAGCCGTTCGGGTAGCCACCAGTGCCCGGCCTTGCCGATTCGGTCGCCACGGGAATCACGAACCAAGAACGTACCTTGGGACCAGCCCACCACCAGCACCACATGCTTATCCACCGCAGGACCCATCCCCGGCTGCAACACATCCTCGCCATCGAATAGGCGCTCGTAACCAGGGGGGATATCGAGCCCCACCATGACTGGGACGCCACGCGCGAGCGCAGCCTTCCAGCGCCGCGCCTGTTGACCCGGCGGTACCCTCAAGTACTGCCAGGGCAGCACTTGTAGTCGAAATGAGGCAGCAGCGAAGTCAACGGTGGACGAGGGGCGCTCCGCGGCCACCACCGGGGTCAAGGGCAGATAGGGATCGATCGCCGGTAGGTGGACGGCCAGCGGCGCTACACCAATCGTCCGCGCGACCTGCAGGCCGTGCCGTGGATCGACCAGCGTGATTGCCGGGGGCAACGGTCGGGCGTGCCAATAATGGTGTAGCGGCGAAAGCTGGACAGGATTCCCCGCCGCAAGGAGCAACGACTCCATCGCACCAACGATGGCCATCGACACACAGCAGGGCACGTCACCCTGGTCGTACGGAAGAAAGGGCTGGGCGACGCGCAAGTCCCCACTCGGATAGGACCAACCACGCCAGACGGCATCCCGCCCGTCCCAGGCACTGCGCTCAAAGCCAGACGGTACGGACCAGATCATGCCACAATCCCCTCGCTGCTGCCGTGACTGTAGGAAGTCCTCATTAACGAGCCCAAATTCTTCACCATGCCCGCTGGAGCCTCTTCAGCACGTGCGCTCGGCTCAAGGAGCCGGAGTCCTCGGTGCGGTGATCTTCTCGAGCATCCCTGATCTCTGGAGCCAGAGCATCAACGTGAAGTTGATCGTATTGAACGCCGCATGCGCCAGCATGACGGAGGGCAACCGGAAGCGGCGGACGAAGACGAAAACGAAGCCGAAGTAGGCGCCGAGCACTGCGGTCTGCACGACAGCGAGGACGCCTTCGTAGAAGTGCCCCAGCCCGAAGAGCGCGGCCGAGAGCACCACCGCGGCGGGCCAGTTCCCCAGGAGCAGCTTCAACCTCGGGACGAGGAAGCCTCGGAAGGCGAGCTCCTCGAAGCCCGCCACGAGCACCATCGCCGCGGCGAAGACCGGCACGCTGAGCCCCATCTCCACGAGTCCCGTGGCCACTTCCTTGCGAGCCACGAGCTCCTTGTCGGTGAGCTTCAAGAACACCCCCAACAAGGCGAGCGGAATGGAGGCGGCGATGTTGGCGGCGTACGCGCCGACAACGACGGGAACGGAGATGAGGAGCTCCCGCCCCAGCCCCTCGCGAACGAGCCCGAGCTGAGCCGGCCCCTGCCCGTCCCTCCAGAGCAACAGCCCCACGAGGAGGCTCACCCCGAGCGCACGCAGACACAGCCACAGAATCGCGTCGGGCTTCTTGAAGGGACTGGCATTCGGCGTGGGCCCGACAGGCACCTTCACCTCGCTCATCTCGCCTTTGCGCTGGACGATGAACCGCATCTCGGTGCTGGCCCCGTCTCCCGCCGTCCGGATGCGCTCCTGGAATTCCTCCTCGGGAGCCGATGAGGACAGCATCTGACCATCCACCCCGAGGATCCGGTCTCCCACCTCCAGGCGGCCGTCCGCCGGCGCTCCCGGCACCACACGCGTGATCTCCACCACCTTCTGCACGTCCTGCCCATCCCCCTCCACGGAGACACCCTTGTGCTGCACGCCGAGCCGGGGCGGAGGCACAACCCCCTCCCCTCCGAACCAGCCACTCGCCATGGAAGCCCCGAGCGCCAGCCCGAAGAGCAGGACAGTGCCCACTGCCCGAGGCATCTGGCCCGCACGCCAGTCCACCCAGGGACGCAGGAGGGCGAGCCCCCAGGCGGCCAGGAGGCAGGTGATCACGAGGCGTGGCACCAGGCCGACCAGGGCAAGAGACCCCGGAACGAACACCGTGACGAGCACGAGCGCCGCTTCGGACAAGGCCCGCCGGCGTGAAGGAGCGTTCTGGAAGAGCTGAGCGTCGTTGGACACGCGCCCAAGCTACTATCATCCGTGACGAATGCCCCTCACCCTGCCCGCCCATGCCGCCGCGATCCTGCCCCTGTGCCGGTTCCGCGGGCTGCCCCCGGCCGCGCTCGTGGTGGGAGCCAGCGTCCCCGACCTCGCGTACCTGTTCGGAATGGGCTCGGGCAGCTCCCACACTCCGGAGGGATTGCTGCGCTTCAGCCTGCCCGTGGGACTGATCCTCTGGGTGTGGCTGGAGGTGCTGGTGCTCCCGGTGCTGCACCGCACGCTGCCCTCCGTGGGCGGTGTCCAGTGGGGCCGATTCCTCCGCACCCGGGGACTCCCTCGCGGCGCGCGGGCCTGGGCCCTGGCGATCCTCGCGCTGGGGCTCGGAGCGGCCACGCATGCGATCTGGGACAGCTTCACCCACCGCTACCGCTGGCCCTCGAGCGTGCTCTTCCCCGGCAACCCGCTCACGCTGGGCCCCTGGGAGCTGCCGCTCGCCACGTGGCTCCAGCACGGCTCCTCGGTGGTGGGCTCGCTGGTGGTGCTGGGATTCCTGGCTCGCCACTACGCCCGACTGCCCGAGGCGCCCGGAGGCCGCTGGCGCGACTTCCTCCTGGTGCTGCTGCCCACCGCCGCCTTCGGCGCGTTGCTGCTCGCACCGAGGCTGGCGCACGCCCCGCCGTCAGGACCGCTCGACCTGAAGCTGAAGTGGGTGCTGTGGCACGTGCTCGACGGAGTCCTCGCCGGACTCACCCTGGGCTGCGTGCTGGCCCGACGCCGGGCCGCGCCAGCCCCTGGGTAGATCCCTCCATCCAGGGTCGAAGCGAAGCGCTCCGCCCCTCGGAGGGACACAGCCAGGCTGGATCAGTTCAGCCCTGCGAGGCGACGGCGACCGGGGCCTCTTCCTCGGCGGAAGCGGCGGCCGGAGCCGGCACCACCTGGAGGTTGGGCGCGACGGCCGCGGGAGCCTCGGCCACCACGTTCATCGTCTCGGTGGCCTTGTCATCCTTGGGCTTGCGCGTCCCCGCGCCCGAGCGGCACCCACGGCACCAGGGCTGATTGCGGATGGCCCCGTCCGCCATCTTGCGCAGACCGAACTGCGCGAGCGGCTTGAGCGTGCGGCACTTGAGGCACATCAGCGAAATGAGCACCTCGTGCCCGTCGGCATCGTAGACCGCCGACTTGCGCCGCTTGCGCGGCTGCCCCGGCTCGCGCGCCGTCTTGGCCTCCTTCGAGGCCGGTGGCGGCATCATCGGGGTAACCTTGTAAAGCATGTGTGTCCCTCCCAGCCGGCGGCCGCGATCGGTGCCTTCCAAGGCTTCCCGGATCACGATGCGCCTCCCCTAGACTAAGGAGGAAAACGGTCGTTGAAAACTGATCCCAGGCCGATTTTTCGGCCCAGGATGGGATCCCTCCGGATCTCGGCCACTTGCGTGGACTCCCGGGGGAGGCGCAATCGCGCCCGAGCCGATTTACCGGCCCGCGCGCGATTCCGTGCCCGTTGTCAAGGGCGCTCGGAACGAACTCCAGCGGCGTCCTTGGAGGGGCACACCGCGCCCTCATCTACGAAGCTGATGCGGCCTGTAGCGGGCGCGGAGATGGCCGTGCCCCGGCCCTTCCACCAGTTGGCGAGCCCATCCCGGAGGATCACCTCGCGGTCGCTGCCCAGATCGATGCGCTCGGCGGGCAGTTGCGACAAGACCGGAGCCAGCCCGCCGGCACCCCGCGCCAGGAAGTCCGGCATGACCACCCGGTAGAGGCGGCCGGACTCGAGCGGCTTGCCATCCGCCAGGGTGACGTCGCGCAGTCGCTCGGGGCCAGGGCAACGGGAGAGCTTCACCTTCAACCCGGACTGCTGGAAGACGCCGGAGCCCGAGCCATAGGCGGCCGTCAGCAGGCGCCGCAGCTCGTCCCCGTTGACGGTGACGATGGACACCGTGTTGTCGAACGGCAACACCTCATAGATGTCGCCGTAGGTGAGCGTACCGGCCTTCACGTTGGCGCGCAGGCCGCCGGAGTTGAGCAGCGCGATGTCCGCCTTCTCCATCTCCCGCAGAGCGTCCGTGAGGACGTCACCGAGCGCGCTCTCGGCCTCGTAGTTGCGGCCCAGGGGCGCGGTGACGGTGACACCGAGGGACTGGCGCTGCACCTCCTCCACGCGGGCGAGCGCGGGGGCCACCAGCGCCTCCACCGCCTTGTCCGGCTCCACCGTGCCCCCGAGGAACGTGGCGGGCACCAACTGCGCCGAGGCTCCCACGTCCTTCAGCTTGCGTGGATCACAGTGACCCGTCGTCGCCTCCACCTTGCCGCACACCGGAATGGCGGCCTGGATGCGGGTGCTCGCGGGCACCACCTTCCGGCTCACCGGGTCCACGAAGAGCTCCACCACGCCGAAGGAGCGGCCCAGGCCCGAGGTGGACAGGACGGGCACGTCCTTGAAGAAGTGGCCCATGGGCTGGTGGGTGTGGCCGGCGAAGACAGCGTCCAGGGTGCCCGCGGGCAGCGCCTCGACGAGCTCCACGATCTCCGCGTCCTCGCGAGCACAGCTCGAGGTATCGCGCGGGTTGGAGAGGTCCGAGCACTTGCCACCCGCGTGGGCGAGGCCCACCACCACCTCGGCGCCCTGGGCGCGCAGACGCTTCGCGGCCTCCAGCGTGGTGGGCAGCATGGGCTCGAAGCGCAGGGAAGCCACGTGGGTGGGGTTGGAGATGCGCGGGGTGCTCGGGGTGGTGAGGCCCACGACGCCCACCTTCACGCCCTTGAGCGTCACCAGCAGCGTGCCGTCATTGCCGAGCCACGCGGGGGACTGGCCAGAGGCCGCGTCGCGCACGTTGACGGTGAGCAGCGGGAAGCGCGCCTGGCGGATGCGCGCGGTGAGCGCTCCGACGGCGTCCTCGCCCGGCCCGGGCACCGCGCGGGGGCCCACCGGCCCGTAGTCGAACTCGTGGTTGCCGAGCGCCGCGGCCGCGTAGCCCAGCTGGTTGTAGACGTCGATGACGGCGGCGCCCTCGGTGAGGTTGGAGGCGAGCGTGCCCTGGAAGAGGTCTCCCGCGTCGAGCAGCAGCACCCCGCCCGGGTTGTCCGCGCGCAGCCGGGCCAGGTAGCCAGCGAAGACGGCCGCCCCTCCCTGCTCCACCTCGAGCCCACCGGGCAGCGAGGTCTTCTGGGGCATCAGCCAGCCGTGGAAGTCATTGGTGGCCACCAGGGTGAGCCGCACGGGCTCGGCGGAAGCCTGGAGGGCCTGGGAGGAAGGACGCGGAGCGCTGGCACAACCCGCGGCCACGAGGGCCGCCAGCGCGAAGAGGAGTCGGGAGGAGTGCATGCGGGCGGCGAGTTGAGCCCAGCCGCCCCCCGCAGGCAACCCGCATCACGCCCTGGGGCGCCGGCGCGAGAGCAGCAGCACGCCCGCCAGCACGAGCAGCACCGAGCCCGGCACGGACACCGAGGAGCAGTAGCAATTGAGGCCGTTGTCGTTGTAGCCCGGCGGCAACGGGCCCGGCTGTGCCACCGGCGGAATGTCGGGGCTCGAGCCCCCGTTCCCCCCATCTCCCGTTCCAGCGTCCGGCGTGCCTCCATCCGTGGGCGTGGTGGGATTGCCCGTGTCCACGACGAGCGGCGTCGTGAAGCCGGTGGCGATGGACTGCCACGGAACGAGCTTGAAGTTCTCGTTGCCGCCCGTGGCGTTGGTGCTGTCGTGCACGGCCACCATCCCCAGCGGAAAGCCCGTCAGGGGCCGGTTGGTCACCACCACGTGGCGCGGACGATCCACCGCGTCGATTCCTCCGTCCTGGGCCACGGTGAAGCTGCCCCGGAGCGTATGGGCGGAAGGCTGGCGCTCGTAGATGCGCACCGCGTTCGCGCCGCCACTCACCGCCAGCAGGTAACCCCGGGCTCCGGACGCCGTGTAGAGGGCCACGCCGCCCAGCGGTGCATCGAGCCCTCCTCCGTTTCCGGTGGTCCCATCCACCAGGAGCCGGGCATCCGCGGCGTCGGGCTCGGCGCCGTACTGCCAGATGCCATTGCCCTGCTCGACGACGTAGAGCGTGCGCTGGGTGTCGTCGACGGCCAGGCCCACCACGGAGTCCCCCACGTCGAAGGTGCGCACCGGGGTGACGCCGACGCCTCCGTCTCCCACCTGCCCGGTGAGCTCGTACTGCGCGACAACGCCCGTGGCACTCCCGGCGAAGGCGAAGAAGCGTCCGGTGGTGGGGCTCACGTACAGGGCCACGCTGTTGGGCACGAAGCCCGTGGTGCTGATGGGGGACAGCCCCGCGCCACGCAGGCCGAGCGTCGTGGGATCGACGATGTACGCCACGAGCGCCTGGAGGCTGGGGTTGGCCACCATCACCAGGGACTGGGAGATGCCCGTCACCTGGACGTTCTCCTGCACGTCCACGCCCGCGGCCACGCCCTCGGAGGACTGAGAGAACAGCAGGGTGCCCGAGGTCCGGTAGACGAGCAGCCCGACCTGGTTGTCCGCCACGAGGAACAGACTGTTGGCCGGGTCCGTGGGATGCACCCACAGGGCCGCGCCCTGCACTACGGCCCCAGCGCCGAGCACCTGCGCCGTTTCCAGAGAGGGCGGCACCTGGATGTTCTGCTGGGCCAGCGTGGGCAGGCCGGCGAGCAGGCCGGCCACGATGAGAAGTGTGCGAAAACGCACGACGGCCTCCTGGGCGGAATTCGAGCCAACGTGTTGGCCACACGCCCCTGCCCGCGCAAGGAGGAACGTGCCGGAGACGTTCACCCGCGAGCGCATCGCCCGGGGCTCCGGTATCCTCCTGGACATGCACACCGGTGAGGGGGACACCCAGGGGCTCGCGGGCAACCGCGGCGAGGCGGCACTTCCAGCGTCAGGGGCGCGGGCATTGCCCTGGTGGAAGGAGCCCACCCGGCAACAGTGGCGGACGTTCCTGGCGGCGTGGGTGGGCTGGGTGCTGGATGCCTTCGACTTCACCATCTACCTGCTGGTGATGCCGGAGATGGCGAAGGAGTTCGGCGTCGGCGTGACGGTGCTGGCGGGCTCCATCACGCTCACGCTGCTGGTGCGCCTGGTGGGTGGAGTGGCCGCGGGAGCGATGGCGGACCGGTGGGGCCGCAAGCTGCCGCTGATGCTCTCCATCCTCTGGCTGGCGCTGTGCGACGGCGCGGTGGCCCTGGCGCCCTCCATCACCTGGGTGCTGGTGCTGCGCACCCTCTTCGGCTTCGGCATGGGCGCCGAGTGGACGAGCGGCGCCACGCTGGCCATGGAGAACTGGCCCGAGCGCAGCCGCGGCATCGCCTCGGGCATCCTCCATGGGGGCTGGGCCGTGGGCTACCTGCTGGCCGCGGTGGTGTCCGCCTTCGTGGTACCACTGTGGGGCTGGCGGGCGCTCTTCGTCATCGCCGCGGTGCCGGCACTGCTGGTGCTGCCCATCCGCTACGGCGTGCCGGAGAGCTTCGATCGCGAGAAGGCCCTCGCGGAGCGGCGGGCGCGGGCCTCGCAGGGGCTCATGGATCCGGTGCTGTTGACGCGGCTCGCGTGGGGCTCGCTGGTGATGGCGTGCAACTTCGGGGGCTACTACGGGCTCACCAGCCTGTACCCAGTGCTGCTGAAGACGGAGCTGGGGATGTCCGTCCAGGGGGTGTCGGTGCTGGTGGCGATCGTCAACGTGGGCATGCTGCTGGGGACAGCCATGTGCGGGGCGATCGCCTCTCGGCTGGGCGTGGCGAAGGCGGTGGCCATCGCCGCGTTCGGCATGCTGCCCTTCCTGCCGCTCTACGTGGGCCTGGTGCCCGGGCTGATGTGGCTGGGCGCCTTCGCCGGTGGCTTCTTCGGCGCGGCCCCTCCGGGCATCGCCCCGCTGCTGCTCACCTCGCTCTACCCGGCGAGCATCCGCGGCAAGTGCGTGGGGCTCGTCTTCCACGTGGGCGCCTTCGTGGCGGCCTTCATTCCCACCGGCATGGCGGCGCTCGTCGAGCACGCCGGCTTCACCCACGCCCAGGTCATCATGGTGGTGGGCGGTGTGTGTCTGGTGGCCATGGCCCTGGCGCTCGCGCTACGCCCCAGGGCCACGCTGGACGAGGCGCCCTCCGAGGCCCCCTCCCTCCTCCACGGGTGAGAGGGCCTCGCTCCACCGCCGTTACCGCGGGACGATGGTGAAGGCGATGTCCTTCATGTCGATGCCGGGCCCGCGGATGCGCAGCTTGCCCTCCACCCGGGTGACGCCCTGGGTGGATGCGTCCACCTGCGTGACCGAGCCCACCACCTCAGAGGCATCCGCCACGCTGCTTCCGAAGAGCGGCATCGCGAAGGGCTGCATCAGCCACCGGTCCCCATCCAGCCGCGCCCAGACCTGCTGACGCTGCTGGCTGCCCGAGCCCTGGGGAAGGACCGTCACGGTGAGCCCGCCGGGACGGGAGGCCTCGGCCGTCTCGAGCACGAAGTCCACGGGCGAGGTGCCCCCGCGCCCCGGAACCTGGACCGTCATGCGCATGGCCACCGGCCAGGTGCCCGCGGCCGGCTTCGCGACGGTGAACTCGCTCCCGAGCTCGCCCCAGAGCGCGCCTCCGGAGAGGAACGGCAGGCCCGGCAGCACCCGGAAGCGGTAGCGGGCCCCCTGCGCGAGCGGCGCCGCCGGCACGAACGTCAACCGTCCGCCCTGGACCTCCACCGTGCCGGACACGCGATTGCCGAGCGCGTCCTCCAGCACCACGAACTCCGCCGCCACCTCGGCGGCCGCCTTCCCCTGGGAGTCATCCACCAGGTCCGCGAAGGCCACGGACGGGCGCACGTCCGGGTAGACGCCTTCGTCGCTGTCGATGTCCGGCCAGATGCCCATCGGCGCCCCGCCCTTCGGCGTCAGCTCGCGCAGGAATGCCAGGAGATCCGCGCGCTCCTCGGCGCTGAGTGACACCTTCACGTAGTCGATCGCCACATCCAGGGCGGACTCCAGGCTCCGGGCCTTCGCGCCCACGAAGTAGATGCCGTGGCGATAGACGCCCAGGAGCGTGGGGATGTCGGCCGGCTCACCGGACTTGCCCTGCGTGACATACTCGCGTGACGTGTACAGCGGCGGCGTGTGGCACCCCGAGCAGGAAGCCTTGCCCTCGAAGAGCTCTTTTCCACGCAGGGCGGCCTCGGTGTAGCTGCCGTCCAGCCGGGTGTGACCCGTGGCCCTGGGAGCCCCGAGCAGCGAGCCCAGGAAGGCCTGGAGGCCGAGCGCCTCTTCCGGCGTGGCCGGACGAGACACGATGGACGCGGGCCCCTGGTAGCCGAAGTTGTCGGAGCTGGAAACATAGGCACTCCACCCCAGCCGCGTGGTGGCATCCAGCAACTGCAACGGGCGGACGTTGTGCCAGATGGACGGACCGAAGCGCCACACCATGCCGTCGTTCTGCGCCTCCACATGGCAGCCCGAGCAGGAGTGGTTCGCCGCGAAGCTCGCACCGGGCCGGGTGAAGACGCGCTCGCCGAGCGCCACGTTCGCGGGACGCGGATCCTCCGCGAGCTTCACCTTCTGGAACACCGTCCCGTCCGCGCGCAGCACCCACAGCTCGAAGCTCTCGAAGCAGTGCACGGCCACCGTGCCCGCGGCATCCAGCGCCACCATCTGCCGGGCACCCGGACCCACCGCGACCCGGGCCTTCTCCGCGAGCGTGTTCCGGTCGAGCGCCACCACCACCTCCGAGGACTCGGAGGAGACCCACAGCGTGTCCCCCACCGCGAGCACCCCGGCGGGATTGACCACGGGGCCTCCGGAGCCAGCCTGTCGCGTCAGGTCCGCGCGCCGCAGCACGCTCGGCACCGTCGCGTCCGCATCCACCACCACCACCTCGTGCACGAAGGGCTTCGCCGTGAGCTCCGCCTGCGAGGGCTCGGGGTCTCCATCGGTCGCGGCGACGTACAGCTCGGCACCATCCGCGGAGAGCGCCAGGGCCCGCAGATCAGCCGAGACCCCATTCACAGTGGCGATCTTCGTCAGCGACGCGGTGTCGACGACCGAGATGTCCTGGTCATCCCCCGGCCCGTACGTGCCGCGCGTGTCCTTGATGCGGTTGCCGGAGCGGTACGAGGCCACGAAGAGCCGCCGGCCATCCGCCGAGAGCGCCATGGCCCGGGGATCGAACCCCACCTCCACATGCGCCACGACCTCGCGCACCGTGAGGTCCACCACCGCCACCCGGCGCTGCGTGGCCAGCGACACGTACAACCGCCGGGCGTCCGGTGAGAGCGCCAGACCCGAGGGCTCGTCCCCCACCCACAGGGAATCCACGAGCACGCCGCGCGCCCGGTCGATGAAGCCCACGGTGTCGCTGCCGCGTTGGGCGACGAGCACATAGGGCAGAGGCTCGCGCCAGGCCAGCGCCGAGGGCCACGCGCCCACCGTCACCTCGCCATGCGTGCGCCAGTACGTGCCGTCCACCCGCGCGAGGCGGCTCACCGTGTAGGACGCGCCGTTCGCGGTCCACAGTTCCTCTCCGACGCGCACCACGCCGGAGAGCGGCGTCAGGTAGTGGTTGCGGAAGCGCTCGGCCGGCGAGCGGGCCACGACATGGAGCGACACCTCGGAGCTGCTCAGCTCGCCTGCCCGGAGGACGTAATCGCCGGGCACGTCGGGGGTGAAGCGCGGCTCGGGGGCGCCCCGCGTGTAGGCGGTGTTGCGGCTGCCCTCGGGCGCGGAGACGACCTGCCACTCCAGGGTGGAGGGGCACTGCGCGTCCTGCTTCAGCCGGGGCAGGTAGAAGGTTTCGCCCAGGGTATGGGAGCGCGGGTTCTGCAGCGGGAGCGTCGCTTCGGTGCAGACGGGCTCCGGGTCCGGGTCCGGCTCATCACGGCACGCACTGGCCGACAGCAGCAGCAGCGACGCGGAATAACAGAGGAGGAAACGATTGGCTCGCATGGGGTCCCTGGATAAAGGCCCCACCCCTCGCGAGCAACTCCCCCGCGCACACCAGGAAACGCACGGTAGGATGGCTCACATGTCTCGAACGCTGAGAATGATGACGTGGGAGCGGGTACGGACCGAGCTCGACGCGCTGGAGCGCGCGGAGGGAGCCTCGGTGCCCGGCCCCTGGACGCTGCCACAGGTGCTCGTCCACTGCGCCCAGAGCATCGACTGCTCGCTCGACGGCTACCCGAGACTGCGCCCGGCGCTGTTCCGCGCGACGATCGGCCGCATCGCGAAGCGGAAGTTCCTCTCGCAGGGATTCATGTCCCACGGGCTCGACGCGGCCATTCCCGGCGCGCCCGCGCTGGAGGACGCCGGCCTCGCTCCGGCCCTGGCGCGGCTCCGCCAGGCCATCACCCGCTTCGAGGCGGCCGATGCCTCGGCGTTGAAGCCCCACCTCGCCTACGGCCCGTGCGACAAACGCGAGTACGAAGCACTGCACGCCATGCACCTCGCCGACCACCTGTGCGCGGTGCAACGGTTTCCGGCCCCCCGCGCGGCGTGAGGCGGGTGGCGGTGACGCGTCGTTCCCGAGGCTGTCAGGGGCGGTGGTAGGCTGTCCGGCATGGCCAGCAACATGTCGTGCATCGGCATCACCGCGAGGGATCCGCAGGACTTCGGACGCCGCATGTCGTTGCTGCTGGAGCGCAGCGAGTCCGCGGGAAAGTGGGGAGCCCACGAGCTGCGCGTCTGGTCGGATGCGAGTGGCGCCAGCGTCAGCTTCGTGGTGTCGGAGGACGGCGTGGAGTGCGCCACCCCGGGCTTCCGCGCACGGTCGCGGCTCCAGGCGCGCGCGGCGCGGTTCGCCAGCGATCCGGATTGCCGCTTCTGCGACCCGCTGCTCGTGGAGATCCTGGACGCGAAGGGTGAGCCCTTCTACCCGTTGGCCACGCAGCTCGATGACCTGTTGCTCACGCGCGAGCGGGTGAGCGAGGGGGCGCTGCTCGAGCTGGGCCTGTGCGCCTTCGCTCGCGGCATCGAGGTCTGGACGGACGAGGCGGCCTTCCTCACGGCGCAGGCGGACGAGGAGGTGAGGTTCGCCGCCGAGTCCCTCATTCCCTCCGGCCTGTTCTCACCAGAGGGAGAGGAGCATCCCGAGGCGGCCGAGGCCTTCCTCACGGGCCGGGTGCTGGAAGCCGGGCTGCGGGAGAACCTCGTGACGGGGGAGACGTTCCAGCACGCCATCGTGCGGACGTTGGGAGGGAATTACGACGTGCTCGCCTCGCCCCGGGAGCTGGGGTCGCCGCTGGAGCCCGGCAACATCATCCAGGGCGAGTTCTGGCTGGTGGGGAGGGTGACGTCCGGCCTCACGGAGGCGTCCCGCCCCGGGATGCAACAGAGGCTCTTCCGCGCCTGAGCGTCCGCGCCGCCGAGCGGATATCCTGCGCGGTGAGGAGCTGGCATGGCGAACAGTCACAGGGGTCGAGGCAGCCCGGGGCGGTCCGATGAGACACGCATTGCCCCGCAGGAAGAAGACGAGCGCACGCCCCCACCCCGCGCAAGGCGGGCGGACGAGACGCGCATGGCTCCCGCGGTGGAGCCGGACGCGGAGCCGGAGGCCGAGCAGCCCGAGGGTGAGTACCGGACGATGTTCGCGACCCACGCGGCGCTGTTCGCGGAGAGGCTGAAGGACAGGTTCGCGAAGAAGATCTACGGGCGCACGCCACACCGGGTGCTGCGCATCGACGAGCCCGAGGGACCCAGCACCGCCGGAGGGAAGCTGGCGCGGCAGCCCATCTCGCTCGTCCCCAGGAAAGGCACGGCGCCGACGATCGTCTGCGGCTGGGTGGACGTGGCCCGGAAGGAAGCGCACCTGCGCGGCCACGAGTCCGTGGCGAAGCGGTACGAGGCCCACCACGGCACGCCGATCGACATCGCCGAGGAGGACTACGAGCGTTGCATCGACGACCTGTCAGAGGCCCTCACCGCGGGCGGCATCAAGGTCCGGGTGCTCATCCCGGAGGAGCCCGCCGCGCGCCCTGCGTCTTCCCCCGCGCCCGAGGCGGGAGCCCAGGGCTTTCCCCTGTGGATGGTGGGTGCCGCGGGCGCGACGGCCTTCCTGCTCGGATTGATGGTGGGGCGGATGACGGGCTGACGCAGCAGGACTGCCTCTACCCATGAGGTAGAACCTCTGCCCCATGTCCATGAGGGTACCTGTCACTGCGCTCCTCCTCACCTTGGCCCCGGTGCTGACCGCCCTCGGTGGGCCGCCGAACACGCTCCGGATGGAACGGGATGTGTCCATCAAGGTGAGCGCACTGCTCGAAGAACGACTGAAACTCTCGTTCGAGCTGTCTCCTCTCTCGCAGCGAAGCTTCACCGTTGAGGAGGCCCGCTCCATCCTGGCGTTCCAGCACGATTCGCTGACCGCCCCAGAACCACGCGGGCGCTTGCTCGCCACCACCAGCACGGTGCCATGTGCCTCGGGTTGCACGCCTGGCACCTGGGAGAAAGAGCTCCGCGAGGAATACCTCGCGAAGTATGGCTCCCCCACCCTGAGGCTGCCGGAATCTCTCGAGAACAGTCGGCAGGTGATGGCCCTGCGCCTATCGACCCGGTTCATGGGCGATGGGTTCCGCAATGCCGCACATGAGTTGTTCAATGACCCGCTCTTCGTCTCGGGAGTAGTCCTCTCCACGGCCCTCTACATGGCCGCGTGGCTGGCGCCCGAGCCTTTCTTCTCGAAGTTGTTCGCCGCGAGGCTGACCCTCTTACTCATGACGAGCTTCACCGTGGCCGAACTCCGCAACGTGGCCGTGACCGTCATGCGGCTGTACAAGGACGCGGAGCAGGCCCGAACGGTGCGGGAGTTGGAGAAGGTCGCGGAGCGCTTCGGTAGGGCACTGGGAGGAACCGGACTGAGGCTACTGGTGATGGTGGCGAGCTACGGAGTGGGCAAGGCACTTCCGGGCGTCCCGCCGGGCGGCTTGCGAGGCAGACAATGGGCTCCGGCCGGTGCGGCTGCGCTGGATGATTTGCTGATGACCGAAGCAACGACCGTGCAGGTCGTGGCGAATGGCAGCGTCATCATCGCAGGAGCGACTCTCGGGAACACGGCAGCCGCCGCACGGGCCGAGAGCATCTGTGACGACGGCTCGAACAAGAACGGCGAGTGGCATCACCTCGCCACCATCGGCAACCGGAAGTCATCCGCGCGAGGTGGCCCGTGGACTCCACGGTTCGAGGGGTTGTTTGAACAAGTGGGTATGAACCTCAGTGACCCCGCGAACCTCATCCACATCCAGGGCCACGAAGGGCCACACTCCGAAGAATACCATCAGGAAATCTTTCGGCGACTCAGGGCCATATTGATTGAGTGCACAAGCCTGGATGAATGCAGGCGAGCATTTACGAATGAGCTCAAAAAGATTGCCGGCGAACTCTGCACCCCTGGTACCGATTTGAACAAGATGTTGCTCAAGAAGACATCGCCATGAACCCTCGCGATACCAGCTACCCCATGTATTTCGAACTCGCCGAGAATTTGTACGCCCCTGACGGTAGCGACGGTTGGGTGCTGCAAGGCCCATTCGATGAACATGGCTCGAGGATCGCCGACCCCGGTCAATATTGCAGAGGGCAGTATCTCGAAGCGGCGGAGCCCCTTACGTTCCGAATCGCTCAACCTGCTGGCACGCCTGTTGAATTCAACATCTCGCCCGTGGGGATTCCCATCGTTCCCACTCGAGTCGTACGCCTGTTCGAGCGAATGGGAATACAGGACGTGCAGTTCCTGCCAACGAAGATTGCTTCACACCCAGACCCCTGGTTCATCCTCAATGTCACCCGGGTGGTACGGTGCATCGACGATGCACGCTGTCGTGCGGTGATGTACTGGCAACCCGAGGATGGAGAGCCCAAGAAGGTCGGGACCTACCGGGCCGTCCACGGCATGCGCATCGACCCGGCAAAAGCCGAGGGTGCCCGCATTTTCCGAACCTGGGGATGGCGCGTGGCAATCGTCATCTCCCAGGACATCAAGGAGGCCCTGGAGCAACAGCAGATCTCCGGGGCCAAATTCATCGAGGTGTGAGCGTCAGAACGGCGCTACATCACCGCCACAGGGCTCCATCAAGGCCACGACAGCCTTCGTGCTCGGATTGATGGTGGGGCGGATGACGGGCTGAGCAGCCCTTACGCGCCGATCAGCGAATCCCAGTCCCCGCGCAGGTACGCGTCCAGCGTCAGCTTGCGTCCGAGCCGGTGGTCCGTGACGAGGCCATCCTGGCACCGGATGGTGCGCACCTTGTCCCCACGCTGGCCGCTGCCCAGCTGGCTTCGCCGTTCCGCATTGGCGACCCTGGCCGATCCCTCCTGACGAGCCTGGAGGAGCCGTGCACGCAGCACGCGCAGCGCCGTGTCTCGATTGCGGTGCTGGCTGCGCTCGGACTCGCAGCGGACGGTGAGCCCCGAGGGCAGGTGCGTGAGGACGACGGCGCTCTCCGTCTTGTTCCGGTGCTGGCCGCCGGGCCCACTGCCGCGGCTGGTACGCCACTCCAGCTCGGAGGGAGGAATCACGAGCGCGGAGTCCTCGGGCTCCTGGAGGACGGCCACCGTCACCGTACTGGTGTGCACGCGGCCACGCTTCTCGTTGGGAGGAACCCGCTGCCAGCGGTGGCCGCCGGGCTCATGCTGGAAGATTCGGGCCGCATCCGCCCCACTGGCCCGGAAGACGATGAAGCCAGGGCGCTCCTCGAGCACCTCGAGGTCAAAGGCCCCTCCGCCCCCCCAGCTTCGTGTAGAGGGTCCACTGCTCTCGGACGAGGAGCCGGGCGTCGTCGCCCCCCTCGGCCGCACGGATTTCCACGATGACCGCGGTCATGGATGTGTCCTGATGGTCTGATCTGCGGGAGGGATTTCCCGCAGGCCACCGGACGGCACAACGCGGGGAGCCTGACGGACTGACACAAAGCCCGCCTCCTGGGCGAACACCCCGCCTTCGACGCCAGATTACCGCCGCAGCGCCTTCTCGTAGGCCGCGAGCGTCTCGTCCGCGCAGCGCGCCCAGGTGAACAGGGCCGCCTGCCGCTTCCCCTCCTCCGCCCAGCGCCGCCGCTCGGTATCCGAGCGCAGCAGCCGGTCCATCGCTTCCGCCAACCCCTCGGCATCATCCGGCCGCACCGCCAGGGCCCCCTCGCCGCATACCTCCGGCGTGGCCCCCGTCGTGGACACGATGGCCGGCGTCCCCAGCCGCATGGCCTCCAGCGGCGGCAGCCCGAAGCCCTCGTACTTCGAGGGGAACGCGAACACCGCCGCCCGCCGCATCAGCTCGAAGAACACGGCCTCGGACTGGTACCCCAGCGAGCGGATGTCGTGCCCCTCCGAGCGCATGCGCGCCACGCGCGTCTCCACCGCCCCCGAGCCGAACCAGCTCTGCCCCGCCATCACCAGCGCCGCCGGCCGCCCCCGTGCCTTCAGCCGCTCGAGCGCGTCCAGCACCAGGCTCACGTTCTTCCGCACGTCCAGCGAGCCCGCGTACAGCACGTACCGCTCCGGCAGCGACAGCGTGCGCAAATAGGCCTCGGCGGTGGCATCCGGCGCATGGCGGTCCACATGGTCCACCCCGTTGTAGACCACCGACACCTTGCTCTCGGCCTCGGGGTGGCGCGCCAGCAGGTCATCCCGGGTGCACGCGCTCACACAAAGAATCCGGTCCGCCACCCGGACGCTCCGGGCCAGCCACAACTGGAACTGCCAGCGGTAGGCCCGGGACACCGTCTCGGGCATCAGCAGGGGAATCAGGTCGTGAACGGTGACGACGTACGCCTTACCCGGAAGGCGCACCAGCGGGAGGTTGAAGTTGCCCAGCGCGTGGTACACCCGCGCCTCCGACTCCCTCAGTACCTGGGGCAGCCGGCCCAGCACGTAGGCGGTGCGCCCCAGGTGACCCCGGGGATCCTCCCCGGAAACCCGGGCGCCCAGCCGCTCCAGGCGCACGCCCCGGGCTTCCAGGCCCTCGGCCAGACAGCGGGTGTAGAGACCGATGCCCGTGGTGGGCTCGTCCCAGAGACTCGCATCGAAAGCGACAGGACCCATTGACACGGTGCGCCTCATAGCACGGCGCTGTGATAGGCAGGGTGCCCCTATGGCGGTCCATCAGCTGATTCCGAGCTTCGTGGCGGGCGACGCCTCCGGACAGGCGGCGCTGCACCTGCAGCTCCTGCTGCGCCGGCTGGGCATCTCCGGCGAGCTCTACGCGGGCGAGGTCGGTGCGGGCCTCGGCTCCCTGGCGCACCCCGCCTCGGCGCTGCGTCCCGGGCCGGACGATCTCGTCCTCTACCACCACGGCATCGCCTCGCCGCTGAGCAGCCGGCTGATGCACCTGCCCTGCCGCCGGGGCGTCGTCTTCCACAACATCAGTCCAGCGCGCTACTACACGGGCACCCCGCTGGCCGAGGCGCTCGTCACGGGACGGGCCCAGCTGGCCGCCATGGCCCCCTTCGTGGAAGTGGCCATCGGCGTGTCGGACTACAACTGCGCCGAGCTGCGCGAGGCCGGCTACCGCAACGTCCACACCGTCCCGCTCTTCGTCGAGCCCCAGCGCTTCTCCGAATCCAACGCGGACAAGGCGCTGCTGCAACGCCTGTCCGGGACGGGCCCGGTGGTGCTCTCGGTGAGCCGGGTGGCGCCGCACAAGCGCTTCGAGGACCTGCTCGCACTGCACGCGGAGCTGCTCGAACTACGGCCCGAGGCGCGCCTGCTGGTGGTGGGTGGCTACGAGCCGGGCAGCCGCTACTTCAAGTCGCTCCAGCACAGGGCGCGCGAGCTGAACGGGGTGCACTTCCTCGGGAGGCTCAACCACGCGGAGCTGGTGGCCGCGTACCGCACGGCGGACGTCTTCGTCTCCATGAGCGAGCACGAGGGCTTCGGCGTCCCGCTCATCGAGGCCATGGCCGCCGAGGTGCCGGTGCTGGCCTACGCGGCGGCGGCCGTGCCCGAGACGCTCGGGGGCGCGGGCATCGCCTTCGACCAGAAGCGCTTCGCCTTCCTCGCCGAGCTGGTGGTGGACATGTGCGAGGACGCATCCCTGCGCGAGCGCCTGCTCGCGGGCCAGGCCCGGCGGCTGAAGCACTTCTCCGCCGAGGAGACCCAGAAGGCCCTCGCGAAGGCCCTCGGTGAGGACAAGCACCCCAGGCGCCGCGCCCCGCCGGCGAGGAAGAAGCCCCGGGTGGGCGTGGTGGTGCAGCGCTACGGCGAGGTGACGGGCGGAGCCGAGCGCCATGCACAGCAGGTGGTGGAGCAGCTCGCGCCGCACTGGGATCTGACGGTGCTCACCACGTGCGCGAAGAACCACCTCACGTGGGAGAACGTCTTCCCGCCGGGCGAGGAGCAGGACGCGCACGTGGAGGGCGTGAAGGTGCTGCGCTTCCCGGTGACGCGGGTGCGGAACATCCGTCCCTTCAACGCGCTGTCCAAGCAGGTCTTCGACAAGCCCAACGAGCGGCTGCGCGAGGAGCACTGGGTGGCCGAGCAGGGCCCGCTGGCCCCCGGTCTGCTGGAGCACCTGGACGCGCACGGGGCGGACTACGACGGCTTCGTCTTCTTCACCTACCTGTACGCGCCCACGGTGTGGGGCCTGCCGATGGTGGCGAACCGGGCGCTGATCGTCCCCACGGCGCACGACGAGCCGCCCATCCGCTTCGGTGTGTACGCGGACGTCTTCGAGCGCCCGCGGGCCCTCCTGTGCAACACGCCCGAGGAGGTGGAGCTCATTGGCCGGTACTACCCGGACCATGCGCCCGCGCGGGTGGTGGGCGTGGGCGTGGACGTGCCGGAGAAGGTGGACCCCCAGCGCTTCCGCGAGCAGTACGGCGTGCGCAACCCGTACCTGCTCTACGTGGGGCGGCTGGAGGCGGGCAAGGGCATCCCCGAGCTGCTCGCGCACCACCGGGAGCTGCGCGCGCGCTTCCACGACGCGCCGGACCTGGTGCTCGCGGGCGAGGCCCACATGGACTTGCGTGGCGAGGGCGTGCGCCACGTGGGCCGCATCGGCGAGCAGGACAAGTACGACGCACTGGCCGGGGCGCTGGCGGTGGCGGTGCCCTCGCGCTTCGAGAGCCTCTCGCTGCTCACGCTGGAGGCCTTCGCCTCGGGCACACCGGTGCTGGTCAACGGGCACTCGGAGGTGCTGGTGGGCCAGGTGGAGCGCAGCCGGGCGGGCCGGACGTACACGGATCTGGAGTCGTTCATCTCGGGGCTGCGCGAGGTGGGCGAGCAGCGCGCCGTGCTGAGCCGGCGGGCGAAGACGTACGCCGCGAAGTACACGTGGCCCCGGGTGGTGGACGCCTACCGGGAAGAGATGGATCGCATCCTCAGGGAGAAGAGCCGATGAAGCTGATGGGACGGGACATCCCCGCGCGCGAGCTGCTCGCGCGCATCGAGGAGCGCCTGCGCACGAGGGGCCTGCCCACCTCCGAGCCGGCGGACGTGCCCGAGGAGGGCGTGGAGCCGCGGGTGGATCCGCTCTCCTTCTATCTCCAGGCGCTGGAGGAGCACTCGGACGCCACGCGCGCGCTGCCGCTGCACACCCACCGGGGTGGCGCGGGCCAGTTGGTGCTGGTGGCCAAGTGGGCCTTCCGCAAGACGTGCCAGGTGTTCATCAACGAGGCGCTCTCGCGCCAGCGCGTCTTCAACGGGCACGTGCGCGACTCGTACGCCGAGCTCTCCGCCGAGGTGATCCGCCTGCGCGCCGAGGTGGAGGCCCTGCGCGCCGCCCAGGCGGGCACCCAGGCCCCGACGCCTCCTTCCGCCGAGGCTCCGGCGCGCCCGCGTCGCACGGCGAAGCAGGCCAAGGCCCCGGACGGGAAGTAGCCCCCCTTCCCACCCCCTGGAAGCGTGCTAGAGAGGGCCGTCCCCGAGGACCTCCGTCCGTACCGGGGGAGGCACCCATGCTCAACAACAAGAAGATCTGCGTGGTGATGCCCGGCTACAACGCCGAGCACACCGTCAAGAAGACGTACGAGGAGATTCCCAAGGACATCGTGGACGATGTGATCCTCGTCGACGACAGCTCCAGCGACCGGACGGCCGAGGTCGCGCGCTCGTTGGGAATCCACACCATCGTGCACCCGAAGAACCGGGGCTACGGCGGCAACCAGAAGACCTGCTACACCGAGGCCCTCCGGCGCGGCGCGGACATCGTGGTGATGGTCCATCCGGACTATCAGTACACCCCCAAGCTCATCCCCGCGATGGCCTCGGTCATCAGCAGCGGCATCTATGACGTCGCGCTGGGCTCGCGCATCCTCGGCAACACGGCGCTCACGGGCGGCATGCCGCTCTACAAGTTCGTGGCCAACCGCTTCCTGACGGCGGTGGAGAACATCCTCGTCGATCAGAAGCTGAGCGAGTACCACACGGGCTACCGGGCCTTCTCGCGCGAGGTGCTGCTCTCGCTGCCGCTCGAGGAGAACGATGACGGCTTCGTGTTCGACAACCAGATGCTGGTGCAGGCCATCCGGTTCGGCTTCCGCATCGGCGAGGTGAGCTGCCCCACGCGCTACGAGGAGCAGTCGTCCTCCATCGGCTTCATGAAGAGCGTGCGCTACGGCTTTGGCGTGCTGGAGGCCGCGGCCCAGTACCGGATGATGAAGATGGGGCTCATGCACCCCCGGTTCCTCGCCGACGACGGGCGCAGGCTGCAGATGGATCCCGAGACCGCCCAGGGCGCTCGGGAGGCGAGTTGACGTGACGCCCGGTACCCAGGAGCGTTCCCACCTCGCGCCCCTGCTGTCCGTGGCGGCCGTGACGTTGGGTTACGCGGTCCAGTTCGGCAATGGGGCCCGCCACCCGGACTCCATCCCCCTGCTGACGGTGGCACTGGTGGCCTCGCTGCTGGCCGTGGTGCTGCCGGAGCCCCGGCACGCCAGGCTCGTCCAGCTGGCCGAGCGGGCGACGATCCTGCTGCTGGGCATCGGGCTCATCGGGCAGTTCATCTTCCTGGCCACCAGCTCGCCCGCCGTGCACCTGCGGCTGGGCCGCGGTGGCTTCACGTCCTTCCTGACGGGCATCGCGGTGGCGGCGGTGCTGGCCGGGGCGGGACTGAGCGGAAAGCCCTGGCTGGGAAGGCTGCGGCTGCCCGTGCTGGTGGGCGTCCACGTGGCGCTGGGTTCGTGGATCATCCACTACTCGCCCCACCCGTTCATCGACGTCTACACGTTCCACGTCGAGGCCTTCAAAGCGCTCGCCCAGGGCATCAACCCCTTCGCCATCACCATGCCGAACATCTACGGGCACGAGCAGTTCTACGGGCCCGGGCTGGTGGTGAACGGGCGGCTCCAGGTGGGCTTCCCCTACCCTCCCTTCAGCCTGATGCTGTCGTGGGTGGGTCACCTGCTGGGCGGGGACTACCGCTACACCAACCTGGCGGCGATGGCGCTGGCCGCGCTGCTGATGGGCACCTGCCGCCCGGGACAGTGGGCCCAGGTCGCCGCCGTGGTCTTCCTGTTCACGCCTCGGACGTTCTTCGTGCTCGAGCAGGGGTGGACGGACGCGTACGTGGCGCTGCTCGTGGCCGCCACCGTCTGGAGCGCGTGCCGGGCTCCCCGTCTGATACCGGTGGCGCTGGGCCTGCTCTTCGCCGTCAAACACTACATGGTGCTCGCCGCCCCGCTCGTGGTGCTGCTGTACCCGGGTCCCCAGCCGTGGAGGGAGACGCTGCGCACCCTCTTGAAGGCCGCGGGGATCGCTGCGGTGGTGACGCTGCCCTTCGCCGTGCTGGATCCGGTGGCCCTCTACAATGATCTGCTGGGGTTCCAGATGCGTCAGCCCTTCCGCATGGACGCGCTCAGCTATCTCGCCTGGTGGGCCGCCCGGACGGGCCAGCAGCCGCCCTCGTGGCTCGGCTTCGCGATGGTGCTGCCCGCCCTCGGGCTCTCGCTCTGGCGTGCGCCCCGGACCCCCGCCGGCTTCGCCGCGGCGATGGCCATGACCTTCACGGTCTTCTTCGCCTTCAGCAAACAGGCGTTCTGCAACTACTACTACTTCATCATCGCCACCCTGTGCACGGCTGTCGCGGCATGGACTCCTCCCCATCAGGAGGAGCAGAGGGCCTCACAGTGAACCCGGGAACGATGAGCGAGACAGGGCCCGACAGGTGGCGGGTACTCGTGACGGGCGTGCTGCTGGCACTGGGCACGCTGCTGTTCCGGCTCCCGGCGTTCCTCAACTCCGACGCGGCCGACTCGGACATCACCGTCGTCGGACTGCAGGCCTGGCACCTGGCACGAGGGGAACGCTCCCTGCTGCTGTGGGGCACGGACTACCAGGGCATCACCGCGTCCCTGGCCGCGTTGGTCTTCCAGACGCTGCTGCCCGTGCGCCCCTCGCTGGCCCTGCTGCTGTCCTCGGTGCTCGGGCACGTGGTGCTGGTGCTCTCCTTGTTCGGGGTGTTGAGACGGGTGCTCCCGCTGGCCCTGGCGGTGCTCGCCGCGGGCTGCGTCGCGGTGTGTCCCGAGCCGCTCAACTACCTCACCTACAGCGCCTTCCGGATCTGGTCCTTCGCCCTGGTGTTCCTGGGGCTGTACCTCGCCGAGCGGGCCGCGGGGGAGTTCCGCCCCCGGTGGCACATGCTGTTCGCCGGCCTGGCGGGCGTGGCGGTGGGGATGGGCTACTACTCGGACCTGTTCGCCATGCAATTCCTGCCGGGGCTGGTGCTGTACCTGCTCTGGTGGACCTGGGGCGCGGCCCGTAAGCCGAGGTGGCTCGCCCTGGGCGCCGTGGTGGCCGGCTTCCTGGTGGGCAGCATTCCCCGCTTCCGCGCCCACATGAAGCCGCCCGCGCTCAGCGAGCTCTCCCTCGAGCAGCTGAAGCGGGTCTGGCCGCTCTTCTGGGAGCAGTGCCTGCCCTACGTCACGGGGGCGAAACTGTTCTCCTCGCTGGACGGATTCCATCGGCCGGAGGTGCGGCCCGAGGGATTCTGGTTCGTGCTGATGGTGCTGGGACTGGGCACCTTCCTCCTGCTAGCGCTCGCGGGAGGCCTCATCGCCCTGCTGCCCATCGCGGACAGGACGGCCCGCCGGCTGGCGTGGTGTGGCGCGGGCTGGATGGGGGTTTCCCTCATCGGCTTCCTCTTCACCGGCCGGGCTGTGGACGTGATGAGCGCGCGCTACCTGGTCCCCGTGCTGCTCGGCTTTCCGCTGATGGCGGCACCGGTGCTCGACAGGCTCGTGCGCAGCGGGAGGACGGCGGTGGGAGTGGCCCTGGTGCTGCTGGTGGTGGCGCACTTCGGGGTGGCGGGCTGGCGGGGCTATGGCGGCTGGGTCGACGGCGCCCTCCCACACGTCACGCGCTACGGCCGTGGAGAGGACGAGCAGGCCCTGCTCCAGGAGCTCCAGCGGCGGGGCGTGGAGGCGGCCACGGGCGACTACTGGGCCGCCTACCGGCTCACCTTCCTCTGGAAGGAGCAGCTCCTGATGCCACCGGCCTATGGGGCGGAGCGCTACGGCCCATACCAGCGGAAGTTCGCCACCGCCCGCCGCAAGGCGCTGATCTTCTTCCCGGCCATCCCGGTGACGAGCTTCAAGGTGCCCGAGCCCTGGGAGGAGCGCTTCCGCCGCGAGGGGCGCCCCTACGAGCGGGTCACGGTGGGCCCCTACACCGCGCTCATCATCCAGTGAGAAAAAGCACCCAGGCCCTCTCGCCCGTGGGGCAACCGGCCGTAGGGGATTTCCGTCACCGGACCGAAGCAGGCGCGCCATCAGGCCGAACCGATGTGGATGTGGCTCGCACGTTCTGCGCGTTGAAGAAGGCGCACGGCCGGGTAGAGGGGCCCCAGTAGCCCATCTGATCGAGTCTGCTTGCTTTCCAGTCGGCGGGCCGCGAAATAGGGCCCGCTAGGCAGCCGTTTTGCCCTGGTTGCTTTCCAACACTCCTAGTGACATGCGCCCCTTGACCGCTCTTCCTTCCAACGACGGCCCCACGCTGACCCTCGGCATCTCCGGCTTCAGCTTCGAGGATCTGTACCGCCCCCGCGGCCTGCGGCGCCTGGCCGAGCGCTTCGACGAGCAGCTCGCCGCCGACGAGCCCGAGCTCTTCAAGGCCTTCGAGGCCTACCGCAAGTCCGGAGGCGAGAGCCTCAACGGCCCGGCCGAGTCTGATCTGCTCATCCGCGTGTCGCGGCACGTGTCGGCCTTCATCACCCGGCTGTTCGGCCTGGAGACGGAGACGGACCGGCTGGCGCGCCACCTCAAGGGCGAGCTGCCGCTCTTCGACTTCAAGCGCGAGTTCATCTCCCGCCGGGTCTTCAAGAAGGGCGCGGCGGACCGTCCGGCGCTGTCCGAGTACCCGTCGCTGGACGCGCGGATGCGGCTGATGCTGTCGCTCGCCTTCCCGGAGGCGCTCGCCAGTGACGACGTGGAGCGCGCGCTGGCCGAGTCCATCCTCACGCTGATGGACCTGGAGCGGCTCTTCTCGAACACGTCCGGCAACCTGCCGCCGCTGACGCCCGAGCAGGGCGAGGCGCTGCGGGCGAAGTGGACGGGCATCCGCGCCGCGCTGCTGTCCGGGCCCGAGGGCAAGGAGGCGTTCGGCTCCAGCCTGGTGACGCAGGGGGATGACGCGGCGGAGCTGCAGTCGGTGCGCAACCTGCTGGCACTGGCGGACCGTTGGACGTACGCCCGCGCGCTGCACCCGGAGATGAAGGAGCTGTTCCACAAGTGGCCCACGCACCGGGTGCCCAAGCCGCTGGTGTTCGACCAGCTGGTGCACCTGGAGCGTCCGGACGAGAAGCTGCCGGAGATCACCCAGGGCTCGGACCACCACCTGCGTTACCGCGACGGCTTCAAGCTGACGGATCCGCGGGGCACGCCGCGCGAGGTGATGGGCGAGGTGGATTACTGCGTCATCTGCCACGAGCGCGAGAAGGACTCGTGCTCCACGGGCTTCAAGGCGAAGGACGCGGTGGCCGAGGGCCACACCTTCAAGAAGAACCCGCTGGGGATTCCGCTCACCGGCTGCCCGCTGGACGAGCGCATCTCCGAGGCGCACGCGCTCAAGCGCGAGGGCAACTCGCTGGCGTCGTTGGCGGTGGTGATGGTGGACAACCCGATGTGCCCGGGCACCGGCCACCGCATCTGCAACGACTGCATGAAGGCCTGCATCTTCCAGAAGCAGGAGCCGGTGAACATCCCCATGGTGGAGACGGCCGCCCTGACGGACGTGCTGAACCTGCCCTGGGGCTTTGAAATCTACGGCCTGCTGACGCGCTGGAACCCGCTGAACGTGCGCCGTCCGTACGCGCTGCCGTACGTGGGCCGCAACGTGCTGGTGGTGGGCCTGGGGCCCGCGGGCTACACGCTCTCGCACTACCTGCTCAACGAGGGCTTCGGCGTCACGGGCATCGACGGCCTGAAGATCGAGCCCTTCGAGGACGAGCTGGTGGGCCGCAACGGCAAGGCGATGAGGCCCATCCGTGACTGGAAGGCGCTCACGCGCGAGCTGGACGAGCGCATCCTCGAGGGTTTCGGCGGGGTGTCCGAGTACGGAATCACCGTGCGCTGGGACAAGAACTTCCTCACGCTGATGCACCTGACGCTGGAGCGGCGGCAGAACCTGCGCATCTACGGCGGCATCCGCTTCGGTGGAACGCTGACCATCGAGGACGCGTGGCAGATGGGCTTCGACCACATCGCCATCGCGGCGGGCGCGGGCAAGCCGACCATCATCGGGATGAAGAACAACCTCATCCGGGGCATCCGCAAGGCGAGCGACTTCCTCATGTCGCTGCAGCTCACGGGTTCCTTCAAGAAGGACTCGCTGGCGAACCTCCAGGTGCAGCTGCCGGCCATCGTCATCGGTGGCGGCCTGACGGGTATCGATACGGCCACGGAGCTGCTGGCCTACTACCCGGTGCAGGTGGAGAAGACGCTGGAGCGCCACGAGAAGCTGGTGGCGGAGCTGGGCGAGGAGACGGTGCTCGCGCGCCTGGATGCCGAGGAGAAGGTGACGTACCAGACCTTCCTGGAGCACGGACGGGCGGTGCGGGCCGAGCGTCAGGCGGCGCAGGACGAGGGCCGGGCGCCGGACTTCATCCGGCTGGTGCGCAGCTGGGGCGGCGTGAGCCTGGTGTACCGCCGTGGCCTGACGGAGTCGCCGGCCTACCGGCTCAACCACGAGGAAGTGGCGAAGGCGCTGGAGGAAGGCATCCGCTTCATCGAGCGGATGAGCCCGGTGGAGGCGCTGCCGGACGAGAAGGGAGCGGTGAAGGGCATCCGCTTCGAGCGCATGGTGACGAAGGACGGCAAGCTGCGGGGCAGCGGCGAGTTCTTCGAGCTGCCGGCGCGCACGGTGTGCGTGGCGGCGGGCACGGCGCCCAACGTGACGTACGAGAAGGAGTACCCGGGCACGTTCGAGCTGGACGAGAACGGCGAGTACTTCAAGAGCTACGAGCTGGCGGAGCAGGCGGACGGCTTCGGGCTGGCGCCGGTGGAGCCGGTGGAGGACATCGCGGCGAAGGTGGGCTTCTTCACCTCGTACCGGAAGGACGGGCACCTCATCTCGTACTTCGGCGACAACCACCCGACGTACGCGGGCAACGTGGTGAAGGCCATGGCGAGCGCGAAGGACGGCTACCCCGAGGTGGCGCGTCTGTACGCGAAGGAAGTGGCGGCCATGGACTTCAGCGACGAGCTGGCGCAGGCGCGGCGGGACGAGAAGCTGGCCGAGCACTTCGCGAAGCAGGACGAGGCCTTCCTGGCGACGGTGGTGACGGTGAACCGGCTGACGCCGACCATCGTGGAGGTGGTGGTGAAGGCGCCGTTCGCGGCGAAGCACTTCGAGCCGGGCCAGTTCTACCGGCTGCAGAACTTCGAGCGGAGCGCGCCGGTGGTGGACGGGGTGCGCCTGACGATGGAGGGCCTGGCGCTGACGGGCGCGTGGGTGGACAAGGAGAAGGGGCTGATGGGCACCATCGTGTTGGAGATGGGCTCGTCGTCCCGGCTGTGCGCGGCGCTGAAGCCGGGCGAGCCGGTGGTGGTGATGGGCCCCACGGGTGCGCCGACGGAGATTGGCCACAACGAGACGGTGCTGCTGGTGGGCGGAGGCCTGGGCAACGCGGTGTTGTTCTCCATCGCTCGCTCGCTGAAGGCGGCCGGGTGCAAGGTGGCCTACTTCGCGGGCTTCCGTCAGCGCGCGGACGTCTTCAAGCGCGAGGAGATCGAGGCAGCCACGGACCAGGTGGTGTGGTCGGTGGACGCTGGGGATCTCATCGAGGCGAAGCGGCCGCAGGACACGTCGTTCCGGGGCAACGTGGTGCAGGCGATGCTGGCCTACGCCAAGGGTGAGCTGGGCGTGGCGCCGGTGGCGTCCTTCAAGGACGTGAACCGGATCATCGCGATCGGCTCGGACCGGATGATGAGGGCGGTGCAGGAGGCGCGGCACGGGGTGTTGCAGCCGTACCTGAACCCCGAGCACGAGGCGATCGGCTCCATCAACTCGCCCATGCAGTGCATGATGAAGGAGATCTGCGCGCAGTGCTTGCAGCGGCACGTGGATCCGCAGACGGGCAAGGAGACGTGGGTGTTCTCCTGCTTCAACCAGGATCAGCGGCTGGACCAGGTGGACTTCGTGAACCTGAACCAGCGCCTGCGGGGCAACACGGTGTTGGAGAAGGTAGCGGACCTGTACCTGGCGCAGCTGCTCAAGAAGGCGCCGAATCTCCGCCGCGTCTGAAGCACTCCCCCACTGCCCTCAACAACCCCTCTCCCCCCGGGAGAGGGACGGGGTGAGGGTATCCGGGCCCCGAGTCGAGCCCGTAAGCGGTGCCTACTGCGCCTTTCCGCCGAAGGACTTGAGCATGTCCTGGTAGTTCCGCATCAGGTCCTGCTCGCGGGTCAGTACGAGGTCCACATTGGCATCCCCGTGGACCTTCCGGACGGACACGAGCTTCTCGGTCTCCTCCACGCGCTGGCGCATGACCTCGATCTGGGGTTCCAGCTCCTTCTGCTGCTCGGGCTTGAGGCGGGCCTGCATCTCCTCGAGCCGCTTGAGCTCGCCGGCGAGGTCCAGCATGGCGGCCATGTGACGCTGGGTGATGACGTCCGTGATGAGGGAGCCGATGCGGTTGACGTCCTCCTCGGAGAGGCCGGCCTCGCGGCGGGCCTTGGCCTCGGACTCGGCCTTGCTCTCGATGGCCTTCATGGACTCGGTCATACCCACGGGCCTGCCCTGCGCGTCCAGCGTGCCGGCGGTGAGCCGGGCCTTGGCGGCCTGGAGCTCCCGGGCCATGGCGGCGTAGGCGTCCAGCACCTGGCGCTGGTAGCCAACGTAGGCGTCCAGCTTCGCCTGGGTGAGGGCATAGGGCTTGCTGTCATCGAGCACCTCGGGGGCCTCGGTGGGGGCCTCCCGCGAGCCCTCTCCGGCCTCCGTCCCGGCGGCCTGCCGGGCAGGCGCGGGAGCCTCCTCCTTCTTGCAGCCGGACAGCATTCCCGCGGCGAACAGCACCCACAGCAGCTTGCGCATCCACACTCCTCCAGGGGTCCTCCCCGGTCATACGAGGGGCGGAGTATACGTCCGCACACAGTCGGCCACGGACGGGATTGCATCCGCTCCGGGCGGAACGGCCCCAGGCTGCCTGCCCACCGGCGGGAGGGGCCGTCACCAACCAACAATCGCCGTATTACCTTTGACCAACCCTGGCGCGGTCGTGTACGAACCGCGGTCCGTTCAGAGCGGTGGAGGCACCTTGAGGATCTTCCTGGTAAGGCACGGCGAGGCGGACGCGGAGGCCCCCGAGGGACTCGGTGACGAGGCACGCGCGCTCACTGCCAAGGCCCGAGCCAGCACGGCCGCGCATTTCGCGTCGCTGGCAGAGCGTATCGGACCGGTTTCGCTCGTGCTCACGAGCCCGCTGGTGCGCACGGTTCAGACGGCGCAGTTGCTCTCCACCATCCTCAAGCACGAGGGCACCCTGCGCGCCCATCGCTGCCTGCTGCCGGACATGCCAGTGGGCGCCGTGACCCCCGTGATCGACGATTACACGGGTGAGAACATCGTGCTCGTGGGCCACCAGCCGTCCATGGGGGCGTTGGCCACCCACCTGCTGGGCATGCAGTCCTTCCCCAAGCAGGTCAACCCGGGCACCATCATCGCCATCGAGCGCCCGGACTCCACCGAGCCCGGCGCCGCGCCCGCCCCGGCGAAGCTGCTGTTCTTCGCCGCCCCCGGCCAGCCGGTGCTCGACGTCATCCAGTAGCCGCTCCGTTTCCTGGAGGCTTCACCGATGATGGACGAAGCGAGCTACAACCAGCTCGTCTCCGCGGCGTTCAAGCGCATCATGGCCGCCGCGGATGCGCTCGACCCGGATGACCTCGAGGCCGAGAGCACGGGTGACATGGTCACCCTCACCACGCCCTCTCGCGAGAAGTGCATCGTCAACACCCAGCGCGCCGTGCGGCAGATCTGGGTCGCGGGCCGCTCCCAGGGCATCCACTTCTCCTATGACGCCGCCAGCGGCTCCTGGCTGGACGACAAGGGGAAGGGGCTTGAGCTGTTCCGCTTCGTGGCCGACGTGGTGCGGGACATCTCCGGCCAGGAGCTGGTGTACCCGGGGTAATCCCGGCTCGACCCGGGATGCCCGATACCCTCACCCCGACCCTCTCCCGGAGGGAGAGGGAGGAGTGGGCATCCTGGGCTGAGACAGTTACTCGGAAACGGGCTCCGCGGGCGTCTGACGGCCGCCCTCGACGCGATCTCCGCCCGCGGCCTGAGCCCGGCGCAGCGCGTCTCCTGCTTCCTTCATGAGGCTGCCGAAGCTCACCTGCGCCTGGCCCTTCTGCGCCGATGGCTCGAACACCGCCAGGCCCATGGACGCCGTCAGCCCCGGCACCGACTCCACTTCCTTCACCCGCTGCCGCAGCCGCTCCGCCACCACCATCGCTCCCTCGTGCGGCGTGTACGGCAGGAAGACGATGAAGCGGCCCTCGGCGAACGGCACCGCCACGTCGATGTCTCGCAGCGCCTCGGAGAGCCGCCGGAGCACCTCCGCCAGCGCGGACGTACGCTGGGCCGCCGGCAGCGTGGCGAGCCGTTCCGCGTACCGGTCCGGCTCCAGCAACAGGTAGGAAATGGGGTAGCGGTACCGGCGGCTGCGCTTCACTTCCATGAAGAGCAGCCTCTTGAGGAACTCCAGGTCCGCGCCCGAGGAGCTCGGCTCACGGCGAGGCCCCTGATGCTGCATCAGCTGCATCTCGGTGCGCACCACCGACACCGTCTCGCGGGCCTGCGCCAGCTGCATCATCAGGCTCACGCAGGACACCACGGTGGCCCGCTTCAACGGACCCACCAGACACGCCTCCGCCCCCGCGGCGGCCGAGCGCGCCTCCGGCTGCTCCTCTTCCGGCAGGTACAGCAGGAGCACCGGAATCGTCGATGCCTCCTCCTTCACCTGCCGGCAGAGCGTCTCGCCGTCGAAGCTCTCCGTGACAGAAGCCAGCACCAACGCGGGCGCCAGCTCGCGCACCCGCTCCAGCGCATCCCGGACCTCGGACGCTACCGTCACCTCATGGCCGGCGTTCTCCAGGAACTTGCGCAGCGCCCCGGCCACCGAGGCGGATGGCTCCGCGACGAGAATGAAGGCCATCTCAGACCTCCATCACTTCCTTCTCCTTCTTGGAGATGATCTCGTCCACCTTCTTCACGCCGTCGTCCGTCTCCTTCTGCACCTTTTCCGTCAGGCGCTTGGAGTCGTCCTCGGTGATCTTCTTGTCCTTGAGCTGTGCCTTGATGGCTTCGTTCGAGTCGCGGCGGATGTTGCGGATGGCGACCTTGTGCTCCTCGCCCTTGGTCTTCACCTGCTTGGCGATCTCCTTGCGCCGCTCCTCGGTGAGGGGCGGGAAGGGCAGGCGGATGACCTCACCGTCGTTCATCGGGTTGATGCCGAGGTTGGCCTCGCGGATGGCCTTCTCGATCTCCTTGAGGACGCTCTTCTCCCACGGCTTGATGATGATGAGCCGGGGCTCGGGCGAGGTGATGTTGGCCACGCCGCTCAGCGGGGTGGGCGTGCCGTAGTAGTCCACCCGGATGCCGTCGAGCAGGTTCGGACTGGCGCGGCCCGTGCGCACCTTCGTCAATTCCCGACGGAGATCCTCGAGCGTCTTGTCGATACGGCCCTTCAGTTCGGTCACGGCATCTGCCATGTGCAGGTCTCCTTATGAAGTGAAGCGCGTCCGTGCTTCTCTCAGGCCCAGGCCGTCTCGCCCACGCCCACCACGGTTCCGATCTCGCCCGCGTCGCCCAGGATGGCCTTGCCGATGTTACCGCGCTGGGTCAGGTCGAACACGATGATCGGCAGCTTGTTGTCCATGCAGAGCGAGATGGCCGTGGAATCCATCACGTTCAGATTCTGCTTGAGGACGTCCATGTACGTCAGCGTCCGGTAGCGCCGCGCCGTGGGGTCCTTCTTCGGATCCGCGCTGTAGATGCCATCCACCTTGGTCGCCTTGAGGATGACCTCGGCGTTGATCTCCATGGCGCGCAAGGAAGCGGCGGTGTCCGTGGTGAAGTACGGGTTGCCGGTGCCCGCGGCGAAGATGACGATGCGGCCCTTCTCCAGGTGACGCACCGCGCGCCGGCGGATGTAGGGCTCGGCGATCTGCTCCATCTTGATGGCCGAGAGCACCCGGGTGTGGCAGCCCTGCTTCTCCAGCGCGTCCTGCATGGCCATGGAGTTGATGCAGGTGGCGAGCATGCCCATGTAGTCGGCGCTCGCGCGATCCATGCCCTCGGTGGAGCCCGCCACGCCGCGGAAGATGTTGCCTCCGCCGATGACCACGGCCAGTTCCACACCCGCCTCCGCCACCTCTTTGAGCTCCGAGGCGATGCGCGACAGCGTGGGAGGATGGATGCCGTACTTCCCCTCCCCCATCAGGGCTTCGCCCGACAGCTTGAGGAGGATGCGCTTGTAACGACGGGCCGTGGCTGGAGCGGACATTGGCCCCGCTTGTATCCCTCGCCCCGGCGGCGATCAACGCCCGAGTGCCTCGGCCGTCCGCCAGTGGCCCCTCCCCTGGCTCCCGGCCCCAGGAACGGCAAGGGCCGCGACGCCCCGGGGAATACCGGAACGCGCGGCCCTCGGCACGGCGGGCGGCGGACGGCTAGGCCTGGCCCAGCGTCTTGGCCACCTCGGCGGCCAGGTCTTCCTTCTTCTTCTCGATGCCCTCACCGACCTCGTAGCGCACGAAGCGGCGCACGGAGACCTTCTCGCCGATCTTCGCCGAGCGCTCGGTGATCATCTCGCCGACCTTCTTCTTGTCGTCCTTCACCCAGAGCTGGTCCACGAGGCACACGCCCTCGTAGTACTTCTCCACCTTGCCCACGAGGATCTTGTCCCACATGGCCTCGGGCTTGTTCGCCTGCTTGAGCAGCGCGCGCTGGATCTCCTTCTCCTTCTCCAGCAGCTCGGTGGGGACCTCTTCGCGGCGCACGTACTTGGGGTTGGCCGCGGCGACCTGCATGGCCACGTCCTTGACCAGGTCCTGGAAGTCCGTGTTGCGGGCCACGAAGTCCGTCTCGCAGTTGACCTCCACGATGACGCCGATGCGGCCACCATGGATGTAGGTGCCGATCACGCCCTCGGCGGCCACGCGGCCGGCCTTGCCCTCGGCGCGGGAGATGCCCTTCTTGCGCAGCCACTCCTCGGCCTTGGCGAAGTCGCCACCGGACTCGGCGAGGGCCTTCTTGCAATCCATCATGCCCGCGCCGGTCTTCTCGCGGAGCTCCTTCACCATCGTGGCGCTGACCTCGGCCATGTTCGTCTCCAGGGACCCACCCCGTGACTGGGGGGGGAATTGAGTTTGAAGGTACTGCTGGGGTTGAAAAGGAAAAGCCGGGCAGCGACCAAGCGCCGCCCGGCTGGACTCCAAGCGCTCCTCGGAGGGAGCGCGGCGGCACTACTCGGCGGTGGTCTCCCCGCCGCCCTCGCCACCCTCGGAGGCCTCACCCGCAGCGGCGGGAGCGGCACCCTTCATCTCCACGAGGGGCCCACGGCGCTCGCCACCCCGGTCGCCACCGCGGCGGTCACCACCCCGGTCATTGCGGCGCGGCCCGCGGCGGTCGCCACGGTCGTCGCGGTCGCGGCGATCACCACGCTCCTCGCGGCCCTCATCCTCGTCACGGTCGGCCGCCCCGCTGGCGCGGTAGCGGGCGCCGCCCTCGATGCACGACTCGGCGATCTTCGAGGTGAAGAGCTTGATGGAGCGGATGGCGTCGTCGTTGCCCGGGATGACGAAGTCGATGCCGTCCGGGTCGCAGTTGGTGTCCACCACGCCGATGACCGGGATGCCGAGGCGGTTGGCCTCGTGCACGGCGATATGCTCCTTCTTCGGGTCGATCACGAAGATGCACTTGGGCAGCTTGGACATCTCCTTCACGCCGCCCAGGTTCTTCTCCAGCTTCTCGCGCTCACGCTCGAGGGACGCGACTTCCTTCTTCGGGAGGCGCTCGAAGGTGCCATCCTCGGCCATCTTCTCGAGCGTCTTCAGGCGGTCGATGCCCTGCTTGATCGTCTTGAAGTTGGTCAGCGTGCCACCCAGCCAACGGCTGGTGACGAAGAACTGACCGGCGCGGCGCGCCTCCTCCTGGATGACGTCCTGCGCCTGCTTCTTGGTGCCCACGAAGAGCACCGCGCCACCGCGGCCGGTGATGTCCGCCACGAAGCGGAAGGCCGCGCGGGCCATGTTGACCGTCTTCTGGAGGTCGATGATGTAGATGCCGTTGCGGGCGCCGAAGATGTAGGGCTTCATCTTCGGGTTCCAGCGCTTCGTCTGGTGGCCGAAGTGAACACCGGCCTCCAGGAGCTGCCGCATCGTGATGCCGCTGGCGGCGGCCATGGCCTGCTGCTGAGTCGTATTGTCTTGCGTTTCCATCTCGGTTCTTCCTCCACGTTCCGTAAGGAGTCCGGCCGTTTGCTCCCGAACAGGAGCACCGAGGGCCGGCAAGAACGTGTGTGTAGTGGGTTGACTGAAACAACGAGCCCACCACCAGCCTGGGCTGGCGGCGGGCGGGCTTCTCTAACAAAACCCATGCCGCCGGTGCAAGCTTCGCGACGCGGGGTGGGAACTGGTGGACGGGAGCCGGGCACCCAGGGGAACTGGGGCCCGGCCCGCCGGGGGGTGCCTAGACGCTGGCCTCGGACGCCCCGTGGCACTTCTTGTACTTCTTGCCGCTGCCGCAGTGGCACGGATCATTGCGGCCCAGCTTGGGGCCTCCGGCCGGAGCGCCCTGGCGGGTGGCGGCGGCCGGACGGGGAGCGGCGGTCTCGGCCAGCTTGCCCTCGGCGTCCGCACGGCCTTCCTGCATCTGACGCTGGCGCTGGGCCATCTGCCGGGCCAGCCGGGCGGCCTCCTCGGCCGCGTCGGAGGCACCCTTGGCCTGCACCCGCATCATCTGCATGGCGAACTGGGTGCTGATGGCGCCCAGCATCTGCATGAAGCCGTTGTAGCCCTCCTTCTTGTACTCCTGCTTCGGGTCCTTCTGGCCGTAGCCGCGCAGGCCAATGCCCTGGCGCAGGTGGTCCATCGCCAGCAGGTGGTCCTTCCACAGCGTGTCGATGGTGACCAGGTAGCGCACCTGGAGGAAGCGCAGGAACTCCTCGCCGAACTCCTGCTCACGCGTCTGGATGACCTTCTCCGCTGCCTTGTAGATGTCCTCCTGCAGTTGCTCGCGCGAACTCACGTTGTCGAAGGACAGCTCCAGGTTGAGCGACTCCTTCACCCCGCGGGTGAGCGCCTCCAGGTCCCACGACGCCGGGTTCCTGGACGGGCAGTAGGTGTCGGTCTGCGAGACGATGACGTCCTCGACCGCGTCCAGGAGCAGCTCCCGGTAATCCGCCCAGGAAACGAGCTGCTCGGAGCGGATCTTCGCGCGGGTCTTCTTGTCCTCCTCGTACTCGACCAGCGGGATGCCGGCACCGGCGGCCAGCACCTTGCGGCGCAGCTTGTAGATGGTGCGCCGCTGCTGGTTCATCACGTCGTCGTACTCGAGCAGGTTCTTGCGGATGTCGAAGTTGTGCCCTTCGACGCGCCGCTGGGCGCTCTCGATGGCGCGGCTGAGCCACACGTGCTCGATGACCTCGCCCTCCTCCATGCCCAGGCGCTCCATCAGGCCCGAGATGCGCTCGGACCCGAAGATGCGCATCAGGTCGTCCTCGAGCGACAGGTAGAAGCGGCTGCCACCCGGGTCACCCTGGCGGCCGGCGCGGCCACGCAGCTGATTGTCGATGCGGCGCGACTCGTGACGCTCGGTGCCGATGATGTAGAGGCCGCCAGCGGCCACCACTTCCTCGCGCTCCTTCTGCGTCTGCTCCTTGTACTTGGCCAGCGAGGCCTCGAAGCGCTGCTTGTAGTCGGCGAGCGCCTGCTGGTAGCCGGTCATGTCCACCGGCTGGCCGTCCGGCGTCGTCGTCACGGCGGGAGGCTGGGGCTCGGCGCCCACCTCGGACTTCGCCATCACCTCGGGGTTGCCACCCAGGAGGATGTCCGTGCCTCGGCCGGCCATGTTGGTGGCGATGGTGACCGCGCCCTTACGGCCCGCCTGCGCGACGATCTCCGCCTCGCGCTCGTGCTGCTTCGCATTGAGCACGTTGTGGGGGATGCCCTGAGACTTGAGGAAGTTGGCCACCACCTCGCTCTTGGCGATGGACACGGTGCCCACCAGCACCGGCTGCCCCTTCTTGTGCAGCTCGACGATGTCCTTGGCCACCGCCTCGAACTTCTCGCGCTCCGTCTTGTAGACGACGTCGTCCTGATCCTTGCGGATCATCGCCCGGTTGGTGGGCACCACCCGGACCTCGAGGTTGTAGATCTTCGCGAACTCCTCGGCCTCGGTGTCGGCGGTGCCGGTCATGCCCGAGAGCTTGGAGTACATGCGGAAGTAGTTCTGGAACGAGATGGTCGCCAGCGTCTGGTTCTCGTTCTCGATGTTCACGCCTTCCTTGGCCTCGACGGCCTGGTGCAGGCCGTCCGACCAGCGGCGGCCCGCCATGAGGCGGCCGGTGAACTCATCGACGATCATGACCTCGCCGTCGCGCACCACGTAGTCGCGGTCACGCTTGTAGAGCGTGTGGGCCCGCAGGGCCTGCTCCACGTGGTGGAGCGTCTCGATCTCTCCCGGATCGTAGAGGTTGTTGATCTTCAGCCGCTGCTGGAGCTTCTCGATGCCCGCGTCGGTGAGGGACACCGACTTGTGCTTCTCGTCCAGGATGTAGTCCTGGTCCGGCACCAGGCCCGGAATCACCTTGTCGACGTTGTAGTACTTGTCGGTGGTGTCGTCGGTGGGGCCGGAGATGATGAGCGGGGTGCGGGCTTCGTCGATGAGGATGGAGTCCACCTCGTCCACGATGGCGAAGTTCAGCTCGCGCTGGACGTAGTCCTGCAGGCGGAACTTCATGTTGTCGCGCAGGTAGTCGAAGCCGAACTCGTTGTTCTGCCCGTAGGTGATGTCCGCCCGGTAGGACTCCTGGCGCTGACGATCGTTCAGCTCGTGGAGGATGCAGCCGGTGGTCATGCCCAGGAAGCGGTGCACGCGGCCCATCCACTCGGCGTCGCGCCGGGCGAGGTAGTCGTTCACCGTCACCACGTGGACGCCGCGGCCGGACAGGGCGTTGAGGTACGAGGGCAGCGTGGCGGTGAGCGTCTTGCCCTCACCGGTGCGCATCTCCGAGATGCACCCCTGGTGGAGGAACATGCCGCCGATCATCTGCACGTCGTAGTGCCGCTGGCCGATCACCCGGCGGGCGGCCTCGCGCGTGATGGCGAAGGCGTCGTACAGCAGCTCGTCCAGCGGGCGGCCGTTCTGCACCTCCTGCTTCATCCGTGCGGTGGCGGCGGGGAAGTCCTCATCCTTGAGCGCCCGCATCTTGCTCTCAAGCTCGTTGATGCGGGCTACCTTCGGGTACGTTTTCTTGAGCTCGCGCTCATTCTTCGTCCCGATGATCTTCTTCAGCGTCCATTCGATCATGCGATTCTGACTCTCTCGCCGGAGAATCCTCGAAGGGACGCGGCGAGTGAAGGGAAATCCCTGGATTGTAGGTGGGATGCAGGAAGGAAACCATGCGTTTCTCCCGCGTCATTCCACCTGATTGGCCGCCGCGCGAGCGGCAGGACAGAGTAAAGCGGAACCGAGGCCACGCAATGCCCTCCCGTCGAAAAGAGACCCATCGTCCCGCAAGGCGCCCTGCTCCCCGCCCTCAAAAGGGTCCCCCCTCTGCTCGGGGGGCGAAGCCGGCGCCCGTGCCACTTCCCGTGGTTCCACCCCGGGTGAAGTCACCGCCTCTGCCGGCGGCCACTCTCCCTTCACAACCCGGGCGGTGGCTCTGGACCTGCCGAGCCGGTTTCGAGCCCCACCTGTTCGAGGAGCTGGCGTGGGCGGGAGCGTCCCCCCGGCTGCTTGGCGAGGTGCTCGTGGAGAGCGAGAAGCGCCCGGCCGAGCCCCCCGTCTTCGCCCGCACGGGAATCCGCGTGCAGGCCTCCCTGCCGGCCGATCAACCCCCCGAGCAGATCGCCGAGTCCATCTCCGCCCGGGTGCTCGAGGCGGTGCCTGCTGGCTCGCTGGTGCTCCAAGCGTTCACGCCGGACAGCCCGGCCGGCAACCGGATGGCCGACGAGGCGGATGCCTTGCTGGAGGCGGTGCGGGCACGGCTGCCCCCGGAGCGGCTGCTGGAGGAGACGTGGCGGGCTCGTGAGGCCGGGGCCACGCTCGCCGAGCTGTGTGTGGCGCCCGGAGTGGTGCTGGTGGGCACGGTGCCCGCGCGCGAGGCCCTGTCGCTCTCGCCGGGTGGACGTCAGCGCATGCGGCGCTCGGCCGACTCCCCCTCTCGCGCGGCGATGAAGCTGGAGGAGGCACTCGTCAACCTCCCCTTCGAGCCGGGCCGGGGTGAGGTGTGTGTGGACCTTGGCGCGGCGCCCGGTGGGTGGACACAGCGGCTGGTGGCTCGCGGCGCGCGGGTGATTGCCGTGGACCCGGCGAAGCTCATGCCCGAGCTGGCCCGGCAGCCCCGCGTGGAGCACATCCAGGAGAGCGCCTTCGCCTACGCCCCCGAGGAGCCCGCCGACTGGCTCTTCTGCGACATGGCCTGGCGGCCCATCGAGGTGGCGCAGCTCCTGGCCAAGTGGGGCCGGCGCGGCTGGGCCTCGCACCTGGTGGCCAACATCAAGCTGCCCATGAAGGACAAGAACCCCATCCTCGTGCGGGTGCGGCACATCCTCACCCAGGAGGGCGGCTGGCAGGGCCTGACGATGCGCCAGCTCTACCACGACCGCGACGAGGTCACCGTCACCGCGCACAAGGTGACCTAGAGCACCCCTCGCGGTTAAAGAACGGCCATGCCCTACGCCATCGACGAAGCCATGGCCACCGCGCTGGTGACCCTCTTCCCCCGGCTCGTGCAGCGCTCGCCCGAGCCCGTGAAGGTCGCGCTCCAACGCCTGCTCGACGAGGAGCACGCCCGCCGCGGCGTGCCGGACGCGACGGGCGCGCTCAATCCCCTCGCCCTCACGCAGGGGACCCTCCTCAAGGAGGAGTTCGACCTCTCCACCCACGCCCACCACGCGGGTTGGACGCTGGGCGCGCTCATCGCCGACGTGAAGGGGATGATCCACGTCAACGCGCGCCACGGCTTCCCCGCCGGCGATGCGATGCTGCGGGCCGTGGTGGAGTCCCTGCGCTCCCAGTTTCCCGGAGCGAAGCTCGTGCGGCTGCAGGGGGACAACTTCGCCGTGCTGCTGGTGCCCACCTCGGGCCTCACGGTGACGGAGGCGCTGCGCGAGCCCACCCGCTCCCGGCTCTCCGCGGACGCTCGTGCGGTGCTGCCAGCGGGCGCCGAGGCTCCGGACTTCACGCTCGCCCTGCTGGAGCTCACCATCGAGCAGCCCACCCACTGGCAGGTGCTGGGGCCTCTCGTGTGGGGCGAGCTCGAGCGCGCCTATACCCTGGAGCGCATGGGGAACGCTGGAGGGCTACAGAAGCGGCGGATTCAGCTCGGGGGGTTCGTTCCCGGACGCTCGGAGTCTTGAAACGCAAAAGGGGCGAGGGCCTCATGACCCTCACCCCAACCCTCTCCCAGAGGGAGAGGGGGCATGCGCGGATTCAACCCGGGGGACGAGATACCCTCACCCCGTCCCTCTCCCGAGGGGAGAGGGGTGATTACTCCTCGAGGATGAACTTGCGCGGATTCTGCGGGATGCCGTTCACGCGCACTTCGTAGTGCAGGTGCGGACCCGTCGAGCGGCCCGTGTTGCCCACCGCCGCGATCAGCCCACCACGCTTCACCCGGTCACCCGCCTTCACCAGGATCTTCGCCAGGTGGCCGTAGCGCGTCTTGATGCCGTAGCCGTGGTCGATGACGATCACGTTGCCGTAACCGCCCTCCAGGCCCGCGAACACCACCGTGCCATCCGACGGCGCGAAGACGTCCTTGCCGTGCGGCGCCGCGATGTCCATGCCCGCGTGCATCACCCGGTCCGCCGTGTACGGATCCAACCGCGAGCCGAAATCACTCGTCACCCAGCCGCGCGTCGGCCACAGCGACGGCGTGGAGGCCAGCAGCGACTTCTGGTCCTGGAAGTAGGCCTGCAGCTCGTGCAGGCTCTGCTCCTGCCGGGTCGCCTCCGCGCTCAGCCGGTCCAGCTTCCCCGTCAGCGCCTTGGGCGACTCCATGCTCGCCAGCTCGGTGAACGCCGTCTCCGCCGCCGGAGAACCCACCCCCGGCTCCTGCTCCACCGGACCCATGGCCAGGTTGCGTTGCGGATCCGACAACAGCGTGATGGCCCGCAGCTTCTGGTCGAACCGCTCCACCCGGTCCAGCGTGGAGCCAATGTGCTCGATGCGCTCCCGAACCGACTTCAACTGCCCGCGCAGCGTCAGGTTCTCCTCACGAAGAATCCGATTCTCCGCTGCGTCCCGAGCCACCTGGAAGTAGTGGAAGGTGGCCCCCAGGGCCAATCCCGCCAGCAGCAGAGCCCCGCCCCCCACCTGGAGGAACAGCGACTTCTGCACGCGGTAGCGCTTGACCGGAGATTCGTGGTCCGGGACCACGATCAGGGTGTAGGACTTTTTCGCCAATGCCAGCTCCCTTGTGCGCCTCAGCGCTTCGGCGTGCGCATCCGGGGCCAGAATCTAGGTCATGCCCCAGTGCGCTTCATCTCCCCCACGCCCCGACACCCGCCCATCCGTCATCCATCGTGCCTCTCAGGACACGGGAATCGTTTGGGCAGCTACCACCCGACTTCTCAGGGTGTCAAGTGAGGACACACGACACCCGACGCTCCACGTCCAGTCGCGTGGAACAATTCCAGGCGCTCACTCGGAGCGCCCTGATTTCAGGCTGAAACCTGAACGACGATGACGGTGATGTTGTCGTCGCCACCACGCTCGTTCGCCAGGTCGATGAGCCGCTTGGGAACGTCGGCGAGGCTGGCCGAGGACTGCACCGCCTCGTGCAGTTCCCGGTCCTCGACCATGTTGGCGAGACCGTCCGAGCACAGCAGGAAGACGTCTCCTGGCTCCGCCACCACCCCCATCACGTCCACCTGGACTTCTTCCTCGAAGCCCACCGAACGCGTGATGATGTTCTTGTAGCGGGAGTGCTTGGCCTCCTCGGGGGTGATCATCCCGGCCTTGATCTGCTCGTTGACCAGCGAGTGGTCCTCGGAGATCTGCTGGATGAGGGGACCCCGGACGAGGTAGGCGCGGCTGTCGCCCACGTGCGCGAAGAACGCCTGGTTGTCTCGCACGACGAGCGAGATGACCGTGGTCCCCATGCCCGACAGGCGCGGATCCTCCTGCGCGGTGGTGAAGATGGCCAGACAGGCCCTCTCCACCGCCGTACGCAAGGCATCCGGCAGGAGCGCGTCCTGCAGGTTGGAAGTGGTGACGAACGGGTTGTCCCGACCTTCACGGGCCCGTCGGAGCTCCTTGTCGATGGTCTCGACGGCGATGCGGGAGGCGGTACCGCCCCCGGCATGGCCGCCCATGCCATCCGCGACGACATAGAGCTGTAGCTCGTCGTCGATCAGGAAGCTGTCTTCATTATGGTTGCGCTTACGCCCCACATCCGTGAGGCCGGCCGAGACGACCTTCATGCGGGGAGCCGCGGTCTGCCCTGCGGTTCTGGACACGGGCTGGATGCTATGTGAGGGACCTTATCGGAGCAAGGAGGCGTTGCACGTACCTGGCTACGCACTGCGGCGCAGCCTGTTCCGGGAGCCACCATCCGGGGCCGGCTCCCTCCTGGACCGGGGGGGTCCCGACGCCCGGTGGGCCGAGCGGACCAGGGCCTCGGCCGCTCCCAGGGCCTCTCGCGTCACCTCGACACCGGACATCATCCGCGCCAGTTCCTGGGTGCGCGCGGCCCCCGCCTCCAGAGGCACCACCTCCGAGACGGTCCGCTCTCCCTTGAGCCCCTTGCGGATGAGCAGGTGGGCGTCCGCGTAGGCCGCCACCTGCGGCAGGTGGGTGATGCACAGCACCTGACGGTGCCCGCTGACGTCCCGAATCATCCGGCCCACCACGTCCGCGATGGCGCCGCTCACCCCCGAGTCCGCCTCGTCCAGGATGTAGCAGCCGCAGCCATCACTGTCCGCCAGTGCACGCTTGAGGGCCAGCAGGAGGCGAGAGGCCTCACCACCGGAAGCCACCTTGGCCAGCTGCCGGGGAGGCTCACCCGGGTTGGCGCTGAAGAAGAACTCCACGTCGTCCAGGCCCTCGGCCTTGAGCTGGGTGCCGGGCGTCACCCGCACCTCGAAGGCGGCCTTGCCCAGCGCGAGCATCCCCAGGCCTTCCCGCACCTGCGTTCCAAAGGAGACGGCGCACGCGGCGCGCGCCCGCGACAGGGCCTCGCCACTGCGGCGCGCCCGCTCCTCCGCGGCCTTGCGCTCCCGGGCGAGCTGCTCCAGCACCTCCTGCCGGTTGTCCAGGGTGGACAGCTCCGTCTCCAGCGCGTCGCGCTTCTGCAGCACACCGTCCAGCGTGGTGGCGTGCTTGCGGCACAGCCGCTTGAGGGCGTCCAGGCGATCCTCCACCTCGCTCAACCGGGCCGGGTCGGACTCCAGACCCTCCACGTACCGGCCGAGCCGGCGCTGCGCCTCCTCCAGCTCCGCGAGGGCCGACCCCAGCGACTCCGCCACCGGCGCCAGCGTGGCGTCGCACTTCGCCGCCTCGGTCACCAGCCCCAGCGCGCGGCCCACCGTCTCCACCGCGCTCGATTCCTCACCGGAGAGCAGCTGCTCCGCCTCGGCGCCCTGCCGCTTCAGCTTCTCCGAGCCCGCCAGCCGGCGCCGCTCGGCGTCCAGCCGCACGTCCTCGCCCGACTCCGGCTCCAGGCGGGAGATCTCATCCAATTGGAAGCGCAGGAACTCGGCGCGCTCGCGCAGCCGGGACTCGTCCCCGCCCAGCGCCTCCATGCGCGACACCACCTCCGCCACCGCCGCGTAGTCACGGCCATAGGCGGCGAGCTGCTCCTCCAACCGCCCGTAGCGGTCCAGCAGCACCCGGTGCAGTCCGGCGTCGAAGAGACTCACGTGCTCGTGCTGGCCGGCGATGTCCACCGTGCCGCGCATGAAGCGCGCCAGCACGCCCACCGTCACCAGCGAACCATTGATGTAGGCCTTGGCGCGGCCGTTGCGGCCCACCACGCGGCGCACCAGCACCTCGTCCCCGAGATCCGGCACGCCCAACTCCTCCATGCGCGTGGCCAGCACCGGGGTGCGCTCGAAGACGCCCTCCACCGAGGCCTCCTCGCAGCCCGCGCGAATGGCGTCCGCATCCGCCCGCCCGCCCAGCAGCAGCCCGAGGGCGTCCACCAGAATGGACTTGCCCGCGCCCGTTTCGCCCGTGAGCACGGTCAGGCCGGCCCCGAACGTCACCTCCACCTCCTCAATCACCGCCACATTCGAAATGCGCAAGCCCAGCAGCACGGTGCCCTCCTTCGCCATTCGGACCGTACCTGAACAACCTAGCAGTGGGCTCTGACACTGCACAAGCGTTCCGTCCCGAGGCTCGTGCGGCAGCTTGCATGCACGGAGGGTGATGTGAGGAGTCAGACTCTTTTGTAGCCCTCCCGGGTCACTCGCCCTGGAAGAGGTCGACGATGTCCGACTCGGTCAGCAGCTTGCCGAAGTCTCCATCCGCGCTGAGCACGCCCGCGGCCAGGTCCTTCTTGCGCTTCTGGAGGCTGAGAATCTTCTCCTCCACAGTGCCGCGGGTAATGAGCTTGTAGCTGATGACGGCGCGCGTCTGGCCGATGCGGTGGGTACGGTCGGTCGCCTGGTCCTCCACGGCCGGGTTCCACCACGGATCGTAGTGGATGACGTAGTCGGCCGCGGTGAGGTTGAGGCCGGTGCCACCCGCCTTGAGGCTGATGAAGAAGAGCGGCGGCCCGTCCGGACGGTTGAACTCGTCCACCTTGCCCATGCGGTCCTTCGTGCGGCCGTCCAGGTAGAGATAGCGCAGGCCCCGGCGGTCCGCCTCGCCCTTGAGCAGCTCCAGCATCTCGGTGAACTGGCTGAAGACGAGCGCGCGGTGGCCCTCGGCGACGAGGTCGTCCACCAGCTGGCCGAAGCGCTCCAGCTTCGCGCTGCTGGGCAAGAGCGTGCCGGGCGGCATCTTGAGCAGGCGCGGATCGCAGCACACCTGACGCAGGCGCATGAGCGCCGCGAGGATGGAGACGCGGCTGCGCTTGAAGCCCATCTTCTCGATGGACTCGTTCACCTTGCGGCGGCTCTCCTCGAGCACCTCGCGGTAGAGCGCCGCCTGTCCGGGCTCCATCTCGCACCACGCCACGCTCTCCGTCTTGGGCGGCAGATCCTTGGCCACCTCCGTCTTCAGACGGCGCAGGATGAAGGGCTGGATGCGGCGGCGCAGGCGGTCGCGCACGTTGCTGTCGTTGGCCACCTGGATGGGCTGCTCGAAGCGGTCGCTGAAGCCCTCCGCGCTGCCGAGGAAGCCCGGCATCAGGAAGTCGAAGAGGCTCCACAGCTCGCTGAGCCGGTTCTCCAGCGGCGTACCCGTGAGCGCCAGCCGCGTGTCGCTCGGCAGCGACTTGCACGCCTGCGCCGTGGCGCTGTCCGCGTTCTTGATGTTCTGCGCCTCGTCGAGGATGACGTAGCGGAAGCCCACCTCGCTGAGCGCCTCCAGATCCCTGCGCACCAGCGCGTAGGACGTGAGCACGAGGTCCGCGCCCTTGAGATCCTCCACGCGCTCCTTGCGGTCCTGGCCGTGCCACACCACCGTCTTGAGGCCCGGGGTGAAGCGCTCGGCCTCGCGCTCCCAGTTGGCGAGCACGCTGGTGGGCGCCACCACGAGCGACGGCTTGCGGCCCTCATCGTTGGCCACCTTCTGCAGGAGGCTCAAGGACTGGATCGTCTTTCCGAGACCCATGTCGTCCGCGAGGATGCCGGACAGCCCGTGCCGGTGGAGGAACCACAGCCAGGACAGGCCCGCCTCCTGGTAGTGGCGCAACGTGGCCTGGAGACCCTCGGGCAGCGCCACCTTGGGCACGCCGTTGGTGTCGCGCAGCTCGGTCATCGCCTTGCGCGCCTTGGCCTCCACCTCGGTGAACTCGCCGAGCTCGATGAGCAGATCCAACGCGACGGCCTGGTGCAGCGGCAGGCGCGTGCGGGTACGGCCGGGCATGGCGCCAGCCTCTTCCAACAGGTCCGCGGCGCGCTTGAGCTCCGCGAGGTCCGCCTCGGCGTAGGTGCCATCCTTCAGCGGCACGAAGCGCCGGCCCGAGTCGAGCCACATGCGCACCGCGCCCAGGTCCACCGCCTGGTCATCGGTGACGAACTCGGCATCCAGCTCGAACCAGCTCACCCCGCTCATGCCCACACGGATGCGCGGACGCAGCTTGGGCCGCAGGCGCACCTTGGGCGCCTGCACACCGTAGCGCTCCCAGTCCTCGGGCAGCGAGGCGAGCCCGCGCGCCCAGAACTCGATGGCCCCATCTCCACTCGTCTCGTAGGCGTGGGTGTGGCCGTCGTAGCGCATGCCCAGCTCCTGCAGGCGCTTGCCCGCTGCGCGCTCCAGCTCCTCGCGGCGCCGGTACAGCTTGCGGCCATCCGTGCCCACGCCACTGGCGTAGCCCAGATGCGAGGCCGTGGGAGACACGGGCACGGTGGTCTGCCCGTAGCGCGCCGCCAGCTGCACCTTCACGCGCTCGGGCGTCCCCTCGAGCGTGAGCAGGAAGCGGGGCTCCACGGACTCGTCCACGTCGATGTCGTCCGCCTTGAGCGCCATCTGGAAGCGCGGCAGGTGCGCGGCGAAGAACGTGAGCACCCGGTCCAACTGCCCCACTGGGAAGGACATGGTGGGCTCCAGCAGCCACTTGCGCACCAGCCGAGGCGGCAGATCCGGCTCCACCGGCGAGAGCGTCTGCGCGGTGATGATGTACGTGCGCATGCCCGCCAGCAGGATGGCGTCCTTGAGGGACAGGCTCGCCCCATCCGGCATGAGCAGCTCGATACGGGCCGTGGCTCCGTCCGGGCGGGACTCGAGGTGGATCTGCGGCCGCACTGGCTCGTCCGAGAAGAGCAGCGCGGTGCCGCGGTAGATGACGCGGCGCTGGCGCAGGAACTCGAACATCTCGCACAGGTCCTCGTCGGAGAGGACGATGCGCGAGTCGTACCGCTGCTCGTGCTTGGCGAGCAGGATGAAGACGCGCTCGTCCGCCGGGGCGATGCGGGTGCCGGCCTGGAGCATGCGCTTGATGTGCACGGGCCCCTTCATCTGCGCGTCCTGGCGGCGCACGTCCATCAACCAGTGACGGCCACCGGGACCCGTGTTGGAGGGCGTGAGCCGGTAGAGGAACTCGTAGTCCGGCAGGGCGGAGAGGCCCAGCCAGCTCTCCACCTTGGCGAGCGCGGGGAGGCTCACCGCGTCCATCAGGGGCGAGTCCACCGAGGGGACGGGAACCTCGGAATCAGCGTCCACCTCGCCGTCCACCGGGGCCTCCTCGGAAGCGGCGTCGGCCACGGGAACGGCGGGCTTGGGGGCAGAGGCGGCCGAGGCAGCGGATGCGGCGGCCGCCGAGGAGGCGATCATCGAAGCGCGCAGCCGCGCGGCGTAGACGAGCGCCGCGGCCACCACGTGCTTGCAATGCGGCCCGTAGGCGTTCCACGACTGGCAGGTGCACTTGGAGGTGGGCTTGCCGTTGCCCACCTCGAGCGACACCTCGTAGCGCTCCTGCGGCGAGGAAGAGCTGGCCACCTGGGCACGGATGACATCTCCCTCCCGTTGAAGGCCGAAGACGCGGCGCGTTTCCGCGACTTCGCGGCCCTTCTTGAAGGTGGTGGGCTGAACTTCCGCCTTGAGGGCGCGCAGCCACTGGCCATCAGGCGGGAAAGAGGCTTCTCGGTTGTCGGCGGTGGAGGGCACGTTCTCGCAAGTCCCTTCCCCCCCGGTGGCGAGGGGAATCCATTCGATTACCACAGACGGGGCAGCCTCCGTCGTGGGAAAAATGCAGGTCGATGACCGGGCGATGGTTGCTCGGTCATCCACCGCACGGCTCGCGGCTGTGCGAGCATCGGCGGTCGACATGGAACGCCCCACACGCCCCCGAGTTTTCGTCACGCGACAACTTCCCGGAGACGCGCTGGCCCGGCTGGCCGCTCAGGTCTCACTCCGGGTGTGGGAAGAGCAGTTGCCTCCCCCACGCGACGTCCTGCTCTCGGAGGCCCGGGAGGTGGACGGGCTCATCACCCTGCTGACCGACCGGGTGGACGAGCCCCTGCTCGACAGCGCCCACCGCCTCCGGGCCGTCAGCAACGTGGCCGTCGGGTACGACAACATCGACGTGGCGGCGTGCACCGCGCGGCGCATCCCCGTGGGCAATACGCCGGGGGTGCTCACGGAAACGACGGCGGACTTCGCCTTCGCCCTGCTGATGGGGCTGACGCGGCGGGTGGCCGAGGCGGACGCGTACGTCCGGGCGGGCCGGTGGAGGACGTGGGAGCCCGGCCTGTTGCTGGGCAGGGACGTGTACGGGGCGACCCTCGGCATCGTGGGGATGGGAGCCATCGGCGCGGCGATGGCCCGGCGGGCGCGCGGCTTCGGGATGCGGCTGCTCTACGTCAACCGCCGGGCCCGGCCGGACCTGGAGGCGGAGCTGGGCCTCACCCGCGTGGACAAGGCCACACTGCTGGCCGAGTCGGACTTCATCTCGCTGCACGTGCCGCTGAACGCGGAGACCCGGCACTGGCTGGGCCGGGCGGAATTCGCGGCCATGAAGCCGGGAGCCATGCTGGTGAACACGGCCCGGGGGCCGGTGGTGGACCAGGCCGCCCTGGTGGAGGCGCTGTCGGGCGGACACCTGGGCGGCGCCGCGCTGGATGTGACGGACCCGGAGCCCCTGCCCTCCGACAGTCCGTTGATGACCCTTCCCAACGTCCTGCTCGCCCCCCACATCGCGAGCGCCAGCCACGCAACCCGTGGACGCATGGCCTCCATGGCGGTGGATAATCTCCTCGCCGCGCTGGAAGGGCGGAAGCCCCCTCACTGCGTCAACCCGGAGCTCTTCACATGAGCAACACCCCTCCCCTCTTCGTCCCCGGCCATGACTCCAACCTCGTCGAGGACTTGAAGGCCCGCGTCCGCGACGTGCCGGACTTCCCCAAGCCGGGGATCCTCTTCAAGGACGTGACGCCGGTGCTGGCGGATCCGCACCTCTTCGGGCGGGTGGTGAACGCGATGGCCGCGCCCTTCCGGGGCCGCCACATCCACAAGGTGGTGGGTGTGGAGGCGCGCGGCTTCCTCCTCGGCGCCCCCATCGCCCTGGCGCTGCACACGGGCTTCGCTCCGGCGCGCAAGCCGGGAAAGCTGCCCTACAAGACAGTGACGGAGCGCTACTCACTGGAGTACGGCGACGACGGGCTGCAGCTCCACGAGGACGCGGTGGGCCGCGGGGACCGGGTGCTCATCGTGGACGATCTGCTGGCCACCGGAGGCACAGCGGCGGCGACGGCGCGCCTGGTGACGAAGCTCGGCGGTGAAGTGGTGGGTTTCAGCTTCCTCGTCTCGCTGGACTTCCTGCCCGGGCGCGAGCGGCTGGGCGCCGAGAAGGTCTGCGCGTTGCTGTCCTACTGAGCGCCCAGCTCATGGCGGTGAGGGCCATTCCCCGGGAACAACCATGCCGAAACAGAACACAATAGAGCTGGTATCGGGCCGGACCATCCACTTGCGGTTCCTCGAGCAGTCGCTGGTGTACGAGGAGCCGATTCCGGGAGTTCCGAAATGGGAGGACAGCCAGCGTATCGTCGAACGCTTCCTGGAGAGGGCACGCAAACACTCCAATGGGTACGCGCCCTACTTGATCCCTCCTCCCGAGCGGCCCATCGGGGAGCCACGCCCCCCGTTCGCCGAAAGCAGTCAGCCGATGCTCCTCCCCCCGGTGGTCTGCGTCGCCCGCTTCTATTCGCACTACGAGGCCAGTGACCCCTCCAAGGACTACTCAGGGCTGGCCGTGCTCTGGTTCCAGGACGAGTTCGCCTTCCCCATCGACCCCGTGGTGATGAAGCACCTGAGGGAGCTCGACTGGGAACGCCACGCCATCGACTACGACTATTGAGGCGCCTGGGCGCGAGCGGCCAGGCCACGAGAAGGTCCGAGCGCGGCTCTCGCACGGAAGGGGCTCACCTGGAAGCAGCAGGAACTTTTCGCTACAACGGGCCGTCATGCACTTCCCCCGCCTGCTGACGCCCGTCCTGCTCTCCCTCGCCGTGCTCACCTCCGCTTGCGGAGAGCCGGAAGCCGCCTGCCTCGTCGGTGCACAGCAGGCGCGCACGGAGTTGCTGTTCGGCCTGGACCGCGACGGCGCGCCGCCTATCAGCGACACCGAGTGGCAGGGCTTCGTCGACACCTCCGTCACGCCTCTTTTCAAGGAGGGGCTGACCATCGTCGACGCCGGCGGGCAGTACCTCATGGCGACGGGCGAGCTGGTCAAGGAGAACAGCAAGCTCATGATCCTCCTGCACGACGGCAGCAGTGGGCGCTCGAAGGACATCGACGCCATCCGCGACGCGTTCAAGCAGCAATTCAACCAGGAGGCAGTCCTGCGCATCGACACCACCGCCTGCGTGGCCTTCTGAGCTCCAACGCGCGCCCCCTCCCCTCTCCCCTCGGGAGAGGGACGGGGTGAGGGTAGCTCGCACCCCAGGTTGAACCCCGCAGTCCCAGTTGACGCCCTGGGTCCACGGAATTATAAGTTGGTTGACCAACCTAGAAACGGAGCCGCGGATGGCCCGCCCATCGAACACGGAGGAGCGCCGGCAGCAGATCGTCGAGGGTCTGCTGCGCGTCATGGCCGAGCGCGGCTACGAGCGCGCGTCCATCGCGGAAATCGCGAAGGCGGCGGGACTCAGCCCGGGACTGGTGCACTACCACTTCACGGAGAAGCAGGAGATCCTCCTGACGCTGGTGGAGCAACTCGCGGGGCGCGTGCGCGAGCGGGTGAAGACGCGGCTGGAGCGGGTGAAGGGCGGAGCGCGGGCGCAGGTGGACGCGTTCCTCGACGCATTCCTGGCCACGGGAGAGGACGCGGACCCCGCCTCGGTGGCCGCGTGGGTGACCATCAGCGCGGAGGCCGTGCGGCAGCCCGAGGTGCGCGCGGCCTACGAAAAGGTGGTGCGCGCGGACCTCGAGCTCCTGGAGGAGCTGGTGGGCGCGGTCATCGGCCGCCGGCGGGCGCGAGCGGTGGCGGCGGGCCTCTTCGCGGCGGTGCAGGGCTACTTCGTCCTCTCGACGGCGGCACCGGGCCTCACGCCTGCGGGCTCCGCCGCGGGCACGGTGAAACGCATGGCCGCGGGGCTGCTCGACGCGGCCGAGTCTCCGGAGGGCACATGAAGACCTCGCTGAACACTCCCATGAAGCTCGGGCTGCTCACGAGCCTCTACCTCTCGCAGGGCCTGCCCTTCGGCTTCTTCACCCAGACGCTGCCCGTGCTGCTGCGCAAACAGGGCATGTCGCTGCCGGACATCGGCCTGGCGAACCTGCTCGCGCTGCCCTGGGCGCTCAAGTTCCTCTGGGCCCCGCTCATGGACCGGTACGGCTCGGAGCGCCTGGGCCGGCGGCGCGGCTACATCCTCCCGCTTCAGTTCCTCTCGGCGGTGCTGCTCCTGGGGCTCGCCCTTCCCGAGGGCACGGTGAGCATCCCCGCGCTCCTCGGAGCCGTGCTGCTCGTCAACGTGCTGGCGGCCACGCAGGACGTGGCCACCGACGGGCTCGCGGTGGAGCTGCTCGAGCGCCACGAGCGCGGCTGGGGCAACGGCATCCAGGTGGCCGGCTACCGCGTGGGGATGATCCTCGGCGGCGGGCTGATGCTCATCCTCATCGACACCCTGGGCTGGCGCTCCACCCTGCTGAGCATGGGCGTGATGCTGCTCGTGGCCACGGTGCCGGTGGCCCTGTTCCGCGAGCCCCCCTCCCCCGCGTCCGGACACGAGGCCGCGGGCCTCGGGCCCTGGCTCCGCGAATCCCTGCTGTCCTGGACGCGGCGTCCCGGCGCGGGCACGTGGCTCACCCTGCTCGTCCTCTTCAAGGCGGGCGAGCACCTGGCCACGGGCATGCTGCGCACCTTCCTCGTCGACGTGGGGCTGGAACTGGCCCAGGTGGGGTGGATGCTCGGCATCGTGGGCTTCACCACGGGGCTGCTGGGCGCGCTCATCGGCGGGGCGCTCGTCAACCGGCTGGGCCAACGGCGCGCGCTGCTCGTCTTCGGCACGCTGCAGGCGGCGGCGGTGCTCCTCTACGCCCTGGCCGCGCTCGGTGCCTCCGTGCCCGTGCTCGCCCTCGTCTGCGGCGTGGAGCACCTGGCGAGCGGCATGGCCACCGCCACCCTCTTCACGGTGATGATGGACCAGTGCCGCCCGGAGCACGCCGCGTCCGACTACACGCTGCAGGCCTCGCTCGTGGTGTTCGCCACCGGCGCCGCCGCGGCCGTGAGTGGCTTCAGCGCACAGGCCTTCGGCTACGCGTGGCACTTCACGCTCTCGGCGGCCGTCTGCGCCCTGGCCGTCGTCTGGGTGGCCCTCACCTTCCATCCTCCCCGGACGCTCGCGCCCGGGGCTCACCCGGAGGTGTCGTGATGACCATCGCCGTCTACGCCGGCAGCTTCGACCCGGTGACCGCTGGCCACCTCTCCGTCATCCGTCAGGCCGCGCGCCTCTTCGGCCATGTCGTGGTGGTGGTGGCCATCAACCCCGAGAAGCGCACCCTCCTCTCCGTGGCCGAGCGCGTGGAATTGCTGCGCGAGGTGGTGGCGCTCCACCCCAACGTCACCGTGGCCAGCACCGAGGGCCTCATCGTGGACTACGCGCGGGCCATCGGCGCCAGCGTGCTGCTGCGCGGGGTGCGTGGCGCCACGGATGCCCAGTTCGAAACGACGCTGGCCCAGGCCAACCGCGCGCTCGCCCCGGACCTGGCCACCCTCTTCCTTCCCGCCGAGTCCCACCTCGCCGAGGTGAGCAGCAGCAGCCTCAAGGAGAAGCTGGCGCGCGGCGAGGACGTTTCCGGCTTCTGCCCGCCCGCCGTCGCGGCGAAACTGCGGTCTCGGTTGAGTCCCCCTTCCCTCCGGAGCCCGTGATGAGCCTGTCCTTCGTCACCCTCGGCGTTGGCGATGCCTTCTCCGCGCTGCACTACTCCTCGTGTCTGGCGCTCGAAGCCGAGGGCCAGGTGCTGCTCATCGACTGCCCCCACCCCATCCGCAAGATGATGCGCGAGGCCAGCCTCTCCTCGGGTGTGGAGCTGGACGCGGACCGCGTGTCGGGCCTCGTCCTCACCCACCTGCACGCGGACCACAGCTCCGGCGTGGAGGGGCTCGGATACTTCTCCTTCTTCGTGCTCAAACGGAAGCTGAAGCTGCTCGCCCACCCGGACGTGACGCGCCGGTTGTGGGAAGGCCACCTCGCCGCGGGCATGGAGGACCTCATCCGCAAGCCCGGCGGCGAGCCGCAGCGCCATGGCTTCGAGGACTACTTCGAGCCCCACCCGCTCTCCACCGAGGCCGCCGTGCGCTTTGGCCCCTTCTCCATCGAGAGCCGCCTCACCTACCACCACGTGCCCACCACGGCCCTGCGCATCCGCGCCGGCGGGCGCTGCCTGGGTTACAGCGCCGACACCGCCTACGACGAGGACCTCATCTCCTGGCTCGCCGAAGCGGACCTCGTGGTGCACGAGACGAACTACGGCGTGCACACGCCCTACGAGAAGCTGGCCGCGCTGCCCGCCACCCTTCGCGCGAAGATGCGGCTCATCCACTACCCGGATGACTTCGACCTCGGGGCAAGCAACATCGAGCCGCTCGCGCAGGGGCGCCGCTACACCGTCTGAGCTCCGCTTCCCGAGCGAGCGGGCGTGCTCCATCTCCGTCCCCGTCTCCCACTCGTAGTGAAGCGTCTCCGGAGCCGTGAAGCCTCCCGGGCGAGGAAGGAGACGGGCATCGCCACACCGCGTTACGGGAAGGTCACGCGAAAGGATGCACAAGCGAGCCGGAAATGGGACATTGGCCCCACTGACGAACACCCATGTCCTTCCCGTCCCGCACGCCGAGCCCCCTGGCCACCCTCCTGGCCGCCCTGCTTCTCGCCGCTGGTTGCGCCTCGTTGCCCGGGAGCGCCCCCGCGTCCTCCACGGCCGCGGAGCCCAAACCCGCCGACAACGCGGCCACCGAGGCGGCGCAGGACGAGGAGCCCACCGTCACGCTCACGCTGCTGCACGTCAACGACGTGTACCAGTTCACCCCGGTGGACTTCGGGGCCCGGGGCGGACTGGGGCGGCTCTCCACGCTGCGCAAGCAGGTGCTCGCCGAGTCGCCGAACACGCTGTTCCTCATGGCCGGTGACACGCTGGGGCCCTCCGTGGAGTCCACCTTCCACAAGGGCAAGCAGATGATCGACGCGTGGAACGCGCTGGGCCTGGACTTCGCGGTGCTGGGCAACCACGAGTTCGACTTCGGTCCCGACGTGATGCGCGAGCGCATCCAGGAGTCCCGCTTCACCTGGCTGGGCGCCAACGTCATGGACAAGAAGACGGGCCGCACCTTCGCGGACACCCCGCCCTTCGTCATCCGCGACGTGGGCGGCGTGAAGGTGGGCATCTTCGGGGTGCTGCTGGGCAAGACGAAGTACAGCTCCAAGCCGGGGCCGGACGTGTTCTTCACGGACACGTGCGCCAAGGCGCGCGAGCTGGTGCCGCAGATGCGCAAGCAGGGCGCGCAGATCGTCATCGGGCTCACGCACCTGTTCGTCGCCGAGGACAAGGTGCTCGCCCGCTGCGCCCCCATCGATCTCATCATCGGTGGCCACGAGCACGTGATGATGCAGGCGGTGTCCAACGGCACGCCCATCGTCAAGATGTCCTCCGAGGCGCGGGAGCTGGGGCGCGTCACCCTGCATGTGGGCACCCAGAGCGGCAAGCTCAAGAGCATGGACTTCGACGCGCTGCCGGTGACGCCCGAGGTGCCGGAGGACCCCGCCTTCGCCAGCGCCATGCGCGAGTACGACGCGATGATGGCCGATCTGTCCCAGCCCGTGGGCCGCACGCAGGTGCCTCTGGATGCCCTCGAGGGCTCCAACCGCAGCCACGAGACGAACCTGGCCTCCTTCGTCGCGGACGCCTACCGCAAGGCCGCCGGCGCGGAGGTGGCGCTCATCAATGGGGGCTCCATCCGCTCGGACTCGGTGCTGAGGCCGGGCCCGCTCACCCGGCGCGACGTGCTGGCCATCCACCCCTACCCGGGCTCGGTGGTGAGCATCGAGGTGTCGGGCGCGGTGCTGCGCCAGGCGCTCGAGCACGGTGTCAGCCGCAGCGCCGAGGAGACGGATCCCGGCCGTTTCCCCCAGGTCTCCGGCATCCAGTACGCCTTCGACGTGTGCCGCCCCGCGGGCGATCGGATCGTCCGAGTCACCGTGAATGGCGAGCCGCTGGACGTGAAGCGCACGTACACGCTGGCCACCAACTCGTACATGTCCGGCGGCGGTGACGGGTACTCCATGTTCAAGGGCGCGAAGTACCGCGTCGCTCCGGACGAGGGCCGCACCACGCAGGACGTTCTGCGCGATGCCTTCGCCTCCGCCGAGGCCATTGCCCCCACCACCACCGGCCGCATCGAGCGGCTGCGCGGGGGCGCTCGTGAGGTCGCGAGCAAGGTCGACACGGAGCACGAGGAGGACAAGAAGGTCGTGTCCTGCCCGGGCACGGCGCGCGCGCAGCAGCAGTAGGACGCAGGGCCTGGAGCTCACACGAGCTCACACAAAAGGGGGGGCCATGACGGGCATGCCGGAGAGGTCCAGGTTGGGACCGGGACTCATGAGGTCCGCCGTGCTGGCACTGGCCCTGGGGAGTGCCGGGTGCATTGTCGGTGAGCCTCCCGGCAACACCGGAGACGTGGCTGACAGCGGAACCTCGGGCCTCCCCGACAGTGGAACCTCGGGCCTCCCCGACAGTGGGACACCGGATGTCCCCGACAGCGGAACCTCGGGCGTCCCCGACAGCGGAACACCGCCCCCGGGAACGTTCTCCTGCCCCACCGCCCGCAGCACCGTCGACCGTGCCGACAGCACCACGGACTACAAGGTGAAGTTCCTTTATGTGCTGCCCTCGGACGAGGTGGATCGGTCTCTCGATATCAACGGGGCCATCTGCCGGTCCGTCCAGGCCCAGAACACCTGGTTCACCTCGCAGACGACGAACGGGGCGGGGTTTCGCTACGACCTGTCCTCGTCCGTGCTGGACATCCAGTTCGTGCGCCTGTCGAAGACCGATGCCCAGATGAAGGGCACGGACACCACCGGTGACATCAACACCGGCCATGCCTATGTGCGCGACCGCATCGAGCGGGAGCTGACGGCCATGGGCGTCATCAACGACACCCGGAAGCTGTACGCGGTCTACTACGGAGGCACCAGCGAGTGGGCGTGTGGCGGAGCCACGTGGCCCCCGGTGATCATCGGCAAGGTGGTCGCCCTCTATCTCAACGGACTGCCCAGCAGTCCGGTCCCGTGCGCCTCCAACCCGGTGGGAAATTCGAGCACGGTGCCCGGGTACATCGAATACGCCATGCTGCACGAGATGGTGCACGGGCTGGGCTTCGTTCCCGATGCCGCCCCCAACGAGCACTCGAGTGGCCACGTCTACGCTCTGGCGAGGGACTTGATGTACTCGCCCCGCCCGGGAACGTCGGATCCGTATTGGGACATCTACTCCCCCCTTGGGGTGGTGCTCGACTCCGGGCGTGACCAGTACTACGGCCATGGAGGCAGTCAGCTCGACCTGGCCGACAGCGCGTTCCTCCAGCCGCTCCCCGCCGGGGCGGCGGCTCCGCCTGGGTGGTGAGGGGGCTCAGGCCCAGCCGCGCAGCCGGTAGACGAAGCGCCCGAAGAGCTCGCGCAGGGCATCCGTCCCCGCCGACAGGTTGGAGGCCCGCGGCTGCCACCACGACCCGCGCAGGTGCCAGTCGTGCGCGCGCACGTCCACCACCAGCGTGTCCGGCTTCAGCCCCACCGCCTCGAAGGTGCCCAGTGCCCGCGGCATGTGCGCCGCGCTCGTCACCAGCACCAGCTTCCGCCAGCCCTTCTCCCGGATGAGGCGCTCGGCCTCCACCGCGTTCTCCCGCGTGTTGCGGCTGCGCCTCTCCAGCACCATCCGCTCCGGCTCGATTCCCCACAGCCGCAACTGCCGCGCCAGGATGTCCGCCTCCACCAGCGCTCCGGGCCGCGTGTCCAGCGTTCCTCCCACAATCAGCACCTGGCGCGCCCTCCCCTGCAGCAGCAGCTCGTAGCCGCGGAGGATCCGCTCCACCGGGTGGGTGTACTCGGGCAGGCCCGAGCGCTCGGTGGCGTCCGCGTCCACCGCTCCACCCAGCACGATGACGGCGTCGTAGACCGTGTCCGGCCGGTACGTGGACACCGCATCCGCCTCCACCCACCGCTGCAGACCCGTGGCCGTGGGCTCGAGCGAGAAGACGTACACCACCAGCAGCCCCAGCACCTGCAGTCCCGCCGCCAGCCGCGCCCGCCTCCGGCGCAGCAGCAGCCCCATCAGCCCCAGCAGCAGGCCCCAGGAGAGCGGCGCGAGCAGCAGATCCAACACCTTGGACAGGAAGACGAACACGCCCGCGCTACCGCTCGCCCCAGTGGAGCTTCTGCCGGAGGATGGTGAAGTAGCCCACGCGGGTGTTGCGCACCAGGTTCACCCGGTTGGGCGAGCGCACCACCTCGATGCTGTCGCCGCACTGCAGGCCGTGGCCCGTCTGACCATCCAGCGTGAGGAAGGTGTCCGCCGTATCGCTGGCCAGGGTGATGCGGATGGTCCGGTCCGCCGGCACGATGATGGGGCGGTGCGTGAGCGCGTGCGAGCAGATGGGCGTGAGTACCGTGCAATCCACCGAGGGGTGCACGATGGGCCCTCCCGCGGACAGGGAGTACGCGGTGGAGCCGGTGGGCGTGGACAGGATGACGCCGTCCGCCTTGTACGTGGCGATGGGCACGCCCTCGACGGACACCTCGTGGTCCGCGATGCGCGCCAGCGCGCCCTTGTTGATGACCACGTCGTTGAGGACCTCGTCCTGCACCAGCACCTTGCCGTCGCGCACCAGCCGGGAGCAGAGCTTCATCCGCGAGTCCGTCTTGAAGCGGCCGGCGAGCACCTCGTCCAGGGAGAGGAACAGCTCCTCGACGGGGATTTCCGTCATGAAGCCCAGGCTGCCCAGGTTGACGCCGAGAATCGGCGTGGGGCGTCCGTCCAGCAGCCGGGCCGCGTGGATGAGGGTTCCATCTCCACCCAGCACCACCACCAGGTCCGCCCGGGCGGCCAGCTCGCGGTCCTCCACCCGGGGCCAGCCGAGCGTATGGGCCAGGAGCCGGTCTCCCAGCACCTCATGGGTGGGGTAGCGCTCCCGGATGCGAGCGGCCAGCTCCGCCGCCTCGGGCTTGTCCTTCTTCGCGACGAGCAACAGGGTCTGCACGATGGGTCCAGGTTCTAGTCCAGGCGGCCAGGGGGGCGCTGGACGAAATGGCCGCTTCGATGACCCTGTGACACGTGGGACCCGGACGCCAGGATTGCTCCATGGACCTTTTCGAGCACGCGAGCCAGAGGGACCAGGCCACCCTGGCCCCCCTCGCCGAGCGGATGCGCCCCACCCGCCTGGAGGATTTCGTGGGGCAGGAGCACCTGACGGGCGAGGGCCGCTTCCTCCGCCGGGCCATCCAGCAGGACCAGGTGCCCTCGCTCATCCTCTGGGGCCCCCCGGGGACGGGGAAGACGACGCTCGCCCACGTCATCGCCCATTCCACCGGCGCCGCCTTCGAGTCCCTCTCCGCCGTGCTCTCCGGCGTGAAGGACATCCGCGAGACAGTGGCCCGCGCCCAGGAGCGCTGGAGGATGCACCGCCAGCGCACCCTGCTCTTCGTGGATGAGATCCACCGCTTCAACAAGGCGCAACAGGACGCGCTGCTGCCCCACGTGGAGAAGGGGACCGTCACCCTCATCGGGGCCACCACGGAGAACCCCTCCTTCGAGGTGAACGCCGCGCTCCTGTCCCGCGCCCGGGTCGTCACCCTGCGCGGGCTGGAGGAGGAGGAACTGGTGGCGCTGCTGCGCCGGGCGGTGGGGGACCCCAGGGGCCTCGGGGGCCGGGTCGAGGTGGACGAAGAGGCCCTCACCTTCATCGTCCAGGCCTCGGGAGGCGACGCGCGCCGGGCGCTCACCGCGCTGGAGGCTGCGGCCGCGCACGGGGGCTCCCGGGTGGACAAGGCCAGCGCCGAGGAGGCCCTGCAGCACAAGGCACTCCTGTACGACAAGGCGGGCGAGGAGCACTACAACGTCATCAGCGCCTTCATCAAATCCATGCGGGGCTCGGACGTGGACGCCGCGCTCTACTGGATGACGCGCATGCTGGAGGCGGGAGAGGACCCCGTCTTCATCCTCCGGCGCATGGTCATCTTCGCCTCGGAGGACATCGGCAACGCGGACCCCCGGGCCCTCAGCGTGGCGGTGGACGCGCTCCGGGCCTTCGAGCTGGTGGGTCTGCCCGAGGGCACCCTGCCCCTCACCCAGGCGGTGACGTACCTGGCGCTGGCGCCCAAGTCGAACGCCGTGCTTACCGCGTACGCAGCGGCGCGCACCGCCGTCACCGAGGGCGGGCCACTGCCCGTGCCCCTGCACCTGCGCAACGCGCCCACGAAGCTGATGAAGTCGCTGGGGTACGGCGCCGGCTACAAGTACCCCCACAACTTCGAGGGCAACTACGTCCCCGAGGACTACCTCCCGGAGGCCCTGCGGGGCCGGCACTTCTACCAGCCCACGCACAATGGCCTCGAGCGGGAGCTGGCCGAGCGCTACGAGGACATCCAACGCCAGCTCGCGGAGCGCTCCCGCGAGCCGGGGGAGGAAGGCTGAGCGGCCTCAGCCCTCGACACTCAGGAGGCGGCCTCCAGGGCGTCGTCGTCGTCGCCGTCCTTGCCGCGCTTCATGGAGCGCCCGGCCACCTCGTACTGCTTGAGCAGGCGGCGGAAGTTGGAGCGGTCCACGCCCGCGGCGCGCGCGGCGCTGGAGACGTTGTGGTTGTGCTTCTCGAGCAGCGCCGTGAGGTAGCGCCGCTCGAAAGCGCGCATGGCCAGCCGCTTCGCCTGGGCGTATGGCAGGTGCGCCAGGCTGAACACCTCCACCTGGGCCCCGGCCTGCGGCGCGTCCTGGAAGCCCGGTGGCAGGTCGTCGACCTCCAGCACTTCCTTGGAGGTGAGCACCACCGCGCGCTCGATGACGTTCTCCAGCTCGCGCACGTTGCCCGTCCACCGGTTGCAGGTGAGGGCCTCCATGGCGCGCGGCGAGAAGCCCGTCACCCGCTTGCCCACCTTCACCGCGTACAGCTTGAGGAAGTGGTGCGCGAGCAGCGGCACGTCCTCGGGCCTGTCCCGCAGCGGCGGCAGATCAATGGTGATGACGTTGAGCCGGTAGAACAGGTCCTCGCGGAACTTGCCCTGCTCCTTGGCCCGGTTCAGGTCCACGTGCGTGGCGGCGATGACGCGCACGTCCACCTTCACCGGCTCGTTGGCGCCCACGCGCTTGACCTCGCCCTCCTGGAGCACGCGCAACAGGCGCACCTGGGTGGCGGGAGGCACGTCGCCAATCTCGTCCAGGAAGATGGTGCCGCCGTCGGCCGCCTCGAAGAGGCCCTTCTTGTTGGACGTGGCCCCGGTGAAGCTGCCCTTCACGTGGCCGAACAGCTCGCTCTCCAGCAGCGTGTCCGACAGCGCCGAGCAGTTGACGGCCACGAAGGGCTTGTCCTTGCGCGCGCTGCGGTAGTGGATGGCCCGGGCCACCAGCTCCTTGCCCGTGCCGCTCTCGCCCTGCACGAGCACCGTGGCCGTCGAGTGGCTCACCGTCTCCACCAGCTTGAAGACGCCGCGCATCTGCGACGACTGGCCGATGAGCTCCTCGAACTGGTTGCGCGCGGTGAGCGCCTCCTCCAGCGCCCGCGCCCTGTCTCGCAGCGCCTTGCGCTCGGCGGCCTTGGCCACCGTCATGCTCACTTCGTCGATGTTCTCGAAGGGCTTGGTGAGGTAGTCGTACGCGCCCGCCTTCACCGCCTCCACCGCCGTCTCCACGGTGGCGAAGGCCGTCATCATGATGACCTCCACGTCCGGCCGTGCCGCCTTGATTCCGCGCAGCAGGTCCATGCCGGACAGGTTGGGCATCTTGATGTCCAGGACGGCCACGTCGATGGACGGATCCTTCGCCGCCGTCAGGCCTTCCACGGCATCGTCGATGGAGACGACCTGGTAGTCCTCCCGCTTGAGGATGGACGTGACCGCCTTGAGGACGATCGGATCATCATCCACGACCAGGATCTTGGCGCGCCTGGCGCCGGGGGCAGCAACTGGCTGTGGCGTCATGGCAACCTCTCCAACTGCAGGGGAATGGGGATGTAGACGGTGAAACGCGAGCCCTCACCCATCTGGGTGTCCACCTTGATGATGCCGCCGTGGTCCTCGACGATGCGGTAGGCGATCGACAGGCCCAGGCCGGTGCCCTGGCCGGGCGGCTTGGTGGTGAACGACGGCTCGAAGATGTGGCCCAGGTAGCGCTCCTCGATACCCGTGCCCGTGTCGGCGACGCGGAAGTAGCACCGGTCGCCATCCTTCCCCGTCTCCAGGGACAGCACGCCCCCCGCGGAGGGCAGCGCGTGCAGCCCGTTCTGCAGCAGGTTGAGCATCACCTGCGACAGCTGGCTCGGGTCTCCGAACAGCTCCGGAAGATCCGGCGCCAGGCGCAGCTCCAGCTTCACCTTGGAGTACGCCTTGAGCTGGGCCCCGAAGAGCACCGCCGAGTCCTCCGCGCACTTGTTGAGCTGGAAGGCCCGGCGATCCTCCGTCCGGCTGTGGCGGCTGAACTTCAGGAGGCTCTCGACGATGCGCTTGCAGCGCAGCGCGCTCTCCTCGATGAGATCCAACGACTCCAGGTCCGAGGCGTTGCGGCCCTCGTCGCGCTTCATCAACTGCGCGAAGGCGAGGATGCCGCCCAGCGGGTTGTTGATTTCATGCGCCACGCCGCCGGCGAGCTGGCCCACCGCCGCCATCTTCTCCGTGTCGATGAGCCGGCGCGTCATCTCGCGCTCGTCGCTGATGTCCCGGTAGGAGCACACGGCGCGCCCCTCGGTCGTCAGCGGGTAGGCCGCCATGGCGTAGGTGCGCCCCCGCTGGCTGATCTCCGCGCGCGCGCCCTTGCCGCCCTCCAGCGCCTCGGGCAGCGGACAGCCCGGACACGGCGTGTCCCGGTCGAACATCAGCTTGTGGCACAGCGGCTCCGCACCCTCCTCGGACAGCTCGGACAGCGGCTCCTTGAGCCTGTCCCCGGCCAGGTCCGAGTACGCCCGGTTGGCGCGGCGCACCCCGAAGTCCCGGCGCACCACCGCCAGCGGCGTCTCGATGGAGTCGAACGACAGCTCCCACTCGCGCTTGGCCTGGCTCAGCAGGTGCGTGCGCAACGCCACGCGCGTCTCCAGCTCCGCGTTGAGCCGCCGCAACTCCTCATTCTGCTGCTGCGTCACCCGCAACAGCCGCTCGTTCTCCGCCTGGAGCGCGTACTGCTCGAAGGCGCTCTTGACCGTCAGCACCAGATGGCTGTCGTTCCAAGGCTTGGAGATGAACCGGAAGATCTCCGACCGGTTGATGGCCTCCTCGATGGCCTGCTGATCGGCCTGGCCGGTGAGCATGATGCGCTGGGCCCGCGGCACCTGCGCCTTCACCCGGCTGAGGAACTCCACGCCGTTCATCCCCGGCATCCTGAAGTCGGAGATCACCACCTCGGGCGTGAAGCGTTCGAGGGCCTTGAGGCCCTCCTCCGCGTCAGAGGCCGTCTCGATCTGCCAATCGCCGCGACGGAGCACCCGCCGGATGGACTTCAGGATGTATTCCTCGTCGTCCACCAGCAGCAGCCGACCGCGTGGCACCGCTCCCTGTGTCTGCGCCAGTTCCAGTGGCAACCTCGTCCTGGGTCCGAGACCCGAGCATTTGCAATGACGCTGCCAACGTCCGCCACCTCGCAAACCCCATTGATACCGGGTGCTTCCGCACCCGGGGCTTGCGACCACCCTGGGTCCCTCCATACCCCGACCCATGAATCGGGTCAATGTTGACCCACTCCGAGTACGGGGAACGGGCTAGCGAGGGGCGAGTCTGTCGAAGGGGGAGGAGGCGACGTAGAGGCAGATGCGATTCCGGCCCTCGTCCTTGGCACGGTAGAGGGCCTGGTCAGCGGCACGCACCAGCAACTCCGCGCTGCTGACGGCGTGGTGGGGAAAGGTGGAGACACCCAGTGAAGCGGTGACACGCAGGGTGCGCTGGGGGCCGGTGTGAAGCTGGCCCAGCTCGCGCCAGACACGCTCGGCCACGGTGAGGGCGCCGGCCAACGGGGTGCGCGGCAGGAGGATGGCGAACTCCTCGCCGCCATAGCGGGCGAGCAGATCCGTCTCACGCACGCTGCGCTGCAGGGAGCCCGCCACGTCGCACAGCACGATGTCACCCACCTGGTGGCCGTGGGTGTCGTTGAAGGCCTTGAAGTGGTCCAGGTCGATGAGGATGAGCGACAGCGTGTCGTCGTAGCGCTGGGCGCGGCGGAACTCCTCGCGCAGCCGCTCCTGGAAGTAGCGGTGGTTGTGGACGCCGGTGAGGCCGTCGGTGACGGACAGGCGCTCCAGGGAGGTCACCCGGGTGAGCAGCTCGTTGACGCGCTGGCGCTCCCGGAGGCAGCGCTCCATGCGGGCCATCAACTCCTCGGGCTCCACCGGGGTGCATACCACCTCGGCCCCCAGGCGCAGCACGGCCACGACGGCGGCACGCTCCTCCGCGGGCACCAACGCGATGATGCCGGGACCGGAACCATTGTCGTCCCGGGCCATCAAATGCTGCAGCAACGCGCGCGAGGGCGCGCCGGCGGGACCCAGGGCGAGGAGCACGAGATCCGTCTCGGCGAGGCGCCGCTGCGCCTCGGGCCCGGCCGATACCAATCGGACGGAGAACCCCCCTTGCTCCAGAGTGCTTGCCAGCTCGGCCTGCCGCTCGGGCACTTCGTCCACCAACAGAATGAGGCGCCTGTCTCCCACATCTATCCCCGAAACCAACCCAAGCCCTCACGCTACCACGGCCGAGCGCGGAGTCGCGACCGTTGGATTGCGCTTGCCCCGCGATGTTTGATAGCCACCCGCCCTGATTCCGCCACGCCTGTCACAGGGGCACACCGCCGAGGTCACATCGTGGGTAAATCTCCCAGCATCAGCCTCTTCTTTCCCGCCTGGAACGAGGAGGACTATGTGGAGCGCTCGGTCTCGCGCGCCATGGAGGTGCTCCCCCGGCTGACGGATGACTTCGAAATCATCGTCGTCAACGACGCCTCCACGGACCGCACCCAGGAGATTTGCGAGGAGATGGCCTCGCGCATCCCCCAGCTCCGGGTCATCACGCACCCGGTCAACCTGAAGCTGGGCGGGGCCATGCGCACGGGCCTGTCCGCGTCCACCAAGGACATCGTGGTGTACTCGGACATCGATCTGCCCTTCGACTTGAAGGAGCTGGAGCGGGCGCTGCACCTGATGAAGTACCTGGAGGCGGACATGATCTGCGCCTTCCGGTTCGACCGCACGAGCGAGGGGCCCAAGCGCATCGTGTACTCCTTCGCCTACAACCTGCTCATCCGGACGCTGTTCGGTGTGCACGTGAAGGACATCAACTTCAGCTTCAAGGTGATGCACCGGCGGGTGCTGGAGGCGGTGGAGCTCAACAGCCAGGGCTCCTTCATCGACGCGGAGCTGGTGGTGAAGGCCATCCACCAGGGATTCAAGGTGTTCCAGATGGGGGTGGACTACTTCCCGCGCACGCGCGGCATCTCCACGCTGTCCTCGCCCGCCGTCATCGCGAAGATGGTGCGGGAGCTGGCGAAGCTGTACCCGGAGACGCGCCATCCGCAGGCGGCGAAGCGCCCGGTGCGGCTGCCGCCGTCGGTGGCCCCGCTGCATGGCTCGGCGCGCGAGAAGGCGCGCGGCCACGGGTAGCGCGGTGGGACTGGCACGCACACGCCTCGTCGTCAACGCGGATGACCTGGGGCTGCACCCGGCCCTGGACGCGGGCATCTTCCGGGCGCACCGCGAGGGCATCGTCACCAGCGCGACCGTGCTGGTGAGCGGCCCGAGCGCCCGGGAGTCGGTGCCCGAGGCCCGGAAACGCGGCCTCGCCCTGGGCGTCCACCTGGCATTCTGTACCCGGTTGCCCCCGGCGGCGCCCGCCTCGCACGTGCCCACGATGGCCCCGGAGGGGCGCCTGCGCGGGAGCTGGGCGGACTTCGCGCGGGCCTGGCTCACCGGACAGGTGCGCCGCGAGGAGCTGGAGCTGGAGCTGGCCGCGCAGGTGCGGCGCGCGCGGGAGCTGGGCGCGGAGGTGGACCACCTGGACGGCCACCAACACCTGCACCTGCTGCCCGGAGTGCGCCCGCTGGTGGAGGCCCTGGCACTCCGGGAGGGGCTGCCCCTGCGCTGGCCGGACCGGCTGCCGCGGATGTCGTGGCTGCGGGCTCCCGGGCCGGCGGTGAAGACGTCCCTGCTGTCGCTGCTGGCCCGGAGCGCGCCGGGGCCGCTGCCGGGAGTCCGGCGGGTGAGCGCGGGTGGCATCTTCGAGGCGGGCCAGCTCACCGAATCCGCCCTGCTCTCGCTGCTGGAGTCGCTGCCCCCGGGAGACTTCGAGCTGGGCTGCCACCCCGGTGAGGGCCGCCCGCACGTGCCGGAGGATCCGGCGTGGACGTACGGCTGGCAGTCCGAGCTGGACGCGCTCACCAGCCCCCGGGTGCGGGCCCGGCTCGAGCAGCTCGGGGTGGAGCTGACCACCTACGGCGCGCTGGAAGCCGCTCCGTCTCCGGCGGTGGCCTCCGCCACATAGAGGATGTGGGGCGTGGAGTAGCCCTCCCCCAGCTCCACCGTCTCGCGCGGGGTGAAGCCGGACTGACGCAACAGGGCTTCCATCGCCTCACGCGGCTGGAGCACCAGCGCGCCCCCGGCCTTCGTCCGGCCGAGCAGCTTCACCATCACCACCTCCTGGGCGAGGCACTTGTAGTGCTTCCAGGAGCGGTCCCCCTCGGCCTCCTTCAGGAGGAGCCGCCCCCCGGGACGCAGCAGCCGCCGGGCCTCGCGCAGGAAGCCGGACCAGCGCTCCATGGGGAGCAGGTAGAGGACGTCGCTCACCACCACGGCGTCGAACTGGCCGGGGAGCCGCTCGGCGAGCGACTCCACGGTGCCCACATCGGCCTTCACGTTGGGCAGACGGCCGGGGCCGCTCCGGGCCCACTCGATTTTGCGTGGGTCGGGATCGACCCCATGCACGATGCGCCGGGAGTCGCCCAGGGCCAGGAGGGCGGAGAGCAGGCCGTGACCACAACCTACATCGGCCACCGTGCCGCCGGAGGGCACGCGGGAGGCAACGGCCTCGAGCGGCGCGGAGAAGGCCCGGGCGTGCACGTGGAAGCGCTCGCTCAACGGGAGGTGGGAGAACAGCGCCAGGGCGGGGGCGAGAGGAGCGTTCACGAGATGTAGTGGTCCAGGCCGAAGGCGGCCGACAGGAGGACGAGCGACACGGCTCCCACGGCGAGGAGGCCCTGGCGCACGCGCGGGTGCTCGCGCAGCAGCAGCGCGAGGGTGAGGAAGAGGGGGAAGGCGGAGATGAGGTAGCGCCCCATGCCCATGAAGTCCTTGGTGGTCACCGTGGGGATGACCACCAGCACGGCGCAGTACACGCCATAGCCCCACCCGAGCTTCCGGAAGGTGGGCCGCACCAGCGCGAGCGCTCCCAGCGTCAACAGCGCGTGGAGACACAACCGCAGGCGGGTCTCCGCGTTGGCGCCGGGAAGGAACACGGTCTTGAACCAGGACAGCTTCAGCAGGGAGCGCCAGCCGGGCTCCTGTCCCCACCCGGCCTGGGCCTCGGCGAAGGCGAAGGGCGCGCCGAACTGCTTGTCGAGGTAGAGCATGTAGAGGAGGAAGCCGAGGGCGGACAGCACGGGCAGGAAGTCGAGCGCGGTCCAGCGCTCTCCCCTTTCACGCTTCCACTCGAGCCGGCGGGCCAACAGGCCGAGCACCACCGCGGGCGCCACGGGCCGCGCCGCCGTCGCCACCGCGGCGAGCAGCACGGCCAGCCCCAGGTGTCCCTTCTCCAGCAGCAGGAAGGCGCCCACCACCAGCAGGAGGAAGAGCGCGTCGGAGTACATCACCCCGTAGAGGAAGAAGGTGAAGGGGTAGAGGGCGAGCAGCAGCGAGGCCTGGAGCGCGATGGGCTCCTCCGCCCGGAAACGCGCCCAGCGCAGGAAGAGGAGGATGGCGAGCGGTCCACACAACAGGGTGACGAGCACCCCGGCCTGGTACACGTCCGGCCCGAGCGCCTGGAGGGCGCGGATGGCCAGCGGGTAGAGCGGGAAGAAGGCCACGGAGCTCTGCTCACCGGGTGTGAAGCTGTAGCCCTCCTGCGCGATGCGCATGTACCAACTGGAATCCCAACCCACCCAGCCCATGACGACGTACTCGTCGAGCCCCACCACCGGAGCCTGGGGATTCTTGTGGTGGAAGCGCCAGGCGGCGAGCCCTCCGGACACGGCACAGGCCAGGACGGCGGCCAGGATGACGAGGGCCAGGGTACGTGACGCGGAGCGAGGCATGCGGCGCAGGCATCGTCCAGAAAGGCGCCGGGGTCAAGGACGGACCCTGGACATGGAGTGCGGGGGCACTCCTGCCCCACGAGCATGAGACGGCGCTTTCCGCATCGCCCCCCTTCACCGACAATGCCCGCCTTCCCCAACAGGAGAGTGCATGCACCTCATGTTCCGTAGCCTCACGGTGCTCGTGCTTGTCGCGCTCGCCGGTCCCGCGAGGGCCCAGGCCGCGAAGCCCCAGCAGCCCAACGCCGCATCCGAGCGCGCCGACTACATCCGCTCGCGCTACACCAAGTTCGAGTACCGCGTCCCCACGCGAGACGGGACGAGGCTCTTCACGTCCGTCTACATCCCCAACGACGCGAGCCCCAACAAGCGCTACCCCATCCTGCTCACGCGCACGCCCTACTCGGTGGCGCCGTACGGGCAGGACCGGTATGCGCGCGGGCTCGGGCCCACCGCCGAGTACGAGAAGCAGGGCTTCATCTTCGCCTTGCAGGACGTGCGCGGCCGCAACATGTCCGAGGGCGAGTTCATCAACGTGCGCCCGCACCTGGCGAAGAAGAGCGGGCCCAAGGACATCGACGAGAGCACCGACACGTACGACACCATCGAGTGGCTGCTGAAGAACGTGCCGGTCCACAACGGCCGCGTGGGCCAGTGGGGCATCTCGTATCCGGGCTTCTACGCGTCGGCGGGCGCCATCGACTCGCACCCGGCGCTCAAGGCGGTGTCGCCGCAGGCCCCCATCGCCGACTGGTTCTGGGACGACATGCACCGGCATGGCGCCTTCAACCTGGCGCTCTCGTTCAACTTCTTCTCCGGGTTCGGCAAGCCCCGGCCACAGCCCATCGTCAAGGAGAGCTGGGACCGCTTCGACCACGGCACGCCGGACGGCTACCAGTTCTTCCTCGACCTGGGCCCGCTGTCCAACGCGGACACGCGCCACTTCAAGGGCGACATCGCCTTCTGGAAGGACATCATCGCGCACCCCAACTACGACGCCTTCTGGCAGGCGCGAAACCTCCTGCCGCACCTGAAGAACATCAAGGCCGCGGTGATGGTGGTGGGCGGCTGGTACGACACCGAGGACCTGTACGGCCCGCTGCGCACCTACGCCGCCATCGAGAAGCAGAACCCGGGCATCGCCAACACGCTCATCATGGGCCCGTGGCCGCACGGGGGTTGGACGCGCGGGGACGGCTCCGGGCTCGGCGACGTCGACTTCGGCTTCCGCACGAGCGCGCTCTACCAGGAGCTGGAGCTCGCCTTCTTCAAGCACCACCTCAAGGGAGGCGACAAGCCGGAGCTGCCCGAGGCCCTGGTGTTCGAGACGGGCGCCAACCGCTGGAGGCGCTTCGACACGTGGCCGCCCAAGGGCGTGCGCGAGGCGCGGCTCTACTTCCAGCCGAAGGGCGGCCTCACCTACTCCGCGCCCAAGGCCGTCGAGGAGTCCTTCGACGAGTACGTGAGTGACCCCAGCAAGCCGGTGCCCTACACCACGGAGCTGACGACGGGCTGGGCCAAGAACTACATGACGGAGGATCAGCGCTTCGCCTCGCGCCGGCCGGACGTGCTCGTCTACCAGACGGAGCCGCTGGAGAAGGACCTGACGTTCGCGGGCCCGCTGGAGGCCGAGCTGTGGGTGTCCACCACGGGTACCGACGCGGACTGGGTGGTGAAGCTGGTGGACGTCAACCCGGGCAAGATGCCCGGCCCGATGTGGGGCGAGCCGGACGAAGACAGGCGCAACCGCGGGGGCCAGCAGACGCTGGTGCGCGGCGAGCCGTTCCGCGGCCGCTTCCGCGACAGCTACAGCGAGCCCAAGCCCTTCAAGCCGGGCGAGGTGACGAAGGTGCGCTTCGTCATCAACGACGTCTTCCACACCTTCGAGCGCGGACACCGGGTGATGATCCAGGTGCAGTCGAGCTGGTTCCCCTTCATCGACCGGAACCCGCAGACCTTCGTGCCCAACATCTTCGAGGCGAAGGAAGAGGACTTCGTGCGCGCCTTCCACCGCGTGTACCGCTCGGCGGCGCACCCCAGCTCGCTCAAGGTGGGCGTGCTGCCCGCCGTGGACGACTGACGCGGACGGGAGGGCGGGGAGCACACGAGCCCCCTGCCCTCCCCTGCCTGGTGACTAGCGCGGGTAGAACGTCTTGCCCGCCTTCACCATCTCCACGAGGGACGGCGCGGGGGTGAAGCGCTCGCCGAACTTGTCCTGGAAGTGCTCCAGGCGCCGCAGCAGCTCGGCGGGGCCGAGGCTATCCGCGTAGCGGAAGGGGCCACCGAGGAACGGCGGGAAACCGAGCCCGAAAATGGCGCCCACGTCACCGTCCCGCGCGCTGCGGAGAATCCCCTCACCCAGGCAGCGCACGGCCTCGTTCACCATCTGGAGGGCACACCGCTCGGCCATCTCGCGCGCGTCGAGGCTCTTGCGGTTCTTCCCGTGCGGCAGGAGCTCGTAGACGGTGGGGTCCACCTCCTTCTTCTTGCCGTCGTAGGTGTAGAAGCCCTTCTTGTTCTTGCGGCCGAGCCGTCCGTCGGCCACCACCTTCTCCAGGGCGCGAGGCGCGGCCATGCGCTTGCCGAAGGCGGACTCCATGATGGGGCCCACCTTCTGCGCCACGTCGATGCCCACCTCGTCCAGCAGGGTGATGGGGCCCACGGGGAAGCCGAACTCCACGAGCGCCTTGTCCAGCTCGGCGATGTCGGCACCATCGGCCAGCAGGTGCGCGGCCTCGTTCATGTACGGCGCGAGGATGCGCGAGGTGTAGAAGCCCGGCCCGTCGTTGACGACGATGACCGTCTTGCCCTGCTTCTTGCCCACCTCCACGCAGGTGGCCGTCACCCAGTCGGCGGTGCCCTTGTGGGTGATGATCTCCAGCAGCGGCATCTTGTTCACCGGGCTGAAGTAATGCATGCCGATGACCTGCGCGGGCCGCTTGGAGCCCTTGGCCAGGTCGGTGATGGGGATGCTGGAGGTGTTGGAGGCGAAGATGCAGTCCTCGCGGGTGACGGCCTCCACCTCGCCGATGATGCGGTGCTTGAGGGCCAGGTCCTCGAAGACGGCCTCGATGACCACGTCCACGCTCTTGAAGCCCTCGTAGCCGGTACCGCCGGTGACGAGCGCCATCTTCGCGGCCGCCTCGCGCCACGTGAGCGAGCGCTTCTTCACCCGCTCATCGTAGAGACCCTGCACCTGCTTGAGGGCCCGGCCCACGCCCGCGTCATCCTTGTCCTTCACGCGCACCGGCACGCCCTGCAGCGCCGAGCTGACGTAGGCGATGCCACCGCCCATCAGCCCGCCGCCGAGCACGCCCACCTTCTTCACCTCGCGGGGCTTCACGTCCGCGCTGGCCGTGCCGTTCTCCTTCTTGAGCGCGGTGGTGGCGAAGAAGATCTCCACCAGCCGCTTGGAGACGTCGGACACCACCAGCTCGCCGAAGAACTTCGCCTCGGCCTCCAGGCCCGCCGCGCGGCCGGACTCCACGCCGATGCGGATGGCCTCGAGCGCCTTCTCCGGCGCCGGGTACTTGCCGCGCGTCTTCTTGCGCAACTGCTTGCGCGCCTGGTCGAAGAGGATCTTCCGGCCCACCGGATTGTCCTCGAGCGCGACCTCGGTCCACATCTCCTTGTTGGTCAGCCCCAGCAGCAGCCCGCCCAGGCCCTTCTTGCCCTGCTGCGCCACCGCCTTGAGGCCCTGGCCCCGGGGACGCTCCACCTTGAGCATGCCCTCGGCCAGCTCGCGGGCGCGGCGCACGGCCAGGGAGCGGAGGATGGGCGCGGGCACCACCTCGTCCACCAGGCCCAGCTTCTTCGCCTTGGACGGCTTCACGTTCTTGCCGGCGAGGATGAGGTCCAACGCGGCCTGCACACCGATGAGGGCCGGCAGCCGCTGGGTGCCACCCGCGCCGGGGATGAGGCCCAACTGAACCTCGGGCAGCCCGAGCGTCGTCTTCGGGCTGTCGGTGGCGATGCGGTAGTCACAGGCGAGCGCCCACTCCAGGCCGCCGCCCAGACACGCGCCGTGGATGGCCGCCACCACCGGCTTGGAGAACGCCTCCAGCCGATCGAAACCCTGCTGCCCCTGACGCGAGGCGGCGGTGGCCTCGGCGGCGGACTTGAGCGTCTGGAGGAAGTCGATCTTCGCTCCGGCCACGAAGCTGTCCTTCTTGCCGGAGGTGAAGACGACCGCCTTCACTGCGGGATCCTTCTCCGCGCGGGTGAGCAGGTTGGCGAACACCTCGCCCGTGTCCGGGGAGAGCGTGTTCACCGGCTCGCCCGGCAAGTCCAACACGAGGAGCGCGACACCGTCCTCGACCTGGTAGGTGAAGCCCTGCTTCGCCTCGAGCTCCTGAGCAACCATGGCAGCCATCACGCACGCTCCAGGACCACCGCGGCTCCGAGGCCACCGGCGGCGCAGACGGTGCACAGCACCGTGTTCTTGTTCTGACGCTTCAGCTCATGCAGGGCCTGGGTGACGATGCGCGCCCCCGTGGCCCCGAAGGGATGACCGATGGAGATGGAGCCGCCCGACAGATTGAGACGCGTCCGGTCCACCTCGCCCACCGGCGCGCTCCATCCGGCCTTCCGGGCGAACTCCTTGGAGGCCAGCGCCTGGATGTTGCTCGCCACCTGGGCGGCGAAGGCCTCGTGCATCTCCACGAGGTCGATGTCCGACAGCTTCATGCCCGCGCGCTGCAGCGCGATGGGGGCCGCGTACGCAGGGCCCTGGAGCAACTGGTCCCCGGGGTCGGTGGCGGCATAGGCATGGGCTCGCAGGTAGCCGAGCGGCTCCAGGCCGAGCGCCTTCGCCTTCTCCTCGCTCATGAGCAGCAGCGCGGCGGCGCCATCGGTGAGCGGCGAGGCATTGCCGGCGGTGACGGAGCCGTACTTGCGATCGAACACGGGCCGGAGCTGGGAGAGGGCCTCCAGGCTGGTGTCCTCGCGGACGATGTTGTCCTTCTGCGACACCTTCTCGTACTTCGGCGGCACCACCACGTGCATCACCTGGGGGTCGAAGAAACCCTCCTTCCAGGCGCGCGCGGCGTTCTGGTGCGAGGTGAAGGCGATGGAGTCCTGCTCCTGGCGGGAGATGCCGTTCTCCTTGGCCATCTTCTCGGCGCTCTCGCCCATGGTGAGGCCGGTGGAGTACTCGGCGATGGCCGGGGGCACGGGCACCAGGTCGCGCGGCTTGAGCGTCTGGAAGGCCTTGAGCTTCTCCGGGAGGCTGCGGGCCTTGGAGGCGGCCACCAGCGCCTGGGCCAGGGGACGGCTGGTGAAGATGGGCGCGTCCGACATGGACTCGGTGCCACCCACGAGCGCCACGTCCGCCTCGCCCACCGAGATGGCATTGGCCGCCGTCGTCATGGCCTGGATGGAGGTGGCGCAGGCGCGAGCCACGGTGAACGCTTCAATCTTGCGCGGCAGCCCGGCGGCCAGCACCACCTCGCGCGCGATGGACGGCGCGGTGAGTGTGGGGATGACCTGGCCGAACACCACCTGGTCGATCTCCTGGGGATCGATGTCCGCGCGCTGCACCAGTTCCTGGACCACCATGCGGCCCAGGTCCAGCGCGGTGAGCTTCGCGAAGTCGGTTCCCGCCTTCACGAAGGGCGTCCGCAATCCGCGGACGATGGCCACCCTGCGGTGACCGTTACGCTGCTTCTCGCGAGCCATGTGTGCCTCACCTTCCCGACGTAGGTGAGGCGCATCTAATGGGCCGTGTCGCATCGCGTCAACGGAAGATTGATTCCAGAGTCAACACTGTGGACAGAAGGTCGTTTGCCCCCTCGGTGGGTGGCTCAGGGAGCGGTGTTTGGCTGTTGAGCAGCCAACTTCTGGAGGAGGAACTCCTCCAGGGGGCGGAGTTCCGGAGAGAGCGCCCACAGCGAGGACAGGTCCGCCTGTTCCATCCGGCTCACCAGGGCCTCGGGGAAGGGCTGCTCGCCGGCCTGCGCGAAGAGCTCCGCGAGCACCTTGTTGGGCTCGTAGCGGCCCCGGATGAGCTGCTCGAACGAGGGACTCACCGGCAGCAGGGGGCGCAGCAGGTGCTCGTCCCGGAAGAGGAGCACGGCGATCTCGGGCGCGATCGGCAGGATGAGCCATTCGCTGGGAGGCGCTGCCTGCTCCAGGAACAGATGCACCCAACCGCACTGCTCCGCGATCAGTTCCGGAGAAAACGTCTGGGCATCGCGAATCGCGGCCACGGGCACTCGCTCCTTGAAGAGGATCTCCCGCGCCACTCTCGAGGTTCCGATATTGCCATCGGTCGAACTGATCCGGATGCCCCGCCCCTTCAGATGGGGATGACCCTCCACCAGACGCCGCATGAGCTTCCCAGATACGCGTCCCGGGGTCACGATGGCCACACTCATCACTCATCCCTCTCTTCCGACGGTTTCACTTCCGCGAATCCCATTTCCACCGCATGCCGCAGCTTCCTCCTCATCCCCTCGAGGAGCCGATGTTCCCGGAGGGCCTGCCCGAGATCTTGCCCGTGCACAGCAGCGCCCCGATGGTGGTTCGCGGCCGGCGCAGGATCTGGGACTTCAGCTTGACGATGGCCAAGGCATCTACCGGTGCGGTCATGTCCTTGCACTCTACCAGACAGGACACCCCATCGAAATAGACCACCCCGTCGATCTGCTCCAGGAGGACACCGTTCCGGTAGACCCGGTACGGCCAGGTCACCTCGGCGCCCTCCAACTGGAACGCTCGCAAGAGGAGGTACTCCAACAGCACCCCGGCGGGCCACTCGGGGGGCGAGACTCCCGCCCGAAGGCCCTGCCACAGCGCCAACACTCCTGAATGATCGAGCGCGAGCACCCTGCGCTGGTACTCGCCGCCCCTGCCCTCGTCTGTCACGGCACCCGTCCCCTTCCCCGACCCACCACGCCACCCTACCGGGTGCCCCTGACATCCCCGGATGACTCACGGGGTCACGTCATCAGGTGCCCTGGCGGAGCGCGATGCCGTGCTTGTGCACGGCGTCCACCATGAACTTCGCGGCGTCCGGATCCGTGGGCGGGAGGATGCCGTGGCCCAGGTTGAAGATGTGCCCCACGGGCCCGGCGCGGCGGAGGATGTCCACCACGCGCTGCTCCAGCTCCTCGCGCGGCAGGAAGAGGTGGAGCGGATCCAGGTTGCCCTGCACCGCCACATCGGGCCCGAGCACACGCCGGGCCTCGTCGATGGGCGTGCGCCAGTCCTGCCCGACGACGTCCGCGCCGGTGCGCTTGAGCAGCGGCAGGTGGTTGGACATGCCGGTGCCGAAGACGATGACGGGCACGCCCTTGGCCTGCACCTCCTTCACCATGCGCGTGAGGTACGGCAGGCAGAAGCGCTCGTAGTCCCAGGGCGACAGCTCCCCGCCCCACGAGTCGAAGATCTGCACGATGCTCGCGCCGGCCTCCACCTGCATCAGCAGGTAGGGAATGAGCGTGCTCGTCAGCTTCTCGAAGAGGGTGTGGACGAGCTTGGGCTGCTCGAAGAGGAGCCGCTTGATGAGGATGTAGCTCTTGGAGCCGCCGCCCTCGACCATGTACGCGGCGAGGGTGAAGGGCGCGCCGCAGAAGCCGATGACGGGCACCGAGTCATTGAGCGCGCGGCGGGTGCGGCGGATGGCCTCGGCGACAAAGCCGGTGCCCTGCACGGGGTCGGGCACGCCCAGCCGCTCGATGTCCGCGGCGGTGCGCACGGGGTTGGGGAAGTGCGGCCCCTTGTCCCCGAGCTCCAGCTCGATTCCCATGGCCTCCACGGGGATGAGGATGTCCGAGAAGATGATGGCGGCGTCCACGCCCAGCCGGGTGATGGGCTGAACGGTCACCTCGGCGGCGAGGTCCGGGTTCTTGCACAGGTCGAGAAAGCCGATATTGCCGCGGATGGCTCGGTACTCGGGGAGGTAGCGGCCGGCCTGGCGCATGAGCCACACGGGGGTGGTGTCGGTGGGCTGGCGTCGGGCGGCTCGCAGGAGGCGGTCGTTCAAGGGGTGGGCTCCGTGTCTGCCCCGGCTCCCTCGGGGAGTGGGCACGGGGGAGAGGGTTGTCAGGAGCTATCGCCAGGGTCAACGCTCGTGTCAGGGCGGCCCGGAATGATTCGTCCGTCCAAAACGTATGCTTGACAGTGACGGTTGTGGCCGATACAAGCCCGCCCCGTCGCAACGCGGTGACGCAAGCGAGGGGCGGATAGCTCAGCGGTAGAGCGTCGCCCTTACAAGGCGAGGGTCACAGGTTCAATCCCTGTTCCGCCCAAGCAGTAGTCGTGGTAGCGAAGTAGCGGTGTCGTGGGGAGTTAGTTCAGTTGGTTAGAACGCCGGCCTGTCACGCCGGAGGCCACGGGTTCAAGTCCCGTACTCCTCGCCAATAGAAGGGCCCGGAATCGCAAGGTTCCGGGCCCTTCGCCTTTTCTCACCCACCTGTCTTTCCCTGCGTCGCGGAGCCCGTCTCCAGCATGTCTCCAGGAGACTGACCCGCAGCGCACAGCAGGCTGATGGCCGTGCCCTTCGCCTCCGGGGACAAGCGCATTGGGCATGACCCGATTCTGGATGCGAGTCACTCCACCCAATTAGATAGGAGGGCTCCCCAAGTGTATGCTCGACCAGAGGGATTAGATGACACCTGCCAAGTTCGTCGAAACGTACCCTCCGCAGCCATCACGGCTCCAACCCGCCAATGCGGATGAGATGCGGCTGCTTGCCTCCTCGGATGGCGTCCGACAAATGGCGCCGCCGCCCGCTCCCAATGCTACCGGACACTCCCCAAAGTGTTCGGGTGGCGAGGGGTGCCACCTCTGGATCATCGACCCTAACGGACTTCCCTACATCCTTGAGACGACCGCTGTTTCTCCCCCGCTTGCGAGCGGGCGTGTCAAGCACACCAACCTGACAGGAGGGCAACCAGCTTCCTGTGGAGGCGAACTTTGGTTCGATACTCCTCAGGCCCAGCGACTCTATGTCAACGGTTGCTCGGGCCGGTATGGCCCGCAGACCCCCCAGCAACTCGAAGACGCACTATCCGTCTTCCGCGACTTCGGCTACGAGGTCGTCAGTTTCGGTTGGGACCATGAGACAAATCGCCCGGCAAGGGTACTGCGATGATGTCCATCCATTCAGAAGCCTTAGACTTCGTATTTGGACCCGACTCCACGGGAGCCACACCCGAGGAGAGAGCCAGGACGTCCCGACGTCTTTACGTACGCAGCCTCGATCAACTCGCGTTTGATAGCCCACATGCAACGGGGCGCCGTCTGACGGCAGAGGAGGCTCTGAGTGCCTACGGCTACGAGGTGTTGCAAGAGGTTGCCGAGGAAGGATCGGCCCTATTGTGCGCCGGACCTCACGCTGCGGCCCAAGCTATCCGTACACAGCGGGATTTTCTCAACCTCGATGTGAAGATCGTTGCCTCCCGCGCAGGCCTTACTCCTCAGGATGTCGAGAGAGCAGAGCAGGGAGGCCGTTGGCCTCTGGCCTATTACGAGAGAATTGCTCAGGCACTGGGCATGGACGAGCGATACATTTCCGTCCGTTCAAGTCCCGAGGGCAATGAAGGCATCACCGTTCGCCTGCGCGCTTTAGGAGACGAGCGTCCACGATTGACCTCATCTGCGGTTTCGGCCATCGCCGAAGCGGCCTGGGTGGCCATGACGCAAATCCGCCTAGAGCGGGGCCTCGGATTCCAAAGCCGTCTCAGCCAGTTTGTGCGTTCGTCCAACTACGGTGGCCCCGGCTACCCCGCCTACCGGCATGGCTATTTCCTAGCCAATCAAGCCCGCGAGAAGCTCGCTCTAGGAGAGGGCCCTCTCTGCCCCTCACTGCGCGAACTGTGCGAGGATGTTCTTGGCATTCCTGTCATCCAGACATCGTTGGGGGAATGGATTGCGGGCCTAACGGTGGAGGCTGGGGACTCCCGTGCCATTGTCCTAAACATAGCCGGCCAAAACAGCAGTGTTTTCGTCCGACGCTCTACCCTCGCTCACGAACTGGGCCATCTGCTCTATGACCCGCCCGAACGGCTCGATTATCTTCGAGTCGATGAGTATGACGAACTGGATCGTGATGCTCGTGAGATCAGGGATCCGGTTGAGCAGCGCGCCAACGCCTTTTCAGTGGAGTTCATCGCTCCTCAGAATGCAGTTCTCGATACCTTCCGTACGAATGGAGGGGCTACGAGTAACGGCCTACGTGCCGTCGTGGATTCCTTTGGTATCGGCCCCACTGCGGCCCGCTACCAGATCTGGAATGCTCTAGAACGGCGGATATCTCTGATGGACATCAAGATGCAAGGCAGGGGGGAGATTTGGGAGTGGGAGGCCAAGGAAGGCTATGCTGTGGCCTATCACCCTTTGAAGGGCACTCCCAGCTCCCGTGCTGGGAGGTTTAGCGCCGTAGTCATCCGAGCTGCTCAGGAGTCGCTGATCTCTTGGGATACTGCGACGAACCACTTGCGATGCACTCGTACCGAACTGAATTCCGCCATTGAATCCATCCAAGAGATGTATCCGAAGGTATTCGGTCACACCGCCTGAAATTAGAAACTCAAATCAAGTAACTTTGAGTACTGTCTCCAAAATGTCTCCAGGGCTGAAGGGGACTCGGGGAAACAGGTGAGACACCAGGGGACTGGCCCGTGGACTCGAAGTGCCCAGATTTGCTCGCGATTCCTCGAAAGGCGTGTGCCGTCGCGGATTTAGGGAACTCCTCGTCCACGGGTTCAAGTCCCGTACTCCTCGCCAATAGAAGGGCCCAGAATCGCAAGGTTCCGGGCCCTTCGCCTTTTCTCGGAGCTGGGCGCCCGCCGCGTCCAGCAGGCCGATGGCCGCGTCCTTCGCCGCCGGGGACGGTGCATGGGTGGTGAGGCGCTCGAGGTCCACCCGCTCCAGTTGGCTCCTGGCACGTGATGAAGGTGCCCTCTGGGAGTCTCAGTAGCCGCTGGCGTACTGGAAGTGCATCGGGTCGACGTTGCGCTTGAAGTCGCCGCCCCAGGTGAAGCGCCACCGCTTGAAGTGCTTCACCAGGCCCGGGTGTACCCTGACCGGCCGCGGGTTGGCGTTGATGTCGAAGGCAATGCCCCACGAGTGCACCGTAAATCCTCGCCCGAGCCCGTCGTGACGCGAGAGCAGAGGCGTGAGCATGTCCGTCGCCCCCGTGAAGGAGGAGGAAGCGATGGAAATGAAGGAGCAGGCGGAGAAGTTCCGGCGGCAGGTACTCGAGCGGGGCGAAGTGGGCCCGCGTACGCGCTACACGCAGGAGCAGAGACAGGAAGCGGTGGCGTACATGCGAGCGCGCCAGCAACAGGGGGCGAGCAGGGAGGAAGCGGCGAAGGAGTTGGGCGTGAGCAGTTGGACGCTCAGCCGCTGGGGCAGCGCAGCTCGCCGTGCCACTCATGAGGAGCCCGCGAGGGCAGCGCTGGTCCCCGTGGAGGTGAAGGACGCGCGCCCCGAGGCCAGAAGAGGAGGGCTGGTGGCGCACGGGCCCGGAGGAGTACGGGTAGAGGGCCTGTGCGTTGAGGACGCGGTGAGGTTGCTGCGAGGGCTGCTGTGATTGGCTCCACGCGCAGGCTCGCGGTGTACGCCTACGGGCAGCCGTGCGACATGCGCAAGAGCTACGACGCGCTGAGCGGGCTGGTGACGCAGGCACTGGGCCGCGACTTCCTCTCGGGCGACGTCTTCCTCTTCGTGGGACGGGACAGGAAGAGGGCCAAGGCGCTCTTCTGGGACGGCACCGGGCTGTGCCTGTACGCCAAGCGGCTGGAGAAAGGACGCTTCGCGCCGCTGTGGCAGCCAGAGAGCGACAAGCCGCCGCTGGTGCTGACGGTGTCGGAGTTGGCCCTGTTTCTGGAGGGCAGCGAGCTGGTGGGACGAGCGCCGCTGTCGCCCGCGCCGTACACGCTGGCGCCGCTCTTCCAGCCGGAGGACGCTGGGGCGGTGACTTCGTGAGTCATGCCGCGCGCACTACTTGCGCGGGCGGGTGCTGGCATGGCACTACCCGCGCATGAGCTTCCAGCTTACGACGGAGAAGGACGTGGAGAGGCTGCGCCAGGCGGCCCTCCTGTTGGAGGCGGAAAACAGACGCCTGGTGGCGCGCGTGGTGGAGCTCACGCGCAAGCTGATGAGCGCCCAGGGCAAGGACGCCGAGGAGTTGCAGCTGCGTTTGCAGGAGTTGGAGCGGCAGCTCGCGCAGCGCACCGGCGAGCTGTTTGGCCGCTCCAGCGAGAAGCGCCCCCAGCGCGAGCAGGACGAGGGGAACAAACCCGAGCCGCCCACGCACGGCCACGGCCCGCGCGCCCAGCCCACGCTGCCGACGCTGGAGGTGGAACACACGCTGGAGGAGCCCGACAAGCAGTGTCCCAAGTGCGGCGGGGCGCTGGCGCAGATGAAGGGCTGCTACGAGGAGGCCGAGGAGGTGGACGTGGTGGAGCGGCGCTTCGTGCTGCGCCGCCACAAGCGCCAGAAGTATCGCTGCGGCTGCGGCGGGTGCGTGGAGACGGCCCTGGGCCCGCCCAAGCTCCAGGCCGGTGGGCGCTACTCCGTGGACTTCGCCGTGGAGGTGGCCGTGGCCAAGTACCTCGACCACATGCCCCTGGAGCGGCAGGTGGGAAGCATGGAGCGCGAGGGGCTGGTGGTGGACAGCCAGACACTCTGGGACCAGATTGACGCGCTGGCGCGGTTGCTGTCGCCCGCGCACGAGGCGCTGCACGCGGCGCTGCTGACGCGCGAGATTCTGGGGGGAGACGAGACGCGCTGGCCGCTGCTGGGCAGCAAGAGCCAGACGCGCTGGCACGCCTGGGCGCTGTGCGCCCCCGACGCAGTGGTGTACCGGATACAGGAGGGCCGGGACACCGAGGCCGCGCGCAACATGCTCCAGGATTATGGCGGAATCCTCATGGTGGATGGGCTGAGCACCTACGAGAGCGCCGCCGCGGGCTCCGGGGGGAAGCTGACCCTGGTGAACTGCTGGATGCACGCGCGGCGCAAGTACGTGGAGTGCGTGGAGGCCTTCCCCCAGGCCGAAGAGGCTCTGGAGATGATTGCCGGGCTGTACGCAGTGGAGCGCGAGTACAAGGAGGGACCCGAGAGCCTGGAGCGCCTGCTGGAGCTGCGACAGCACAAGAGTCGTACCATCATCGAGCGGCTGCACCAGTGGGCGTGCGAGCAGCGCGCATTGCCCCAGTCGGCGCTGGGCCAGGCAATCAAATACATGAGCAACCGGTGGACGGGGCTGACGCGGTTTCTGACGGACCCGCGGGTGCCGCTGGACAATGGGGCCACCGAGCGCGCCATGCGCGGGCTGGCGCTGGGGCGCAAGAACCACTACGGCAGCCGGAGCCGGCGTGGCACCGAGGTGGCGGCCCTCTACTACAGCCTGATGGAGACGGCGAAGCTGGGCGGGGTGGACCCCAAGCGCTACCTGCGAGAGGCCGCGCTGGCGGCCCTGCGCGGGGAAGCGATTCCCCTGCCCAACCAGCTCGCGCAGTCCGCTGCGGGCTGACTCGCCACGGCACTCATTCCCACCTGTCTTGAGCTGACCGGGCGCCGCGCTGGCTGTCGCACCGCGGTGAGCGCTCCCTCATGCCCCGCGCTCGTCGTCAAGCTCCTCGACCACGGGGCTCGGCGAGCATTTACATTTCACCGACCCGGACTCGAGAATCATGCCTCGGGCAGGTGCCTTCCAGCAGTCCTACAACGCACAGGTAGCGGCGGACGCGGACACGCAATTGATAGTGGCGCAGCAGGTGGGGCAGAGCGCCAGCGATGCACGCCAGCTGACGCCCATGGTGGAGCAGGTGGAGGCCAACACGGGATTGGTGCCCGAGGAGCTGAGCGCGGATACGGGCTACCTGTGCAAGGAGGACATTGAGAAGGTAGAGGACAAGGGTGTGGAGTGCTTCATCGCCACCGGGCGCAGCAAGCATGGGGAGCAGGCACCGCCTGCCCCGCGAGGGCGCCCGCCGGCTGGCCTGAGCTTCAAGGAGCGCATGAAGCGCAAGGTTTTGACGAAGCGGGGGCGCAAGGCATACGCGCGGCGCAAGGTGACAGCCGAGCCGGTGATTGGGCAGGTGAAGAACGGAATCCTGCCGCGCTTCTCGCTGCGGGGCCTCACCAAGGTGCAAGGGGAATTCTCGCTGGCGTGTGCCGTCCACAACCTGAAGAAGTTGTGGAAGCTGGGGTGGGAACTGCCCAGCCTGGCCGCGCAGGCGGCGTAGCGGAGCAGGTCGCCGCACGGCGGTCGCGGCTCCACGGCCTCTGCACCTGGGGCGCCATATGGCGCCCGCTACGCGTTACCGTACCTCTGGCCGATTCGCCGACAAGCTCCTAGAAGCTGACGCTCTTGCCCATGAGTCGGCCCAGGTCGAGCGGCTGGCTGGTCTCGAAGATGGGAGACCATGCGGCCGAAGGGCTTGATGACGTCGCACATGGTGTTCCAGTAGCCTGTTGTGTCGACGGTGTTGAAGACGTAGTCAACCTCGGGGCAGTCCACGCCCTTGAGCTGCTGGGGGATGTCCTCGCGGTGGTTGATGATGTGGTGGGAGCCCAGGTCGCGGCACCACCGCTGGGACTCAGGGGGATTCAAGGCAGCGGGTCGTGGTTGCCGAGTTCCCGCCCGGCTCATTTGCGGCCACCTCACTTGGCGAGCGGGGTGCCCGTTGCAAGTGAGGAAGGGCTCTAGATTCTCGCGGTGCTCCCTCTGCACGCTGTCGATACCCACCTTCAGCGCTTGGGAGTATCGTCATATGCACGTCGTAGATGCCGAAGTTGGCGTAGAATTCGGAGGTGCAGTGGTACTGGTGGCCGTTCCTCTGGATGCTTATGGCACCGCCGTTGGCGAGTAACTTCCAGGAGGTCCAATTTGGGAACTGCTGTCCCGTCAGATAGATAGAAGGCACTATCCGAGCGGGCGAGCACCCTGAACAAGCGCGCCTACTAGTGTTGTTCCATCCTCACTCGGTTGCCGGGGCTCTGGCTCGGGGTGGCTTCACGGTGAGGCTCGTCGGAGCCTCCGCAGTGTCATCGTCCGCGTGCCCGAATCGTAGCAGGCTTTATTCTTGTACGCAGGTGCTGGTGCTGGAGGTAGAATGGGGTCGATTTTTACAAGGATAGCGGCAAAGGGACATGATCTTGGATTCGCTGATCTCATCGTTGCTCGAGTTTGGAGCACCTGAGAATGGGGTGATCCCGCTTGGTGCGGAGTTCAATGCTCGGCACATGCGGTACCTCGACCTATTGAAGGACGCTGCGCTTGCTAGGCGGTTTCCGATGGCGGTTGTTGAGGTTCAGGGGCGGCCAGTTCTTTATGCTGTTGATGCCCACACAGATAAAGTGCTTTTGCCAAGCCTGCGCCGCTCCCTTACCTTTCGTGGTGACGCCGATTACCTCGTTGTCATCGAGCATGGTCGCCTGACGGTTTACGGACTTGACTTGTCCGCAAACGAGGAACCACTGGAGCGGTTTGACCGGAGCAGCAGATCGGCACGCATGGCTATCCCTGAGTTAGCGCTTACTCCTCCCGGAGAGGGACCCGGTGCAAGTAGTGCAGTTCACTCATTTTTGCTGAAACTGCTGAATGATACGACCGATGCCTTAATGGGCTTTGGTCTTACCTCTGATGTTGCGCTATCTTTAATGGGGAGAGCTCTTTTTCTCCGGTTTCTAGCCGATCGCAAGGTGCTTCGTAATGAGGATTTGGTTGAGGTGTGTCCCTCAGCCAAAAAGTTTGAGGAATGTCTCGCCAATCCGAAAAATGCTGCTCGCACCTGCAAGTGGCTGGACGAAACGTTCAATGGCGATCTACTTCCGTTGCCACAAGCAGGATCTCTAGCTTGGTTTCGCTCCATTGGCGACGCCGACAACAGTGCTGTATTCCATAAACTAACGAACATTCTCTACCGTGCGGAGAGTTCTGGCCAACTCAAGCTTAATTGGGGAGAGGTGGAGTTTGATCACGTTCCGGTGGGTTTGCTTAGCCAAGTTTATGAGGACCACTTTCACAAATTTCATCGACGGCATGCGAAGGCAACCAGCGTGCACTATACCCCTCATTACATTGCTGAATATGTAGTGCAGGAGGCATTCGCGGGTTTAAGCAATCCACATCAAGTACGGGTGCTTGATCCCGCCGCTGGAGCAGGGGTGTTCCTTGTTGCAGCTTTTCGCAGGCTGGTCGAGGAGCGTTGGCGCCATGATGGCGAGCGGCCAAACACCAAGACCATTCGGCAAATATTAAACAAGCAAGTTTCTGGGTTTGAGATAAATGAGTCTGCTCTGCGCTTGGCTGCGCTGAGTCTCTACCTGACTGCGCTTGAGGTCGACCCAAACCCGCAGCCATTTAAGAAGTTGAAGTTCGATAATCTGCGCGATTCTGTTTTGTTTGATGTGCGCCTGTCCAATGAGCGGGCGACTGAATTCGATGACAAACAGGTGGCAGGCAGTCTTGGTCCAGCTGTGGGAGACGAGCACAAGGAGCGGTATGACCTTGTAATTGGCAACCCTCCATGGACTGCTTGGTCCAAGAGCGATACACGCTTGGCCAATGAGTGTGCGAATCGTTTGAGGCCAATTGTGAAAGCGCGCTTAGGTGCGGAGCGCGCCAAGAACTTCCAACTTCCAGATCTCGTGCCAGATTTGCCTTTTGTCTGGCGTGCCATGGAATGGGCAAGAACTGGCGGGAGGATTGCTTTTGCGCTGCATGCGCGACTTTTGTTCAAGCAGACCGATGTGGGCCGCCAAGCTCGTAATGACCTCTTCGAGGCGGTTCATGTCACTGGCGTACTCAACGCGACGGCACTGCGGTTGGAGCGGGTGTGGCCGACAGTCTCTGCACCGTTCTGTTTGCTCTTCGCTGACAATGTAAAACCGTCACTGACCTCGACTTTTGCTTTCGTCAGCCCAGAGTTAGATCATTCGATCAATCGGCGTGGCCGGATTCGCATAGATGCGAAAGCGGCTGAACCAGTAGAATTGAAGATGCTTCTGCGGCGGCCAGCGTTACTCAAAACTCTCTTTCGCGGCATGCCTCTCGATGTAGACCTCATTGAGAAAATCGGTGGGGCAGGAACAGAGAGCATTTCGGATTACTGGAAAAGATTAGGGCTCTATTTCGGCCAAGGCTATCAAATTGGGGGAGAGGCGGGAACGCAACAGGATGCGTCACGGCTTCATGGTCTCGGAGACTTGTCGAAGAAACCAAAAGGCCAATTCTTTATCGATTCACGTCAGCTTAAGCCTTTTAAGCGTGCGACCCTTTTGCGCCCACGTGAGCGAGAGATTTACCGTGGGCCAGTGGTGATTGTCGATGAATCCCCAAGTAGGGATCGTACTACAGGGCGAGCTCGATTGATCTTGGGTGACGTGGCCTACAATAGATCGTTCATCGGATTCAGTTGCTTTGGGCACTCGGACGCAAAGCGGCTCGCTCGATATTTGTTGTTGATACTAAATAGTAATATTGTGCTCTACGATGCGCTCCTTAGAAGCAGTAAGTTTGCTATCGAGCGCGAAATCCTGAATGTAGAAGATCTAGAACGTTTTCCAATTCATCCGTACGAGAAGTTACTGCCATCTCTAAAAGAAAGGATTGAGCCGCTCTCTGATGCGCTTCTTTATGGAGATGAAAAGCCGTGGGACGAAATCGATGAATGGGTAGCTGAGGTGTACGGACTTAATAAGTGGGATCAAGAGGTGATTCGCGATACATTGGCTGTGTCTCTGCCATTCAGCGACTCGAAGAGGTGTGCGCAGAAGCCCCCGACAGAAAAGGAAGTGAAATTCTTTTCGAGGCGTGTTGCTGCGGAGTTGCAGCCATTCCTGAATTCATTTCAGCGGCGGGTTGTGGTTGATGTTGCGCGGAATGTGTCTGGTGAGCCTTGGTTTTTCCTGCAGGTATCGAGCGTGCCTGCCAATCATGCTAGCGCAGTGGTTGTGATATCAGATCCTGCAGTGGTAACTCAGGACGCTGACGACATTGGTGCAAGTCTAATTATCTCGCGAAGCAAACCGCAAGCTCCAATTCACATCGGTCTGCTTGCGCAGTATCGCTATTGGACGCTCTCTCAGGCACGTCTCTTGGCTCTCACTCTTTTACGAGAGCATGGGGACGTTCTTCTTGGAGGGGTGCTCTAATGGCAAGTGCTGGTCTTATGACGCGTGGTGGAACTCCACGGAGGACTCTGCCTCATCCCTTGCTTGGAATCATCGTGCGCAGGACGATCGAAGATGCTATCCGCATTGCTTGGCAGCGCCTGCTTACAGAGAAATTGCCGAAGCGCATCAACCTGTCCACGGCTAGTGAGGTTGAATTTACTGCTCGTCTTGTTCAATTGCTGAATGACCTGCGCGACCTGCCTGATGATAATCTACGGAGCTTTTCATCGAGCATGTTTCAAGTCGTTGTTCGAGGAGGTGAAGTTGAGAGTTTCGACGGAAAACACTTGGAAAAACGCCCCGATATGGTTTTCAGGCTTATTCAACCGCGTCCCGGCATTGCAAGCTCCGAGTACGATGGCTTGTTTGTCGAGTGCAAGATCGTGGATGTGAAGCATCCTTTGTCTCTTTACTGTAAGGATGGATTGCGCCGTTTTCTTGATGGTGAGTACGCGTGGGCCATGAAAGAAGCTCTGATGGTGGCCTACTCACGCCAAGGGTGGACGGTACCCAAGTATCTGGTACCTTACCTCAAAAAGCACAGCTCTGCTTGCGCAATCGTGGAGACTTTGGCACCACGTGCTGGTGAGAGGCCAGCGAAACCGCAAGTGCTAGTATCCTCACATGCGCGAACATGGTCGTATCCAGGTGGTGGCACACCCGGCAAGATCGAAGTTGCGCATTTGTGGCTTGATGCTGAAATAAAGCCTATTAAGGCTCGTGCTAAGAAGAAAGCATAGGTAAACGAGGTGGCTGGCTACCTTTGAATATGGCTGCTAGTATGCCAAGATAACTAGGATGCCGTCGTGGAACTCGATCATCACCACGATCTTCCGCGACGTGTATGCCTGGACGATGCGGTCGATCTTGTCGAAGTTGGGTTTGGACAGGTCGCCCGAGACGAGCCCCTTCGTGTTCCACTCCGGATGTGCGAGCTGTGCCCCGTTGATGCGGATGATGTTCCAGCCCCAGTTGGCGGCCGCCGCGGCGTGGTTCTCCGTGTCGCGCTGGAAGAAATCCCAGCCGTCGAGGTTCGCGCCCACGGGATAGAACTTGTTCCCGCTCGGATCCACGATGTCCTTGCCCGCGATGTAGAAGCGGCCCGTGAGATTGGCCACCGTGGCGCTCGTGCCATCCTCGCTCCCGGCGGCCTCGGGCTCCAACTGCTCCAGGACCTCGTTTCCGGCTCCACCGCACGCGCCGAGCACCCACGGCAGGAGGCACATCATTCTCATTTTCTTGAATATGGATTGCTCGTTTTGTTTGTTTTCCTGGAATGCTTATGCGTCAGGTTCCGGGCGAGTTCAAGTCGTTCCATTCTCATTACATTCAAGTCGTTCCATTCTCATTGCAAACGTGAACCCATGACAGGTGGAGCATGGAAGGAATTGCTTTCCCGGGCTATGCTTCGGTCATGCCGCCTCCTGAAGATTCCGGCCCCGGGGAGACCGCTGACTTGTCCGGCCAGCTCCGGCGAAGACTGCTCGAGCTGAAGAAGACCCACCCGCTTCCTCCCGAGCTCGCGGGACCGGTGCCCCGGAAGGATGTGTGGGGAGAGACGGGCTACCTCAACCAGCCCCGCTATCACTCCGTCATCAAACCCATGCTCCTGCGTGGCTACGCCACGGTGGGCTTCGTCTACAACCATCACCAGTCAGGCGACAGTGAAGGCCGCTCCGTGACCGCCGAGTACGCGTGGCTGGACGAGCGGGGAAACCTGCGCACCGACGTCATCCACGAGGAGTTCGACGCGCTCCACGCCGCCCTGGCTTCGGGCCGGGGTGACATCGTGTTCAGCATCGACGCCGATCTGGGCCCCGGCAAGGTCATCACGCTCCTGTTCCACCCGGACATGGAGATGCACATGATCTACGAGGCGGTGCGCGCGGATCCGGAGTGGGAGCAGAAGAGGGACCGGAGCTACCGGGTCTTCCACCTGCGGTGGGAATCCGGCACGGAGGCCCCCAGAGCGCTCGGGAGCCGGGAGCCCGAGGATCCGCCTCTGTTCACCCTGGAGAAGCGCTGGGCGCCCGACGAGGGCTGGTGGCTGCTCCACGGGGAGGAGGTGGTCCTCCGGACGGTGAGGGATCGCCCACTCGCGGAGGGGGGGACGCTGCGTCTGCTCGACACGCGGGAAGAAGAAGCGGGAAGGGTGGAGGTGGAGGGCACCCGCCTGCGCGTCACCCTCCGCTCGCAGGAGGCTCCCTTCTTCATCACCGAGGAGTCCGGGAACATGTGGATGGTGCGCGACTCCCAGCATCACTCGCGCGTCATGACCCTCCTGCCGGACGCACCGGGCCCGCACCTGTGGCAGTGCGTGCCGAGAGAGCCCATGGAGCGGCTCTTGGCGGAGTCGTTCACGCTCGCCTTCGTCTCCGCCTACGACGGGCCCGCTCCGTTTCCCTTCGCCCGCCGTCCCAGGCTCGGCTAGTGAACGGAGGGGGGGCGCATCTCGGCGTTCGTCTCCCGCTCCTGGCCTCGTAGGGGCAGCTGGACGATGAAGGTCGCGCCCTCTCCGAGGCGGCTCTTGAGGGAGATGCTGCCCCCGTGCGCCTCCACCACGCGCCGGACGATCCACAGCCCCACGCCGTACCCGGTGACGCCCCGGTCGAGCCTCACGCGCTCGAAGCGCTCGAAGAGCCGTGCCTGATCCTCGGGGGCCACGCCCACGCCCTGGTCACGGACCTCGAGCGTCGCCGTGGCGCCATCCATGGACACCGTCATGTCCACGGGCTTGCCCTTCCCGTACTTCACGGCGTTGGAGAGCAGGTTGTCGATGACCTGTTCGAGCCGCAGGCTGTCCCACAGGCCCTCGACCGGGCCTTCCGTGTGGATGTGCACCTGCACTCCGGACTGGTTCAGCTCCTCCTCGAGCGTGGCCACGGCGGCGCGCACCAGCTCCACGAGGTCCAGCTTCTGGCGCTTGAGCTCGAGCCGGCCCGCCGTCATCTGGGTGATGTCCAGCAGGGCATCCATCATGTGGAGCATCCGGTCCGTCTGCCGCTCCATGGATTCCACCCGGGTGCTCAGTTTCTCCAGGGCGCGAGGTCCATCGCTCCCCGGTTGCAGGTTCCTGCGCACGGCCTGCAGTTGCAGGCGCAGTGACGTCAGGGGGGAGCGCAGATCGTGCGACGCCATGGAGAGGAACTCGTCGCGGGCCTTGAGGGCCTCCTGGGCCTCGCGGAACAGCCGCGCGTTGTCCACCGCGAGTCCCGCCCGGCGCGCGAGCTCCTCGGCCAGCCCGAGGTCCACGGGACCGTAGCTCCTGCCTCGCGTCACCGACACGAAGGTGATGGCGCCGAACGTGTCCCCGCGGGCCTTGAGCGGCACGCACATGTACGAGCGCGCTCCCAGCTTCATGAAGCGCTCGGGGGTGTCCACCCCGAGCGCGCTCCGCACCCAGGCGCTCTCGAGGGTGTCCGGGCAGAGATCCGACTGTCCCGTGCGCACCACGTGCTGGATTCCCCGCGTCATCCGCGTCTCGCCCGGGGGCAGCGTACGGAGGAGTTGCCGGGTCTTGGGCTCCTGCTCCGGCTCCGCGTGCGCGGCGGACACCACCGCCAGCCCGTGGGTGCCCTGCACGGTCACGGTGCACCAGTCCGCCATCCCCAGGACAGCCAGGCGGGCGACCTCTTGCAGCGTCCGCTCGTACTCGAGCGAGCCGGTGAGAACCTCACCCACCTCGGCGAGGAAGGACTGCGTCTTCTCCACCCGCTTGCGCTCGGTGAGGTCGCGGGCGACGTTGGAGAAGCCGTGCAGCCGCCCCTCCTGGTCTCGCATGGCGCTGAGCATGACGGTGCCCCAGAATTGGGATTTGTCCTTGCGGAGGAGCCACCCCTCGTATTCGGCACGTCCCTCCGAGGCCGCCCGGGCGAGGATCCGCTCCGGCACGAGCTCCGCGTTCTCCTCCTCGGGAAAGAAGACGGAGATGTGCAGGCCGAGGGCCTCCTCCGTCGTGTACCCCTTGAGGTGCTCGGCGCCGAGGTTCCAGTTGCTCACCCGTCCCTCCACCGACAGCGGGAAGACGGAGTAGTCCTGCAGGCTGTCGATGAGAAGGCGGAAGCGCTCCTCGTTCTCGCTCAGCGCGACCCTGGTCTGTGGTTCGTCCTTCGGCTCGCCCTCCTCGGACATGTGCGCTCCCGTGGCTCGCGGTGTTTCATCCTCAAGGTAGGCCCACCGCTGGGATGGGCTCACCTGCCCGGCTGCTGGGGGGCTGGGAGGGGAGGCGAGTGCCTCTCGGCGGTGCGAAGCCGGCCCTGGACTTTCCCGAGGGGCCGCGGGCGTTGGCAGTGCGCAATTTGCTACCGGAGGATGTACGGAGTGCCCAAGGCAATCGTCTTCGAGGTGGATGGGACGCTGGTGGACACCAACGTGCTTCGCGCGCGCGCCTGGCAGGAAGCGTTGGCGCGCTACGGCCGTCAGGTGCGTCTGCCCCGGGTGCTCGCGCACATGGCGCGGATGGGGGACCAGTTCCTCTCCGTATTCCTCCCCGAGGACGAGTACCTGCGCTACGCCGATGAGCTGGCGAGCTTCTACCGGGCCCTCTTCCACGAGGAGTACCTGCACAAGGTGAGGCCCTTCCGGGGGGCTCCCGAGCTGCTGCGGCACCTCCGGGAGGATGGCTGGCGCATCGCCCTGGCCTCCACCGCGGACCCCGACGAGCTGGAGCACTACATCGAGCTGCTCGGGGTGGAGGACCTCATCGACGCGCGCACCACGGACGCGGAGGTGGACCGCAACCGGTTGCACGAGGAGATTCCCGCGGAGGCCGTCCGGCTGCTGGGGCTCGATGGAACCGATGACGTGTTGGCCATCGCGGGCCTGCCCTACGACATCGAGGGCGCCGTGCGCCTGGGAATGCGCTGTGTCGGCCTGGTGTGCGGCGGCTTCACGGACGAGGAACTCCAGTCCGCCGGGGCGCTCGCCGTCTTCGGCACGCCGCTGGATCTGCTCACGCGCTACGCCGACTCGCCCCTCGCCGCGGTGGGTTGAGCCGGGCCCCGCGCGGGCACCCGGCTCCCGTTCCGATCAGGCGGCCTTGGCGGAGTCCTCGGCCCGCACGGTGCCGTCTCCCGAGCCACCCGTGCGCGTCATGCGGCTGTAGAGCGACAGGGACGGATCGAAGAGGAACTTGAGCCACAGCGCCGTCCAGGACGTGTGGTAGTGCAGCGTGTCGTAGAACTCGGGGGCGAGCTGGCGCACCTTCGGCAGCCGCGTCCAGGGCACGCGCATCACGTCGTGGTGCTCGTTGTGGTAGCCCACGTTGAAGGCCACCCAGTTGAGCGGCCCGTAGTACGAGTACGTCTCCTGGGGCGCCTTGACGAGGAAGTGCTCCTGGATCCACCGCGCGCCCAGCGGATGCAGGCCGATGGCGAAGATGGACGCCAGGAACATGTAGACGAGCGCGCGAGGCCCCAGCACCGCCCAGACGCCCGCGATGAAGGCGATCTGGATGGCGAAGTTGGCGATGTACCAGCCATCGACGAGCGGGATGCGCTTGAGCCGCGACACGCGCATGGCCTGGAAGGCCCAGAAATTGAGCTCCCAGAAGGCCTTGCCCCAGAACGAGTTGCCGATCAGCTTCGCCTCGAACGGCGTGGCCAGGTCCGCGTCCAGCTCCGGGTCCCCCTGAAAGCGGTGGTGGATGAGGTGGTACTTGCGGAACGAGGCCGCCGCTGGGAACAGGATGGGCAGGTTGGTGAAGAGCTGCAGCACGGCGTTGAGGCGCGGGCTGCGGAACACGAGGTTGTGGGTGCACTCGTGGATGAGCACCCACAGGCCGTGGTCGATGAAGGCGCCCACCAGCCACGCCGTGGCCAGCAGCGCCCACCAGGGCGAGTCACGCAGGGCCCAGGCGATGGCCACCTGTCCCCCCACCAGCAGCAGCACGAAGAGGGCCGTGATGGGCGTGGGGCCACACAGGTCCTTGATCTCGGGATGGGCACGCAGGATGGCGCGGGCCCGCTCCAGGTGGGGCTCCTTCTCCGTGCTACGGGCAAACTCCAGGGGGCGCGACGGACTCAAGACGCTTCCTTTCGGTCGTACGAGGTGGGGGGCGGCGCAGCTTGGCACAGCCCTCCCGCTCGACGCCATGCGTCATATCACCCGGCGTCACTCCAGTATGAAGCTCTGGGCCTTGGCCTGGGTCTGGACGGAGTCGAGGATGGCCTTGTCGAGTGTGTTCTTGCCCTCGGCGGCCAGCTCCTTCTGCTTGCCGGCCAGGTACTGCTGCCGCTCCTGGCTCAGCTTCTGGATGCGGGCCTGCAGCTCCGCGCGCTCCTTCTCCTTGCCCGCGAGCACGGCCTTGCGCTCCTCGGCGCTCTTGCCGCGCAGCTCCTCGGGAAGCTCCTCGTCCTTGAGCGCCTCCAGCTTCACCTTGCCCTGCTTGGTGCCATCCACCAGGTCCCAGCTCGAGTTGTCGTAGAGCCGCGAGGCCTTGGACACGGCGCGCGTGGTGGCGCTCACCGCGTTGCCGCTGGCGTTGACGTCCTGGGCCTCCTGGCGCTTCTTGGCCTCCACGCCCGAGCGCCCGTAGCCCAGGTACGTCTTGTTCAGCTCCACGCCCAGCTTCGCGATCTCCTCGTCCTGGGGGGAGGCGATCATCGCCACCGCCTGGTTCTGGTCGATGTTGAAGGGCTGGCCCCCCGCGAAGCGCGCCGCCTCCGCCCAGCCGCTGTGCGCGCCCACCTCCGGCGCGCCACAGTGGATGGTGTTCACCATGATGCCGTGCTCCTTCGCCGAGGCGATGGCCGTGCGGAACGCCACCGGCCCCTGGGTGAAGGGCTCGTTGCCCGCGATGTAGATGAGCTTCAGGTCCTTCTTGGACTTGCTCCACTCGAGCTGCTTCGTGGCCTTCTGGATGGCCTGGCCGCAGAACTCGCTGCCGCCGTTCGTCTTCAGGGAGAAGAGGTGCTCGGACACCCGGTCCAGGTCCGTGGTGAGCGGCACCACCTGGCGGATGTAGCCGCTCTCGGCGGAGAGGGTGTCGTTGCCGTACTCGTAGAGGGCGATCTCCAGCCTGGCCTGCTGGCCGTCACGCTGGGCCTTCTGGAAGGCATTCACCACCGTCCACAGCTGGCGCTTGGTCTGCTCGATGAGGCCATCCATGCTGCTGCTGGTGTCCAGGAGCAGGGCGATCTGCACCTTGGGGGCGGAGATGGCCGCCTCGAGCGCTCCGGGCGTCACGGCGGGACGGCTCTGCTGGGGAGCGGGTTTTTTGGTGGGGGGGGACTCCGCGAAAGCGGAACCGGGCAGTGCCATCAGGCCGAGACACAGGAGCGAGCGCTTGAGCATGCACGCTTCCACGTACGGCTCCGGAAAAGGTTTTATACACGGGCATGACCTCGAGCCTCACCCTCCTGGCCGGCCCCGACGCACTGCGCCTCATTCGCGAGCGTGGCCTTCGCCCGGATGACATCGATGTCCTTCCCGGCGCCTCCGGTGGTCCGAAGTGGCTGGTGCTGGCCGGGTTGGACCGGGTGCTGTTCGGGGAGTTCCTGAAGGAGCGCACCCGGCCGCTCCACCTCATTGGCTCCTCTATTGGGAGCTGGCGGCTGGCGTGCCTCGCCCAGAAGGACCCGGTGGCCGCCCTGGAGCGGTTCGCCGAGGTCTATGTCGAGCAGCGCTACCCGCCCAAGCCCTCGCCGGAGCTGGTGAGCGCCACCAGCCGGGGCATCCTGGACGCCCTCCTGGGGCCGGATGGCGAGGCGCAGCTCCTGAACCACCCCTGGGCGCGGCTGCACGTCCTCACCACGCGGTGCCGGGGCCTCACCGCCAGCGAGCAGCGCCATTCCCAGTTGCTGGGGCTCACCCTCGGCGCCCTGGGCAACCTGGTGAGCCGCCGCACCCTGGGGCTCCACATGGAGCGGGTCATCTTCCACACCGCCGGAGACACCAGCCCGTTCTCCGGGCTCGCGGACCTTCCTTCCGTCCACCTGCCGCTCACCCGGGAGAACCTGCGCCCGGCCCTCATGGCCTCGGGCTCCATTCCCCTCGTGCTCGCCGGGGTCCGCATCCCCGGAACGGGGGAGGGCGTCTACCGGGACGGCGGGGTGCTCGACTACCACCTGGACCTGGAGTTCGGCCCCGGGCAGGGGCTGGTGCTCTATCCGCACTTCTACCCGTACGTGGTGCCCGGCTGGTTCGACAAGTCGCTGCCGTGGCGGCGGGCCGGGCCGCTCAACTTCCGCCGGGCCCTGCTGATCTCCCCCTCTCCCGAGCACGTCGCGCGGCTGCCGGGCGGCAGGATTCCGGACCGGGATGACTTCGTCCGGCTGCCAGAGGCCGAGCGGCTGCGCGCCTGGCGCCAGGTGCTGGCCGAGGGACAGCGGATGGGAGACGAGCTTCGCGAGCTGCTCGCCACCGGGAAGCTGGCCGAGCGCGTGCGGCCGCTGTGAGCCCGTGGATGGCCTGACGCACTCTCGCGCGCACTGGTGGGTCGCCCCGGCCACACGGTGAGTCCGCGCGGCCACGTACCGGCGTGGGCCCTCCGGAGCGCGCCCCTCTGGCCCTGGCTGCTCGCCTGCCCGGCACTGCTCCTGCAATGCCCTCCTCGCGGAGAGGGCACGCATGAGCAACGAAACGCAGAACGAGCAGAAGCAAGACACGAAGCACCCCGCGCCGAAGCGGGGTGAGGTGCTGAAGAAGATGGTGTCGCTGGCCGGCGAGGCGGCGCGCGGGATGGTCAGCCGGGGCCGGTGGCTCATCTACGCCCAGCGGGGCCGCCGGGTGATGGCCGGGCTGGCGGTGACGGGCGTGGTGGCCGGCACCGTGGCCGCCCGGCCCATCTGCATGATCGAGCCGGGCGAGGTGGGCATCCGGGTCAACCGGCTCACCGGCAACGTCTCGGAGCTGAACGAGGGCTGGTCCCTGCTGCTCCCCGAGGTGCACCGGCTCAGCCGCTACAGCCTCAAGGACCAGACGTACCAGCCGTCCCGGAGCGCCCGCGCCTCGGACCCGGCGCCCTTCCAGTCCGTGGAGGGCCTGTCCATCGGCGTCGAGGTCAACATCCGCTACCTGCTCGACGCGGAGAAGATCCGCACCCTGGCCGCCCGCCTCCCGGAGAACGTGGGCCAGGAGATCATCGAGCCCGTCATCGACGGCGTGCTCCGCCGCCACTTCGCCCAGCACACCGTCCGGGAGATCTTCTCCACCCAGCGGGTCCAGATTCAGAAGGACCTCACCGCGGAGCTCACGCCCTTGCTGGCCGCCGATGGCGTCATCCTCCGCTCGGTCACGCTGGGCAACGTGGACCTGCCCCATCAGTACCGCACCGGCATGGAGGCGCTGCTCGCCGAGGAGCTGAACGCGGAGAAGATGCGCTACACGCTCGACCTCAAGGACAAACAGGTCAAGCAGTCCGCCCTGGAGGCCGAGGCCGACAAGGTCCGCCGCGAGAAGGCCGCCGAGGCCGCCGGCAACGAGGAGATCATCGCCGCCAGGGCCAGGGCCGAGGCCATGCGCCACGTCCTCCCCTTCAAGGAGAAGGAGATCGAACAGCGCCGGCTGGAGGCCGAGGCCGCCAAGGTTTCCCGTCTGACCCAGGCCACCGCCGAGGCCGAGGCGCACCGCATCGAGGCCGCCGGTGAGGCGGATGCCCGGCGCAAGCTCGCCGAGTCGGATGCCTACCGCGTGGAGGTCACCGGCAAGGCCGCCTCCGAGCAGCTCGCCCGCGACGCCGAGCTCATCAGCCGCAACCCGCTCCTCATCCAGAAGACGCTCGCCGACAAGCTGTCCGACAAGATCCAGGTCATCATCGCGCCGCCGCAGGCGGGTGGTTTCATCGCCGGCAACCTGCTGGGCCAGCCGCAGACGGCCGGGTACGCGGGCGCGCCGAAGCCTTCGTCCGAGGCCGTGGCCAGCACCGGGGAGATGTCCTCGCAGGAGGAGTAACACCATGCTCGCCACGCTCATCGTCATCGCCCTCGTGGTGCAGGACCAGGCGCCCCTGCGCGCCGCGCCCCAGGACTCCGCCGCCCGCCAGGCCACGCTCTGGCAGGGCGAGTGGCTCGAGGTCCGCGGAGAACGGCAGGGGTTCATCCAGGTGTACGACCATCGCCGCGAGCGCCCCGGCTACGTGCGCTCGCACCAGGTGCGCGTCTACCGCCTGGATGAGACGAGCGTGTCCCGCCTCCAGGCCGTGGTGGAGTTCCTGAAGGACACCTCGGGCTCGGAGGCGCTGGGCATCGGCTACGCGGCGGCGCTGCTGCGCGCGGCGCCCGCCTCGCAGGTGGGGCCGGAGCTCTTCGATGCGCTGGGGACGATGGCGGACCGGCTCGCCCGGCGCGCCACGTCGAGCAAGACCAATGACGCGGCCCTGGCGGCACACCTGGATGTGGCCGCCAGCTATGGGGTGAAGCTCGTCAGCTTCGAGCGCGAGGGCCGCACCCGTGTCTGCTACGACGGCGAGGCCTTCCGCCGCGTCCTGGCGCTCGGTGGCAGTCCCGATGCTCGGGTCCGGGCGGCGCTCGCGCTGACGCGGCCGGAGTGCATCGACCCGGCGACGGGCCCGGTGGAGTCACAGTCCCTCAACGAGTGGCGGAGCTCGGTGCTGGAGCAGGTGGACGCGGCGAAGCTGCCGGCGTACCTGGCCAACCGGCTCCACCTGCGGCGGGCCGAGGTGTACGCGGCGCTGGCGTACCAGTTCTCCCGCCGGGGTGAGGCGCAGCGAGGTGCGAAGGCCAGCGACCGCTCGGTGGAGGAGCTGGCGCGGGTGCTGAAGGCGGAACTGGCCGAGGAGGACAAGCCAGCCTACGCGGCCGCCGCGGTGCGGGTGGGGGCTTCGCGGCATGCGGTGGAGCCCGCCGTGGAGAGGCCGGGCTCGGGCCCCGTGCTCGAGCTGTCCCTGGGACAGCCGGGAGAGACCTGTATGCGCCTGGTGGACGCGAAGGACGCCAAGGCGGTGTTGTCCGAGCGCTGCACCTACGGGCTGGTGTGGCCGGGCTCGGTGCGGCGCTCGGCGCAGAGCACGGCGGTGACGGTGGCGGTGCAGATGCTCGAGAGCTGGACGGAGCTGTGGGTCTTCCACCAGGAGGGTGGGGCATGGGTGCTGGACACGGTGGCGCCAGCGGCCACGGAGCCCGTGCTTGGGTATGTGGAGTGGGCGGGCTTCTCTCCGGATGGCTCGCGGGTGCTGGTGGCCCGCGAGGCCCTGGTGGAGGGGAGGGTGAAGTCCTCCTTCCAGCTGCTCAAGCGCGAGACGCTGATGCCGGAGAAGAGCGCCGAGCGTGTCGAGGACTTCGGCTCCTTCCAACGGTGGAGTTCGGCTGACTGGCGCGGCCGCACCGTGGCCGTGCGCTGACGGAGTCCCCGGGTTCGATTCCCGCCGCCTTCAATCGAGGTTGCCCGCCGCTCTGAGCCGAGCCGCCTCCCAAGGAGGAGGCTCGGCTCGCCTTGGGGGACCAAATCGGTTCTTGTCGGACCAAATTGGACCCAATTATCTCGTTGTCCGTCATCATCTCATCTGGACAACTTCAATCCGGAATCCTGTGGCCAAAGAAGTACCGGACGCCTGACTGGTACCTGTCAGCATCTTCCCGCTCGAGGAACTCCTCGACAATCGCTGCCGCAGTGAGGTTTTGCAGCCGGCCGGAACCGTCGAAGAACGCACGGCAATCCATCCCGGTGGTGGCCTCGAGGAGCATCCTTCCTGCCTCGATGCGGTCAGGGTGCAGGCCAGTTCGCACCCGCGTCAGCAGACGCTGGGCAACGGCCCGGATGTTCAGCCGCTCCCCTTCGACGATTGCCTCCTGCTCGTGGAGCTTCTGGCTAGAAACCAGTTCCTGAAACGTCCCCTCGAGCTGGGTGAGATACTCCTCTGTCAGGAAAATGGGCGTGGACTCCTCAAAGGGTGGGGGTAATCCGTTGGATTCCCACAGAACTCGCGGTCCGCGCGAGATGGGGCCCGGGTCGCCTTCAAGCACCTGTGAGATGTAGTATTCGACTTCAGCCTCAACCTTCCGGTCCTTCAGTTCCCGGTAATGGGATATCAGGTGCGGTACTCCCCATACGCCCGCTGACGACGCGAGGATCTCGCAGAAGTATCGCCGTGTATAAGGGCTGTGCTCAACGGGCGCGAGCAACTTTTCGGCAGAGGCCTCGAGTTTGCGAATGACGGAGTAGGGGGCCGCGTAGGACAGCAGTGTCGCGCAGGCATTCCAGACATCTGCATCCCGCGCCTCGTGCATCAGCCCGAGGAGCCTCCCCGAAACCTCGAACATGCCTTGCTGGAGGTTGGCCAGGGCACAAGCAAGAACACGCCAGGGCTCCTGATCGCCGAGGTGCCGCAGGTCCGCGACGTCCGCAGGAGGAGGCGTCGCGAAGTGAAGGCCGTAGCCCGACTCGAGGAAACTGTGGCGAAGATAGGAAGGACGCATCGGCTCACCACAACACTTTCGCGCGTTCGGCCTTGTCCGCGGGGAGCATGTTCTGGATCCGGGTCTGAGCGTTCTCGATCTCCAGGCAGTCGCCTTGAAGTACGGCGGTGGGGACGAGGTTCTGCATGGAAGATGGGCATCCACCGGCATCTGTAGGAGTCATGTGGTTCACCTTGTCGTTATCGGGAATCTTGATGCCCAGCTTTCTCTCCCACTCTTCAATTGAGCGCTTTCGCGTGCTCTTCCAACCAGTGCCTTCCTTGGCTTCACCTGCCAATCCTCCGGACGGTACCTTGAGCAAGAATCGGCCATTGCTCCCGGCGCTCTTGGTTTTGTTGTCATGGGTGCTGAGAAGGAGCCGGGGCAGCTCGGTTGTCCCTGCACCCTCAAAATGTGGGAAACACCAGGGGGCGCACCGTCTCCATTGAGAACGTCACCTTCCCGGTTGTGCAGCATCGCCCGGCGCGCGAGTAGTGCCGCTGTTACTGGAGACTGGCGAACTGATATGTATACAGTGCTCTTGTTTCGAACTCTCGTTAAATCCTGAGCCGGGTGCGGGCGACGTTTTCAAAATGCTCAATCTCCTTCGACAACGCACCTGCGGCATCGTTCATGGCGCGGATGCTTTTTATCGTGGTTTCAGATATTCCTTGCCGTCGATCCATTTCAGTACGAGGTGTGCTGATATCCGCGTTGCGGTCGTCGGCATAGGTGCGCTCATTTACTATCCCAACAAAGCGCGAGATCGCGGTCATTAGTCGCTCGAACGCGCCCTGTACTTGCACGTCGTGAAAGCGATGCGCTGCCCCGACCCAGTTCTCGGCCATTTCGTGCAAAGGCGAAAGGATTTTGTGACGAAATGGAGTTCCGAAATTGTGAAGAACAAGAAAAGTTTGGAGGCCCGGCGACAGCAATGCTCGCACCTTTGTCAACAGCCTGACGTCGTGGGGGTGTGGATCGGCTGGCAGTGTCGTTGGCGCTGGTGTCGCTGGCGCTGGTATCGTTGGTGCAGTCTCATCTTGAGTTTCAGGTCGAGGCTCGTTGAGATGGAGATTCTCCCATTCGTTAATCAAGAAGCGGTAGCAAAACTCGGCGGCCGTGTATGCTGCGTATTTTTGCCATGCGTCCGACTTGTTTTGGGCGAAATCGCAAATTGATTTAAAGCAAGCGAACATTGGCGGGGGAGACATTGTGTCGAGGCATGCGCGATGGACGCCATATGCCTCCATCTCAATCCCAATGAGTTTGCGCCAGTGCGTGAGTACGCTGCGGACTGACTGACGAGAATCGACGACCGCCGCTCCTGAGCCGAGGGGGCCTACATGTAATTCAAGTGCGGTGTTGGGTTTTTCTCCTGGCCAAGACCTGTAAATTGTATCGAGTTCTCTTCTTTCGGTTGTCCAGGTAAGCAGCAGGGACTTGAGACGGGTGTCAATCGGTATCGGCTCAGGGTCCGGCTGAAACCCTATCTCCCCTTTCTTTTCGACAATCTTGCCAGCGCCATAGTCGAACGTGGTAGATGCTGCGAGAATGTTGCCGTAACCTTGCTTTTTCTTGCTTGCTCCAGCGGCGATGCCAACCATTACAACAAGTTTCGGTCGAAAATGCAGAATCATCTTGGTGGCCAGCACTGCGACGGCTGAAAGACCCATTTGGTTTGGGGCGCCGGCAATGATCTTGATGTTGTTTCCTTTTTTTGTTTTGTATGTTGCTTTGTGGTATGTGTGTGGATCTTTGCTGCTGTGCGGCTGCCTTTCCCACTTCGCTTTGCCGGCCTGTAGCAATGTTTCCAATTCGGGAGTTTGTAGTGCGCAAACGATTACAACATCCGCAGTGTTGTTGTTTGTTTGGGATTTTGTCGCTGCGGTCGTTTGGGGCTTCGAGGTAGAAGAGGTAGAGGATGTCTTTTTCGGGTGAGAAATCTTGTTCTTTTGGGGCATGGAAGAGTTGGCCGAGGTTGAAAAAGATGTTTGTTTTGTTTGATTCGTGATGCGTTCTAGGTGTTCTTTTAAGGACTCAAACTGCCCTATGCGGGAAGACTAGGTCAAAGACCCTTCAATTGGAAGTTCCTCGGCAACAAGTTCCTCGGCAACGCAACCATCAGGCGAAATGACAAAGCCCCGGATTGTTCCGGTTGCCACCGATACTTGAACCTGTGTGGAGTGAGGTTGGCTACCAGCCAGATGAAACAATAGCATCCCAGTGGTGACGCCCGATGCACGTGAGTACAGGTCTCGGAGCACTTCGACTCGATTGAGAACATGCTCATTCTCGCCTGCATACGGCAGTGAAGTGAAGATCATGACTCGGTGTTCAGCCTGTACTATCAAAAGCTTTAGGTAGTCCTCGACAACGTTCTTCATGACTCCATAGGCAGACGAGGCGCTCTTACCTCCGATTTCGGACTCAACTGCGAGGTGGACACCAGCGCTCGTAGGCAACACGCGAAGGGGGCCTAACTCAACGACATTCTTCGGGTCGAATGACGTGACCAGAACGTCTATCATGTACTCGCTGCCAGCCTCATGTCGGCAAAGCGCCATGTGTGGAGGCTGGTAGTGATTCCTAAAGAACGCCTTTATTGCATTGGTGACTTCCCGTGTTGTCCTAGGAGCTGCGCTCACCAAGCGTTGGCGGAATGCCTGGAACAAATCTCTGTAAAAGCTAGTGTGGTTTTGTTGAGGAGCGGCGTCGGCCCGAGCGGTCGGAGACCTGTGAGGGCATTCCGAACGGACGCGCCTGGACTCGCCCGGACAGATGAGGACCCCATTTTCAGAGGGAAAACGGGGGTGTGCCTCTGCTCCCGAGTGGGGGCGGATCCGCCGTTAGCGGCTTCGATTCCCGCCGCCTCCACGGGGTGAGCCACCGCGGATTTGCGTCAAGGCAGCAACCCGCGCTCCAGGGCCAGGCACAGGGCGCGGGCGTTCTCCGGCACCTGGCGCAGGAAGCGCTCGCGCTGGGGAGCCTCGGGAATGTCCGCGGCGCGCGCCTGCACGTGCCGCACGGCCTCGCGCAGGGCGGCCTCGCCCGCCCCGGGGTCTCCGTCCGAGAAGCAGGCCTCCGCCAGGGCCAGGGCCAGGGCCACGGAGGTCGCTCCCGCATCCCCCATCGCCTCCAGTTCCTCGACTCCGAGCGTGGCCTCCCGACGGGCCTCGGTGGCACGCCCCTGGGCCAGCAGGGCGGTACTCAGCAGCGTGCGCGCTGGCAGCACATGGTACGGGCTGCGCGGCACACACGCCTGGCGGGCGTGGGCCTCGGCCTCCTCGAGCTCCCCGCACGTCAGCGCCACCCTCGCGAGGGCGAGCCGGGCCATGGCCATGAAGGGAGCCCCGAGGGGCTGCTGTCCCTCCACCCACTCCCTCGCCAGGGCGCGCGCCTCCTCGCGCTCGGCCTCGTTGGGACTGCAGGACAGCACGAGCAGAAGGTGGCTCCGGGCGAAGGTGAGGGAGATGAACTCCCCGAGCCGCTCGCCAGCCGCCTGGGCCTCCCGCAACGCCCTCAGCGCGGCGGGCAACTCTCCCAGGGCCGCCAGCGTCATCCCCTCCATCACCTGTGGGCCGATCCACTCCGGCCAGCCCATCTCCCGGAAGCACCGCATGGACTGGCGGGTCCGCAGCAGGGCCTGCCACGGACGCGGCTCCAGGTGGTGCAGGGCGAATCCGCCCGCATAGCCCGCCCACGCCTGGATGGAGAGGGCGTGCGCGGAGCCCTCGCCGCCGAGCCCGGCCAGGCGCTCGAGCCAGGCCAGGGCGTCCCGGCGCGCGCCGAGCCAGGTCATCCTCATCGTCATGAAACAGACCGTCTCGGCATAGGCCGCCCGGGCCCCCTCCTCGGGGGTGGCACGCCACAGCACGCCGGCCAGCTCGCCCACTCCCTCCACCTGGGGCCCGAGGATGCCGTTGATGAGGAGGAACTCCATCAGCTTGCACCACGGGTAGCTGCCGGCCCTCAGCTCCGGCAGCAGCGCCGGGAGGGAGCCAGCCTCGCTCACGTCTCCTCCCCACAGGGCCGCCATGGCTCGCAGCGCGCGCAGGTGGGCCCGGGCCTCGGCGCTGGGGCCGCAGCGCAAAGCGGCTTCCAGGCTTCGCAGGGCGCCATGGACGTCGTGACGGTTGAGGAGCTGCTCGGCCATCCGCCCGTGGAAGTGGATGGCGCGCTCGGGCTGCTGGCCCAGCCATGCATGCTCGGCGAGCACTCCGGGATCATGCTCACCGGCCCGCTCCAGCCACGCGCCGGCCAGCCGGTGGCCCACGGGCTTGGAGCCGTCGGGCATCAGCCCGTAGGCCGCATCCCTCACCAGCTCGTGCCGGAAGCGGTACTCCGGCTCGGCGGCGAAGCGGCGCGTGGGCTGCTCCTCGATGAGCTCCAGCTCCTCCAGGCGCCGCAGCCGGCCCTCCAACGCTCGCGGCTCCTCCAACCCCAGCACGGCCCCCACCCCGCCGGCCCAGAAGGTGCGGCCGAAGAGGCTGGCGGCCAGCAGCACCTGGCGCTCACCGGGCTCCAGCCGCGACAGGCGCGCCTGCAGCATGGCCAGCACCGTCGCGGGCGCCGCCTCTCCTCTTCCCTCGGCCACTCCACGGATGAGCTCCTCGAGCAGGAGCGTGTTGTCCGCGCTCTGCTCCACCAGGCGCTCGATGACGGACGCGGCCACCTCTGGCCCGAGCACCTCGTGCACCAGCCGGGCGCACGCCTCGCGGCCGAGCCCTTTCAGGGAGACTTCCCGCACGGCCCCGGGCCAGGGGTGGGGAAACCGCTCGTGCACCTCGGGCCGCGCCAGGGCCAGCACCAGCAGGGGATGCCCGGCCAGCGCTCGCAGCAGCTCGCCCACCCACCGGACGGAGGGCTCGTCCCCCCAGTGCAGATCCTCCAGCACCAGCAGCACCGGGCCCTGCTGGCACTCGGCCTGGAAGAAGGCCACCAGCGCCCGGTCCACCTGGGCCTTCAGGAGCGGAGGCGCGCCGCGCATCGCGTGCAACCGGGGGCTGTGCTCGTCGGGGAAGGGGATGCCGCACAGCTCGCCGAGGAACCCGATGACCTCGCGCGCCTCGCCCGCGGGCAGGTGGCGCGCCAGCCGCAGCTCCAGCTTGCGCCGCCGCACCTCGAGCGGCTCGCCCTCGGCGGCGCCGCACAGCTCCCGGAGTGCCTGGCCCATCAGCCCACCGGCCGGACCCGTCCCCAGGGGCTCTCCGCGGCCCATCAGCACCCGCACCTCCCGTCCCTGGTGCTCGAGGCGGCGGAGGAACTCATGCCGCAGCCGGGACTTGCCCGTGCCGGCTGGGGCCGTCACCAGCACGGCCTGGGCGAGGGGCTGCTCCACGCAGGAGACGAGGGCCCGCTCCAGCAGGGCCAGCTCCTGCTCGCGGCCCACGCACGGGGTGGGCCTGCCCAGCAGCGGGCGCGAGGCGTCCGCGCTCGAGTGCTCTCCCTGGAGCAGGAACAGGTCCGGCGGAACCCGCGTGAGCTGGAAGCCAGGCCCCAGCAGGCCGGCGGAGAGCTCATCCAGCAGCACGTGGGCCGTGGCGCTGGCGGGCAGCGCGCCCCACCGCAGCAGGAGCTGGCCGGCGCGATCCACGGCCTCGCCCACGGGCAGGCGCCCGCTGGGCAGACCCCGGCCGGTGGCGAGCCCCACGGAGGCCTCGGGCCAGCGCTCCTTGAGGGACAGGGCGCAGCGGGCGGCCAGCGTCACCTGATCCGTCGCGGTCCCACGGCCCGGCGGAAACGCGATGCCCAACGAGCCATCCGCCAGCACCTCCACGACGGCGTCCTGGGGCACCAGCAATGCGCGCAGCGAGTCGCGCAAGGAGCCCAGGGCCGCCAGGTCCACCGTGTCCCCGTCGAGCGCCGGGCCCGGGAGCGCCGCCAGGAGGATGCTGACGAGCTGCTGCTCGGTGCGGGCCAGGCTCTCGCGGGGAGGCTCCTGGACCCGTCCGGGGCCCCCGCCGGCGAACGCGTCGAGTGCCTCCAGCGCGGCGTGCAGGCGGCCCGCGTCTGGCGGCCGCTTCCGTGGCTCCTTGGCCAGCATGTGCTCCACCAGCTCCAGCAGGGCCTGGGGCAGCTCGGGCCGCAGGGTACGAAGCGCCTCCGGCTCGGTGAGGAGGATCTTCGCCAGCATCGCGCCGGAATGGGGCGCGGAGAAGGCACGCCGGCCGCTGAGGCATTCGTAGAGGACACAGCCCAGGGAGAAGATGTCCGCGCTGGGGGTGGGCTCGCCCTGCCAGGAGGCCTGCTCGGGGGCCATGTAGCCCGGGGTCCCGAGCACCAGCCCCTGGTCCGTCAGGGCCCGCGAGGGCGCCAGGGGACGGGCCAGGCCGAAGTCCAGCAGCACCACGTCCTCGGGGCGCCCCGCGCGCAGGAAGAGGTTGGAGGGCTTGAGGTCGCGGTGGACGATCCCCTGCCGGTGGGCCACCTCGAGCGCCTCGGACGCATGGCGCAGCAGGGCCAGGGTCTCCGGCAGGCTCAGGGGTTGGTGCGCGAGGCGTTGAGCGAGATCCTCGCCCTCCAGCCACTCCATGGCGAGGAAGGGCTGGCGCTGCTCGGTGAGGCCGTGGGTGACATAGGAGACGATGCGAGGGTGGTTCAGGGTGGCGAGCACCTGAGCCTCGCGGGTGAAGCGCTCGGCCGCGCCGGAAGTGGAGGAGCGCAGCAGCTTGAGGGCCACGGGCCGGCCGGTGAGCGCGTCCCTGGCGCGGTAGACGGTTCCCATTCCGCCACGGCCCGCCACGGCCTCGAGGACGAAGCGGCCCGCCACCTTCCACCCCAGGGGCGGAGAGCCGGAGTCCACCCGTTCCTGGGAGACAGCGGGCGGTGGCGGAAGGGGCGGGTTCTTCATCATTGCTTCCTCGTTCCACGCACATGCGTATCACGAACCCTCGGGCCCCCCCGGGACCGCCGCGTTCGAGCGCTTGCGGCACGACAGAGCGGGTCTCCATCTACTGATCGTCCTCGCCGCCGAGCACGCCTCCGGTCTACGCTACCGTCATCCCGAGGCGGGGAGGGGGCCGGGTACTGTCCGCCATGTTCGAGGAAGAGACATGTACCTGAGGAGCCGGCTGTCCGGAGGACTCTGGGGCCTTGCCCTGTTCGCGCTCGTGATGGTGGGTTGCCTGCCGTGGGAGAAGGAGCCCGGCAAGAACCCCCCGGGAGCTCCCACGATGGTGAGCGCCACCTTTCAGCCCACCCGTCCATGGGAGGCGCTCGTGAAGTGGAATGCACCGGAGGACACGGGCGGCAGCCCCATCCTCCGCTATACCGTGGTCGCCACTCCGGGGGGCGAGCTCGTCACGACCGGGGAGACGTCCGCCCTGTTCTCGGCCCCCCTTCCCGGCACCTACACCTTCACGGTGTACGCCACCAACGCCGGCGGAGATGGGCCCCCCTCGGCCCCCTCGGAGCCTCGCTCCCTGTCCGGTGTGCCCGTGGTCTCCGAGGCTCCCACGGGCGTGATGGCCACACCGGGTGAGGACTACGTCCTGGTCACCTGGGCGCATGTGGACAGCGGTTTCCACTGTGGCCACTTCACGAATGAGACGTGCATCACGTCCTATCAGGTGACGGCGAACCCCGGAGGAATCCAGCTCACCGTCGAGCAGCCGGGGCGCACCCTGGCCGACTACCGCCCCTGGCTCGGGAAGAACTACGCGGTGGTGACCGGGCTCGAGCCTGACACGGCCTATACGTTCACCGTCCACGCCACCAACAGCGTGGGAGCCAGTCCTGCCTCCAGCCCCACGCAACCCGTCACCCAGCAATGCACCACCTTCACCCCGCCCGTTTCCCTGACCACGGGACTGAGCACGAGCGTTCCGTTCTCCCCCGCCATCGCCACCGGTGACCTCACCGGGGATGGGAGGCCGGACGTCGTGGTGGCGGGTCCGGGGCTGAGCGTGCTCGTGAATCAGGGAGGCACCGCGTTCGCCGAGCCCGTGATCGTGGTCTCCCAGGGCCGCTTCAATTCGGTGGCCCTGGTGGAGCTGAATGGGGATGGGCGGATGGACATCGCGGCGCTCGAGACGTCGGGCCTGAAGGTCTTCCTCAACGCGGGAGATGGCACCTTCTCCGCGCCTGTTTCCTACGATGCGGGGAGCTCGCTCTGGCACCTCACGGCCGCGGACGTGACGGGCGATACCAGGACGGACCTGTTGCTGCTGGACTCCACCTTGGGGGATGACACGCTCCTGGTGTTCTCCAACAACGGAGACGGCACCTTGTCGGCTTCCGTGCCGGCACTGACGGGCGATGTCTCGAGATTCGCGCCGGGGGACGTGAACCGGGATGGGAAGGTGGACCTGGTGGTGGCCGGGAGCCTCTCGCCGGTGCTGACGGTCCTTCTCAATGCGGGCGATGGCACGTTCACCCGGCTTCCGCTGGGCTCCTTCCCGGAACTCGAAAAAATCGACGCACGACTCGCCCTCGCCGACATGAATGGAGATGGAAACCTGGACCTCGTGTCCCTCTGGGCCGTGTTCCTGGGGCGGGGCGATGGGACCTTCCAGGAGCCGCGTCCTCACCGGCTGCCGGGCTGGGGCTGGGGACTGGCCGCGTTCGCCATCGGTGACGTGGACGCGGATGGGGCCCTGGACATGCTCACCTCCGTTCGTGGCTCAGAGCGTGATTCCGTGCAGTCGGTCCTGGTAGGGCTGTTGCGCAACGACGGTCAGGGAGGACTCGCCGCCTCCTCCGCTCACCTGTCCCGTCCCGAGCCCAGGAATGTCCTGCTCGACGACCTGGATGGCGACAGGCGGTTGGACGGCGTTGTGGCGGATACGGCGGGACAGGTCAGCCTCCTTCGCGACTGCCCTGTCCTGACCGCTGGCCCCTGAGCCCCGTCCCACGGACGCTTCGTCAAGGCGTGGAGCTGTCGGAATCCGGAGCCGGGCCCATGAGTGCCACGAGGATGGAGCGCAACTCGGCCGCGCTGTTCGAGCGGTAGAACATGCCCCGTCCCGCCATCGCCATGCTCCGGAGCATGGGGCTGCTGTCGCCGTAGCCAAAGACATGCGTGCGCAGCGTCTGGTTGCCGGGCAGGTCGTCGCGTAGATCCATGCGTGAGAGGAAGAACGCCACGTCATCCATGAAGTTCTTGTTGCCCACGCCCAGGCCGTGCGGCCAGTTGTAGGCCGTGTAATCGCAGTCCGCCTTGGTGAAGGGCACACCTGGATTGGGGTAGTTCCCATCCCGGAGGAACTGGTCGCAGTAGTTGACGCCCCCCACGTTCGGGTTGTGCTGGGGATCGCTCGGGTCGAACTCGAGCAGGTCTCCGTCCGGGTGCCGGGCCCAACTGGCCTCGAGCAGCTCCATCATCCGGGTGATGGGCACCGAGTTCTCCTGCGAGGGCGTTCCTCCCGTCACCAGGATGATCGCGTTGACCTGGGAATAGGAGCAGATGGACTTCTGGTTCGGCTCCTGGCCCTCCCAGGGCTGACCCGGGAGCCACCACCCCGTATACGGGTTGACCGAGGGTGGCTGGAGCCACTCGTCGGACCGCGCGGCCCACGGGGCGCCCGGCTTGCCCGTGTACGGGTCATCGTAGGTGCCGCCGTTGCAGCAACCCGGCCAGCCGAAGTAGCCCGGGTTGATGGGCTGTTGGAACCAGTTGGACCACTTGTCGTCCACCCGCTGCGAGGAGAAATAGCCGCCCAGGCCAAACAGGGCCTCACCCGTGGAGCGCTCGGGGTTGCGGAACTGCGTCCGGTTGACGGCCTGCTTCAGCGCGGGCCGATTGAGCGCCGCCTCGTTGACGGTGGGACGGGACAGGTCGCAGGCCGGGCGCATCGGCTCGAGGATCTCGGGCGGATCGAACCACTCGTAATTCCCCGAGCCCAGGGTGGCCACGCCCATGCGGGCGTTGCTGACGACGTCAATGACATCCTTGATGGCCTTGCGCGCCCCCACGAATCTGGGTGGACGCACGTTGAGGACGCGGCCGCTGACCACCCACTTGCGATAGGCCTCGGGGGGAAGCGGCGGCTGGTCCATCCGCTGGATGGGACCCGCGAGCCAGTACAGCGTCGTGGGGGTCACCACCGGGCCTCGCCACCACCCCTTGGTCGCCAGACACGTCTGGCAGTCCTCGGCCAGGGGCTTCTGGTAATACTCGTACTGCCACCCCAACTGGGCGTAGCAGGCGCTGAACGCGTCCGCGTAGCTCAGCGTGAGGTCGAAGTTGCTGCTGACCGTGCTCGGATAGGTGCCATCCGCGGCCGACGAGAGACGATTGCCACGTGAGGCATAGAACCGGTTCGGGTCGAAGAACTGGGGCGTCTGGTTCTGGTCGTAGAAGGCTGGGTCGCTGTCGATGGGGATGGACCCGTTGAGCTGGGGCTCGGGGCTGTTCTTGTCGAACCAGCCCATCGCGGAGACGAGCGCCGGGTCCGAGCAACCCGTGTTGGTGGCGAGCCCGGCCGGGCCCTCCCCCCCGAGGTCTCCGAGGCCAGGATTGGCGGGGGCGGGGTAGTAGCCCGGCGTGAAGGCCTCGGGCAGGTACTGGGGAAAGTCCTGCATGGACTCATGATTGTCCAAGAGGAACATGATGTTGACCGGTGCATGCTGCGCGCGGCTCGCCAGGGGCAGCAGGGCCGAAGCCGCGGCCGCCACCACCCCCAGGGTCAGTCCCAGTCTCTGGCCGGAAGTCCGTCCCGGGAAGCGTCCCCCTCTTTTGAAACCATTCTGCATGTCGTGTGCTCCTGCTGGACTGGCGTCTCTCCATGACGCGTAGCATCCGCCCCTGACACGGAGGCAGCGCGAGTGGCTGCGCCCGTCATGGCGGGAACTCCATGGTGCACACGAGCCAAGGCCGGAAGAGGAATACATATATCATAATGTTTTACCAATCCGGATTGGGGAGGAGCCGTGGCTATTACCGTGCAGGCCGGTCCGCTCCAACATACGATGGGGCGTCGCGCATCGCGGCGAACGACCACCCCAAGAGGCCCCAGAATGTGCACGAACCTGTTGATCAGCGTTCCCTCCAATCCCAATCAGAGCCCTCCAGACCTGACGATGATGTTCGTGAGCGCGAGAGCGCTGGAGATGCCGGGAGTGATCGAGCAGAGCGTCTACGTCATGCCGAGCAACCAGTCCTGGCCGCTGCAAGCGGTCAATCCCAACGGGGCTGTACAAGGGTGGACGACGCTCCAGTGGACCAATCGTTATGGCTTCGTGGGAATCGCCCCCTCGGGAAGCAGTTGGACATCCCTGCCGACCTTCAACGACGGCATCAACAGCGAGGGTCTGTCCGTCGGAGCGCTGTGGCTGGCCCCCGGTACCGATTACCCCGCCGTTGGGCAGCAGAAGAACCAGGTGTCCTTCCTGGATTTTCCCGCGTGGATCCTCGGCAACTTCGCGTCGGTCGAGGACTTCCAGGCAGCCCTGCAGACGATCACCGTCGTGGGGCCGCCGAAGGAAAGCAAGCTCTACGTCCCGCTGCACTACATCGTGACGGACAGCACCGGTCAGAGCGTCGTCATCGAGTTCATCGAGGGCCAGACCCGGGTCCACAAAAGCACCAACGGCGTTTTGACCAACTGGCCGACCTACGACTGGCATCAGAAGAACGTCAAGAACTACTACAATCTGACGCTCTTCGGCAGCGGCACCTCCACCTCGGGTGAGGGCAATCCCGTCGGAGGCGGGATGGTCGGACTGCCCGGGGACTCGCTGTCCACCTCGCGATTCGTCAAGGCAACGCTCCTCTCCCAGGGCATCGGCCAGCTGCCGGTGGACGGTAAGGGTTGGCTGCCGGCGCCAGGCGCCTTTCCGACGACGCCGCCGAAGAACCCGCCCGGCTTCGCCGGTTCAGAGCAGACCGCGGTCACGGTCGCGCTGCAGCTCACGCAGATCTGCATGGGGACGCCGTATGGGATGCTGCTGCAGAAGGTGCAGAACTCACCGGCCACGACGGGCACACCCGACACGATGCCGTCCTCGTACACGACCACGTACGGCGACTACACGATGTGGACGAGCGTGCGCGACCACACCAATCGCAAGTACTACTTCATGTCCGCGTTCAGCGGGATCCTCACGATGATCGATCTGAACTCGCTGAACTTCGCCACCACACCGGCGTACCCGAACGCCGCGAGCATCGCGATCATGCCCCAGGGGAATGTGCCGTGGTGTGCGGATGCGACGAAGCTGCTCACGCCGGCAACGGGTCAGGCGCCGCTCCAGAACGTTGGATGAGCTGACAGACCCAGGAATGGGTTCGACTCGAGGCGGCGGGAATCGAACCTGCCGATCGGCGCCTGGCGCCTCGCGGTCGATGCGGTGGCTTACGCCTCTCTGGAATGTCAGGCCGCGACGTCAATCCAGAGCGCGCCGCAATCCCGCGAGGCCCGCAGCGTCAGGCCTCCCTGGTTCAGCTGCGCCCCCTCGCCTCTGGCAAGGACTCACCCTTCCCCCAGCTGCAGGGGGGCATCCAAGGACAGCAGATAGCCGGCACGTCCCGCGGCCACCGCGATTGCGGTCTCCTGTCCCGCTGCCAGGTCCAGCCACCACACACGCGCGTCGCTCCATGGGAGCCGCCGCGTACCAGCGCACGACGGCCGAGCTTCACGGTTCGGCCCCTGCCTGCTTCGCCGCCCGAACGAGCGCCTCGACCAGGCGCGTTCCGGTCGCGAAGCCACTCGCGAGCACCGCGAGGCCGGCGCTGCCACGGAAGAGCACGGTGGGGAACGCGCTCACGCCCAGGGCCCTGACCTCCTGGAACTCGTTCGCCGCCGCCCGCTTCGCATCTGCCTGGCTGAACCGCTCCAGGAACACGCCGAAGCCGAGACCCCGCGCGGCACAGATACTCTCGTAGAAGGACGCCACGGTCGGGTCCTGCCCCTCGGCGTAGAACTTCTGCTGGATGGCGGCGAACACCTCGTACGCGCGCGTCGCCGGTCCGGGCGTCTCCGCGAGCATCCCGCGCATGACGAGGAACGCGCGACACGCGGGCTCGGTGTCGTAGTTGAACGCCGCCCGGTCGAGGAACCGGGTGGAGAACGGCTGCCCGGTGCGCGCGGCGATCTCCTCCCAGTGGTGGCGCAGGAAGCCTCTGAACCGCTCGGTCCAGGCGTCCCCGCCTCCGGGACGGAGCCCGCCCACGAGGATGCGGAAGGGGATGCCTCGACGATTCGCCTCCGCTTCCAGCTGGCGGAGGCCGGGCGAGGCGCCCCAGCACCAGGAGCACATCGGGTCCCCTACGTAGAGCACCTCTCCCAAGGGCCCCCCGGCACCCGGCCCGGCGGTCTTCGGCGCGGCGCCGGGGAGCGCGCACGTCCCAGTCCCGGGGTCACACAGCGCCTGCACCTCGGGGGGCGTCTCGTTGCCGTTGCTGGGGGTCTTCATGGGGAGCTCCGATTCGTTCTCATTGCCAGCTCCCGAGAGATAGCCCCGTGGGCCCGCGTTGACGACTCACCGCGGACGCGCACAGCATGTGCGTTCATGCACATTGACTGGGACGACCTGCAGACCGTGGAGGCGCTGGTACGCACGGGGAGCGTCGTGGGCGCGGCGCGTGAGCTTTCGCTGCGCCACTCGTCCATCTCGCGGAGGGTGGACGCCCTCGAGCGTACGCTGGGAGCGCCGCTCTTCCTGCGTGGGGCGAGACTGCTCCCGACACCGCTCGGCCTCGCCATCGCCGAGCGCGCGGGCCGGATGCGTCCCCACGCCCTGGACGTGGGTGCACTTCTCGAGGAGCAGCGCCGGGCACGCGCAGGCCGGCTCGTCATCACCACCAACGAGGTGCTGGCGTCACTGCTGTTCGGCGCGCTGCGCACGTGCGGCTTCACGCAGCGGGTTCAAGTGCGCATCTCCGAGAGCGAGCTGGCGCTGGAGCCCGGTGTGACGGACCTGGCGCTGCGGCCAGGCCATACGCCGGGGGGCGCACTGCGGGGGCAGCAGCTCGGAAAGCTGCGGCTCGGCGTGTTCCGGGCACGGGCAGCCAGGCAGGACCCGGCGGCCTGGGTCCTGCCTTCAGGGAGCCTGCGCACCCGTTCCTCCATGCGCTGGTGGAAGGCCGTCCCCGAAGACGCCGAGGCCCTCGTGGAGTGCGACACGCTGCTCGGCATCAGGGATGCCTGCGTCGCGGGCCTGGGGCGGAGCGTGCTCCCGGCGCTGCTCGCCGAGGGAGACCCGCGCCTGCTGCTGGAGGAGGAGCTCCCGGGCGGCCCACCGGTGTGGCTGCTCTCCGCCGCCACCCGGCGCGCGGACGCGGCCCTCCGGCGGGCGCGGGAGTCACTCTCCGAAGCCCTCCGGCGCGCCCCGGGCGTGTGGGAGGCCTGAGGCCTTCAGAGAAGCATGGGCTAGGATGGGCTCGTCACTCGGCTCGTGGAGACCTCTTGGTGATCCTGCGCAACGTAACGGATGAAGACCTCCCGATCTTCTTCGAGCACCAGCGGGACGCGGTCGCGCTGCACATGGCCGCATTCCCGTCGCGGGAACGCGATGTCTTCCTGACCCACTGGCGCACGAAGGTTCTCCGCCCAGAGAACGTGATGCGGACCATCGTCGTTGGCGGCCTGGCCGCTGGGTACATCGGCAGTTGGGAACAGGACGGAAAGCGCCTCATCGCCTATTGGCTGGGCCGCGAGCACTGGGGCAAGGGCATCGCGACACGGGCGCTCTCGGAGTTCCTCGTGCTCGAGCCGATTCGTCCGCTCCATGCGTGGGTCGCTGTCCACAACGCCGGGTCGATCCGCGTCCTCGAGAAGTGTGGCTTCCGCACGGTGGCCCAGGAGAACCCGCAGCACGCGGACGGAGTTGCCGAGGTCCTCATGACGCTTGGTCCGAAGTAGGAGAGTGGGCCACTTGGGCGGGCGTGTGAAGGACCGGTCCCTCGGGGGAACCAGTTTTACTGGGATTGCCAGCTTGTCTCACTGATAGACATTGTCTAGCATGTGCCAGGACACATGGGAGGTCGGAATGGCGGTCCAGGTACTCACCCATCCTTCGAGATCGTTCGATCGCAATGGGCCATTCACCACGGTGGCTTCGGTGGCGAGCGCGGCCGCCCAGTTCCCGGCGGCGAATGATCCCATCTATGGCGCGGCGCGCACCTACTACAACGCGAACACTCAGGCGGTGAATACCATCCTCAATGGGTGGATCGGCGGCGGCTACCTGGAGCTCGTTCCCAAGGTGGGCTCGATGGCGAAGAAGCTCCACACCCGCCAGTACGCCAACTACGGAGATCTGCTCAAGGCGGCGGTGTTCGAGCACCGCTCCCGCCCGAGCATCGCCATCGAGAACCGCCTGGCCTCCGAGGCCAACAACAGCGCGGAGATCGAGCAGGGCCTCGCGGGTGCACTCCTGGCCGTCTACAACCGGGTGATGGGGCTGGGCACCTACCGGCGAACCCGCATCCTCAACGAGCTGCGCACCTTCTCCGGCGCGTACTGGCTCTACTACCGGAGGACCCGCTTCGGCATCGGCATCGCCAGCTACATCCAGAATCCCAATCCCGCCTGGGTCACCACCAACATCGCCATCTATCACGACCTGATGGAGTTCTTCCTCAGCAAGTACGAGCGCGATGGGACGCCCCGCAAGCACTTCCCCAAGAAGACGGCGGGCCAGGGGTTGATCCGCGAGGAGGAGCAGTACGAGTTCGGCTCCTTCCAGTACACGGACCTGCGCGGCCAGACCGTCACGGTGAACATCAAGCTGGGCGACGACTACCGCAACACCCTGTCCACTCCCAACGAGAGCGTCGAGGTCACCCAGAGCGCGCGCGACAAGGACATGCTGATGTGGGCCTCGCACTCGTGGACGACGCTGCGCCTGATGCAGCTCGTGAAGTGGGCCTCGGGCAACAACCTGGATCACTACGAGGCGGTGGCCTGGGCCCTCTTCGCCTTCTGGAACCGGACGATGCTGCAGGGGATCCACCCCATCCACCGGTTCCACGAGGTGATGGATATCGCGAAGAACTTCGGCGTCTATTACCGGGAGTTCACCTACCCGGATCACGCCCCCGGCCACGATCCCAACCGCCCATACTCCAACTGGTACAGCCGCTTCATGTGAGCAAGGAAAGGCCCCCCCATGTCACGGGTATTCACCATCTTCAATCATGGAACGGACTTCCACCGTGACATGGACAGGGATGAGGTCGTCACCGAGCTCCACGATGCGGCGGCGGGGAGCGAGGCGCGCATCGTGCAGGCGCAGCAGACGAACCACAACCCCTCCGGTTTCCGGCTGGAAGCCAAGGCTCCCACGTTCATGATCTGCGAGGGACCCGGCTCCGATACCGTCCCCGCCCAGGGGCCTCGGAAAGGGGTGCGCGGCATGGCCCATGCCCACCCGGGTGTCGAGAACCCCATCCTCAACACCTCCAAGGACTGGCGGCAGAATCCCTTCGCCCAGAAGCACGAGCTGTCGATGACTCCGCCCTCCATCACCCATCCTCGTACGGAGCTGGTGTTGACGCGGTCGGAGATTCCCATGTCCTCCTTCCGCAAGGGCTTCGTGGGACATACCCCGAAGAACATCCAGACCACCGGGCGGGCCCTGGGCACGGGCTGGGACGACAACGTCTACCGCGCGTCCTGGATGCTCACGCACCTCCTGTTCGAGCGGAAGATGAAGATCGACACGGTCAACCTGATGGGTTGGAGCCGTGGCGCTGTCACCTGCATCAAGCAGGCGAACAAGCTCTACGAGATCTTCGGCATGAGCCTGAAGCTCAACATCTTCGCCATCGATCCCGTGCCAGGTGGATACACCACCATCACCGACGACATCCGTTTCATCCCCCCCAACGTGCAGGACATGCTGGTCATCCTCGCCGTGGATGACGACCGCTCCACCTTCCAGGCGCTCGACGCGCAGGACCTGCGCGTGCTCAGCCCGCCCACGGGGATTGCCCCCGCTCCCCAGGTGCACTTCCTGCCGCTGCCGGGCAATCACTCGGACGTGGTCTTCACGACCAAGGGCAATGCGCCGCAGAGCGCGAGGTTGTGCGCGCACCTGGCGTACAAGTTCCTCCTGGCGCACGGGACGAAGTTCAGCCACCCGCCCAGGCATGGGAACCTGACGGTGCCGCAGATCCTCGATGCCTATGATGTGCTCAGGGCGAACCGCGCGACGATCAAGACGCAAGCGGCGGCCAAGGGCAACCCGCTCGTCAACGGCTTCCGCCGGCAGGAACGGCGCGTCCGCAAGAATCCCGGGGAGTACGTCTCCAATCCCCAGCGCTGGGTGAATGAACATCACCGGCAATGCGCCCTGTCACCGAACCTCCAGGCCGTCGATCGAGCGGCGATCCAGGTCTCCCCGGGCGAGTCCTACAGCCCCTGGCAGGCCATGCTGCCCCAGATGGGCATCAGCTACGGCGATACGCACCCCCTGGCGCGAACGCTGGTCCGCCTCTGACGCCAGGCACTCGGAGCGGATTCCGCTCCGGGACAACGGGGTGACTTGCTGACGCCGATGGTCTGGGCGCCGATCCCCTCAGCGGTCACGCACCTTCGCCGGGCTCTTGCCCGTTCGTGGCGCTGGTGCGTCCGCTGCCGTGAGCCGTTGCGCGCGCAGGCGGCGCACGCGGTGGGTGCTGATCGTCAGCCCATCCACCTGGCCCGATGCCTTTCGCGTGAAGGTCACCGTCCCCAGCGCATCGCTGAGGAAGCGGTCGCCGCCGATGGCGTCGAGCGTGGATTCCTTCTGGCGCGGCCAGCGCACCTTCAGCTTGCCGTCCGTCACGAGCACCGTGTAGGTCATGTCGACCTCGTCGCTCCGATACTGCCCGGCGAATCGCGTCAGCGCCGGGGCGGCCGGCACCGGCCCGGTCACGCGTGTGAACACCCTGGGGGGTAGCGAATCCTCTGTGTCCCGGATGTGCAGCTCACGCGGAGCACCGGCCTGCGAACCCTCGGCGGGGGTAGGGAAGTGCCATTCCTCCGTCGATTCGCCCGCGCGGAAGACCCCCTTGCCGAGCGGCACCAGCGGCGTCCGCGGAGCGACACGGCGCAGCGTGCCGTCCTCGAGCGCCAACCGCAGCACCTGGTCCGACACCGGGCTCCAATACACGCCGGCCAGTGCCGACAGCTCCGCCTCCGGTACCTTCACCGTGGGCGGCACCACGGCGGCCAGGCGATCTCCGAGATACACGTCGGCGACCCTCCGCGTGAGCTCGGTGGGCGTGATCGTGGAGCCATTGCACAGCGCCGCGATCGCCAGCCGCTGGTCCGGGAAGGCGATGACACTCGCACGATAGCCCGCGTCCGCGCCGGGGTGCCCCATGAGCCGCAGGCCGCGATAGGTACCAACGCCCAGGCCGTCGCCGTAACCGGTTGCCTCGCCGCTGCTCAGCGTGGCCGATTTCCGCATCGACTCCACCAGCGCGCGCCCACCGACGCGCCCCTGGACGAGGTTCTCCTCCCATTTCAGCAGGTCGCCGGCCGTGGTGAAGAGGCTGGTCGAACCGTAGTGATCGAACACCGGGATGCTGATGCGCCACCCGCCTTCCTCGCGCGGACGGTAGGCCGACGTGCGCCGCCGCACGATCTCCGTGTGGTCGTCATGGAAATGCGTGTCCGTCATGCCGAGCGGCTGGAAGATCCGCTCGCTGGCGAACGCCCGCAGCGGTTTGCCGGACACGCGTTTGACGATCACCGCCAGCAGCGTGTAGCCGGTGTTGTTGTAGAGGAACTCCGCTCCCGGCTCGAAGTTCAGGCCTCGTTGCTTCGACACGATCCAGAGCGCGTCCTCTTCGGTCATCAGGTCATCGCCCCGCCAGCCGGCCAGATTCAGCAGATGAAACTGTTCCCGAAGGCCGCTGGTGTGGTGGAGCAGGTGCGCGATGGTGATCTTCCCGCCATGGTCCGGCATCTCCGGCAGGTACTTCCTGATGTCATCCTCCAGCGACAGCTTGCCTTCCTGCGCCAACAGCCTGATCGAGAAGGCGGTGAACTGCTTGGCGATCGAGGCGACGTGGAAGATCGAGTCCGGCGTGATGGGGACGTCGTACTCGAGGTTCGACATGCCGTAGCCGCGTGCGTAGTCCAGCGCGCCCTCGAGGGAGATCGCCACGGCGCATCCCGGCGTCGTGGTCCCGGTCCACGGGGCGAACACCGCGTCAACCTGCTTGTGGCGATCGGCTGGCCAGGAACCCGCCGCCTGGGCGCGGGCCACGGGAGTGTACGAGGCCCACGTCGCGACGATGGCCGCCATCAGGCCGAGGGATTGAGTCACACGCACGAGAAACTCCTTGGGCCCGGCACCAACACTCCGGAGATGCCTGAACACCCTACATGACACCTCGCGGCCTGGGATGGCACTCGCGCTGGGCCACGCGCTGCTCCGCACTTCGCGTCCAGTCAGGGAGGACACGGCTGTTGTGACTGAAGCGCCCACTTCGGCATGCGCGGGCCCGAGGCCTTTCAGGGGTGAAGTGTGCTACTCCTGTCAGCTGCCTATGGAACTGCCGAAGCTACGCAAGCCCGTTCTCGAGCGGCTCGAGCGCCTGCGCACCCAGTGGCGTACCTTCACCGCGCTGCCCGAGTCGCGCCTCCTGCACTGGGTATTCGCCAGCGATGAGTGGTCCATGCTGGAGACGCTCCTGAGCGTCGAGGAGCATGGGAGCGGCACGGGACCTGATCTGTTCCTGCGCCTCACCTCGCCGCTGCGGTCCCCGGAGCACTACGACCACGCACTTGCCCAGGAGCTGCTCACCCGGCATGCGGCACTGCGCGAGCGCCTCGCGGCGGCCGGAGTGGAGTCCTCCTGGCAACCGCCTCGTGTGGCCCCGGAGGCCTCCCCCCTCTCCGTCATGGCACTCGCCGCCTCGATCCATCAGCACTACTCGCCACGCTTCCGTCACGTGGCGCTCGTGCTCATGCCCGAGTCGATGGCCTCCGAGAAAGCCTGGGCCCAGTGGGTGGAGCGTACCGTCCGCGGGCCCTTCGCCTCTCCCGTGCGATGGATCTGCCCGGAGTCGAGCGAGCGGAACGCGCTCGAGCAGGTCGCGCGTGGCACCCCCCGGCTCATCCACACCTGCGTGGCGGGGCTGGACATGTCCACCGCGCTCGAGGAGATCTCCGAGGCCGCCGGGGACCTGGACACGCCCGAGGGCCGCTTCCGCCACCTCTTCGTGCAGATGAGCCGCGCTCTGGGCGCTGGAGATCTGCGGCGGGCCGAGCAGTGCAGGACCGAGGCGGTGGAGATGGCGGGGGCGCGGGGGTGGAGGCACCTCCAGGTGGTCGCGCGGATCGCGCTCGGCTCGGGGCTGCTGTCCGCGGAGGGGCCCCAGGCGGCCCTCGCGGAGTACCGCCAGGCCGAGGCCGTTGCGCTCCAGGCCCAGGAGGAGGGGAATCCGAGCGGAGCCCGGCTCCTCTTGCAGTCACGCCTGGCGGTGGGTTCCGCCCTGGTCGCCTCCGCGGACTGGAAGAACGCGGCCTCTGTCTATGAGCAGGTGGCCGCGCTGGCCGCCCAGATTGGCGATCCCCTCATGGAGTTGGAGGGTTGGCGGATGGCCGCCTGGTGTCACGAGCAGGCCCAGTCCTGGGAGGAGTCCTGGCACTGCGGCACGCGGGCGCTCGAGGCCGCCCAGCTCATGGACGCGCCCGCACGCCAGAACTCCACCCTTGGTTACGCGGGAGCCGGCCTGTTGCGGCTCACCGAGCAGGCCCACTTCAAGGACAAGCGTACGGAGCTCGAGCAACAGATGGAGCATCTGCTCGGCCCCGAGTGGCAACCCACTTCCCCTGGAGGACCCCAGGCATGATGCCCGCGGCGAAGCACCTGGATCCGTTGCTGGGGATCGACATCCACCTCATCATCACCCCGCCCGGCGCGGTGGTCCCCATCCCGCACCCCTTCGTGGGCATCGTCTTCGATCCCATGGACTATGTGCCCATCCTGGGCACCACCGTCTTCGTCGGTGGATTGCCGCGGGCCCAGGCCGGAACGGGCGGTATCGCCCTGCCTCCGCATTTCCCCATTGGAGGAGTGTTCGCCAAGCCCCCCGCCAACGAGGCGGAGATCTTCATGGGCAGCTCCACGGTGCTGGTGGAGGACGAGCCCTTCAGCCACCTGGCCCTGCCGGTGCTCAGCTGCCAGGACATTGGCGTGCCTCCCTTCCCGAGGCGCCGGAAGAAGAAGTCGATGGCCAGCCTGGTGCTGCCCACGACCCTGGTGCTCTCCATTCCCGTTCCCGTGGTGATTGGCGGCCCGCCCACGGTGTCGCTGATGGCGCTGGGAATGAGGGCGGGCATGGCCGTCCTGGGGGCGCTCGTCTCCAAGGTGCGCAAGGCCCGCGGCTCCCGCAAGGCGCAGAACGGTGTGCACTGCAATGGTGGCCACCCGGTGGATGTCATCACCGGGGCCAACTTCGATGACTTCCTGGACGCGCGCTCACCCCCCCCGGGACTCTTCTGCTGGCGGCGCTACTACTCCACGGCGCGGGCGGACCTCTACGGCCCGCTCGGCTGGGGCTTCCGCCATGAGTACCAGCACACCCTGCACCTCTCGTCCCAGGTGTGGCGCTATGAGGACCCCACCGGGCGCATCGTGGACTTCGAGCCGCTGGACGCCGAAACCCATGAGGCCTCGCTCCATGGCGTGGTGCTCCGGCGGACGAGCTCCCGGCAGTTCACCCTCCGCGAGGGCAATGGCCCGGTGCTCCACCTCGAAGCCGCGCCCGGCAGCCACGTCGCCACACTGCGCGCCGTGCAGTCCGGCCCGCAACGGCTCGAGTTGAGCTGGGATGAGGAGCGGCTGGTCCAGCTCGAGGAAGTGTCGCCCGCGGGCCGCGTCCGCTACCGGCTCAAATATGACGCCGCCGGCCTGCTCCTGGAACTGCTCCGGATGGGCGGCCGCGAGCCCCAATGCCTCGCCCGCTACACCTACGACCGCCAGGGCCACCTCGTCACCTCCTGTGACGCGGAGGGCGGCAGCTACCAGTACGAGTATGACGGCGCGCACCGGTGGACCCGCATGCGCGACCCGAATGGCTACAGCTTCTGGTGGAAGTATGACCAGGAGGGCCGCTGCATCGAGACGGCCGGGCAGGATGGGCTGTGGTGGACGCGTCTGGAATATGACCGGGAGCGCTGGGAAACGCGCGTCACCGAGCGCTCCGGCGGGGTTCACATCTTCCGCTACAACGAGGACCACACCCTGCTCGAGCTCGTCGATCCCTACGGGGGCGTGCTCAAGCGTGAGGTCGCCGAGGATGGACGGGTCCTGCGGGAGATCGACTCCGGGGGGCGCGTCACGCGGATGCTCTATGACGCGCAGGGAGCGATTCTGGGGCAGTTGGATCCCTACCAGCGGGTGCTGCCCCCGGCGGAGGTCCTGCCCCAGCCCGAGCCTCTCGGGCGCACGCCCCTCCCCGAGACACCGCTCGGTTTGCTGCTGGGCAGCGACCGGGACGTGCCTCCCCAGATCGCACGGGGAGGGCAACCCCCGCTCCTCTCGCGGGTTCCAGGAGAGTTGAAGTCCCTGCTGTCCACGCTGCTCCAGTTGTACCCGGTGGGCAGGAGCGCGGAGCCGGTGCGCACGTACGATGGTCTGGGCCGGGTGGTGTCCGAGGTGGACTCCGAAGGGCGCAACCACCGCTGGGTCCATGACCGGGCCGGGAACGAAGTGGGCTACCGGGACCCGGATGGCCGCATCTGGCAGCAACGCATTGGCCGCTGGAATCTCGTCACCGCGGTGGAGGATCCGCTGGGCGCCGTCACCCGGTATGGCTACTCCTCCACCGAACAGGTGGTGCGTGTCGTGGACCCGGCGGGCACGCAGAGCGATTACGAGTATGACGAGAAGGATCGCCTGGTGAAGATCGCCCGCAACGGGCGGCTGCACGAGCAGTACACCTGGGACACGGGCGATCGGCTGCTCCAGAAGCAGGACGCGCTGGGGCGTGTGCTGCTCCGCATGGAGTACGAGGACGGAGAGCGGGTGGAGACCCGCCACCTCGGCTCCGGCGGGGTCCACCTGCTCGAGCATGATGAGCAGGGCCGCGTCATCCGTGCCTCCACCGGGGACCACGAGGTGGAGCTGAATCATGATCTCTTCGGGCAGATCCGCGGTGATCTGCGGGACGGCCGGGGCATCCAACGCCGGTGGGTGGGCTCGCGCTGCGTCACCACCGTACTCGGACGTTTCGCGTGGTCGCTGGAGGGAACGGCGGGAGACCCCTTGCGGCGGCTGGGTGATCCCACCGGCGGGGAGCACATGGTCTGGTGGGACGAGCGCGGCATGCTGCTGCGGGAGCATGCGCAGGGGCTGCGAGAGCTCACCCAGTACGATGGCGAGGGGCGGCTCCTGAGCCACCTCTCCTGGAGGCAGGACTTCCAGGGGGTTCATCCTCCCCGGTGGACCCGCTACGCGTATACGCCCGATGGAGATCTGACCACCGTCTGGGAGGAGGATGGCCGGCAGACGCGCTACACCACGGATGCGGCCCACCGGCTCACGCGCGAGGAGGGACCCCACGGCCGCTTCGACTACGTGTTGGATCCGGCGGGCAACCTGCTGGGCAAACCCGGGCTCGAGAACACCGTGCTCGCCGAGGCCAACCGGCTGGCCCAGGCCAATGACGAGACGTTCGCCTATGACGTCCGCGCCCACCTGAGCGAGCGCAAGCGGCCCGATGGCTCCCGCACGCGCTACACCTACGACAGCGCGGACATGCTGGTGCGGGTGGAGGATGGGAAGGGCGAGCCCTGGACGGCCGGGTATGACGCCCTGGGGCGCCGCATCCGCTGCGGGCGGGGCACCTGGCAGCGGGAGTTCTTCTGGGATGGAGACCGCCTCGCGGCCGAGCTGTCACCCCAGGGAAGGCTCCGGCTCTATGTGTACGCGGGCCATGACGCGCTCGTGCCCGTGCTGTTCGTCGACTACCCCTCGGTGGATGCGGCCCCCGAGAGCGGCCAGATCTTCGTCCTCATCGTGAACCAGGCCGGAGCCCCCTTCCGCGTCGAGGATGCCTCCGGGCGCACCGTCTGGCGCGCCTCCCGGATCGAGCCCTACGGCCACATCACCGTCGCACCGGACAGCCAGCTCGAGCTCAACCTCCGCCTGCCGGGCCAGTATTACGACGCGGACACGGGACTGTTCTACAACCGCTACCGCTATTACGACCCGGTCCTCGGGCGCTACCTCCAGAGCGATCCGCTCGACCTGGAGGGTGGCACCCACCTGTATGCCTATGCGCCCAACCCGTTGGTGCAGTTCGACGCGCTGGGCCTCGTCCACTCCAAGAAGGGCAAGGCCAACAAGGTCAAGACCACGGCCATCACCAAGCTGGGGGTCTTTTCCTACTCCAAGGCCCGGAACATGGTCCGCAAGAAGAAGTACAAGGGGATCGACTGCGACCACATTCCCTCTTCCAAGGCCTGCAAGAAAGCGATCGAAGACCACCTGGGCAACCCGCTCACCAAGGCGGAGTACCGCAAGCTCCACAACCACATCACGGCCATGCACGAGTCGCGGAACATCCACCGCAGCTCCAGCCGCACGTATGGCGGAAGGAATAATCAGAAGCAGATCGCCAAGGATGCCCAGGATCTGGAAGCGGCCTCAAAGAAAGACATGAAGGCCCTCAAGGAATCACTCAAGAACGATGGGTGGACCGACAAACAGATCAAGGATGCCTTCGACAACATCCACCAGCGCAACAAAGACATCGGCCTGTATGATGATCTCGACAAGCTGTGCAAGACGCTGGGGTTCATCTAGCCTGAAGCTGCGGATGTGGCCGCGAACCGATTCACAGGAGGAGAGGCAAGTGGGAGAGCAGATGCTGGGAGGACTCGTCGGCAAGACCTATGACGCGCCCGAGGTGCAGGCCTTCGTGGCTCCGCTTGGCAAGGTCGACGTCGACGAGGAGATCGGGGCTCCGGAATCCGTGTACTACACCTTCGAGAAGTCCGGGGTGACGGTGCTCACGGATGTCCGCTCGAAGCGGGTCACGCACATCATCCTGGAGGCGCCTCAGGGCAAGCGTGGGTACCGGGGCCCGATTCCCTTCGGATTGAGCTTCGATTCGAGCAAGGAGCAGATCCGGCAGGCACTCAAGCGTGAGCCGGATCGGACCAAGCCGTTCTTCGATGCCTGGGAGATGGGCGAGTACGTCTTTCACGTGGCCTATAAGGCCGGTGCCATCAAGTCGATCACGTTCAAGGTGGATTGAGCCATGGCCCGGATCGAGAGCCTCTGGATCGAACTGATCCTCCCCCGCACACCCTGGGAGTGGAAGGGTGCGCTGCTCGATGCCTTCGAGCGGAACCCCACCTTCGCGCCGACCCACTGGGGCCAGAGCGCTCGGGTCCGGGAGCCGTACCAGCGCGATGCGCTGGAGCGTTTCTGCGACGAGGAGGGGAAGCAGGAGGATCCGTCCATGCCCACCCTGCGGCGGACGCAGCGCCCGCTCTACACGGCGGACTGGAGCCTGGGAGACGGCCCGGGGTGGCTGGAGCTGCAAGCCCAGATGATGCTGGAGCCGGAGGAGGCCGCTCCCTACTTCGACTTCGCCAACCAGCTCGCCAGCGTGCTGCCGCTGGAGTTCGGCCTGGTCGACATCGCCTTCGAGGGAGCCCCGCGAGCGCTGGCGATGAACCCCAGCGGCCGGCAGCACGTGGACGCCTATGTGGAGTGCGGGCCCACCACGCTCTTCACCCGGACGTACTTCGGCCCGCGGTTGATCAAGCTGGTGGGGGGCCTGCCCGTCCTGGAGGGCAGCGGAGGCGTGGTCCAGCGGCTCGCCAACGGCGTGGTGGCGTTGGATCTCGTGGCCAACCCCTGGCAGGTGGTGGAGGCGAAGGAGCTCAAGCAACACCAGCAGCAGGTGCTCGGAAAGCTGTTGCCGACGGACATCTTCATGCGCCGGGATGAGCTGTTCTCCGAGCCTGGCCCACGCTGGGTTCCTCCCCCGGCGCCCTGAAGACGGTCCTCCGTGTGCTGAGCGGGTCCGCTAGAACCGCCAGCCCGCGCCGAGCAGCAGTCCCAGCGCCTCGAACCTCTGGGGCGCGTTGGGACTGGTGGTGGTGGGCACATACAACGGCGAGCTCGCACGGCCTCCGTCCAGATAGAGCCTCGGACGCAGGCTGATCTCCAGGTGCTCGGCGGCCACCAGCATCACCGAGCCCTCCAGTGCGAAACGCACCGCCACCCATTTGCTCGTGTCTGGAATGTACGAGGCCTCGGTGAGCAGGCCCAGGCCGGCCTCGAACCGGATGGGCGGGGGGCCGAAGCCGAACGCACCGCTGACGTACGCCGCCGTGTCGAAGTCCGGAGGACTCTCGCCGCCGGAGAAGCGCACCGACTCTCCGTAGGACACCCGCATGCCCGTGCGCAGCCGCAGCTCCTTCTCCTTCCAGTGCATCAGCGACGGAGAGACCGCGAGCTCCAGGCCACCCGAGGTGATGCCCACCAGCGAGTAGAACGGAACCGGCTGGTAGGCGATGGCGCTGTCCAGGGCGAGCTTGGTGGCCACCTGGAAGCCCAGTTGCTGCGAGCCCGGCTGCAGGTGCGTCAGCTCGGTCACCGCGTTCCCGAAAACCTGACGGAACTTGCCCTGGAGCGCCGAGGCCGTCTGCCCCTTCAGCAACCCCGAGCGGAACACATAGCCCCGCGTCGCGAGCGCCTCCGTGAAGCGCTCGAAGTTGTTGCCCAGGGACAGCGTCGGGTCCTTCCGCATCTTCCGCGAGACGGCCATGAGCGACAGGACATTCTGGCTCTCCTCCGACTGGAGCTGGCCGCACGCGGGCAGCGTGGCCGGCTCGTCGGCGGCGGACTGCTCGAAGGCGAGGAAACACGCGAAGAGGGGAGAGTCCACCCCCACCGTCGTGGGCGGTGCCTCGGGGTTCGCGTGGGCCAGCTCCTCGAAGAGGATGCGGGTGTCCGACTCCTTCGACACGAAGTGCCACGCGTCCACCATGCCCCGGTGGAAGTCGAAGGTGCGGAAGTCCTCGTCCAGGAAGGCGCTCATGGCCAGCAGGTACTCACCCGCCAGCGGCGCATGGCGGACCGGCACGTCGATGCGCTCGCGCACCTCCGGCTCCGTCTCCAACGTGTCCATGAGCTGGGCGCTCATCGCCGTGCCGGCGAAGCCCGCCAGCAGTTTCTCGTAGGTGGCCAGCAGCCCGGGGCCCTCGAAGGGCTGGGTCTGCTCGGGCGCCCACTTCCAATCCACGGCGTTGGGATCGAAATAGAGGAAGCGATGGCTGCCACGCAGCGGAGCCGCCTCCCACTGGGACATCCGCAGCGCCAGGTCCAGCGGGTTGTTGTTGTAGATGCCGCCATCGGCGAACCGGGCCGTGCTGTCCTCCACCCACTGGCCCGTCCGGGTGTCGAAGTAGCGGTGGGCGATGACACGCGGCTCGAAGGCCGTGGGGAATGCTCCCGAGGCGGCCACCATGTTGAAGACGTTGTCCAGGGGAATGGGCCCACCCTCGGGCTGGGCCAGCCGGGGATAGAAGGTGGGGCCGGGCGGCGGCTGCCCATCACACCCCGGGAAGGGGCAGAACTCGGGCGCACGCCGAGCGTCCCCCTGGGCGGTGAGCAGGAACTTCTCCGTGAATCGCGCCAGACGGAGTTGCTCTCCCGAGCGGCTGCGGATGTTGCCGGCCTGGGCCAGGTCGATCTCCCGGCTCTGGAGGCGGGTGGTCGTCGCGCCCAGGGAGAACCGGCACTGCTGCCAGCCGCTGGGGTCCAGGCTCTTGAGCCGTTCGATGGCCTCCATGACGGGCTTGGACGAGAAGGTATGGTCCGTGCCCACGCTGCCCGGCTGCAGCAGCGTCTCCAGGGCGAGCGTGTTCCACGTCTGGAAGAAGAGGCTCTTGCTGGGAGTCCGCTCCGGCGCGCGGCAGCCCGCGTACGCCGAGAGCAGGGCATTCACCGAGCCCGCCGACGCGCCGGTGACGATGGTGAAGCCGCTGGGAACCTCATCCGGCAGATCAATGCCGAGCGAGCGCAGCGAGTCCCGGTTCGCGGGGGGAATCGCGCGCAGCACGCTGGCCCGGTCGTGGAGGAACAGGGTGTAGTAGTAGAGGAAGCCGGCCTGGTACGAGCCCAGGCTCACGCCGCCGGAGACGACGAGCGCGGGAGGTGCACCGACCCGCTGGCCGAACCGGTGGAGCCCCTGGCGCAGCTGCTCATTCAGGAGCCGGACCATTCCGGGCCCCGGCTTCGGGAGCGCCTCCGGCGAGGGCTGCTCGAGCGTCTGGAGCGTTCCGAGGAGCTCCTCGAAGAGGTGCGGGTTCTCGCGGATGAAGTCCGGGAGCTTGGAGCGCAGCGCCCGGGCCTCCGTGGCGAGCGCGTCCCCTCGGAGCGAGGGGGCCAGGAGTCCCTCCATCCGGGCCCCGTGGTTCTCGATGGCCTGGTGGGCTGTCTTCAACTCCGCTTCCAGATGGGTGGCGATCCGCGAAGGATCGAGAGGCGCCTGCGGGGCGGGTGGCGCCGCGAGCACTGGGAAGACGGCGAGCAGCGCCACGGCGCAGCCCACGCGAGAGAGGATGGAATTCATGTGCCCCCTGAGTGTGGGGTGGACCTCGGCCCACCCCGGGCCCAGCCTAGCAGCGAGTGCCCACCGGAGGCCGCCCGGCCGGGGAGCATGCAGGCGCCAGCTCCTGACGCGATGCGGCTCACCGCCCGCTCCACCGCGGAGGAGCCGGTTCAGTGGTAGTTTCGCGGGCGCAGCCGCTTCTTCTCAGGGTCATCCATGCGCCGTTCGCAGTTCCCCCCGCAGCGCCGGGGCTTCTCTCTCATCGAGCTGATGATCGTCGTGGCCATCATCGGAATCCTCGCCGCCGTGGCCATTCCGAACTTCCTCAAGTTCCAGGCGCGCGCGAAGCAGGCGGAGGCCAAGTCCAACCTGCGCACCTGGTTCACCACCCAGCGCGCCTACCTGCAGGAGAAGGGCGTCTACGCGGAGGCCCACGGCACCATCGGCTTCTCGCCGGAGCGGGGAAATCGCTACGCCTACTACTTCGCTCCCACCCGGGAGTGTGAGGAGCGGAAGGCGGATGGCTCCATCGCCCGGCCCGAGCTCGCCAACTGCATCACCGTGGACGAGGGGAAGTTCAAGGTCTCCACGCCCACGCCGGACCCCATGCCGGTCAGCTTCGGCTGGACCACGGGCGGCGGCGAGGCGCCGAAGTCCCCGGGCCTCTCCGGGCCGTGCCCCGGCTGCAACATCGATGCGTTCGCGGTGGGCAACCTCGACAACGAGGTGGGCGGCCTGGACACCTGGCACATCGCCACCAAGGACGCGAAGCTGAGCACGCCTCCGTGTGGCAACAGCGAGGTTTTCATCGTCGCGGGCGTGCCCTTCAACACCTATAACGACGTCGATTGCGATCTGTGACGTGGCAGTGAACGGGGCCGCGCCCGTCCGGCGGCCAGGGGGAGGGTATGACACAGCAGCCGCCACCATCCGGAAACCTGCCCACGGCTCGTGAGCTGGAGCTGTACGCCGCGGGGACGCCCTCCGGGCCGAGGCTGTTGCTGCCGGCCGGAAGCGAGGCCCTGGCCATGCTCGTGCGCCGGGGCTTCCAGCCCACCGTGGCCCCGTTGGACCTGCCCTTTCCGGCGGACCTCGAGGGCGAGGCGGCCGAGAAGCTGGCGGAACAGCTCGGCCACTACTCCTTCCGCCTCTTCCTCCGGGGCGCCATCCTGCGGCACGGCAGCTTCTCGCCCACCGAGGCCACGCGCTACGTCGAGGCCACGCAGGCGGCGAAGACGGCCGAGACGCTGGTGGAGCTCGGGCTCGCCGAGCGCGAGGACGGCGGGCGCTACCGCCTGCGCTACCCGGCCCACAACTTCGGCGGCACGCTGGAGTGGTACGTGGCGCGCGAGCTGCGCGGGCGGCTCGGCTTCGACGTGGCCGTGGGGGTGAAGTTCCACGCGCCCGAGGTGGGCGGGGACCTGGACGTGGTGGCCGCGGCGGAGGGCCGGCTCCTCTACCTGGAGATGAAGTCCTCGCCGCCCAAGCACCTGGCGTCCGACGAGGTGGGCGCCTTCTTCCGGCGCGTGCGCGCGCTACGCCCCCACCTGGCCATCTTCGTCATGGACACCGCGCTACGCCTGTCCGACAAGGTGCTGCCGTTGCTCCAGGCCGAGCTGAGCACCCAGCCGCCTCCACCGCCCCGGCGCGTGGTGCGCGAGGTGTGGGCCCTCACCCCGCACCTCTATGTGGTCAACGCACGGCAGGACCTGATGGGCAACATCGCCACCGCCATCGCCGAGGGGCTGCGGGCGCTTTCGCCACCCGCCCCCTGACCCCCACCCCGCCAGGGGGAGAGGGAGTCTCACCGCTCCGCCGCGGCCTGCTGCTGGTGGCTCACCACACGCTCGGCCTGCTTGCCCACCAGCTCCGAGTAGTGGTCATGCTTCGTGACGAAGCTGCCCAGGCCGGAGGAGGCCGAGCGCAGCTCCACGATGAAGCCCTGCATCTCCGCCTGCGGCACATAGGCGGTGAGCACCTCCCAGCCCGGTATCGCCGGGTGCGTGTCGAAGCCGAGAATCTGTCCCCGGCGGCTGGTGACGAGCCGCTGGGCCCGGGGAATGGCTTCGTTGGGCACGTGGATGTCCACCTGGAGGATGGGCTCGAGCAGCACCGGCTCCAGCTTGGGGAGGACCTCCACCAGGGCCAGTCGCCCGGTGGTGCGGAAGGCCTGATCCGAGCTGTCCACCGAGTGGTAGGTGCCGCCGGTGAGGGTGACCTCCACGTCCACCACGGGGAAGCCGAGCGGCCCGCGTTTCAGGCCGTCCTTCACGCCTTCCTCCACCGCGGGGATGTACTGCTTGGGGACCGCGCCACCCACCACCGCCGAGACGAAGCGGAAGCCCTCTCCGTGCGGCAGCGGCTTCACGTCCACCACGACGTCGCCGAATTGCCCGTGCCCGCCGGATTGCCGCTTGAATCGCGCATGGTGCGAGCCCGTCTTGCGGATCGTCTCCCGGTAGGGGATGGGCAGCGGCCGCGTCACCACGGGGACTCGCATGCGCGTGCGCAGGTGCTCGAGCGCCTGGCGCAGGTGCAGCTCGCCCTGTCCGCCGAGCAGGAGCATTTGCGTGTCCGCCTCCTGGTCCACCGACAGGGAGGGGTCCTCCTCCACCAGCCGCGCCAGGGCGCTCGTCAGTTTCACGTCATCCGTGCGTTTCTCCGCGACGATGGCGAGCTGGTGCACCGGCGGCGGCGCCAGGGGCCAGTCCTTCGGCGGGAGTGTGCCCTGGGCGTCGGCGATGTCTCCGGTGCGCAACCCGTCCACGCGGGACACGGTCACCACCTCGCCCTCGCGGGCCGTGCCGGCGGACGTCTGTTTCGTCCCATGCACCCGCTGCACGCCGCCCACCCGGCTGTTGGCCAGCGTGTCTCCTTCTTGCAGCCCGCCGCGCCAGACACGTACCATGGACAGCTTGCCCACGTGCGGCTGGTGCTGCGTCTTGAAGGACTGCACCAGCACGGGCATCTCTCTGGGAATGCCCAGGCGCTCGCGCGTCTCGTCCACCGTGGGGGCCTCGTGCCGCAGGCCCTTGAGCAGCCGCTCCAGGCCCAGGCCCTGCTCCGCCGAGCCCAGGAAGACGGGCACCAGCCGGTCCTCGCGCAGCGCCCGCTCCAGCTGCTCGTAGAGGGCCTGGGGTGGGGGAATCACGTCCTCGAGGAGCTGGGCGAGCAGCGTGTCATCCAGGTCCGCCAGCCGCTCGATGAGCTCGCGCCGCGCCGTCTCCTCTCGCGGCTTGTCCGAGTCCGGAAGGGAGATGAGCGCGGGCCTCCCCTCCTTGCCCTGGCCCCAGGCGCGTTCGCTCACCAGGTCCACCACGCCCACCAGGTGCCCGCCCTGGCGCAGCGGTATCTCCCGCATCACCAGCGGACGGGAAGAGACGGCCTGGAGCGCTTCGAGCACCTCGCGCACCGGCGAGCCGCCATCCTCGAGCACGTTGAGGAAGAGCAGGTGGGGGATGCGCCGCGCATCCAGGAAGGTGAAGAGGGGGGCGAGGGCCGCGGCGCGCTCGGGCGAGGCGTCGCACACCACCACGGCCGCGTCGCTCACCATGAGGGCCTGGCGTGCCTCCTGGGTGAACTCGGGAGCGCCCGGGGTGTCGAGGAAGGTCCACTCCTCCCCGAGGAAGCGCGTGTGGGCCACGGACAGCTCGAGCGTCATGCCCCGTCCGGTGGCCGCACCGCCGCCTCCCGCCGTGCGTAACTCTTCCGCTCCCGTGGACCGCAACAGCGACTCGAACAGGGTCGTCTTTCCCACGCCCTGGGGTCCTACGAGGGTGACGACTCTCGGCGACGCGGGATGTTTCATCACCTGGCCCTCCTGCAGGCTCGTCTGCTCTGCGGGACAAGGTGGGTTCCGTCCCCACGCACGGGAAGCGCCGTCCTCAGCGTGGGCGAGGGCCTTCCTCCATGCTCGCCCGTGACGTCCGCTGCGCGACGCCGGTCTCGTCCTCGCGGGAGTGACGGGCGGGCGGGGACGTCCGGGTCTGGGCTAACGCGTGAGGCGTGGGTCCACGCGGGTGCCTTCATCCGTGCTCATCGGAATCCACCAGCGCTCGCCACCGGACAGCCCCTCGCGCGAGCTGTAGAGCACCGCCACCACGCGGCCCAGCAGGTTCTCGCGCGGCAACAGTCCCCAGACGCGGCTGTCCGCCGAGTTGCCTCGATGATCCCCCAGCACCAGGTAGTGCCGCGGCGGAATCACCACCTCGTCCATCTCCGGCCCCTGGTATGGCTCGGGGTGCAGCGCGTGCTTCGCTCCCGGTAGCCACTCGAGCCGCGCGCCGTCCTCCGTCTGCTCGTGCGCCACAGGCTGGCCGTTGAGCACGAGCGCCTCGCCGTCGAAGGCGATGCGGTCCCCCGGCAACCCCACCAGCCGCTTCACCATCACCTTGCCGTCAATGGGCGAGTCGAAGACGACGACGTCTCCCCGCTGGGGCTCCGACTCGGTGAGCCAGGTGTGCGTGAGGGGGATGCGCAGCCCGTAGGCCCGCTTGTCCACCGCCAGATGGTCCTTGATGGCGAGCGTCGGCTCCATGGAGCCGGAGGGCACGTGGTAGTGGTCCGCGAAGCTGGCTCGGCCCACGAACAGCACGCCCAGCGCGATGACGTCCAACAGGTACAGCTTCCACCTGGGGCGTTGGTGCTTCGTGTCGGCAGTGGAACCCATGGCGTTCTCCTCGGCGGGCCTTCCATTGTACGCCCGATGGGTCCGGCCATTGCATCCACCCCCACTGCTGCGCGGATCCGGGGCCTGTGGCATACAGAGGGGGCCATGTCCGACCCCCTCCACGTCCGGCTCGAACAGCTCAAGGCCCTCGGCCGTACTCCCGAGGCCCTCGCCACCGCCGAGGCTCTGGCCACCGAGCTGGCCATGCAGGGCCAGCCGCTGCGCGCCATCGCCGTGTGCCGGGTCCTCCTCCAACTCGAGCCGGCCCATACGCGCACCCCGGAGCTGCTCGCGGACCTCTACGCGAAGCCCGGCGCCTCGCGCGCCTCCGCCCCCACCCCGGGCGCCAGTGCCCTGCCGCGCGTGCCCCTCTTCTCGGAGCTCGCCCGCGAGCCCTTCATGGCCCTCGTCGGCGTGGTGGAGCCGCGCTCCTTCGCGCCCGGACAGCCCCTCATCACCGAGGGCGAGACGGGCCGCTCCTCCTTCGTCCTCGTCGAGGGCAAGGTGGACGTGGTGCGCAAGATGGACGGGGGCGAGCCGCGCACCCTGTCCTCGCTGAAAGAGGGGGAGTTCTTCGGGGAGATCGCCCTCGTCTCCGAGAGCCCCCGGCTCGCCAGCGTGGTGGCCGCCCAGCAGCATGTCCTGGCGCTCGAGCTGCACCGCACGCGCGTGGATCGCATCGCCTTCAAGTACGCCTCCGTCGGCGACACCGTGCAGGCCTTCTACCGCGAGCGGCTGCTGGCCAACGTCCTGCGCAGCCACCCCGTCTTCTCCGCGCTCGCCCCCGCGCAGCGCGAGTCGCTGGCCCACATCTTCGAGCTGCGCACGGTGGAGGCCGGGCGCGTCCTCATCGAGCAGGGGCAGCGGGGTGACGCCCTGTACCTGCTGCTCAGCGGCCAGTGCACGCCGCTGTTCCGCCGCCCCGACGGCCAGGAGACCGCATTCCCCCCGCTGCGCGAGGGCGACGTCTTCGGCGAAATCTCCCTGCTGCTCGGCCAGCCCGCCACCGCCACGGTTCGCGCGCAGACGCCCTGCCACGTGCTCCGGCTGGGCCGCGAGCCCTTCGAGCAGTACCTCTCCGGCCAGCCCGGCATCCGCGCCGCCCTCATGCGCCTGGGCACGGAGCGGCTCCTGCACATCTCCAAGCTGCTCGCGGGCGGCCGGGCCGTGCACGAGGGCGACTCGCGCGTCTGACTCAGCTCCCGCCGCGCGCCTCCAGCCACTGCCGCACCAGCGCGGGCACGCCCTCGCGGATGGTGGGGTAGTGGAACTGGAAGCCCGTGCCGTGCAGGCGCGCGTTGGACAGCCGCGCCTCGCTCGTCAGCGAGTCCGTCAGCACCGGCCCCAGCAACAACCGGCACAGCCACCGGGGCACCAGCACCTTCCGGTACGAGACGCCCAGCGCCTCGGCGGCCACCCGCGTCAGGTCCCCGAAGGTCGCCGGCTGATCATCCACCACGAAGTAGCGCCGCCCCACCTCGCCGTGCTCCAGCAGGTGCAGCAGCGCCCGCGCGCAGTCGTCCACGTGGATGGGGGACATCTGAAGCGTGAGCGTCTCCTTCATGCCGAAGAGGCGCCGGCCCGCCTTCAGCGGCACCAGCGCGTACTCCACGAACCAGGAGCCCAGCCCGTACACCGAGCCGGGATAGGCCTCCACCAGCGGCAGCCCACGCTCCAGGTGCCGCGGCAGGGACTCGATGGCGGGCGCGATGTACGGGCCCCACCCCGTGGGCCTCGGCGTGGCGTCCTCCGTCACCACCCGGGAGCCCTGGTCCCCGTAGTAGCTGGTTCCCCCGACGTAGAGCACCCGCTTCACCGTGCCCGGCTTCAACGAGTCCAGCAGCAGTGAGTCCATGCGCAGCCGCTGCTCCCGGTAGGCCAGGGCCCGCTGGTGCGTCACCCGGGCCCCGAAGGTGAGCGGCTGCGCGAGGTGCACCACCTCGTCGCTCGCCGCCGCCTCCTGCTGCCAGGGCCCCGGCGTGAGCAGATCTCCCTCCACCACCGAGACACCCTCGTGCTTCCACCGCTCGGCGGCCCGCGCATTCCGGGTGAGCACCCGCACCCGGTAGCCCGCCTCCAGCGCCAGCGAGACGAACCTCGTGCCGATGAACCCCGTGCCACCCGTGACGAACAGACGCTTCACCGTGAGTCCTCCACTCCCTGTCCCCCTCGGGTGAACGCTTAGCGCACCCGGGCACATGGCGGAAGGCTCACCCGGTGCGTCCTCAGTGGGCGACGGTGCAGACACCCCCTCCGTTGAGGTGCGCCTGATCCACGACGCTCTGGGTGACGAATTCCTGGAGCGTCCGCACCGTGTAGGCGCCCGGCTCGTAGACGACCGGCTTGCCCTCGCCATCCTTCAGCTCGCCCCCGTCCGGGCCCCGCAGATCCAACAGCCGCTGCCCCGCCAGCCCCTCCGGGGTGATGACCCGCTCCGCGTCCGCCGCGGCGGCGAAGGCGTCGAAGCGCAACTCCACCCCCCGGTGCGTCCCGAGCCGGTCATAGAACATGTGCTCGGCGTGGATGGTGACCTCGGCCTCCGCCACCGAGCTCTCCGGAACGACGATTCCCAGCGTCCCGTCCACCCCGTTCACGCAGTCCACCATCCGCGCCTCCACCGGGAAGCCCATGCGGAACGTGTAGACGCCCACGCCCCCCTTCACCGCCACCCCCTCCACCCAGTAGCTGTAGCCGCGCTCGCGCATCATCCGCAGATCCTCCGCCGAGGCGCTGCCGTCCGGGAGCGTCGTGTCCTCCCTCGGCGGGCTCACCCGGAAGCCCACGCTCCAGCGCCCCGCGGTCAGTCCCTTCAGCTCCGTGAGCGGAATGTCTCCCTTCTGCACGTCCACCAGCACGTGCCCTCCCGCGCTCCGCGTCTCCCCCGTGGCCGAGGTGAGCGTGAAGTCCCCCAGCGATACCAGGTACTTCGAGAACTGCACCGACCAGCCGTCCTGGAAGAGGTGGCTCGGATAGCCCCGTTGGGTTCCATCTCCTCCGCTCATCGTCACGCGGACGTCGCCTTCGGCCACTGGCTCGCACGACGCACCCATCAGCGCCAGCCCCGCCAGCACCGCGCGCCACGGCATCCTGGATTTCAATTCCTGGAAACTCATGTATCAAGGAAGTAGTTGTAACCATGTTGCAAGTCAAGCGGGGGGTGGTGTATCCCTCCCGCCATCCCCGAGCGAGGTCTTCACCCTTGATGTGGATTTCCAGTCTGGTGCTCCTCCTGCTGAGCGCCACGGCCGAAGCCCCCGTGTCGCCCCCCGTCCCCGTGGAGGCCGCCCCTCCCGTCATGCCCGCGGACGCGCCCACCCTGGAGGCCCCCGTCTCGGTGCTGCTGCGCCTCACCATCGACGAGGCCGGCGAGGTGTCCCGCGTGGATGTGCGCGAGTCGGCCGGGGCTGTGTTCGACCGGGCCGCCATGGATGCCGCACTGCGCTGGAGATTTCAGCCCGCACGGCGTGGGGAGTCGCCCATCGAGGTCCAGGCCGATGTTCCGGTGACCTTTACTCCCGAGGCAGACCCTCACCCCAGCCCTCTCCCAGAGGGAGAGGGAGCGACGACGGGCACAACCCAAGGGGCGGATACCCTCACCCCGACCCTCTCCCGTGGGGAGAGGGAGGGGTCCTCGGGTGGGGAGACATCGGGTGGGGAGACATCGGGTGAACAGGCTTCGGGTGAACAGGCTCCGGAAGAGGGGAGTGGCGCTTCCCGGCAGGCTCCTTCGTTCGCCACGACCGTTCGCGGTCAGTCAGCGCCGCCTCCTCCCGCCGCCGTTGGGGATTTTCACATCCCCATCGGCCAGCTCGCCGATGTGCCTCGCAATTCCGCTTCGGACCTCATGTTGCTGGCCCCGGGCGTCATGCTCGCCAACCACGGCGGCGAGGGCCACGCCGAAACCATCTTCATCCGCGGCTTCGATGCCGGTGAGGGCAAGGACGTCGAGTTCCGCCTCAATGGTGTCCCCCTCAACGAGGTCTCCCATGCCCACGGCCATGGTTACGCCGACACCTACTTCATCATCCCCGAGCTCGTGGACTCGCTGCGCATCACCGAGGGCCCCTATGACCCCGCCCAGGGGGACTTCGGCGTGGCCGGCTCCGTGGAGTACCAGCTCGGCCTGAAGCGCCGCGGCCTCACCGCTTCCGCCAGCTACGGCAGCTTCGCCTCGCGCCGGCTGTCCCTCGTGTGGGGCCCTCCCGAGTCCAGTGAGGCCAATTTCGTGGGCCTCCTGCTGCGCCAGGGCAATGGTTTCGGCCCCAACCGCGCCTACGCCAACGCCGGTGCCATGGCCCAGGTGGAATTCCGCGTCGGCGAGGAGACGCGTTTGCGCCTCTTCGGCACCAGCTACGCGGCCCGCTTCTCCTCGGCGGGCGTCGTCCGCGAGACGGATGTGGTGGACGCGCGCATGCCCTGTGCTCCCGGCTCGGACTCCCAGTTCTTCTGCTTCCATGATCCCAACCAGGGCGGAGCAGGGCAGCGTCACATCCTCTCCGCCGAGCTCCAGTCCCGGTTGCGCCGCGGCGGGCGCTTCGTCCAGCAGGGCTTCGTCGTGCTGCGGCAGATGCGCATCCGCGACAACTTCACCGGCTTCCTCAACGACGTGCCCCCCGTGGGCGAGCTCCCGCGCGGCGACAACACCGAGCAGTACTACCGCGGTACCACCGTGGGCCTGCGCGGGCGCTACTCGCCCGGCCTCACCTTCTTCGGGCAACCCCAGCCCCTGGAGCTGGGCTACCTCGCGCGCTTCGATGACGTGCTCACCCGTGCCCGCCGCCTGCGCGACCGCGGGGGCGCGCCCTACACCACCCTCTTCGACAACCAGGTGCGCACCACCAACCTGGGCGCCTATGCCACCCTGCGTCTGGCCCCGCTCTCTTGGCTCACCCTGCGCGGCGGCCTGCGCGTGGACACCTTCCTCTTCGGTGTCGAGGACCAGAACCGCCCCGCCTCCGATCGTCAGGGCGAGCGCATCCCCGAGGAGTCCATCGAGGCCTATGGCTTCTTCGCCAGCCCCCGCCTCACCGCCGAGGTGCGGCTGACACCCCGGCTCACCTGGCTCACCAGCGCGGGCCTGGGCGCGCGTTCCAGTGACGCGGCCGCCCTGTCCGACGCCGAACTCGCCCCCTACGCCCGCGTCACGGCGGCCGAGACGGGCCTGGGCTGGCGTCTCGCGGGCGACGGGCACGCATATGACCTGGAGGTACGCGGAGCCTTCTTCGCCACCCGCGTCTCCCAGGACCTCGTCTTCGACGAGACGACGGGCCGCAACCAGCCCGTGGGACCCTCGCAGCGCCTGGGCGCCTTCGCCACCGCGCGCTTCACCCTGGAGCAGCGGGTGGACGTCCAGGCCAGCGCCGCCTGGGCCCACGCCACGCTCCCCATTCCCGGTGCCCCGCAGTGGAAGGTGTGGGAGGGCACCGTCATGCCGTACATCCCCCACCTCCTCGGCCGGTTGGACGCCTCCGTGCGTGGCGATCTCACCGTGTCCGGCCAGCCGGTGGGGTGGAACCTCGCCCTGGGGCACAGCGCCATCGGCCCCAAGCCCCTTCCGCTCGACCGCTACAGCGAGCCCATCTTCCTCTTCGACGCCGCGGCCCGCGCCCGGTGGAAGTGGATGGAGCTGGGCCTGTCCGTGGAGAACCTGCTCGACGCTCGCTGGCGCGAGGCCGAGTTCAACTACGTGTCCAACTTCCGCGGCCCGGACGCGCCCGCCTCTCTGATGGCCACGCGCCACTTCGCCGCGGGCGCCCCCCGTACCTTCCGCGCCACCTTCACCCTCTACCTGGACCTCCAGGACGAGGAGCTCCCATGACGACTCCCTTCCGCACCACGCGCCGTGCCTTCACCACCCTGCTCGGCACCGCGCTGCTCGGCGGCGGCTCCGCCTGCGGGCTGTCCGGCACGGGGGGCCGCGCCATCGTCTTCCGCATGGGTCTGCGTACCGCCCTCGCTCCCGGCGAGACACAGCCGGGCCACTTCACCACCGACACCGGCTGGCGCGTGGCCCTCACCTCCGCGCGCATGGTGCTCGGCCCCATCTACCTCTTCGAGAACGCCTCGCCCCTTCAATCCGGCTCCTCGGCACGGTGGTGGCGCCGCGTGCGCGACGTCCTCGCTCCCACCGCGCACGCGCATGACTCCTTCTTCGCGGGCGGCCGGGTGCTGGGCGAGTGGGACCGCGAAGTGGTGTACGACCTGCTGGCCGATGGCGGCGAGACGCGGGTGCTCGGACGCTCACCGGGCATCGCCGGCATGGCGCGCTCCTTCTCGCTGCTGCTCCAGCCTCCGTCCCGCGCGCTGGGCGCCGAGGCGGCACCGCTCGAGGGGCGCTCGGTGTTGATGGAGGGCACGGCCTCGCGAGACGGCCGCACGCTGGCCTTCCGCGCCGCCCTGGACTTCCCGCCTCCGGTGGAACTGCAGCGCGTGGAGTTCGTCCCCACCGAGGTGGAGCTGGACGACGAGGGCCTCTTCATCGTGGAGCTCCAGCCCCACCGCTGGTTCGAGGGCACCCTCTTCGAGCGGCTGGAGGTGCCCCCGGGCGGCACAGCGGTGGCGGTGCCCCCGGAGAGCCAGGTGCACCGCGCGCTGCTCGTCAACGTGCGGCGGCACACCGCCTTCAGTGCCGCCTGGGAGTGAGCGCTACTTCGTGTACCGCTCGAGGATGAACTCGAGCTCCGCGCTGGGGGTGGCGCCGAAGCGCAGGTAGTAGAAGCGGTCTCCCTGCGTGACGGTGAAGCGGGCCTGGTGGGTGATGCCGGGGCACACGGGGAGGGTGGGGCTCACCTCCACGGGCACGTCCACCGCGTCCAGTTCGTCCCAGACGCCCACCGGGAGGTTCTGGTTCAGGTACAGCACGATGAACTCGTCCTGGTCCGGCTTGGAGACGAGCTCCGTGTGGCCCACGTGGGAGCCCGCGCCGGCCTCGGGGAGCGTCAACCGGTAACGCGTGTGGCCCTCGTCCGTCGACGGCGGGAAGCCGAACGGGGGCATGTTGGGCGCGGCCGTGACGGGCTCCACGGTGCTCACGAGCGAGTGGGTGCAGGCGTGCTCGAGATCTCCGTTGCGCTTGCCCGTGGTGAAGTCCAGCCTGCCGTCACCCAGGAAGGTGCTGGCATCCAGCCGGTTGCCGGCGGCGGCGCTCCGCAACGCGCTCAGGTCCAGTGCGTACGCGGACTCCTCCTCCAGTGGCGGCCCTCCCTCCTCGGGCGTCGCGACGGTGACGGTGAGCGAGAGGCCGTCGGGCGACCACTGGCCCGTCAGCGGGCGCGGCGCGAACGTGGTGTCGGTAAGGTTCACCAGCGTCACCCGCGCGAGGGCTGGGTCCATGGCCTCGGTGAATGTCACGGTGAGCACCTTGCGGAAGTACGTGCCCGGGCGGCTCGCCTCGGCGTCGTAGTACACCTCCACCGGATAGACGCCCTGGGCTCCCTCCTCCACGCTGGCGGAGGCGACGGCCGCGCGGGGCCGGTCCGAGCCGGTGCGGAAGTCCAGCTTGCCGTCGCCCAGCAGCACCGTGCCGTCCAGCGCGTTGCCGGCCACGTCCTGGAAGCCCTTCAGCTCCAGCGAGTGCCCATCGTCATGGCCGAGCCCGGTGACGGGCACCTTCAGCGTGTTGCCGCTCCACGCGGGGGCGCCGAGCTTCAGCCCGCTCGAGGGCACCAGCGTCCCCGTGTCCGGCTTCATGGGCTCGCTGAAGGTGATGGACACCTCGGTGGTGGCGCCGGGGAGCACGGCCTCCGCGTGCTCGGCGGGCGAGGTGGCCGTCACCGTGGGCGGCTGCGTGTCCGCTCTCGGCGGCGTGGGCGGGGTGGGGCCGTCTTCGCAGGCCGTCAGGGCCAGGGCACAGGCGGTGAGCAGGGCGGTGCCAGGGAAGGGTCGCATCGTTCGGGGTTCCTCTCGCGGAGTTGGAAATGGCACCGGGGCGGCCTCGGGAGAGACCGCCCCGGCGTTGTGGGCGTGGGCCCACGTGGGTCAGCGGGGGACTAGTTCGTCAGCGAGCCGTTGCAGTTCTCGTCCACGCTGTTGCCGGTGATCTCCGTGGCCGAGGGATTGATGCTGGCGTTGGCGTCGTTGCAGTCGTAACGCTGGGTGATGTAGCCGGCGGGCGGCACGCACGCGGTGAGTACGGAGACGGAGCTGTTGCCCCAGGCGTCGTTGTCCGCGTCCTGGTAGTAGCGGACCCGGTAGTCCTCCACGCGCTCGGCCACCACGCCCACGAGGTTGCCCGAGGCCGTGCCCAGGTCCACCTGGTAGTCCGTGGTGGTGCTGGTCAGGTCATACACGGTCACCGTCACCAGCCCGCAGCCCGAGACGGACACGCTGTGGGTGAGCGCCGGGCTCAGCGTGGTGGCGCCATTCTTCACGGTGATGGTGTTGCCCTGCGTCCGGAAGAAGGCCCAGGAGCCCGCGGTGGCCGGACGGAACTTCACGGTGCCCGTGGCTCCGGCCGGCAGCGTCACGTCGTACTGCATGTGGGAGGTGTTGATGCTGGGGGTCGAGCCGGTGAGGCCACTCGTCGAGGTCACCGGCAGATGATCCGCCGGGTTGTTCGAGTGCAGGCACGAGTGCGAGCTGATGCTGGAGCTGAGCGCCGTGCAGCCGGCCTCCAGCGAGGCCTCCTGCTGCGAGGTGCCCTGCTCCTCCTCCAGCGCGGGGCCACAGGCGGCCAGCGACAGGCCCAAGAGCGCACCGCAGACGTTCCGCATCGTCATCTTCATGGTGGTTTCCTTTCGATGTGAACCGGGAGCGGCGCGGCGCCATGCGCCAGCACCACGTGCTCCTCGGCACCCGCACTGATGACGTAAACGCAACTTGGTTGCAACTGGCGCGATGCGTTTTCGGTGTCTGGCTACTGGAGGTGCTCGATGACGAGGCCCAGCTCGGGCAGGGGCGTGGGGCCGAACGTGACGGTGTATTGGACCTTGTCCGTCAGCTCGTAGCCCACCATGTGCACGAGGCCTCCCTGGCACACGCCGTCGCGCAGCGCCTCGGGGATGGGGGAGGTGGCGGCCACCTCGAGCACCGTCGAGCCCTCCCGGAAGGCCATGGGGACGCTCGCGTCGCTCAGGTAGGCGATGAAGTCACCCGTGGCATAGGCCTTGAAGTTGAAGGTGCCCACGTACTGGCCGCCCTCCGGACGCAGCTTCACCGTGTAGTACGTGTGGAAGGAGTCCACGCGGGGCTGCCGGTCCACGGCCGCCGTCGCCGTGGCGAAGGGGCCATTGGTGACGTGCCAGCACGCGTGCTCCCCGTTGTCGCCGAAGTCGAAATCGTCCCTCGGCACGTAGTCGGGGTCCGGCACGCATGACAGGCCCTGCTCGGACGCCATGTGGCCCCGGTCGCAGTGGCACCAGTCACCCGCCGGCTCCCGGTGGATGTGGCCGTTGGGCGCGCACGGGTCCGTCTGCTCCTGGGGCTGCTCGTCGGGAGTCTTGGGCTCGGGCTCGGGGGTAGGGCCGCAGGCGGCGAACACCGCCGCACTGGCGGCCAGGGCGAGGAATCGGCGGAGAGGAGGCATGCCGATTCCTTGCCGTATCCTGGTGGAAAATGCAACTACGATACAGAAGCTGCGAGGCCGGCGGCGCTACTCCTCGTGGTGGTGGCCCGCCTCCTCGACGAGGAGGGTGAACTGGGCGTTCTGCGGGAAGATCGCCTTGAACTCCAGGCGGTACTCCACGTTGGCCTCGAGGTCCGCCACGATGGTGGTGCGCAGGCTGTCGCACGTCTCCGCGGGCACCTGGAGGCGGCACTCACGCGCCACCTCGGTGTTGCCGTTGAAGATGCGCAGGCCGCGATGACGCGACAGGAGGAAGGCGTACTCGCCGGACTCCTCCGGGATGAAGTTCACCGCGCCGCCGTAGCCGAAGCTGCGGGCCGGCAGGGTGATGTTGTAGGCGGTGTGCGGCGTGCTGACGTCCACGAACGGGGTGGTGCCCAGCGCCGCGGCCGTCACGGTCTCGAAGGGACCGTACTCCGCGTGGTAGCACGCGTGCTCGGCCACCTCGAGCAGCTCCGTGGCCTCGGGCTCGCCGCAGGCCGAGAGCAGCTCGTCCTCCCGCGTCTCCAGCGAGGACGGCTGGGGCTCGGCCTCGGTGGTGCTGCCGCAGCCGGTGAGCAGCAGCGCGACGCCGGAGGCCAGCAGGCTCTTCTTGAATACGCTCTTCATGATGTGACTCCTGGTTGGGGGGACTGCGGGGTTGACACTTCGGGAACGACGAATGACGGCTCAGGTGCGCTTCGGGGGAAGCACCGCCCAGGACACGACGACCTGGCCGGACGGGAGGTGCTCGGGAGGCAGTTGCATGTGGGGCCCCACGTCCCCGAGCTTCAGGGCGGGGACCCGCTGCCGTGCTTCCTCATAGGAGGCCGCGTCCGGGAAGGTGACACGCGCCACGCAGCCGGCGGCGTAGCAGCGCGGCGGCTCGGACTGCACGGGCAGCACGTCCGCTTCAATGGTGGTGCGCCAGGCATCCAGCGCCGAGCGTGCCCCCTGCGTCCACGGCTCCTGGCTCTCTCCGGACGCGTGGAACTCGGCGAGCACCGCGTCCCGGCGCGCGAGGGGTGTGGCGTGATCGGCGCGCAATGCACGCACGATGCGCAGGTACTGCTCCGGCAGCGTGCGGCGGGCGCGCGGGGCCTCGGGCCAGGGCCTCGGAGCCGTGCCGGGCACCACCGGGGCGGATGCCGTGGGCGGGCGGGGGGACACCACCGCGGGAGGCGCGAGGGGCTTGGAGGTGGCCGCTGGGACGGCCTCGGGCGCCGCCGGTGCGGGGGACGGGGCTCGTGCGCCAGGCTCCTCGGACCCGGCCAGCGGAGGCCCGGCCTGGGGCAGCTCCACCGGGCGGCTCAGCCAGGCCGCCGCCAGCAGCGCCAGCGCCAGCCCTCCCACTCCCACGCTCCAGACCATTCGAGCCACCGCGAGTCTCCCGCATGCGCCATTCGTGGGGCGCAAGTGCTTCCGGGCTTTCCCGTCAAAGCGGCATCAATGTGCCATCGGCAGGCATCTGTAATCAAGTTGCATTTGTATTCGAGGCGCACGTTTCCCGTGCGGGGCTTCGTCCGGGGGGTGCACGGAGGTGGGGAGTGAGAGGCCGGCCCGGCTCAGTGCTCGTCGAGCACCGGCGTGCCTAGCGGCCCTGCACGTTCCAGGACTCGCGCAGCTTGCTGGGGATGCGGAAGGGGGGCCGCCCAGCGCCGCGGTTCATCCACACCATTCCTTCCACCAGCTTGCGGCCGAACACCTCCGCGAGCCGTGCCACCATCTTGGAGTTGTCTCCCAGCTCATCCGAGGCCCTGCCCAGCATGGCCAGGGGGCCGATCAGGTACCGGGTCCAGTCCGCGGCGGGGACCTTCAGCATGTCGGCGATCTCCTCGCCGAGGATGTGGCGGATGAGCGAGGCCGCCATTCCATCGAAGAGGTTGCCCGGCGTGACGTGCTCGGCCATCTGGATGAGCGCGCGCGTCATCTCCTGCCCCTCGGGGCTGGCGCGGAAGTGGCGCCGCTGGACGACCTCGGCGAGCGCCGCGCAGTCCTCGATGTCCTCCGGCAGCACGGCCGTCTCCAACCCCATCAGGTGCCCCACCACCTTCCAGCAGTGCAGGTAGGCGTTCTGCTCCTCCCTGGACAGCGTGCAGCCCAGCTTCTCGAGACCCATGATGACGGCGTACGAGAAGTCGACCAGGGTTCCCGCCAGGTCCTCCTGGTTGATGGGGTAGCCCCACTCGGGGTTCCACTGCCCGCTCTCCAGGATGAGGTGGCGCACCGCCGCGTGCATCAGGCGCACCTTCTGGGCGCTGCGGATGCCGCTGCCGCCCGGGGCCAGCCCGTCCGGCGCCAGCACGTCGATCAGCATCTGCGCCGTTTCCATGATGCGGCGGAAGGGGTCCGTGGCCAGCCGGGCGGTGAGGTGGATGACCTGGACGCCGTGGGCCGCCGCGTAGCTGGCCGGCAGGGCCCCACAGAAGAGGGAAACGACGGCCTGCGGCCCGTACCGGCCGAACAGCGCCTCGCCGTGGCGCACGGTGTCCGGGTCCGCCCAGGCGGGGAGTTGCTCCGTGCGCAGCAGGTACTCGCGCAACATCTCCGGGAGCTCGCCGGGGACGAGCTGATCGTTGCGGATGAGTTGCTTCAGCAGGTCGTTCGCGGTCTCCACCTGTCCCCGCTGGAACAGGGTCTTCACGGTCTCGTCGGCGAGCGGGTCCCCCCGCTGGCGGAAGCCGTCGAGGAAGTCATCGGTCCATCGATTGGCACGCATGGGCTGCCGCATTCTATCCGGCTGCTCTCGTTTGGCTCGAAATGCGCCGGGGAGCCGGGCGGACAGGCGGATGGCCTCCTTGACGGAGGGGGCGTTGCCGCTGCGGCCAGTGGAGCCCCAGCTTTCCTGGAGGCTTTGGCCTTCAGGGAGGGTTGAGCGTGGAACCAGAGAGGCCCATTCGTTCGCCACTCGAACCCGTGAACGACCGGGAGCCGGTGGTGGTGCCTCGCTCCCAGGTGACGGTGAAGACGGTGCTCACCGTCTGCGCCACCGTGGTGGGGGTGCTGGCCGCCCTCTACCTGCTCATCCACGGCATCATCACCCTCACTCTCAGTGTCACGGCCATCCTCCTGGCGGTCGCCTTCAACCATGGGGTGGAATGGCTGCAACGGTGGGGCCTGAAGCGGCCCCTGGCCATCGCCACGGTGATACTCCTCGTCCTCGGGACGCTCGTGGGGGTGGGCTTCCTCATCATCCCCGCCACCGTGGCCCAGGTCCGGGAGTTGATCGAGCGGCTGCCGGAGCTCAACGAGCGCATGCACCAGACCTGGCTCTTCCAGTGGCTCGACGCGCGGCTGGGCCTGGAGCGGCGGCTGGGGTCGTTCGGCGGGGACGGCTCCGGGCTCCTCCAGCGGACCGTGGATCCGGCCCTGCGCGTGCTGCGAGGGCTGGTGGCGGGCGTGGGCGCCTTCGTCACCGTGCTCTTCCTCGTCGTCTTCATGCTCGTCTATGGCGGCCGGGTGGTGCGGGGCGTGCTCGCCGAGTCCCTGCCGGCCCACCGCCAGCGCTACGAGCGGGTGTTGAACAAGGTGTACCAGGCCGTGGGGGGCTACCTGAGCGGGCTGGCCCTCATTGGCGTGGTGAACGCGGTCTGCGCCACCATCTTCCTGGCCATCCTCGGCGTGCCCTTCTTCCTGCCGCTCGGAATCCTCTCCGGTCTGGGCAGCCTCATCCCCTTGCTGGGCGCTACCGCGGCCGGCTTGCTGCTCGCCGTGGTGGCGTACGCCTCGGGCGGTGTCTGGGACTTCCTGGCGGTGGGCATCTACGCCACCCTCTACCAGCAGTTCGAGAACCACGTGCTGGCGCCCGTCATCTACAAGCGCACCGTGGAGCTCAACCCGCTGGTGACGCTGCTCGGCATCATCCTCTTCGCCGAGCTGGCCGGGGTGCTCGGCACCTTCCTGGCGGTGCCCATCGTGGGCGCCTGTCAGATCGTCATCCGGGAGCTGCTCCTCCTGCGGCGCGAGCGCCTCGGGCTGCCCTTGAAGGGAGACGTGGCGGAGCAACTCGAGAAGCGCGCCCCCCGGCGCCCGCCCTTCTGGCGCCGGCCCCGCCACGTGTGAGGCGGAGGCCGTTCAGCGCTCGGGCCGGTACATGGCGGCGGTGCGCTGGGCGAGGAAGCCGCGCGGGAGCAGCCTCGCGGCCAGCGTCAGCGTCTGGTTGAGCAGTCCGGGGACGTAGAGCTCCTTGCGGTGCATGAAGGCCCGCACCGCGTGCGCGGCGCAGTCCGTGGCGCTCATCATCCCCAGGTCGCCCGACTTGAAGCGGTTGGACAGCCCCGTCCGGTCGAGCATCTCCGTGGAGATGCCGCCCGGAGCGAAGACGGTGACGGACACGCCCTGGGGCCGCAGCTCCTGCGTCAGCGCCTGTCCATAGCTGGTGACGAAGGCCTTGGTGCCGCTGTAGGCCGCCTGGTACGGCACCGGGATGAAGCCCGCCACGCTGGAGACGAACATCAGCCCGCCCTGGGTCCCGCGCTCGACGAGGTGGCGCGCGAAGAGGGTGGAGAGACGCACCAGGCTGGTGACGTTGGTGTTCAGCATGGACTGGAACTCATTCCACTCCAGCTTCAGCGCATCCCCCCAGTACGCCACGCCGGCGTTGAGGATGACGCCGTGGACGTCCCGCTCGCGCGTGGCCTCGGTGAAGACGCGCTCCACGTCCTCGGGCCGTGACAGGTCGGCCACGATGAAGGCGGCCTGCACGCCGTAGCGCGAGCGCAGCTCCTCGCACAGCGCCTCCAGCCGCTCCCGCCGCCGCGCCACCACCAACACGTTGCCACCCTGGTCCCTCGCGATGGAACGGGCCATCTCCTCACCCAGTCCAGACGAGGCACCGGTGACGAGGGTCCAACGCGCCCGAAGCTCCAACATCCGATTCATGCCGCGCACCCTAACCCGTCACCGCCGGGAGCGCATGGTCCACGCGCGGGGGCAGGGGAGGCGGGGCCTCGACCCGGCCCCCTCCCAACGGGGAGAGGGCGGGGAGGCCAGGCGGGGAGGTGACTCCCCGCCCGGGAACTTCCGGGGGATTACGGCGTGGCCGGGTCCAGCAGGGACATGATCCAGCCGGCGCGCTCGTGGCCCGACTTGTTCCACTCGGGGTTCTTGCCGCCCACCATCTGCGTGTCGGTGAACGTCGGGGCGCTCGTGGTCGAGCCCGTGCTCATCGTGCCGCCGTAGAAGGTCGGGTGCGTGTTGTCCGACTGGATGTAGTCGAAGCTGGTGCCCGAGCTCGCGAAGTGCGTGTTGGCGTCGCGCAGCGTGCCCACCAGCGCGCCGGTGATGCGGGCCACGTAGGCGGCCTCGGACTCGCCGGAGACGTAGCGCAGGGCGTCGCTGTCGATCCGCCCGTCACCGTTGGTGTCGTAGTCCGCGCCCATGTACTCGGCGAACGCGTCCGCGCACTTGAAGCCGTACTTCTCCGCCAGGTTGCAGGTGCGCCAGTTGCTCTTGGCCAGGTAGGGCAGGAACTTGGCGCGCTTGTTGATCCTCGTCCCGGTGCTGGAGTCCGTGCAGCTGGTCTGCACGTTGTCCGCGTCGAAGCCGGGATAGTAGATGTTCATGACGATCTTGGCCTTGGCCGACGTCGCGTACTGGTTGATGGCCTGCATGGCCCTCTCCGTGTACGTGGTGCAGTTGGCCAGGGCCGTGTCCAGACCGGCGTAGTTACAGGTGCCCGTCTGGTCCGTGAAGGCAGAGCGCGCCTGCAGGTAGTCGTTGCCGCACATCTCGAACATCACCACGCGGGTGTTGGCCGTCTGCATGTACGAGCGCTCGGAGACGATCTTGTTGTTGTAGATGTCGTCGGCCCTCGCGCCGGACTTGGTACGGCGCACCACCTCGATGTTGGAGCCGAAGTCCTTGGCCAGGTACTCGCCCTCGACGGCGGGCGCCGCGCGCTTGCCCACGCTGAAGAGGCCACCGTTGTAGCCGGCGAAGATGGAGTCGCCGTAGGCCACGACGCGGTACGTCGAGGCGGCGCCACGGTTGATGGTCCACGACGTGTTCTGGTTGATGGTGCTCGCGAGGGCGTCGCCGCCCAGCACCAGGCTGGCCGTGAGCGTCACGGCGAGGGACACACCCTGCCCGTTGAGACGAGAGAACATGATGACTCCTGGAATCGTGAATTGGGGGTGAAACAGGAGCACGGCTTATTCGCCGGCATCGTCGATATAACAGAAAGTTTGGCTGATTCGAACAGCTTGAAACGAACTCTCCGCGGGGCGCTGTTTGCCTGAGGCGCCAATCAATGACAGGCCGCGTCATCCTCTGGGTGACGCGCTGTGTTGCGGTTGAGTTGTCATCTACTCATCAATCTCGCTGTCCCGGCGACACATGGTGGAGCCCGCCGCTTCGCGCTATCCCGAGAGGGGCATCGCTCATGGGCCTGGCATCCGGGCGGTGCCGGGGGGATTTCCGGCCGGAACATGCACCGCTTCCTGTCCACCGCTACGGCAAGGGTGCTCGTTCCCGTGTTGATCGCGGTGGGCGCTCTGCTGGTGGTGCTCCGGGTGGTGATGCACGAGCAGGACGCCTTGCGGCGTTACGCTTTGGCCACCGGGCAGGCCCTGGCGGCCGAGCGGCTGAACGCGGAGAGCCAGCATCTGGGCCGGCTGGTCCGTGGCGAGCTGCTCTCCCCAAGCGTCCAGATGGCGGAGGCCCTCGAGGCCTCGCGCGTCCAGTTCGACCAGACGTTGCGGCAGCTGCTCGGGACGAGCCAGGCTCCGGTGGAGCGGGCATTGCTGGAGGAGAGCGGACGTGCCGAGGCGCGCATTCGTGCCCTCGCCCTGGAGTTGATGGAGCAGCGCCAGCGAGGCGTGCCCCTGGAGCAACTGCTGCCGCGAATCACCGGAGAGCTGCAGGCCGGGCGTGAGGTATTGGACGGCCACATCCAGGAACTGCTGCGGTACGAGCGGGGAGAGATGGACGCCGCGCAGCGCCAGACGCGCGAGGTGATGGAGCGCGCCGTGCGCGTGTATCTGCTGGCGATTCCGTTCGCCATGGCCATCTTGGGGGTGCAGACGGTGTTCATCCTGCGCGAGCTCCGCCGGAGGCACACGGCGCAGGCGGAAGCGGAGCGGAACGCGGCGGAGCGCGCGGCCTCGGAGGCCCGGTTCGCGGGCATCGTCGCCATCGCCGCGGATGCCATCATCTCCATGGACGAGGCGCAGCGCATCACCATCTTCAACTCCGGGGCGGAGGCCATCTTCGGGTACAGCGCGTCCGAGGCGCTGGGGCAGCCGCTCGACATGCTCCTTCCCGAGCGCTTCCGGGCCCACCACCGCCAGTTCATCCAGGGCTTCGCCGCGGGCTCGGAGGAGTCCCGGAGGATGGGCGAGCGCCGGCTCCTCTTGGGCCTGCGGAAGACGGGCGAGGAGTTCCCCGCCGAGGCGGCCATCTCCAAGCTCGAGCTGGACGGCAAGCCCCTCCTGACGGTCATCCTCCGGGATGTCTCCGCGCAGAAGCGCGTGGAGGAGGAGCAGCGCTTCCTGGTGAGGGCCGGGGAGATGCTCTCTTCCTCGCTGGAGTCCGAGCGGACGCTCTCCAGTGTCGCCCAGCTCGCGGTGCAATCACTCGCGGACTGGTGTCTCGTCTACCTCGTGGAGGGAAAGCAGGTGCGCCGCGCGGAGGTGGCCCACCGGCAGCCAGGCAAGCAGGAACTGGCGGCGGCCATCCAGGGCTTCCCGCTCGACATGGACCAACCCTTCCTCGCGCGCGAGGTGCTGGTGTGCCAGGAGCCCTTGTTGCTTCCCCGCGTCACGCCGGAGCAGCTCACGTCCATGTCACAGAGCGCCGGGCACCTCGAGCTGCTCCGGCGGATGGAGCCGCGCTCCCTCATGGGCGTGCCGCTCGGGACGAAGGAGAGCAGGCTCGGGGCGCTGGTGTTCATCGCCTCCGAGTCCGGACGCAGCTACACCCCGGCGGATCTGGAGTTCGCCCAGGGGTTGGGCCGGCTCGCCAGTCTGGCGGTGGAGAACGCCCGGCTGTACCAGTCCGCGCGCCGCGCCACCCGGGCCCGTGACGACGTGCTGGGCATTGTGGCCCATGATTTGCGCAGCCCCTTGAACTCCATCGTCCTCAGTACCCATTCCTTGCAGCGGCGGCTACGGGCACGCGGTGGCGAGGGCGCGGCCTGGGGTGGAGACGAGGAGGTGCTGGCGATGATCCTCTCTTCCGCCAGACGCATGAACCGGCTGATCGACGACCTGCTGGACGTGGCCCGGATGGAGGCAGGCCAGCTGTCCATCAACCCGAGCCCCCAGCCCACCGAGACACTCCTGCACGCGGCCCTCGAGGCGGCCCGCCCGCAGGCCCAGGCCGGGCAGGTGCACCTGGGGCTCGAGGTGCGGGGAGCGCTGCCGTCCGTGCTCGCGGATCGGGATCGGCTCCTGCAGCTCTTCTCCAACCTGCTGGGCAACGCACTGAAGTTCACCCCGCCCGGAGGGCAGGTGAGTGTGGGGGCTGGGGTCCAGGACGGGCAACTCCGCTTCTTCGTGCGCGACACCGGGCCGGGGATCGCCCCGGAGACACTCACGCGCGTCTTCGAGCGCTTCTGGCAGGGGGACCGGAAGGATCGCCGAGGGGCCGGACTCGGGCTGTCCATCGCCCGGGGGCTCGTCGAGGCGCATGGCGGGAAGATCTGGGTGGAGAGCGAGCTGGGACGGGGCAGTACCTTCTTCTTCACCATCCCCATCGCGGGTGCCTAGCGCACGAGACGCAGCGTGCGGTAGCCCGGGATTTCCGCCGCGCGCGCCCGGACCTCGAACCAGTTGTCGCGGTACGGGTGGCCGCCGCGTGCGAGCTGCCAGAGCGAGGCGAGCCCGTAGAGGGGGAGGAACAGCGGGCCGAGCACGAGGGTCTGCATGACGTGCGCGCGCTCGTGGCGCACCAGGCGGATCTGCCGGGGGCCGTCCGCGCCGGAATAGGTGACCACGGCGCCAATGGTGAAGGCGGCGATGTGGAAGCGGCGCATGTACCAGCCGAGCGGCCCGCCCGGTTGGACGACGAAGTGGAGGATGCCTTCCTCGTCCACCGACTCGAGGCGGGTGAAGAGCATGGCGAGCATCAGGCCCAGTATCGTCACTGGGAGTGCCCAGACGTAACCGGCGAACCAGAGCACCTTCCTCATGGGCCTCATGATGCCAGCACGCCGGGGGAAACATCCTGCCCACCGGAGGTGAGCTGGCCGCTTCCTGACAGCTGGCCCTGGAAGTGACTCGCGCCGGACGATGCCCGGACGCCTGGTCCCCCGGCGGGAGTCCAGCGAGCGCGCGGAGGGCACGTTATAGATTCACCCCGAATGACCGCCCCCCTGGAACAACCCTCTCCCTCCACCGGCGACATGGACGCCCTGGCCACGTTGCTGCGGGGCCGCCGGCTCGTGGTGCTCACGGGGGCCGGGTGCAGCACCGAGTCGGGCATCCCGGACTACCGGGGGCCCGGCACGCGCGCCCGTGCCCGCAACCCCATCCAGCATCGCGAGTTCCTCACCAGACCCGAGGTGCGTACGCGTTACTGGGCCCGGAGCCTGCTCGGCTGGCCGCGTTTCTCGTCGGCCCGGCCCAACGCGGCGCACCAGGCGCTCGCCACCCTGGAGCGGGAGGGCCATGTGCTGGGCCTCATCACCCAGAACGTGGACCGGTTGCACCATGCCGCGGGCAGCCAACGGGTCATCGAGCTCCACGGGGCGCTCGCCCAGGTGCGGTGTCTGGACTGTGAGGCCATCGAGCCCCGGGTGGAGCTGCAGGAGCGCCTGCGGGCCCTCAACCCCGGTTTCGCGGAGCGGACCGCCGAGCTGCGGCCGGATGGGGACGCCGAGCTGCCCGTCGAAGCGGTGCGGGACTTCCAGGTGGCGGTCTGCACCCGCTGTGGCGGGACGCTGAAGCCGGACGTGGTCTTCTTCGGTGACAACGTTCCACCGCCCACGGTGGAGGCGGCGTTCTCGCTGCTCGAGGAGGGGGACGCGCTGCTGGTGGTGGGCTCCTCCCTGGCCATCTACTCGGGCTTCCGTTTCCTCCAGCGCGCCGCGGATCGCCACATGCCCATTGGCCTCGTCAACATCGGCGAGTGCCGTGGGGGAGAGTTGGTGGACGTGCGGGTGGAGGCCCGGGCGGGGGATGTGCTCCCCCGGCTCGTGGCGGCGCTCGCCACCGGTTGAGCCCGAGTCCTGTTGTGTGACACGGCGCTCCGGTCCAATCTCCCGGGGCCCCCCGCAACCCGAGAGGACCCGATGCCCGCAGTCATCCGCCCCGCGACTCCAGAGGACCTTCCGGCACTGGCCGCCGCGCTGGCACCGCTTCCCCTCTTCAAGGCCTATGGCCTGGAGGCCCCGGCCCTGGCGGCTCGCTTCAAGGGGGCGCTGGAGCGGGGCGAGGGCCTGCTCATGGCCACCGACGAGAGCGGCCCGGTGGGGGTTTGCTGGTTCCTCACCCGGGGCACTTTCGGAACGGGGGCCTACCTGCGGACGCTCGCCATCCGGGAGGATCGGCATGGCTCGGGCCTCGGCGCGCAACTGCTCGCCGCGTACGAGGCCGGGTGTGGAGAGCCGTCCGGGGGCTACTTCCTGCTCACCTCGGACTTCAACGAGGGCGCGCAGCGCTTCTACCAGCGGCACGGGTACCGTCAGGTGGGCCAGCTCCCGGGCTTCGCCGTCCCGGGTGTCACCGAGCTCGTCTTCTGGAAGCCGCGCGTCAGGGGATGACTCCCGCCACCGCGGGAAGCTCGGGCTCCTCCGAGGGCTGGCACGTGGGCCACGTGTGGTCCTCGAGCAGCGTGCCCACGGTGACGAGCTCGAAGCCGCGCTTGCGCAGCCCCTTGATGATGTCCGGCAGCGCCGCCGCGGTGGCGAAGCGCTTGTGGTTCATGTGCAGCACCACGATGCCGCCAGGGCTCGCCTTGCGCACCACCCAGTCCGACAGCCGCTTCGCGGGGATGGTGGTGTCCGGGTCCCCCGAGGGGAGATCATAGTTGAGGGTGACGAGCGACGCCTGGGATGCGAGCCACGCGACTCGCCGGTCCACCTCGCCGAAAGGCGGGCGGAAGTACTTGGGGATGCGGCCCGTCAGGTCATAGACGACCCGTTGCGTGCGCTGCAGCTCCTCCAGCACCTTCTGGTCATCCTTCACCTGGGGCATGTGCGGATGGGAGAAGGTGTGGTTGCCGAACTCGAAGCCCGGGTACTGCGCGAGCTCCTCGATGCGCCCCGGGTTGGCCAGCGCCCACCCGCCGCCGATGAAGAGGGTGGCCGGCGTCCCCGTTTCCACCAGGGTGCGGATGACGCGCTCGTCGTACTCGTTGTGGCGAGTGGAGCAGGCGTCGAAGGTGAGCGCCACCCGCATCCGGTTCCGGCTCCCGTTCGTCACGATGGGCGCCGTCATGCAGGCCGTGGGCTCCGGTGGGGCGGGGGCCTTCTTCTCCTCGCGAGGCGCCTCGGGCTCCTCGGGGGGAGTCCAGAGACAGGCGCTCGTGGCGAGCGCCACCAGCGTCAGCAAGGAATGCACGGGAGACCAACGGGCCATGGTGCGACGCGCTCCTGTCACCCGCCCGCGGGCGGAGGGAACGGTGCAGGTATAGCGCGGATGGCTCCCGGCTTGTTGACTGTGCAACGAGCAGTGCACCCCTGTGACGGGCCGTGTGGCACCCGTGGCGGAGGTTTACGGAGTCCTCGAATTCGGGTGCCTCCAACGGACTGGCGAGGGCCCTTGACGCGCGGGCCGAAGCACGCTCGAAGGGGCTCAGGGCCGCCCGTTGGCGAACAGCGTCAGGCTGAGTGACAGGTCCTGGTGCACGTTGCCCAGACCCGGGATGTAGCCCTGCTCGCCGAAGGTGCACAGGCCCAGCAGGGGGACTCCCGGCAGCAGCCGCGAGAATGTCCGCAGGCCCTCGTCCACGCGAGGCCCCAGTGCGCCCGCGCACCCGGCGCAGAAGATGAGCGCCGCGCCCTTCACGTCCCGCGTGGTCAGGTTGCCCTGTGCCAGCGCCAGGTCGATGAGGTGGGCCACCTCGTTCACCAGTCCCTCGGCGGTACCCGTCATCAGACACACCTCGTCCCGTGGCTCGATGCGGGCGAAGACGTCCACCGAGCCCCGGTCCGCGTGGACGTGGGCCGGGTGCACCGTCACGTAGTGGTCCCGCTGGCTCACCCCACGGCGGACGGCGATGGGCCGCAGCGCCGTCTGGGCCAGGATGTTGCCGCCCGAGCGCACCTGGTCGTCGATGGCGCCTTCCATCCAGCGCCCCAGCACCTGGGCGGCGGGCTGGCCATCCAACGTCAGCAGGGTGCGGCCCTCGGCTGACGTGGCCCGGGCCATGGCCCCCGTGGGGGTATAGGGCGTGCACAACGCCGTCCCCACCCGCACCTCGCCGAAGAGGCCCAGCAGCGACACGCCCGTGGGGACCGGGCCCTCGTGCGTGAAGACACTCCACTGTCCGGCGATGGCATGGTCCGCGGCGCTGCCTCCCTGACACGGCACGTCCGGGCACACGCTCGCGATGCCCTCCAGCATGCTCTCCTCCGCACCGGGGGAGGCGTTGAAGAGGATCATCCTCGGCATCCTGCCCCCCGCCTTGCGCACCAGCTCCCGCGCCGCGGCTTCTCCGGCGCGCCGTCCGTCCGCCTCGGTGGAGGCGGCCACGAAGGCCGTCCCCGGTGCGCCGCCCACCAGCATCACCGCCACCGCTCCGTGGCCCTCGTTGCGGACACCAGCCGCCGTGAGCACGCCCAGCGACGTGGTCACCCCATGCAATGGGACTCCGGCCAGCGCCTCCCGGAAGGCGGTGTGGACGCGGGAAGCCTCGTAGTCCACCGTCGCTGTGATGTAGGCCGCCTGGGCGGTGGCACCTCCGAGCTGGGCTCGCGCCTGCTCCACCGCGGCCTGGACGGCCTTCTCCGCATCCACGGCATCTCCGACTCCGACTCCGATCGAGACCGTCATCTTCATGCCTCCGAGAGGAGCTGCTGGAGCTCACTCAGCTCCTGGGCCGACAACAATTGGGGCAATGCCTGCTCCAGCCGTCGCAGGGCGTCAGGTGGGTCCGGATCATTCGGACCGATGCTGCGGACGTTTACTCCGCTCATCATGATGAGGCGCGCGACACCGAAGCCGAGCTTGCGCTTTTCAACGAAGGCGGTGATCCGGCTGATCCTGTTGGCCATGGGTTTCGCGGGCGCTCACCGGGAGCGGACGGCAATCTCCGTGAGCTCCTCGTCCGTGAGGGGCAGGGGGTTGGCCTTCATGCTACTGGCGGCCTTGGCCCGGGTGACGAGCCTTGGCACGTCGGCCTCCGTGAGGCCATAGCGTCCGAGTCCCGGCACGCCCAGGGCCTGGCACAGCTCCTTCACCCAGGAGATGCCCTCCTCGGCCCGGGCATCCGGACGCCCGGTGAAAAGCCTGGCCACCTCCTGGAAGCGCGGGAGCGCCGGGTGCGACGGAGCACGGGCGCGCAGCGCGCGCAGGTTCACCTCCAGCGTGGCGGGGAGCAGCGCCGCGCACACCGCACCGTGTGGTGCCTCGAACATGCCTCCCACCGGGGCGGCGAATCCATGCACCGCACCCAGGCCCGCGTTGGCCAGGCACAGGCCGCCGAAGAGGCTCGCGAGCGCCAGGTCCTCCCGTGCCGCCGCGTCGGGGCCCTCCAACACCGCGCGGCGCAGCGAGCGCGCCGAGCGGACCATCCCCTCGCGCGCCAGGGCATCGGTGAGCGGGTTGGCCCTGGCCGAGAGGAAGGGCTCGAGGAGCTGGGAGAGCGCGTCCAGGCCGCTGGAAGCGAGAACCGCGGGGGGCGCGCCCGTCAGCAACTCCGGGTCCAGGAGGGCCAGCCGCGGCAGCATGAGAGGACTGCGGAGACTCGCCTTCACCTGGGCGTCCTTCACGCCCAGCACCGCGTTGCGCGTCACCTCGGAGCCGGTGCCGGCGGTGGTGGGGATGGCCACCAGGGGAAGCGAGGGCTTCGTCAGCGCCTGTCCCCGGCCCACCACTTCCAGGTAGTCGAGCGGGTCTCCTCCGTTGGCGGCCAGCGCGGCGATGGCCTTGCCCGCGTCCAGGGCGCTGCCTCCGCCAAAAGCCACCACCGCGTCGCACCGTGCGGCGAGCGCGGCGGCGGTTCCCTCGCGCACCCGTTCCACGGTGGGCTCTCCCTCCACCGTGAATGTTTCACTGGAGAGGCCGAGCCGGCCAAGCCCCTCGCGCAGCGGCCCGGCGCGCGTGGGGTCCCGGCCCGTGACGAGCAGCACCTTGTGCCCGCCCAGGGCCTTCACCGCCTCGGGAAGCTCGGCCAGGCGGCCCGCTCCGAAGACGATGCGCGTGGCGGTGGCGAATTCGAAGCCCGTCATCGCCATTTCACCACCCCGCGTCCTCGGGGAAGCAGTTGACGTACTTCCGGGAGGTGCGCGGCTCGGCCATCATGGGCGCCACGGTGTCCCGCCACTTCAAGTAGTGGGCCGTCTCCTTGTGGGCGGCGGGCGCTTGGGGCGTCTTGTAGGCCTCGACGAGCACGAACCGTGTCGGGTCCTCGGTGTCCTGCACGACATCGAAGCGGGCGATGCCGGTCTCCTTCACGCTCTCACGCGCGTTGGCCAGGGTGGCCTCACGGAAGGCCTCGACCGACTCGGGCTTGACGTGGACGTGCACATGGACGACCAGCAGGCTGTTGGGCATGGGCCCAGAATACCCGGGAGACTCCCTCGTGAGTGGGATTCCCCGGGTGAGGTGTCGAACCTTAGGCGTTCGATTCGCCCACCGTCGTACATGGGGCAGGTAGTGTCGCTCAGCCCACCGCGCGCACGGGCGGCATGAGGCCGTCCAGGAGCGCTTCCATGAGCCGCTCCACCTCTTCCAGCGGCACGCCCTGGATGGTGAGGAAGGTCTTGCCGCCCTTGATGTTCGTCTTGAACTGCACGCGGGCGCTCTGGGCGAAGTGCCGCGAGAGGCTCTCCCGCATGAACTCGACGCGGGCCGCATCCGTGGCGGGCATGGTGGCCCGGGACGGATTGCGCTTGCCCTTCACGGCCAGCTTCAGCTCTTCCATGGTGCACTCGGCGAAAGGCTTCCGCACCACGCGCCCGTCTTCCTGCGGGACGTCGATGGGCGTGGCCCCCGGGTCACCGCTCGTGGGCTGGATGTCGGCCGCCGCCGCGTAGCTGCGCAGGGTGGTCAGGTTCATCACGCCGTACTTCTTGCACGCCTCCTCGCTGAACTCCCTCGCCACCGCGCCGTACCGGCTCAACGTCGACTGCGAGAGCGCCTTGAGCTGCTGGCTGAAGAACTGCTGGGCGCTCTCGTACTTGTTCTTCTCGGCCAGCTTGTTGTCCACGGTGTAGTTGTAGAGACGGCCGATGTTGTAGAGACCGGCGTTGCCCTGCTCCAGGTAGCCGAGGATGGAGTCCCGCACCTGCTCGAGCGTCAGCTCGGGCAGGGTGTTGCTTCCGTTGGTCTGTTCCATGACTGCTCCCCCCAATGTGGTGGAGCCGCGAGAGTGCGGCTGTGCGGTATCCAGCAACGCGCGGGCCAGGATTCAGACATGTGTATTCGCCCGTTTACGTGCCTGGTAGTCGCACGGGAGTCCCGACACTCGGAGTTCACATCCGAGATGCGGGACACCTGCGGCTTTCTCCATCCGCTTGTCGCCGACGACAAGTGAAACGGGGCGGGAGCATTCCGCTTGTCGCCGACGACAAGTGAAACGAGGCAGGAGCATTCCGCTTGTCGCCGGCGACAAGTGAAACGGGGCGGGAGCATTCCGCTTGTCGCCGACGACAAGTGAAACGGGCTGGGGTGGAACCAGCGTCAGTCTCGACCGGGAACGATGGCGCGGATCGGCGTCTCTTCGTCAGCGGGTGGCTGCGAGCCAGGATGGCCGGTGAAGATGAGCGGTGCGGTGAGGGCCTCCTGGTACTCCGTCTCGGTGAGGTCGCCTCCCTCGTGAAGTACCGCCAACAGCTCGTTCACGTGCTTCGTCCAGATGTCGGAGAGGGCTCCCCGGCTGCAATACACGTGGTAGCGCACCGGGTTGGGGATGATGGTGGCCAGGAAGGCCGACTCGCGAATGCTCAGCTCTCGCGCGTCCTTGCCGAAGTAGTGACGAGCCGCTTCGCCGATGCCGTAGAGACCGGGGCCCCACTCGATGATGTTGAGATACACCTCGAGCAGCCGCTCCTTGGGCACCGAGGCCTCCAGTCCCAGTGTGAGGAACGCTTCCTTCACCTTGCGCGCGTAGGTCTTTTCGCGGGACAGGAAGAGATTCTTGGCGAGTTGCTGGGTCAGGGTGGAGCCGCCTCGCACCTTGTCATCCGCGGGGGCCAGCAGGATGTCGCGGAGCGAGTCGAAGTCGAATCCCCGGTGCGTCCAGAAGGCCGCGTCCTCGCTGCGTAACACCGCGCGCACCAGTCGATGGGGAATCTCGGCCAGGGGCAGGTAGGCTGGATTGCTCGGACCGATGTGCAGCGCCCGCCCGCGGCCATCGGCCGTGAGGGGTTGGTACTCGAATGGCTCGCGCAGCCAGCGGAGGGGCCCCGCCCGGGCCGACTGCTTCAGCTCCGACAGGTCCAGCTTCGCTTTCACCTCCCAGTCCCGCCGCTGGAGAATGGGTCCCGAGAGCGCCAGTGAGGCCTGGAACTGGCCCTCCAACCGCGCCAACTCGGTGCCGGGCACCAGGGCCGCGGGCAGGGCGGCCATGGCCTGCTCGAAGGAGAGCGGTTGCAGCTCCGCTTGCACCGAGAAATGGGGCTCTCCGCTCCAGGCGACCTCACCTCGCACCTCGACACGTGCTTCGCGCCGCTCGCCCACCGTCAGCCGCAGGGACTCGAGCTTCACGTGCTTTGTTCGCGGGTCCCAGTGCACGCGGCCCTCGGCCGAAAGGGAGAGGGGCCCCACCGGCTCGGGCGCGAGCTGGGGGCCGCTCACGGTGAGCCCCGTCATCGCCCCGGAGAAGGTGGTGCCCGTGGCGTCCACCCGCACTTCCCCCTCCAGCGTGCCCCCTTCCATGCGCCAGGGAAGTTCCGCGAGCGACAGCAGCGGGCCCGCCGGGATACCCCGTCCCTGGAGCATCCCCGACATGCCCGGCTCCCCCGGCTGGACGGACAGCACCGCACTGCCACCGCCGGGCAGCTCCGCCGTGGCCTCCCATCGGGCTGCTTCCGCCGCGCCCGTCCTCCTCACCTGGGCCGAGAGCAGGCCCCACTCCACGCGGCCATGGCGCTCGAAAGCCAGGCGTACGTCCCTCAGCTCCAGCTCGGGCAATTCACGGGTCGTGCGCTCACTCGAGACAGGGGAGGGACGCCGATTCTGGCGTAACTGGCGCACCCGCTCGACGAGGGCCCACACCTCCTGCCCCCGTGGTCCGGCCTCCACCTGGACGCCCGCGAGCACCACGCGGCTCGCCTCGACGTGGCCCGATAGCAGGGCCCTCCGCCGGAGGTGCACGGTGACACGCGAGATGCGTACCACGGGAGGGCCTTCCGGCCGCGTCCCTGGAAGCTCCACCGGCCCCAGGGTCACCGTGCCGGACCACCCGATGTGGAAGTCGTCGCCGATGCGCACCGGGCCCAGCCGGGATTCCAGCATGGGCTTTACCCGGGCCAGCACCTGGCTGCGTGCCGCCTCCCCTCGCAGCCATGTCCGGCCAGCCCCCACGCCCACGGCGAGCAGGAGGACGAGCAACAGGAGGAGGACACGGCCTCGCTCGAGGGGACGGCGCGAGAGGGACATGGGGCTCGCGCCTCCCTATCGGCAGGAGGCGCGAGGTTCAAGCGCTCGCTCTACCGGGTCGCGCAATAGCCGAAGCTGGTGCTCTCCCCAGGGGCCAGTTCGTCGTTCCAGGACAGACCGCTGAAGGTGGTCTGGGAGCCCGAGTGGGTGAAGACGGAACTCCAGGCGTGGTTGAACCTGCCCTCGATGTCGATGGTCACGTTCCAGACGAGCGGGGCCGACCCGGAGTTGGTCACCCTGACGTTGTGGCAGTAGCCATTCCCCCAGTCGTCCTGGACGGACACGGAGACCTGGGCGTTGCCGGAAGTGGGAGGCAGGCCACCACCACCGCCGCCTCCACCGCTACCACCGCCGCCCGGCCCCGGGTTGACCGGGTCCGTGGACTCGCCCACGCGCTGGGTGAAGCGCGGCAGCTGCGTCAGCGAGATGAGCAGCTCCGGGATGCTCAGCTGCTGCTTGCGGAAGCTCTCCGTGAGCTGGCCGGCGGCGCAGGAGTCGTTCTCCCCGGAGACGCCGTAGCCGAAGCGCAGCCACTGCATCGAGAAGCAGGAGTGCACGTCCGGGCTCTCCGCCAGCTTCTCCTGGAGCCCATCCACGCCGGTGAAGGTCCCGTTGGTGGCCGCCGAGGAGAGCACCTCACCGCTCGCATCCACCGGCTGTCCGTTCGGAAGCTGGGGCACGTAACGGCCGACGCTGTCGAACTGCTCGAAGCCGAAGCCGATGGGGTCCATCAACTGGTGGCAGGACGAGCAGGCCGCGCTGGTGGAGTGTTCCTGGAAGCGCTGCCGGTTGGGCAGACCCTCGCTCACCGGAGACAGCTGGACGCTGAGACCCGGGGGCGGGGGAGGCAGCGGTTGGCACAGCAGGCGCTCACGGACGAGCTTGCCGCGGCGGATGGGCGAGGACGTCTGAGGCGTGGCCTGGCTGGCCAGGATGCTGCCGTGGGTGAGGATGCCGCCGCGGCCCGAGCTCTTCAGCTCCCACATGCGCAGGCCGCTGGCGGGGGTGGACGAGGTGCTCACCGGGCCCGACGGCAGGCGGTAGAAGGAGGCGAGCGCGTCCGTGGCGAACGTGTAGTCGGAGGTGAAGAGCTCCGGGAGCCGGCCGCTGCTGTCGCGGACGACATAGTCGAACAGCTCCGTCGTCTCGGCCACCATGGCCGTGCGGATGGTCTGGCTGAAGTCCGCGAAGGTGGCGTCCTTCTGCGCCTGGTTGATGTGTCCCAGGTCCAGCCACTGGCTCACGAAGTGGTCGAGCATGGGCCGGCTCCGCGGGGACGCCAGCATCCGGCGCGCCTCGGCGGGGAGCAGCTCCGGCTTGCCGCTCAGGGTGCCCGCCTTCGCCTTGGCGAAGAGCTCCTCGTCCGGCATGGAGCCCCAGAAGAGGTAGGACAGCTCCGAGGCCACCTCGTAGTCGTTCAACTGGTACCGCCCGTCACCGATGTGCTCTCCCAGCTCCGTGCGGTAGAGGAAGTTCGGGGACTGGAGCATGGCGGTGATGATGGCCTTGATGCCCTCGGTGTACCCGTTCGTCCCTTCCTCGGCCGCCACGGCCGTGTAGAGCGACTGGTAGCGGAGCTTCTCCGCGTCCGTCAGCGGGCGGCGGAAGGCCCGCAGGCCGAAGTCCTGGATGAACTGCTTCGCGCACTCCTCTCCCGGAGCGCACGAGACATGCCGGGACAGATTCGTCACGGCCTGCGTGGCGGCTTCCTCGGCGGCGGCGAGGAGCTTGTCCGTCAGCAACTGGCCCACCGTGCGCTCGTCCGCGCTGTTGTCGAAGCCGTGCATCACCTCTTCCGCCGGCAGGGACTGGCCCCACTGCGAGTCGAGGTAGAGCAGGTCGCGCAGCGTGTTGTCGTACTCGAAGCGGGTGAGCATGCGCAGCCGGCGTCTGGCGTTGGGGTCCGCCTTGCCCGGCTCACACGCCACCACCGCGGAGCCTTCGCAGGCCCCGGCAACGCCGTTGACGCGGTCCGCGAAGCGCTGGAGGTTGTCGTAGCGCGTGGTGTGCTGTTCCACGACGGTGCCGCCCCCGTGCCCGTTCGGGTGCAGGCCCGAGGGCTTGAGCAGGAGCAGGGGTTGGCCGTTGACCATCTCGCGCGCCATCCCGCGCACCGTCATGAAGTTGGCCTCCACCGCCCCGGGTTCTCCAGGGGGCAGCAACACCATGCGCGTGTTCGCCGCCATTCCATCGGACTTGTGGCAGGCCACGCACTGCACGGACATCGCCGGCTCCCACACGCGGGTGCGGAAGAACTCCAGGTCATCCGGGCAGCCGGAGTCGGTGGTGCAGGCGGAGAGAAGGGTCGCGGAGAAAAAGAGGGCGCCGAGGGCAGAAAGCTGCCGGGAGGGAAGCATTTGTGTGCCTCCTGATCGCGAGGGAACTGTCAGAGGGAAGGGGCGGCTGTCAGACGAGCCCGTCGAGCAGGCCGTTGGAGCGGTTGGAATCGCCGAAGGTGTCGAGCGGAGCGCCCATGGCGTGACAGACCGAGGTGAGCAGCTTCTGGTGCGGGACGCCGCTGTAACGCAGGTAGCGCCCGAAGCGGAAAGGAGTCTGCCCGCCCCCGGCGACGATGAAGGGCACCGAGCGGCAGTCGTGCATGCGGCTGTCGCCGAGTTCCTTGGCCCACACCACCAGGGTGGAGTCGAGCATGGTGCCTTCGCCCTCCAGGTTCGGGCGGTCCTTGAGGGACTGCAGGAGGTAGGCGAACTGCTGGGCGAACCAGCGCTCGCACTTGACGAGCTCCGCGAGCCCCGAGGTGTTGGAGTCGTCCTTGTGCGACAGCTCGTGGTGGGCCTCGCCGACTCCCAGCCAGGTAAACACCTGGGGCGCGACGGTGTGGGACATCTGGAGGGAGGCCACGCGCGTCATGCCGCAGGTGAGCGCGCTCACCAGCAGGTCCATCTGGGCCTTGCCCACGGCGGGGAAGTTGGCGTTGGCCTTGGCGTCCATGGAGATGGGCGCCGTGGCGGAGGGGCACCCGGGCAGGGCCACGGGCTCGGTCAGTCCCTTCTCCGTCTGGCGCAGCGCCTCCAGATGCTGCTCCAGCTTGCGTTTCTCCTCCGCGCCCACCCGCTGCGACAGGTCATTCATCTCGCCGCGCACCAGGTCCAGCATGCTCTTGCGGCGCCGCAATTGCTTGTCGGCGGTGCTCGTGTCACCTCCGAGCGCGCCGAAGAGGCGCTGGAAGGCGCTGCGCGGGTTGTCCTCGGGGGAGACGAAGACACCAGGGGCCGAGTAGGACATGCGCGTGGAGCGCGACGCGCCCCACAGGCTCGTCTGCACCCCGAACTCCAGGGAGCGGAAGCGCGAGCCCTCGCCAATCTTGCTGGCCACGTACTGGTCCACGGACATGCCCCCGGAGGTGCTCTGCGCCGTGCCTCCGCCGGTGAGCATGTTGGCCATGCCCGCGTCGTGGTTGTCCACATCCACGAAGTTGAGGCCCTCGCACACCAGCAGGTTGGCGAGGTGCGCGTTGAGCGGCTCCAGCATGCTGCCGGCGGGGAACGAGAAGGACGTCTCCGTTCCGCTCGGCCGCCAGTAGCGGTGCACCGTGCCATTGGGGGTGAAGAAGACGATGAGCCGTTTGGCCGTGAGCGTCGCCGCGTGGGCCTCACCGCCGAGGAACCGCAGCAGGGGGGACGCCAGCAGCGAGGCACCCAGCCCGGCTGTGAACTGCCTTCGCCCGATCCGAATCATGCTCGTCGACTCCGTTCCCGTGGTCCGACTCGGTGGCCCGCGCCGTGCGGTCCGGTGGCAATGACTAACTGTGACTTGGGAGTGAGACTCTGCGTGTTGTGGCTTCCCGCAGCAATGACAAATCGACCCGCGCCCCTCGGCTTCGGTCACTATCTGAATCCTGTCTGGTTCGAGGGAGGCGGGTGTAAACCCTTGTGCGACCACGCCTACGCGGCAATTCACAATTATCTGGAGGGCGACGCAAAAGTCGAGGCTTTGTGAGAGGAGGCCACATACTTTTCACGGAAAGGCTTGCAAGATTTCATCGGGCAGCGAAAAGCGTTTCGCGTGGATGCCAAATTCCTGTCTGAATTCAATGTCTGGCCCTGCGTGGAGCACACTGTGGGTGGCCGAGCGTGTGTAAGGCTTTGGCTCTCCACCCGCGCAGGTGTGCCGGAGGGTGGGCCCGGGTGCGGTGTCCGTCGCCGGCCCGCTCCCCTCCTTGCCCGGGGGGCCAGCGCCGTCCTGGTGGCCGCGGGACGCGCTTGGCCCTCGCCTTGACATACGCTGAAGGTGCATGATTTGCGTGGAGTCCGAACCCGAAGGGGGAGTCATGCCCAGGCAGGGGTCTCGCTGCTTCCTCGTCGTGAGGGCGCAGGAGTGGATGTGCGCGCTGCCGCTCGAGGACGTGGAGGAGACGATGAGGCCGCTGCCGGTAGCTCCGGTGTCCGCGGCCCCGGTCTTCGTGCGGGGTGTGTCCCTGGTGCGCGGCGCGCCGGCTCCCGTGGTGAGCCTGGCGATGCTGCTGGGCGGGGCCCTGGCCGAGGGCGGCGAGGGCCGCCGGTTCGTCTCGCTGCGGGTACCCGAGGGGCGCATGGCGCTCGAGGTGGATGAGGTCCGGGGCCTGCGGTGGATGGAGGAGGAGGGCCTGGACTCGGTGCCGCCCCTGCTGCGCGCCACCGCCAGCGGCCACCTTCAACACCTGGGCTCGTTCGACGGGCGCCTGCTGGCGCTGCTGGGGACGTCCCGCCTGCTGCCCGAGGAGTTCTGGCGCCGCCTGGAGAATCCCTCCGGCCAGGGGGGCGCGTGATCGCCACGCCCTCCCGCCCGCCGCTCGTCCGCTTCGTCGCGCTCGTGGAGCAGCGCCTGGGCCTGCACTATGAGGAGGGCCAGTGGGGCGAGCTGGTGCCGCTGCTCGCCGAGCGCTCGGCCGCGTGTGGCGTGGAGCGTTACCTGGAGCAGCTGGCCTCCCAGTCCTCGCAGGCGGAGTGGAAGGCGCTGGCCGAGCGGCTCACCGTGGGGGAGACGTACTTCCTGCGCCATCCCACCCAGCTGGAGACGCTGGTGGACCAGGTGCTGCCCACCTTCCTGCGCCAGACGTCCACCGTCCGGGTTCTGTGTGCTGGCTGTTCCACGGGGGAGGAGCCCTACTCCGTGGCCCTGCTCGCCCGCGAGCGCGGCCGCGTGGACTCCTCCCGGCTGCGGATTCTCGGCATCGACGTCAATCCTCGCTCCATCGCCCACGCCCGCCGCGCCTGCTATTCCCCCTGGTCGCTGCGCGCCGTGCCGAGCGCCATGCGCCAGCAGTGGTTCCAGCGCACCCCCGAGGGGTTCGCCCTCCAGCCTCATGTGCGGGACCAGGTCATCTTCGAGGAGCGCAACCTCCTGGAGGAGGCCTCCGCCTTCTGGGCCCCGGGCTCCTTCCACGCCATCCTCTGCCGCAACGTCGTCCTCTACTTCCCCCAGGACGTCATCCGTAAAATCGTCGCCCGCATGGCCCAGGCCCTGGTTCCCGGTGGCTACCTCTTCATGGGGCCCAGCGAGACGCTGCGTGGCATCTCCGAGGACTTCGAGCTGCTGCGCGGCGGCGACGCCTTCTATTACCGCTTGAAGCCACCCGCGCCGCCCACCGTCTCCGTGCCTCGGGCCGCGCCCGTGGCCATGGCCACCGCCACGCCCACGGCCATGGTGGCCCAGCGGGTGGCTACGCCGGCCCCCACGCCGCCGCCAGCTCCGGACGGACTGGAGGGCGTGCTGCAGCTGCTCGAGGCGGAGCGCTACACCGAGGCCTGGGCGCTGCTGGAGTCGGTGCCCGGGAATTCGAGCCCCAAGGCGCAGCTGCTGCGCGCGGTGCTTCACCTGCACGCTGGACGCCTGTCCCAGGCCGAGCAGCTGGGCCGGCAGCTCGTCACGGCGAGCGCCACCGAGGCCCCGGCGTACTACTTGTTGGGGCTGTGCCTGGAGCAGAGCGGGGACGAGGCCGGTGCCCGCGGCCGTTATGCCGCGTCCGTGCGCGCGGAGCCCACCTTCGCGTTGGCCCACCTGCGCGCGGGCTCGCTGGCGCGCCGGGCCGGTGACATGGTGGAGGCCCGCGTGGCCCTGCGCATGGCCGTGTCGTTGCTGCCGCAGGAGAAGCCCCTGCACCTGTCGCTCTTCGGCGGAGGCTTTGGCCGCCACGGATTGATGCAAGTGGGCCTGCAGGAACTGCAGGCCTGTACGGAGGTCCCATGAGTCTGCCTCGCTCCCGGACGGCACTGCGGCTGGACGAGCTGCGTGACGGCTTCGATGCCTCCTTCTCCCGCCCTCCTCCTCCCCGGCAGGAGCCCGGCGAGGCGCTGCTGCGGCTGCGTGTGGGAGGTGCCCCTCTGGCCGTGAAGCTGGGCCACCTCTCCGGCCTCCACCTCATGCCCCGGTTGGTGCGTCTGCCGGGTGCTCCGGCCACCCTGTTGGGGGTGGCGGGGCTCCGGGGGCAGCTCATCGCCGTGCATGACCTGACGGCGCTGTTGGGCCTGCAGTCCGGAGAGCCTCCCCGCTGGTTGTTGCTGGCTGGAGGGAGCCGGCGCGTGGGGCTGGCCGCGGCCGGCTTCGAGGGGCAGATGCGTGCCACCCCGGAGCAGCTGCGCTCGGGGGGTGGCTCCTCCGCCGCCCATCCCATGCTCAACAGCAACGTCCTCCTGCCGGACGCCCCGCCGCTGCCCGTGCTCGATGTGGACTCGCTCGTGAGAAAGTTGCTGGAGGACGCCTCCGGTCCTCAGCAGGGACGATGATGAAGAAGATGGTCTCCAATTTGACGTTGCGCCTGCAGTTCACCGCCGCCGTCGTCATGGTGTCGGTGCTCATCTGCCTCTTCGTCGTCCAGGCCATCCGGAGCACCCGGCAGTTCACGGGAACCGCTGTCGCCGTGGAGCACTCCCACGAGGTCATCAATGGACTGGAGCGTGTCCTCTCCAGCGCCAGGGCCGCGGAGACGGGGCAGCGCGGCTTCGTGCTCACCGGTGACGACTCCTACCTGGAGCCCTACCGCGAGGCGCAGGACAGCATCGACGCGGAGCTCTCGCGCGTGCGTGGCCTGCTCGCCGACAATCCCGTGCAGCTCCGGCAGTTGGATGCCGTGAAGTTCCTCCTCACTCAGAAGCTGGCCCACATGCGCAACAGCGTCGAGCTGCGCCGCGCCCGGGGCTTCGAGGCCGCCCTGTCCGTCATCACCACCGGGGAGGGCAAGGCGCTGATGGACGACCTCCGCCGCGTGGTGGCGGAGATGCGCGAGCACGAGCTGCGGCTGCTCCAGCAGCGTGATGAGCTGCTGAGGCGGGACTCGGCTTCGTTCGAGAGGCTGTTCATGTGGGGCGGCGGCGTCGCCATCCTCATGGTGATGGTGGCGGCCACCCTGGTGGGCCTTAGCCTGCAGAAGAAGATCGGCTCGGCCATCGAGCTGGTGCAGGACTCCTCGGCCGAGCTCCAGTCGGCGGCCTCGCAGCAGGCCACGGGCGCGCGGGAGCAGGCCTCATCCACCACGGAAATTTCCACCACCGTCAAGGAGCTGCTGGCCACCTCGCGGCAGATCGCCAGCAGCGCCCAGCAGGTGGCCCGCGTGGCGGACGAGACGGCCGGTGCCGCGCGTCACGGAAACGACACGGTGTTGCATGCCCAGGAGGCCATCGAGGTGGTGAGCCGCCAGGTGGACGCCATCGTCAATCACATGCTGGAGCTGGGCAAGCGCTCGCAGGAGATTGGCGGTATCGTGGACATCATCAACGACCTGGCCGAGCAGACGAACATCCTCGCCATCAACGCCACCATCGAGAGCGCCGGGGCGGGCGAGCACGGCAAGCGGTTCGCCGTGGTGGCCGATGAAATCCGCAAGCTGGCGGACCGGGTGGGGGGCGCCACCAAGGACATCCGCGTGGTCATCGATGAAATCCGCGCCGCCTCCAACACCACCATCATGGCCACCGAGGATGGCTCCAAGGCGGTGCAGAGCAGCACGAAGCAGTTCACCGACGTGGCTGGCAGCTTCCGGCGCATCACCGAGCTGGTGCGCGCCAACCTGGACGTGGCGCGGGAAATCGAGCTGAGCACCCAGCAGCAGACGACGGCGGTGGAGCAGGTGAACACCGCCATCCTCGAGGTGGCGCAGACGGCGCGTCAGGCCGAGTCCAGCTCCGCGCAGACGCTGCAGACGGCCACCCGGCTCATCCAGCTTTCCAAGCAGCTCCATGCCATCATCGACGCGCGCGCCTCCGCATGAGCCTGGACAACGACCCCTACCGCTATTTCCGTATCGAGGCCCGGGAGCTCATCGAGCAGCTCACGCAGGGCCTGTTCACCCTGGCCGACGGTGAGGGCGGTGCCCAGATCCTGCCGGAGCTCTTCCGCTATGCGCACACCCTGAAGGGGGCGGCGCGGGTGGTGGGGCAGGTGCCGCTGGCGGAGATGGCGCACGCGGTGGAGGATGCGCTGTCGCCCTACCGCAACAGCGGCCAGGCCCTGCCCGTGGACAGCGTGCACGAGTTCCTGCGCCTGGTGGGGCAGATGGCCGAGGCCCTGGACACGCTCGATGCACCGCCGCCGGCGCCCGCCGCCGAGATGACCGCGTCCGAGGCGGCGGTGGCGGCCGTGGCCGCGGCGGTGGCGGCTCCCGAGGCCCCCACGTCCGAGGTGGTGCGTGTGGAGCTGGCGCGGCTGGACACGCTGCTGGAGGGCCTGTCCGAGGCCGTGGTGCAGCTGGGCGGCCTGCGAGGGGTGGTGGAGGCGCTGGCGCAGGCGCAGCACGGTGCGGACACCCTCCTCGAGCAGCTCACCGCGCCGGTGGCCTCCAATGGCTCGCCCGCGGAGCGCGCCCGGTGGATGTCGCGCGCGCTGGCCGTGACGGAAGGCCTGCGCGCCTCGCTGGTGAAGGCGGGGCGGCAGTTGGGCGGCGGATTGGGGCAGGTGGAGTCGGAGCTGGGACGGCTGCGGGACGGGGCCAACACCCTGCGGCTCGTTCCGACGCAGACGCTCTTTGGCCCCCTGGAGCTGGCCGCGCGCGACGCGGCCGCCTCGCTGGGCCGCCAGGTGGAGTTTCGCGCCGAGGGCGGGGACATCCAGATTGACGGGCACGTGCTGGCGGCGGTGCGCCAGTCACTGGTGCACGTGGTGCGCAACGCGGTGGACCACGGGCTGGAGACGCCCGACGAGCGGCGGGCGGTGGGCAAGTCCCCCAAGGGCCTCTTCTCGCTGAAGGTGCAGCGGCGCGGTGGGCGCGTCTTCTTCGTATGCGAGGACGACGGGCGTGGCGTGGACCTGGGGCGGGTGCGCCAGGTGGCGCTGGAGCGGGGCGTGGTCACCCCCGCCGAGGTGGATGCCCTGGACGAGCAGGGGCTGCTGGAGTTGCTCTTCCAGTCCGGTTTCAGCACGGCGCGCACCGTCACCGAGGTGTCCGGCCGCGGCGTGGGGTTGGACGTGGTGCGCGAGATGGTGCGCCGCTTCAAGGGCGACGTGAACATCACCTCCCGGCCGGGGCTGGGCACCTGCATCACGCTCGAGGTGCCCCTCACGCTGGCCTCGTTGGAGGTGCTGGGGGTGGAGGCGGGCGGACAGCGCATGCTCGTCCCCCTGGAGTCGCTCAGCGGCGCCCTCCACCTGCCCGCCGAGGCCGTCACCTGGACGGGGTCGCGTGCCTCCATCTCCTTCGGGGGGGAGGTGCTGCCCTTCCTTCCGCTGCTGGATGCGATGGGGCACACGGGCGCTCAGCGGCCCCGCGCCTGGTCCGTGCTGGTGCTCAACGCGGGCTCCGCCGGCCGGGCCGCGGTGGGGGTGGAGCGGCTGCTGGGCATCTCCCGCCGGGTGAGCCGTCCACTGCCCTCCAGCGTGCCCCCCCTGCCGCTGGTGGCCGGGGCGAGCTTCGACGAGCAGGGCGTGCCCCTGCTGCTGCTGGACGCGGCGGGCCTGGTCCGCCTGGTGCACTCGGGCTCCTCGGGTAACGTCCCCAAGGCGCGCATCACGCAGAAGCACCTCATCCTCGTGGTGGACGACTCCGTCACCACCCGCATGCTGGAGAAGAGCATCCTCGAGGCCGCCGGCTACCAGGTGGAGCTGGCCGCCTCCGGTGAGGAGGGCCTGGAGAAGATTCAGCGCGGCGGCCATGCCCTGCTCATCGTGGACGTGGAGATGCCGGGCATGACGGGGTTGGATGTCACCCGGCGCATCCGCTCCATTCCCGCCCTGCAGGGGCTGCCCATCCTCATGGTGTCCTCGCTGGCCACGGACGAGGACAAGCGGCGCGGCCGTGATGCGGGGGTGTCCGCCTACATCGTCAAGGGCGAGTTCCAGCAGCACAGCTACCTGGATACGGTGGCCCGGTTGATTGCCTCCGGACGGAGGCCCGCATGAGCCGCCTGCGGGTGCTCGTCGTGGACGACTCGCTCACGGTGCGCCGCCGGCTGGCGGATGGCTTCGCGCTCGACACCTCATGCGAGGTGGTGGGCGAGGCGGCCGACGGCCAGCAGGCCTTCGAGCAGTGCCAGCGCCTGCGCCCGGACGTGGTGACGATGGACCTGGTGATGCCCAAGGTGGACGGGCTGCGGGCCACCGAGCTCATCATGGCCCACTGTCCCACCCCCATCGTCGTGCTCTCGGCGGCTGAGAATCGCACCGAGGGCCTGCGCACCATGGATGCGCTGGCGGCGGGGGCGGTGGACGCGGTGGACAAGCCCTCGGGCCTGCTGGACTCCAAGTGGATGCAGATGCTGTTGTCCCGGGTGCGGGTGGCCTCGCGCGTGCGCGTCATCACCCATGTGCGGGCACGGCTGCGCCAGGAGACGCCTCATGCGCCGCCCCGGGTATTGGCGCCCGCCGTGCCGCCGCGCCTGCTGGTGATGGGCGCCTCGACGGGAGGACCGGCGGCCGTGCGCCACATCCTCCGCTCGCTGCCAGCGGGTTTCCCCCTGCCGGTGCTGCTGGTGCTGCATATTACAGAACACTTCGACACCGCCATGGCCGAGTGGTTGGAGGCGCAGAGCGGGCTGGTGGTGCGCAATGCGGTGGATGGGGAGGCGCTGCCAATGCCGGGACGGGTGACTGTGCGGATGGCGCCGGGCAACCGGCACCTGGTGGTCCGCGCCGGCCGGCTGCGGCTGGTGGACGGGCCGGAGAGGCACTCGTGCCGGCCGTCGGTGGACGAGCTTTTCGAGTCCGTGGCCCGGGAGGTGGGGGCGGCCGCCATCGGCTGCCTGCTGACGGGCATGGGACGGGACGGGGCGGAGGGGTTGGCGGCGCTCAGACGCGCGGGGGCCGCCACGGTGGTGGAGGATGAATCCTCCTGCGTGGTATTCGGCATGCCGCGCGAGGCCATTCGGCTGGGGGCCGCTCAGCATGTGACGGAGCTGACGGAGATTCCCCCCCTGCTGACGGCACTCGCCCGAGCAGGAGCCAGGGAAGGAACGGCATGAAGGCACGTGTGCTCATCGTGGATGACAGCGCGACGGTCCGGGCGGACATGCGCGGGGTGTTGAGCGCCGCTGGCTTTGGCACCACGTTGTGCGAGAGCCTCGGAGCCGCCCGCAAGGCGCTGAGCGAGGGTGAATTCGATCTGCTCATCCTGGACATGGTGTTGCCGGATGGCGAGGGCGTGGAGCTGCTGGAGGAGCTGCGCCGCGTGCCCCGGACGTCGCACCTGCCCGTGTTGATGCTGTCCACCGAGGCCGCGGTGGTGCAGCGGCTCAAGGGCCTGTCTCACGGCGCCAATGACTACGTGGGCAAGCCGTATGATCCGGCGTACGTGGTGCGCCGGGCCCATGAGCTGACGCAGGTGCCCGAGCAGGATGGCACGCCCCGGCTGGTGTCGGCGGGCAGGCGCCGGCGGGTGATGGTGGTGGATGGCCGCATTGACTTCCGCCACCGCGCCTCGGACGCGCTGCGCAAGGACGGCCATGACGTCATCATCGCCGAGTCGGGTGAGGACGCCATGCGGCTGCTGGAGGCTCAGCCGGTGGACTGCATCCTGCTGGATTTGGAGATGCCAGGGCTGGATGGGCCGGAGTGGGTGCGCGCCGTGAGGACCCTGCCGGCAACGGCCCAGGTGGCCGTGGTGGGACTGACGGCCGGCTTCGACGCGAAGCTCATCTCCGAGGCGCTGGCGGTGAAGGTGGATGCCTTCTGTTCCAAGACGGAAGACATCGAGGTGCTGCGCGCGCAGGTGCGGACCGAGCTGCGGCGCCGGGCGGAGTCCGAGCAGCATGCTCCGCCGCCCATGCCGCGGACCCCTTCCGGCTCGTTCCCCGCCCTGCCGCGGACTCCGTCTGGCGCGAATCATCCCGCGATTCCAGCTCCGTCGTCGCACGCGGCTCCGGCGTCGCCGGCCGCCGCTCCCGCTCCGCCCACCGGGGCGATGCCGGGTGCCCTCTTCGAGGCGCTGGTGGCGCGCTGTGGCCTGTCTCCCGTCATCGCCGCCTCCACCATGACGCGCGCGTGCCGCAAGGCCGGGGTGGATCCGCAGCTGCTCACCGTCGCGTCGCTGACGCGGGCGTTGCCGACCATCCGGGACATGCTGCACATCTTCCTGGATGCCCAGGAGGCGGAGCGGCGCATCCAGTCCATCCAGGCGCTGACCAGGCCGGACGCGGGCGCCCAGGCCCGCTCCCGCGGCTCCTGAGGTCCGAAGTCACTGCCCGTCCGCGTGCAGCCGGGCGCGGGCGCGGCTCACTCCCACCACGTAGAGCACGGCGAGCGCCGCCAGGCAGGCCAGTCCCAGCCAGGTGTAGCGCCGGATGAGCTCGGACTCGGTCCAGCCGTGGACGTCCACGAGCTTGGAGGGATCGCTCAGTCCCACGCCTCCGATGTGGCCGAAGGGAATCCGGTCGAAGTCGCTCCGGGCGGCCCACCATTGCGAGAAGGCATCCATGAAAGCCGCCGCGCCGATGGTCAGGTAGCCCCAGTGCAGCCAGCCCTGGCGGAGCTTGGAGTGCCTGGGCGCGTAGACGGTCGTCATGAGGAGGCTGCCGAGCACGAGGCACCCGGCATCGCCTCCAAACGTGACGAGCATCAGGCCCTTGCTGGGCGGCAGCACCACGGTACCGATGAACTGAAGGACGAGGCTCGTGGCGCCCGCGATCATCAGGAGCCGGCTGCGCGTGAGGTACCCGCGGAGGCTCATCGCCGCGAACAGGGTGGCCAGCAGCACGAAGAGGACGGTGGAGCGCTCGTCATCCGTGCGGGTGACCCAGGGGCCGGGAAAGGAGGGGAAGCCGCAGAACCAGGCGGTGACGGCGTGGCCCAGCTCGTGGATCCACATGGAGAGGAAGACGCGCATCAGGAAGCCCCACAGGGGGGACTTCACGAGCAGCCACGCCACGATCAGGGCAACGGGGAGGGCGAACAGGCGCACCCGCAGCTCGCTCCGTGCTTCCTCCTCCTCCCCGTGCCAGAACGTGCCCGAGGGAGTGAGTGGCACCTGGGGCTCGGCCGGAGCTGGAGCCTCGGCGGGCTCGGGCTCGGGAGCGGGTGGGACGGGCCGCGAGGCGAGTTGCGCGGCACGGGCTTCCGCCCTGGCATAGAGGACGCCGCACCTCGGGCACTCCGGCGCGAGGATGCGAGGCTCACCACAGCGGGGACAGACCCTGGGCAGCGGGTTCTCCATCGGGTGTAGTGTACATGGCCCATGGGATGGACATGGGTGTGAAGGACCTGGGACGGTGGGCGCCCCTCCTGGCCGTGCTGCTCGGGACGCTGGCGTGGCCCTCGGTGTGGTGGGGGAGTCCGCCGCACTCGGCAGACCACAACGTGCACCTGGCCAACGCGGTGGAGGCCGAGCTCCTGCTGCGCTCCGGGCGGCTGGTGGGCTGGAGTGATTTCCAGTTCGCGGGGCACCCGGTCCACGCCTTCTATCCGCCGCTCGCCAACCTCTGCGTTGCTTCCGTCCACCTGCTCACCGGGGGCCTCTTGGGGTGGGATGGGAGCTATTGCGTCGTCCTGGGGGTGTTCCTCGGGGGATTCGCCCTGGCGCTCTTCGTGCTCCTGCGTCCGGTGCTCGGCCCCTTCTGGGCGCTGGTGGCCCTGGGCCTCTGCCTCTTCGTGGACCGGGGCGGGACATACGCGGGGGGCCGGCACTGGTATCTCGACATGGGCGTGTGGCCCTTCGGTGCGTCCGTGGCCCTGGTGCTGGCGGCGCTCGCGCGGTTGCCGGACTGCCTGGTGCGAGGCGGACGCGGAGAGGCCCTCGTCCCCGGGGTGTTGCTGGGCCTGGCGCTGTTGACCCATCCCTTCGCGCTCGTCCTCTTCTTCCCGATGGCCGCACTGCAGGTGGCCGTCTTCTGGAGGGAGGCGGGCGGGGGACTCCACGCGCCGCGGCGGTGGTTGGCCGTGTCCGCCCTGGGACTGGGGCTGGCGGCGTGGTGGCTTCTTCCCTTCCTCCTCCGGGGCTCGCAGGCCGAGCACGTGGGCGCGATGCCTCAGTCCCTGGGCAGGCTGTGGAGTGGAGTGTGGGGCGGCGAGCTCGTGCCGGGGCTGCCGGGCTGGGTGGGGCCGCTGGCCGTGGTGGGCTCGGGAGTGGCGTGGTGGAAGGGCGGCTCGCGCGGGCGCTGGCTGGTGCTCGCCACCTGGGGCGCGCTGCTGCTGACGACGGAGGCGCCGTACTGGCTCCTGGGCCTGGAGAAGCACCGGGCCATCGAGGGCGTGCAGGTGGTGCGCTTCCGGGCGGTGGGGCGCCTGTTCCTGGTGGGGCTCGCGGTCCTGTCCGTGAGGGAGCTGGCCCACGCGCTGCGTGCACGCCGCGGGTGGGAGGCGGGGGCGCTGGGGCTGTTGCTGTGCGCGGGCCTTGGGGTGTGGCGTCTCCGGGGGGGAGAGCCTCCGGGTGGCACGTCCGAGCCGCCGAAGCGCTTTCAGTGCTACACGGCCGAGGAGGAGGCCGGGCTGGCGCGGCTGCTGCGGGAGAGCGGCCCGCGGATGGGGCAGGGGCGCCTGGCGCTCTACAACCCCTCCGCGCACCACCATTGTCTGCTGCTCGCGGTGCCGTGGTTGGAGCGCCCCTTCTTCAAGGTGGGCTACACGCCGGCCACCGTCTTTGGCGGCAAGTTCAGCACCCTGGAGCCACGCATGCTGGGCCACCTGGGCGTGACGGCGGTGCTGATGGATGCGCCAGCGGAGGGGCCCCTGGCCGGGTTGCCGGTGCTCGCGCGGTGGGGCCGATTCGAGGTGCGCGAGGTGCGGCAGCTGCCCCGGGTGAACGCCTCGACGCCTGACGCGGCCGCGGAGGTGTTGTCCTGGGAGGACGAGGCGGTACGCCTGCGCCTCTCCGGGCCCGGAGCCACCGGGGTGTTGCTGTGGATGGGTTGGGCCCCCGAATGGGAGGCCACGCGTGAGGGCCAGGCGGTGCCGCTCGAGCCGGCGCTCGTCGAGGGCGCGCGGCTGATGACGTTGCAGGCGGACCCGGGAGAGGTGGTGCTGCGCTTCGGGGCCTCGAGAGGGGCGCGTCCAGCGGCGCTCCTCTCGGTGCTCACCGTGCTGGTGGCGGCGTGGGCGGCGCTGTCCCGTCCACGCCGTCCCTCCGTCAGTGCAGGGTCTTCTTGAGGCGGCTCATCTGCGCGTGGGTGCGCTTCTGCGAGGGCAGCAGCTCCATCCGGACGAAGCGGCGCGCCTCGCCATGCGTCTTGTCCATGTCGCGCTGGTAGTCCGCGAGGCCGTGGTCCTCACCTTCCTCGAGCGCCTGGATGGCCGTCTTGTCGCCGAGGAGATCCGCGCCTCCCTGCACCAGCTTCGCGAAGGCTCCCCAGACGCCGGAGCCCTCCACCGGCTTGCCTCCGAGCTTCTCGACGCGCTCGCGGATGGCCTCCACGCGGTGCTCGTGGTCATGCATGCAGTCCTCGAGCTGGCTGCGGAGCCGCTCATCCGACACACGGCCGATGGCCTGGCGGTAGGTCTCCACCGCCGAGATTTCACCGCGAAGGAATGAGTTGAGCGTCTCGACATCGGTGGTATTCGCCATGCGCTTGCCTCCTGCTGGAGATGACTCGCGCAAAGGTGATTGCTCCCTCGTGGAGCGGCAACGAGCGCTCCCCGGCCTTGCCCCGCTCCAAGAGGACGGCGCGGGGGTTGCCTGCCCGCCAGGGAGCGACGAGGGGATGGCACCACCGTGGAGTGGTGCACGGTACGGGGAGGGAGACGCCGTCCCTCCCCGTGGGCTCCGTGACCTCAGCCGCCCTGGGCGGCCGGGGCCACCGGAGTGCCCTGCTGCGCCTTGGCCCAGAGCGAGAGCAGCTCCGCCTCGCGCTCCGGAGGCAGCCCTCCGCGCAGCTTGCTGCGGCGCTCCTCGGGCTGGCTGTTGAACCACTCGAGGGTGTCCCGGGTGGTGACGGCCGGCGAGCGGAACTTCAGCCCGGCCTGCACCGCCCGCGCGTTGCTGCGCCGGTGCATGCCCGCGTAGGCCCCGAAGGCCGGCGCCCAGATGGGGAGCGCGCCCTCGCCGTCCTCGCCGTTCTTCTGGAGGAACTCTCCGGACACCCAGGTGAGCTTCGTGTCCTTGCCGGTGATCTCCTTACAGGCCGCGAACAGCTCCCCCATGCTCCAGGGCTTCTCCGGCCCCACGGCGTTGAAGACGCCCGTGGTGTTGCGCTCCACCAGCAGCACGAGCCACTCGGCCAGGTCGCGCACGTCGATGATCTGCAGCGGATCCGACGGGCTGCCCGGCGCGAGCATCTCTCCGCCCTGCGCGTAGCGCCAGGGGAAGGACGTGAAGCGGTCCGTGCGATCCTCCGGGCCCACGATGTAGCCGGGGCGGACGATGGTGGTGCGGCCCGGCAGGGCCTTCTCCACGGCCACCTCGCACGCGTGCTTCAGCCCACCGTAGTTCTCGAAGTTCTTGCCCATCGACTCGACGTTCGGATCGGCGAGCGTGGCGGTCGCGGCGGTCTCGTCCGCTCCGGGCGTGTCGTTCTTCGCGTAGGCCGAGACGCTGGAGATGAAGATGTACTGTCCGACGTTGGGCGCCAGCAGCGACGCCGAGGCTCCGACCGTGCGCGGGTAGTAGCCCGAGTTGTCGATGACGGCGTCGAACGAGCGGCCCTCGAGCGCCTTGAGGCCCGCGCCCTTGTTCGGGTCTCTATCGCCCTGGAGCTTCTCCACGTCCGGGAAGAGCTCCGGCCGGGTCTTGCCGCGGTTGAAGAGGGTCAGGGTGTGTCCGCGCGCCTGGGCCGCGGCGACAACGGCCGGGCCGAGGAAGCCCGTGCCACCGAGGACGAGGATCTTCTTGGGGGCGGCGCGGCCATCTCCGGACGTGGAGCGCGTGCCCGTGGCGCAGGCCGTCATCGCGGCGGCGGCCAGGGTGTACTGGAGGAACTGCCTTCGGGAAGTGGTCATGGTTGGGTATCGGGGAAGCTGGCCCGGGAAGAGCGGCCGGGCGCATGATGGCCCGTTTCCCTGGCTGCTGCCCACGACACCCGGCGGTTTTTTCTATTCCCCCCGTGGCTCAGGAGGGGAAGGGGTGCTCGGGCGTGGGCAATGACGCGGGGGGCCGGGGGGGACGTGCCCCGGTTCGTTGGATGACCGCCCGCGCGACCTCCTCGCCGTGGCGCATGCGCAGCCGGATCGTCTCCTTCCCGAAGTCGAGGGTGTCCCCCATGGGCTTGACCGGTTCGACCATGGTGATGGGGCAGTAGACGTAGGGCGTCCCATCCGGTTTCTTGAGCGTCAGGTTCGCCTCGTGCGCCTGCTTCACGAGGTCGTTGAGGCGGACGAACTCGCTCACGTCATTGCGCAGGATTTCGTTGAGGGTGATGTCGGTGAGGCTCCGCTTGGCCACATCCAGGATGTTGGAGGGAGGCTTCGCCGTGTCGATCCCTTCCGAGCTGCAGGGGATGACGACGATCTCGGTGGGCTTGAAACCCAGCGCGTCCCCGAGCGGCGTGACGTTGCGCAGGCCACCGTCCACATGCGCCTGGGGGCCGATGGCCTCCCAGATGACGGGCATCGTCGCGCTGTGCCAGACCGCGTCCAGGAAGTCTGGAGCCTCGTGGGAGACCAGTTCGTACTCTCCCGACACGAGCGAGACGCGGCCGACATGGACGGGGGTGGGGAAGGGCCGCCCCGCGGCGTGCTTCTGGAGGAGCTTGCGCATCGGCGTGTTGTCGTAGAAGCCGAGCCTGCGCTGGATGCCGAGCCGCAGGGCCACCAGGGGCCAGGGGAACTTCCGGTAGATGTCCTCCTCGCGGATGTTCAGCCAGAGGTCCATCAGCCCCACGTACTCGCGTTGGGCGAGGAGCGTGGCATTGAGGGCGCCCACGGACACCCCGAATATGCGCTCCCAGCGGAAGCCGAATTCCTCGCGCAGGACACGCTCGGCACCCACCTGGAAGGCCCCCTTGGCACCACCGCCGGACAGCACGAGCGTGGCGACTCTCTCCGCCATGGCAGTCTCCTTTGCTGCCACGATTCATAGCGGCGGCGCATGGGGGGGCGAAATCACCCCGGAGCGCGAGGAAAGGGACTCGCAGGCGACAGCAACGGCCCGGCCGCGCTCAGCCGGTGGGAGGAGTGAGTCTGGGAATCGCCGCGTCCACCAGCTCGCCCGCGACGAGCTCCGCCCCCCGGCTCTCGCAGGACTCCCACATGCGCAGGAAGGCCTCGGCCGAGGAGAAGAGTGGATCCATCTGCGCGTCCGTCAGGCCCACGTGGACGAGGTCCCGGATGAAGTCCGGCAGCAGGCCGACGTGGGCCAGTCCGTCGGTGTTGAAGTCGAACTCGCGCGAGCCGGCGCGTGCCTTCTCGAAGGGCACATGCGTGCGGTACAGGGTGCCCGAGTAGGGCAGGGGCGGCTTGTTGCGCTGGAGCATCTGCTGCACGGGCCGCCGCTTCTCGCGCAGCGTGTCGTCCTTCAGCCCGGCGGCGGCGTTGGGCCCGTAGCGGGGCCCCGGTTGTTGGTTGAGGCCGTTGAAGTCGGTGCCCATCGCCACGCCGCCGGAGCCCGCCTCGCGCAGCAGGGAGAGGGCGTACTGATAGGACTGGGCCCACGTCTTGGACGAGCGCGCGCAGTCGTTGTCCACCGTGCCACCGGGAAAGTCCTTCAGCTCGTGCTGGTTGGTGATGGGGCCGAGCAGACCGCCCAGCTCGAGGATGCGCCGCGCCTGGCCGCGCGTCTTCATGTACTCGCTGGCGCGCTTGGCCTTGCGGCTCGTCTCGTGGGGCTCGAGGCCCTGCTCGCGGAAGGCGCAGTGCGAGGCGACGACGGGGTAGCGGGACTGCTCGGCCAGGGAGAGCACGTCGTTGGTGCAGCGCTCGGACATGTGCTCCACGTCGAGGATGAAGCCCTGGCGCATGGCCTCGCGCAGGAAGGTGTGGCCCGTGGACGTGAGCCCGAGCTGGTTGACGTGGCCCTGGCCGGGGGCGTTGAGGGCGTACCCCTTCGGGTAGTGCGCCCGGCGCGTCAATTCGTAGAGCATGACGGCCGCCTTCGTCTGCGTCTCCATGTCCTGGCCGAGCCGGAAGCCCACGTCGGGGGCGCCCTGCACGTCGAAGAAGTGCCCGCGCAGGAAGTGGTTGAGCAGGTTGAACTTGTCGTCATAGACGGCCGCACCGCCGAAGCTGTTGTTGGCCAGGTGCAGCGGCGTCATCATCCGGAAGCCCAGATCCTTCAGCCAGCGAAGGATGCGGGGGAGCTGCTCCAGCGACAGGGGCTGTTTGCCGAGGGCTTCGCGGTCGCCCAGGAGGCTGTCCAGCGAGTCCACCTCCACGCCGGCCACCACGGCGAGCTTGCCGGCGGTGATGAGCTGGCGGGCCTGCGAGGCGCTCAGGGCCAGCCCCATCCAGTCCGCGTGGCGCTCGGTGAAGCGGCGCAGCTCGCGCATCTGCTTCTCGATGGAGGACTCGTCCTTGTCGGGGTGGTGGCACTCCTCGGCCAGCAGCTCGTTGTTGACGGCCACGCTGCACAGCAGCCGCAGCCCTCCGGCATGGGCCCGCCGCAGCCACTCCACGAACATCTGCTGGTGGATGAGCGTGTTGAAGGTGGGCCAGTCGGCATAGGTGCCATGGCCACAGGGGCCGTGGCCCAGGCCGCCCTCGATGAAGGCTTGCACCAGGGGCCAGTCCTTGCCGAAGTTGCCGATGCCCCATTTGCCGTGGAGGTGGATGTCACAGCGGGCGAGCGCCTGCTCGATGTCACCATCCGGGCGCCCGGCGAGCAGGTGCCCGCCAAAGCCCAGGTGCGCCATCAGGTGGCAGTGCAGATCGGCGAATCCGAACACGGGGGACGCCATGAGAATCTCCGGGCCGGCTGCGGAAGGCGCCAGCATGCCCCGGATGATTCAAGGTGTCCCGGCCTCTGGCCACTTTCGTTTCTTCACCAACTCTCGGCCCGCGTCAGTGCGTGGCGGGGCCGATCAGCCAGCGCGCACGGGCCCGGGCCACCACCTCGCCGGACTCGTCGGTGAGGTCGGCCTGGACGTCGTACTCGTGCCGCTCGCCCGCGGCGGCGACGGGGGCCCGGCACTCGGCGGTGATGGAGCCCCGCGCCTTGCGCAGGTAGTCCATCTCCAGGTGGGTGATGATGCCGCGCATGCCCTCGGGCAGGGCGGACATCATCGCCACTCCGGTGGCCACCTCGCCCAGGTTCATCAGCGCGATGGCATGCACCGAGCGCAGGTGGTTGCGCACGGCGCGCCGGTCCCGCATCCGCACCCGGGCATAGCCCTCCTCCAGGGTGAGCACCTCCGGGCGGATGGTGCCGGTATAGGGCGCGAGGTTTCCGAGGAGCTGCCCCATGAGGAGCCCTCCACCGGGGGCATGGCGCAGCAGGCTCCATGCGCGGCGCAGGGTCTCGGCCGAGGCGAGGCTGTTGAGGGACCGGGTCAGGCTGGAGAGAGGAGACATGGGGCGAGGACATAGCATCCCCATGCCCCTCGGGAAGGCGCTTCGGTGGCCATCCGTCCTAGAGGATGTAGTTGGCGGTACCGCCGTCCACGCGCAGCGCGGAGCCGGTGGTGGCCGAGGCGCGCGGGCTGCAGAGGTAGACGGCCAGGTTGGCCACCTCCTCGGGCGTGGCGAAGCGGCGCAGCAGCGAGGTGGGGCGCTCGTTCTTGAAGAAGTCGGCCTCCGTCTGCTGGAGCGTCCTGCCGCTGCCGGTGGCGAGGTTCTGCACGAAGTCCTGCACGCCCTCGGTCTTCGTGGGGCCGGGCAGCAGGGCGTTCACCGTCACCCCGGTGCCCGCCAGCTCGATGGCCAGTCCGCGCGACACGCTGAGCTGGGCCGTCTTCGTCATTCCGTAGTGGATCATCTCCTTGGGAATGTTGAGGGCGGACTCGCTGGAGACGAAGAGGATGCGCCCCCAGAGGCGCTCGCGCATGCCGGGTGCGTAGTGGCGCGAGAAGCGCACCCCGCTGAGCACGTTGACCTCGAAGAAGCGCGTCCAGTCGGAATCCGGAATCTCGAAGAAGGGCTTGGGCTCGAAGATGCCCAGGTTGTTCACGAGGATGTCCACGCTGGGGACGCGGGCGAACACCGCCTGGGCCCCCTCGGCGGTGCCGGAATCGGCGACCACGCCTTCCACCTGGGCGCCGGGAACCTCCTTGCGGATGCGGGCGACGGCGTTGTCGACCGACTCGGCCTTGCGGCCGTTGATCACCACGCTGGCGCCCTCGGCGGCCAGGCCCCGCGCGATGGCGAAACCGATGCCGAAGGTGGAGCCGGTGACGAGGGCCCGGCGGTTGCGAAGCTCGAAGTCCATGGGGGTGACTCCTCGGAGGGTAGGGAAGCGTGCAGATTAGGGGGGCAGGGGGACCTGCCCAAGCGCCTTGTTCGAATGGAAAGCAGTAGGCTGCTGGACCGTCTGGAGGCCCGCATGCCCGTCCTGCTCACGCGCTCGCCGGTCGAGGTCGCGCTCTTCGTCTTCGGCATCAACCTGCTGCGCTACGTGCTCTTCTCCGTCCCGGCGTTCCTCGTCTTCCACCGGTGGACGCCGAAGCGCGCGCTGTCACGGCGGCTCGGTCCGGAGCCCGTCGGCACGGCGCAGGTGCGCAGGGAAGTGTTCTACTCGGTGGTGAGCCTGGCCATCTTCGGGCTCACGGGCGTGCTGATGTACGCGCTCGCCCGGGCCGGGCTGTCCCGCATCTACAACGACGGCCGGTATGGGACCGTGTGGTTCATCGTGTCCATCCCGGTGATGCTCATCCTCCACGACACGTACTTCTACTGGACGCACCGCTTCATGCATTGGAAGCGCATCTTCAAGTACGTCCACCGGGTGCACCACCTGTCGAACAATCCCTCGCCGCTCGCCGCCTACGCCTTCCACCCGCTGGAGGCCGTCATCGAGGCGGGCATCGCTCCGCTCATCGCGCTCACGCTGCCGGTGCACCGGGACGCGTTCCTCATCTTCCTCACCATCCAGTTGCTCATCAACGTCACGGGACACCTCGGCTTCGAGATGTACCCGCGCGGCTTCCTGCGCTCGCCGCTGGGGTGGATCTTCAACACGACGACCCACCACCACCAGCACCACCAGAAGACGAACTGGAACTTTGGCCTCTACTTCAACGTGTGGGACCGGCTCATGGGCACCAACCATCCCGGTTATGTCGCGGCCTACGAGGCGGCCACCGAGGGGATGGGCTCCCGGGAGGACACACGGAGCGGGCAGACGCCGGACGTGCTCAGTTCCTCCTCGCCGCGCTGATGCGCTCGCGGCGGCCCGGGTGCTTGCTCGCCGGACGGCCGTGAGACACCGCTGGCCATGCGTCACGCGGTGCCTACTTTCGAGAGAAAGACCTGAACGTGTTTTCAGATGACGCGTTCGGACGGCTTCCACGAGAGGACTTCAGCGATGGCACGCGCACGCAAGCAGACCCGGAGCAGCAGCGGACGGGAGGCGCTCCGGAAGAATGGGATGATGGCTCACCTGCTGGACTCGCTCGACGCGGGTCAGGACATCGGTCACTTTGGACGGCTCGTCTTCGCCATGGTGGCGCGGTACTTCCTGGACGAGGAGGAACTGCGGGACACGCTCCTGCAGGATCCGGCCTTCGACGAGCGGCAAGCGCTCGCGCTCATCGAGCAGGTGAAGGCCCGGGATTACAGCCCTCCCCGGCGCGAGAAGGTGCTCCAGTTCCAGGCGCAGCAGGAGTTCCCCCTCTGCCCCAACATGGATGATCCGGACGCCTGCAACGTCTACAAGGACCTCCAGTTCCCGGAGAGCGTCTACGAGCACATCACCGATTACCGGGAGCAGAAGGCGCACACGCACGACGAGGACTCGCCGGCGGCCGGGAGTCCCTAAGCCTGGGGCAGGGGAGGCAGGTGCTCCAACAGGCGCCCGAGGTCCGGCTGGAGCTCGTCCGGGGCCGCGGTGGCGAGCGTCCCGGCGTCATGGTTGCCCCAGGTGACGGCATAGGTGCGCAGTCCCGCCGCCTTTCCGGCGTGGATGTCGTGGGTGGTATCGCCCACCATCCACAGGCCCTCGGCGGTGCCCAGTGCGGCCAGGGCCCGGTGGATGACGTCCGGGGCGGGCTTGTGGGGGAAGCCATCGGTTCCCTGCACGTAGTCCAGGGCGGGCGTCAGCCCGAGCGCCTCGACGAATCGCCGGGCCATGTCCGTGCGCTTGGTGGTGGCGATGGCCAGCCGGTAGCCCCGCTCCCGGAGCGTCCGCAGCAGCTCGACGACGCCAGGGTAGGGGCGCGAGCGGTTGACGAAGTTGCGGGCGTAATGCTCGCGGTAGACGGTGCACAGCGAGACCGCGTGCGCGGGAGCGAAGTGCGCGTACATGGCCTCCAGTGGATGGCCGATGAGCGGGCGCACCTCCGCGTCGGTGGGCGCTGGCAGTCCCAAGCACGCGAAGCCGTATTGGAAGCTGGAGATGATGTCCGGCAGCGAGTCCACCAGCGTGCCGTCGAGGTCGAAGACGATCGTCTTGTGCGGGTGCGTCATGGGGGGCCAGTGACATTCTGTGCTATTCGCGGCGGCGATGGCGCGCAAACGCATCCTGGCCCTCGTCACCCTGCTCCTCGCCCTGCTGGCGGCCACCTGGCAGCGCGCCCGGGCCATCGAGAAGCTGCCCCCGGACTTCGACGAGGGCATCTACCTCCCCCTGGCGTACCGCTACGCGGAGATGGTGGAGGGAGGCCGCTGGGGCGAACTCGTGGCGTACCAGGAGAACTTCGAGCACCCACCGCTGGTGAAGCTCCTGTATGCCTCGGAGTTGTTGGTGTCCGGAACGCCCGAGCCGGAGTGGAAGACGGTGCGCGTGGGCCGCCCCATCCCGGAGCCCGCCGTGCCCGTCTTCCGGCAGACGCGCTGGCTGTCCGGGGTCATGGGCATCCTCCAGGCCGGCCTCATCGGCCTGGTCCACCCGGGGGCCGCGCTCCTGCTCGCGTTCGACTCGTACCACGTGAAGTACACCTCGCAGGCCTACCTGGAGGCCGTCCCCGGCCTCTTCGCCATCCTCGCCGTGCTCGCCTTCGAGCGGGCCCGCCGGGGTGCCCGTGAGGCGGGGCGGGGAGCGCCCTTCCAGCTCGCACCGCTCGCGCTCTCCGGGGCCCTGTTGGGCTTCACGGCCGCGGGCAAGTACCCGTACGCGATGGTGGTCGGGCTGGCCTTCCTGCCGTTCCTGGTGGGGTACGGCCGGGCCCGGTGGCGTGTGTGGGCCGCCTTCGTCCTCCCGGCGATGGCCGTGTTCGTGCTCGCGCATCCAGCCCTCTGGCCGGATCCCCTGGGGCGTCTGTGGGCGTCCGTCACGTTCCACTGGAACTACTCGCACAGCGAGCACGTGGTGCGCTCGGCGCTCCCCTGGTACCAGCCGCTCTACCACCTGACGCACGCGACCCCCACCCAGTGGCACAAGGGTGTTTTCGCCACGGGTGCCACGGTCTGGGTGCTGCTGCCCCTGGCCGCCATCGGGTTGCCAGCCACATGGCGCCAGCGCCCCGTGTGGGCCGCCTGGGCCCTGGTGGGTCTGGTGTTCCTGGTGCTCTGGTCCACCAAGTGGGCCCAGTACCTGCTGCTCGTCCTGCCTCCGCTCTGTGTCTGCGCTGGCCTGGGGGTGAGCACGCTGTACGGGCTCGCGGCCTCCGTGCTGCGGCGGCGGGCGGCGGGCAGCGAGCAGCCGAGCCAGGGCTGAAGGCCGCTCGAACCACGGGGACTTGCTCCCCCGTGGGCTTGGGGATGACGCTGGCCGGGCTGCCGGGCGGGGGCCCTCCGTCCTCCCCGGAGAGCATTCGTTTGCATCCAGGCGTTCTCAAGAGTTAGGGGAGGGATGGGTACCCCCATGGCCACACAGACTCGCTACGCGCATCCCTTCCTCCCCGTCACCCGTGCCGACATGCAGGCCCGAGGCTGGGAGCAACTCGACATCATCATCGTCTCCGGCGATGCGTACGTGGACCATCCCGCTTTCGGCCCCGTCCTCATCGCCCGTTTCCTCGAGGGCCGTGGCTTCAAGGTGGGCATCATCTCCCAGCCGGACTGGCACTCCGCCGAGCCCTTCAAGGCGCTGGGCAAGCCCCGGCTCTTCTTCGGGGTGGCCGCCGGCAACCTCGACTCGATGCTCAACCGGCTCACCGCGCAGAAGAAGAACCGCTCCGAGGATCAGTACAGCCCGGGCGGGCGCACCAACTGCCGGCCGGACCGAGCCACCATCGTCTACGGCCAGCGCTGCCGCGAGGCCTACCCGGACGTGCCCATCGTCCTCGGTGGCATCGAGGCCTCGCTGCGCCGCATCGCCCACTACGACTACTGGAGCGACAAGGTGCGCCGCTCCATCCTCATGGACGCCAAGGCGGACCTGCTCGTCTTCGGCATGGGCGAGCGCCCCGTCTGGGAGGTGGCCGACCGCATGCGCCGGGGCGAGCGCATCGAAGACCTCCGCGACGTGCGCGGCACTGCGTACATCATCAACGACGCGGAGATGAAGGCCCACGAGGCGGACCCGGCGAAGCGCGCCGTGGACCAGAAGGTGGTGGTGTTGCCCTCCTACGAGGAGGTGGTGGCGGACAAGCTGGCGTTCGCCCGCATGTCGCGCGACTTCCAGATGGAGACCAACCCCGGCAACGGGCGGCCCCTGGCGCAGCGGCATGGCAACCGCGCCGTCTACTTCAACCCGCCAGCGCGGCCCCTGGAGGACGGGGAAGGCAAGGGGGACAACTCGTCGGTGGCCATGGACGAGCTGTATGACCTCAAGTTCAACCGCGTCCCGCACCCCATGTACAAGGAGCGCATCCCCGCCTACGAGACGGTGAAGCACTCCATCGTGCTGATGCGCGGCTGTTTCGGCGGGTGCACCTTCTGCTCCATCACCGAGCACGAGGGCCGTGTCATCCAGAGCCGCAGCGCGGAGAGCGTGCTGCGCGAGGTGCGGGCCCTGCGGCGCATGGGGGACTTCCGCGGCACCATCACGGACCTGGGTGGCCCCACGGCCAACATGTACAAGCTCAAGTGCAAGAGCGAGGACATCGAGCGGCGCTGCCGCAAGCTGTCCTGCGTGCACCCTGGCGTCTGCGAGAACCTGCAAACGGACCACGGGCCCCTCATCGACGTGATGAAGCAGGTGCGAGCGGAGGAGGGCGTCAAACACGTCTTCATCGCCAGCGGCGTGCGCTACGACCTGGCCGAGCGCTCCCCCGAGTACGTGAAGGAGCTCGCCGCGCACCACGTGGGTGGCCAGCTGTCGGTGGCGCCCGAGCACGTGTCGCCCCGCGTGCTGGAGAAGATGAAGAAGCCCGGCATCGAGAGCTTCGAGCGCTTCCAGCACATGTTCGCCTGCGCCAGCGAGGAGGCCGGCAAGGAGCAGTACGACATTCCCTACTTCATCAGCGGCCACCCGGGCTCGGCGCTGGATGACATGGTGGAGCTGGCGCTGTGGCTGAAGCAGAACGGCAAGCGGCCGCGCCAGGTGCAGGACTTCATCCCCACGCCCATGTCCGTGGCCACGGCCATGTACTACACGGGAATGGATCCCCTGAAGATGGAGCCCGTCTACACGGCGAAGGGGCTGCGGGAGAAGCGGTTACAGAAGGCGCTGCTGCTCTTCTGGAACCCCGAGCACTGGCCCCTGGCCCGCGAGGCGTTGCAGCAGGCCGGCCGCGAGGATCTCATCGGCCGCGGGCCGCACGCGCTGGTGCCTCCGGAGACCGCCGCCGAGGCCTCACGCCGCAAGCAGGCCGAGGCCCGCGAGCGTCAGGAGCGGCGGGCTCGCTGAGCAGCGCCTGTCCACTCGCCTCCCTGGACTTCGGTCGGGTGGCCGATGGACCTACGGCGCCTGCCCGGGTCCGTTGTCACCTTTGGCCACATGAGGGACCTGTTCCAGCTCTTCGCCGTATCCGCGGTGGTGATGGGGATCTCCCAGACCCTCACCCGGGAGCGTCTCTTCGCGCCCCTGCGCGCGCGGCTCGGAGGCAAGGAGACCTGGTGCGGTTACCTGGCGTCCTGTCCTTATTGCACCTCGCACTACGTGGCCTTCGTGCTGGTGCCGCTCACGGGCACCTATCCCATCACGGTGGTGGTGGGCGGCTGGCCAGGCACGGTGCTGAGCTGGTTCTTCTCCTCCATCCTCGTCACCGTCATCGCCGCCTTCTTCCGGGTGCTCTTCTGGTTCGTGGACGAGGCGCAGGGCCTGGTGCGCCGGCGCCAGCGCAGCGAGGAAGAGGAAATCGCCACCAAGCAGGTGGTGCGCAAGAAGGTGGAGCAGGAACTCTCCCCCGAGGGGCGTGACGAGCCGCTTCCCCCCGCTCCCCACTGATCAGGCGCGGCGGCGGTAGAGGCGCTCCTGCGCATCCACCTCGTCGTACTCGGTCTCGATGACGGTGTGGCGCAGCGTCTCGCCGCGCCCGAGCGCGAGCACGCCGAAGCGCCGCAGCGACTGGTTCAGCAGCCGGTACACGCGCGTCTGCAGGTCCGGGCCGAAGTAGATGAGCACGTTGCGGCAGAGGATGACGTTGAACTCGTTGAAGGTGCCGTCGCTCACCAGGTTGTGCTGGGCGAAGACGATGTTCTTGCGCAGCGGCGCCTTGAAGATGGCGTGGTCGTAGTTGGCCGTGTAGTAGTCGCTGAAGGCGGCGGTGCCCCCGGCGCGCAGGTAGTTGGCCGTGTACTCCCGCATGTGCTCCATGGGGAAGATGCCGGACTTGGCCCGCTCCACCACGGCCGCGTTCATGTCCGTGGCGTAGATGCGGCTGCGCTCGTACAGGCCCGCCTCCGTGAGGAGGATGGCCAGCGAGTACACCTCCTCACCCGTGGAGCACCCGGCGTGCCAGATGCGCACGAAGGGGGCGGAGAAGAGGTGGGGGACCACCTTCTCCCGGAACGCCGCGAAGAAGCTCGGGTCCCGGAACATGGTGGTGGTGTTGACGGACAGGTGCTGCAGCAGCTCCTCCATCGCGGAGGAGTTGTGCAGCACCCTGGCCTGGAGCGCGGAGAGCGTCTCCAGCTTCTGGGCGTGGACCATGTTCCACACCCGCCGCCGCAGGGACGTGCGGGCGTAGCCCCGGAAGTCGAGGCCGTAGCGCCGCATGATGCCCTCGAGGAGCAGGTCCAGCTCGATGTCCTCGAGGGCGTCATCACCCTCGACCGATTCACGCACCAGCGCTTCCTTCATCACCCGTCACCCACTGCCCGCTCACTCGAGACGGGGGTTACCCGTTGTTGTTGCCGCCAGAGTGCGCACGCTCGGCGTTCTTGAACAGCCACACGCGCAGCAAGCTGAGCAACTGGTCCGTCTCCACCGGCTTGGTGATGTAGTCGCTGGCGCCCGCGTCGATGCACTTCTCGCGGTCTCCCTTCATGGCCTTGGCGGTGAGCGCGATGATGGGCAGGCTCTTCAGCTCGTTGACCTGGCGGATGGCGCGCATGGTCTCGTAGCCGTCCATCTCCGGCATCATCACGTCCATGAGGACGACGTTGAGGTCCGGCGTGGCGCGGATGATGTCGATGCCCTTGCGGCCGTTCTCCGCGTAGAGCACCTGCATCTTGTGCTTCTCCAGCACGCTGGTGAGGGCGAAGATGTTGCGCACATCGTCGTCCACCACGAGCACCTTCTTGCCGGCCAGCACCGGATCGCTCTGGTGCACCTGCTTGATCATCGCCCGCTTGTTCTCGGGCAGGTTGGCCTCCACGCGGTGCAGGAAGAGCGCCGTCTCGTCCAGGAGCTGCTCGGGCGACTTGACGCTCTTGATGATGATGGCGTCGGTGACCCGCTTGAGGACCGTCTCCTCCTCCTCGGACAGCTCCTTGCCCGTGTAGACGATGATGGGCGGGGTGTGGCCCTTGATCTTCATCGCCTCGATGAGCTGCAGGCCCGTCATGTCTGGCAGGCCCAGGTCCAGCACCACGCAGTCGAAGTAGCGCTCCTGCATGGCGTTGAGGGCATCCTGGCCGCTGCCCACCGCGGTCGTCTTCACGTCGCCGTTGCCAATGAGGGTGACGATGCTCTCGCGCTGGCGCTGATCGTCCTCCACCACCAGCAGGTTCTTCACCGGCCGCTCGATGAAGCCCTTCACCCGGGCCAGGGCATCGCCCAGGGCCTCGCGGTTGGCCGGCTTCTGGATCACCGCCAGCGCGCCCAGCCTGAGGCCACGGCTGCGCTGCTCCTCGCTGGCGGAGATGATGTGCACCGGGATGTGGCGGGTGCGGCTGTCGTGCTTGAGGCGATCCAACAGGTTCCACCCGTCGATGACGGGCAGGCCGATGTCCAGGGTGATGGCATCCGGCCGGTACTGGCGCGCCATGGCCAGGCCCGTGTCTCCGCGCAGCGCCACCAAGCCCTTGAAGCCCTTCTCGCGGGCCAGGGTCAGCACGATGCGGGCGAAGACGATGTCATCCTCGATGATGAGCAGCGTCCGGTCTCCCGGCTGGATGTTGCGCCGGTCGTCCTCGACTTCCTCCTCGCGCGCCAGCTCCGCGTCCTGCACCGCGGTCTCCACTTCCGCGCGCAGCGCGTTGAGCCGCGCCTCGGCCGTGACCCGCTCGGAGGAGACGCCGCCGTTGCCGCCGTTGCCGTTGCCAACGCTGCCGCCGTTGCCGAGCTGCTGCGAGCGGATCGCGCTGGTGACGGGCACGTACGTCTGCGGCACGTAGAGGGTGAAGGTGCTGCCCTTGCCCGGGGTGCTGCTCACCTTGATTTCGCCACCCAGCAGCTTGGCGATCTCGCGGCTGATGGACAGACCCAGGCCGGTGCCGCCGTACTTGCGGCTGGTGGTGCCGTCCGCCTGCTGGAAGGCCTCGAAGATGATGCGCTGCTTGTTCTCCGGGATGCCGATGCCCGTGTCGATGACGGAGAAGGCGAGCACCGCGCCGCCCTGGTTGAGCACGGGGTGATCGATGCTCCAGCCGCTGCGGGCCGGACGCACGTCCATGGTGACGTGGCCTTCCTCGGTGAACTTGAAGGCGTTGGCCAGCAGGTTCTTGAGCACCTGCTGCAGCCGGCGTCCGTCGGTGAGGATGTGCGAGGGCAGGGCCTGGGTGAACTCCAGCTTGAAGCCCAGCTTCCGGTCCACGGCCACCTGGCGGAAGGTGCGCTCCACGAAGTCCTTCAGGCTGCTGAGCGACACCTCGTCCACGTCCACGCTCATCGTTCCGGACTCGATCTTCGACAGGTCCAGGATGTCGTTGATGAGGCTGAGCAGGTCGCTTCCGGCGCCGTGAATCGTCTGGGCGAACTCCACCTGACGGCCGCTGAGGTTGCCCTCGGAGTTCTCCGCCAGCAGCTTGGAGAGGATGAGGAGGCTGTTGAGCGGGGTGCGCAGCTCGTGGCTCATGTTGGCCAGGAACTCGCTCTTGTACTTCGAGGAGAGGGCGAGCTGCTGGGCGCGCTCCTCGAGGGCCACCTTGGCCTGCTCGATTTCGCGGTTCTTGCGCTCGACCTCCATGTTCTGCACCTGCAGGAGGCGGCTGCGCTCCTCGAGCTCCTCGTTGGTCTGCTGCAGCTCCTCTTGCTGCTGCTTGAGGCGCTCCTCGGAGGCCTGGAGGCTCTTGGCCTGCTGCTCCAGGCGGCGGTTGGTCTCGGTGAGCTCCTGCTGCTGGCTGCGCAGCTCGTCGGCGAGGCTCTGGGACTGCTTGAGCAGCTCCTCCGTCCGCATGCCGGCGGCGATCGTGTTGAGCACGATGCCGATGGACTCGGTGAGCTGATCCAGGAAGGACAGGTGCGTCTCGCTGAACCGGTAGAAGCTGGCCAGCTCGATGACGGCCTTGACCTGGCCCTCGAAGATGACGGGGAGGACGACGATGTTGAGGGGCTTGGCCTCACCCAGTCCGCTGTTGATGCGGATGTAGTCGTCCGGCACGTCGGTGAGGAGGATGCGGTCCTTCTCCAGGGCGCACTGGCCCACCAGACCCTCGCCCAGCTTGAAGGAGTTGGCGAGGCTCTTGCGCTCCTTGTAGGCGTAGGCGGACAGCAGACGCAGTGCCTGCATCTTGTCGCCGCCGTCCATGATGTAGAACACGCCGTGCTGCGCCTGCACCAGCGGCGCCAGCTCCTTGAGGATGAGCTTGGAGACCGTCTCCAGCTCGCGCTGGCCCTGCAGCAGGCGGGTGAAGCGCGCGAGGTTGGTCTTCAGCCAGTCCTGCTCGGTGTTCTTCTGCGTGGTGTCACGCAGGTTGGAGATCATCTGGTTGATGTTGTCCTTCAGGGCGGCCATCTCGCCCTGGGCCTCCACCGAGATGCTCCGGGTCAGGTCGCCCTTGGCCACGGCGGTGGCGACCTCGGCGAGCGAGCGCACCTGGGTGGTGAGCGAGCCGGCCATCGAGTTCACGTTGTCCGTGAGGTCCTTCCACGTACCGGCGGCGCCGGGCACCTTGGCCTGGCCACCCAGTTTTCCTTCGATACCCACCTCGCGGGCCACCGTGGTCACCTGGTCGGCGAACGTGGCCAGCGTGTCGATCATCCCGTTGATGGTGTCGGCCAGGGCGGCGATCTCGCCCTTGGCGACGAGGGCCAGCTTGCGCTTCAGGTCACCGGCGGCCACCGCGGTCACGACCGTGGCAATGCCTCGCACCTGGGCCGTGAGGTTGCTGGCCATGCTGTTCACGTTGTCCGTGAGATCCTTCCAGATGCCGGCGACGCCCTGCACCTGCGCCTGGCCGCCCAGCTTTCCTTCGGTACCCACCTCGCGGGCCACGCGGGTCACTTCGGAAGCGAAGGACGAGAGCTGATCCACCATCGTGTTGATGGTCTGCTTCAACTCGAGGATCTCGCCCTTCACGTCCACGGTGATCTTCTTGGAGAGATCACCCATGGCGACGGCGGTGGTCACCTTGGCGATGTCGCGCACCTGAGCGGTCAGGTTGCTCGCCATGCTGTTCACGTTGTCGGTCAGGTCCTTCCAGGTACCGCTGACGCCCTTCACCTGCGCCTGGCCGCCCAGCTTTCCTTCCGTACCCACTTCCTTGGCGACGCGGGTCACTTCCGAGGCGAACGAGGAGAGCTGATCCACCATCGTGTTGATGGTGTTCTTCAGCTCCAGGATCTCGCCCTTCACGTCCACGGTGATCTTCTTGGACAGGTCACCGCGCGCCACGGCGGTGGTCACCTCGGCGATGTTGCGCACCTGGTCGGTCAGGTTGCTCGCCATGGAGTTCACGTTGTCCGTGAGGTCCTTCCAGGTGCCGGACACGCCCTTCACCTGGGCCTGGCCGCCGAGCTTTCCTTCGGTACCCACCTCGCGGGCAACGCGGGTCACCTCGCCGGAGAAGGTGTTGAGGTTGTCCACCATCGTGTTGATGGTGTTCTTCAGCTCGAGAATCTCACCGCGCACATCCACGGTGATCTTCTGGCCGAGGTCGCCGTTGGCCACCGCGGTGGCGACCTTGGCGATGTCACGCACCTGGGCGGTGAGGCCGCTGGCCATGCTGTTCACGCTGTCGGTGAGGTCCTTCCACGTACCGGCGACCCCACGCACCACGGCCTGACCACCCAGCTTGCCCTCGGTACCCACCTCGCGGGCCACGCGGGTCACTTCGGAGGCGAACGAGGAGAGCTGGTCCACCATGGTGTTGATGGTGTTCTTCAGCTCGAGGATCTCGCCCTTCACGTCCACGGTGACCTTCTTGGAGAGGTCGCCGTTGGCCACGGCCGCCGTCACCTTGGCGATGTCGCGCACCTGGGCGGTGAGGTTGCCGGCCATGGAGTTCACGTTGTCCGTGAGGTCCTTCCACGTACCGGAGACGCCTTCCACCTGCGCCTGACCGCCCAGCTTGCCCTCGGTACCCACTTCCTTGGCGACGCGGGTCACTTCGGAGGCGAAGGACGAGAGCTGATCCACCATCGTGTTGATGGTGTTCTTGAGGGCGAGGATCTCGCCCTTCACGTCCACGGTGATCTTCTTGGAGAGATCGCCCCGGGCCACGGCGGTGGTCACCTCGGCGATGTTGCGGACCTGGCCCGTGAGGTTCGAGGCCATCTGGTTCACGTTGTCCGTGAGGTCCTTCCACGTACCGGCGACGTCCTTCACCTGGGCCTGGCCGCCGAGCTTTCCTTCGGTACCCACCTCGCGGGCGACGCGCGTCACCTCGACGGAGAAGGTGTTGAGGTTGTCCACCATCTTGTTGATGGTGTTCTTGAGCTCGAGGATCTCCCCGCGCACGTCCACGGTGATCTTCTGGCCGAGGTCACCGTTGGCCACCGCGGTGGCCACCTTGGCGATGTCGCGCACCTGGGCGGTGAGGCCGCTGGCCATGGAGTTCACGTTGTCCGTGAGGTCCTTCCACGTACCGGCGACACCCTCCACCCGGGCCTGACCGCCGAGCTTTCCTTCCGTACCCACTTCCTTGGCGACGCGGGTCACTTCGGAGGCGAAGGAGGAGAGCTGATCCACCATCGTGTTGATGGTGTTCTTGAGGGCCAGAATCTCGCCCTTCACGTCCACGGTGACCTTCTTGGACAGGTCGCCGCGGGCCACCGCCGTGGTGACATCCGCGATGTCACGCACCTGGGCGGTGAGGTTGCTGGCCATCTGGTTCACGCTGTCCGTGAGGTCCTTCCACGTTCCGGACACGCCCTCGACCTTGGCCTGGCCGCCCAGCTTTCCTTCGGTACCCACCTCGCGGGCAACGCGGGTCACCTCGCCGGAGAAGGTGTTGAGGTTGTCCACCATCTTGTTGATGGTGTTCTTGAGCTCGAGGATTTCTCCCTTCACGTCCACGGTGACCTTCTGGCCGAGGTCACCGTTGGCGACGGCGGTGGCGACCTTGGCGATGTCACGCACCTGGGCGGTGAGGCCGCTGGCCATGGAGTTCACGTTGTCCGTGAGGTCCTTCCACGTACCGGACACGCCCTTCACCTGGGCCTGACCGCCGAGCTTACCCTCGGTACCCACTTCGCGGGCCACGCGGGTCACTTCGCCGGAGAAGGTGTTGAGGTTGTCCACCATCGTGTTGATGGTCTGCTTCAGCTCGGCGATCTCACCGCGCACGTCCACGGTGATCTTCTTGGACAGGTCGCCGTTGGCCACGGCGGTCGTCACGTCGGCGATGTTGCGCACCTGGGCGGTGAGGTTGCTCGCCATCAGGTTCACGCTGTCGGTGAGCTCCTTCCAGGTGCCGGACACGCCGCGCAGCACGGCCTGGCCGCCCAGCTTTCCTTCGGTACCCACCTCGCGGGCCACGCGGGTCACTTCACTGGCGAACGAGGACAGCTGGGCCACGGTGCTGTTGACGACCTGGGCGGTGCGGAGGAACTCGCCCTTGAGGGGGCGGTCCTCGAACTCCAGGGCCATGGTCTGGGTGAGGTCACCCTTGGCCACGGCGCCGATCACGCGGGCCACCTCGGTGGTGGGCTGGGCCAGGTCGGCGATGAGCGAGTTCACCGCCTCCACGGCCGCCTGGTAGCTGCCCACGGCGCCGTTGAGCGTGGCGCGTTGGGTGATGCGGCCCTCGCGGCCCACCACGGTGCTGACGCGCTCCAGCTCGTGCACCAGCGCCTGGTTGAGGGTGATGACCTCGTTGAAGGTGTCGTAGATCTTCCCCGTGGTCCCTGTCCGGTCCTCGGGCATGCGGACGCTGAAGTCCCCCTTGCGGAGCGACTGGAGCGTCTTGAGGAGGAGCTTGGGATCGAGCGCGTTTTCGGCGGGCGCCTTGTCGGACTGCGTTGCCATGGTGTGGGGCTTCTCCTGTGCTGCTTGTCCGGCGGAATGGCGCCCATGAGGGGCCGTCCACCGGTCACCTGGGGGAGGGGGGGCGGTTTCAGGCCGCCGTACAGAGCTTCTTCAAGACTTGAGACAGGTCATCGGAGGACACCGGCTTGACGAGGTGGGCGTCGAAGCCCGCCTCGAGTGCGCGTTTGCGGTCCTCGGGATGGCCATAGCCGGTGAGGGCGACGAGCCGGGTATCGGAGCCGCCGGCGGAGGCACGGACGAGCTCGGCCACCTTGTAGCCGTCCAGCTCCGGAAGGCCGATGTCCACCAGGGCCACCTGGGGGCGCTGGGAGAGCACCAGGTCCACGGCCGAGCGGCCGTCACTGGCCTCCTGCACGCGGTGGCCGTGGAGCTCCAGCAGATCCTTCAGCGTCTCGCGGATGTCCGGGTTGTCCTCCACGAGGAGGATGTGGAGCGGTTGCAGCTTCTGGGCGGTGGCGGCGGCGGCCTTCAACAGGGTGGGCAGCGAGAGCGCCGCGGGAGCCTCGGCGGGCAGGGGGAGGCGGACGGTGAACTCGCTGCCCTGGGAGAGGCCCTCGCTGCGGGCGGACACGCTGCCGCCGTGCATCTCCACCAGGCTGCGCACCAGGGTGAGGCCCAGGCCGAGCCCGCCCTGGGCGCGGTCGCTGCCGGGGTCCACCTGCACGAAGAGATCGAAGACGCGGTGGAGCATCTCCGGCCGCAGGCCGATGCCGGTGTCGCGCACGCTCAGCACCAGCTCGTCGTCCTGGCGCTCGGCCTTGAGCTGGATGCGGCCGCCGGAGGGCGTGTACTTGGCCGCGTTGTGCAGCAGGTTGGCCACCACCTGCGTCATGCGGGTGGGGTCCACGTTGAGCATCACCGCCTCGGAGGGCATCGAGACGCTCAGCTCATGGCGGCGCTGGGTGACGATGGGCTCGCAGGCCTGCACCGCACCCTCCACCACGTCCGTGAGGGCGACGAGGACGGGTTTGAGCTCCACCTTGCCGCGGGTGATGCGGCTGACGTCCAGCAGGTCATCCACCAGCCGCGTCATGTGCGCCACCTGGCGATCCGCGCTGGCGATGGTGCGCTGGATGATGTCGTCCTGCCACATGCGCATGCGGAAGACCTCGAGCGCGTGGCGGACGGGGGCCAGGGGGTTGCGCAGCTCGTGGGCGAGCATGGCGAGGAACTCGTCCTTGCGCCGGTCCGCCTCGCGCAGCGCGCCGATGAGGCGCTCGCGCTCCAGGGCCACGGCGACCTGATCGCACACGCCCTGCATGAGGGACAGCTCGTCGGCGGAGAAGGCGCGCATGGTGCGCGTGCCGAAGGCCAGCGTGCCCAGGACGCGGCCCTGGCTGAGCAGCGGGTAGCAGGCGAGGGCGGCCAGTCCCAGCTCCGGCGCGGCATCCGGGGCGGGACCGTTGGCGGCGGAGCCGGCGTCGAGCACCCAGCGCTTGTTCTCGGCGGCCACCCGGCCCGCGACGCCCTGTCCGGGCGTCAGCAGCTCCAGCCGGGGCAGCAGGCCCTCGGGGATGCCCGCGTGGGCCGCCAGCTGCAGGGCGCCATGGCCCTCCTGGAAGAGGTAGCCCAGGCAGACCTCGAGGCCCAGGTGCTCGACGATCTGATGGTGGACGCTGTTGAGGAGGGTGCGGCCGTCGGGGCCCTTCAGCAGGCGGCTGGCCACGTCCGCGAGCAGCCGCAGCCGGGCGTTGCTCTCGTGCAGGGCCGACTGGGCCTGCTCCTTCTCGTTGACGAGCCGCACCAGCTCCTGGGCGCGCTGCTCGCGGGCCTCGGACACCTTGCGCTCGCGCTCCATCTCCTGCTCCAGCAGGGAGCGCTCGTAGTGCGCGCGGGCCTCGGCCAGCTTGCGCTCGTGCTCGCGGTTCTCCGCCTGCCGCAGCAGCTCCGCCTGCCGGCGCACCTCTTCCGTCTTGCGGTGCAGGTCCAGGAAGACCGTCACCTTCGTGCGGAAGATCTCCGGGACGATGGGCTTGAAGAGGTAGTCCACCGCGCCCAGCTCGTAGCCGCGCGTGACGTTCACCTCGCTGCGGTTGTAGGCGGTGATGAAGATGATGGGGATGTGGCGCGTGCGCTCGCGCATCCGGATGAGGCTCGCCGTCTCGTAGCCATCCATTCCCGGCATCTGTACGTCCAGGAGGATGAGGGCGAAGTCCCTGTCCAGCAGGAGGCGCAGGGCCTCGTCACCCGAGGAGGCGGTGACGATGTTGGCACCCATGTCGGCCATGAGCACCTCCAGGGAGCGGAGGTTGGCCGGGGTGTCATCCACGGTCAGGACGTCTACACGTGAGAGCGCGGGGGGCGAGGACATGGTGGGCGAAGCGGGGAGCGCGCGGGCCGTCCGGGGATCAGACACCGAGCTTGTTTACCGCCACTCCTCACTTCTACCCAGGGCGAACGTTGAACACCCTGTCGGCTGACTGACGCCCAGGCAGACGAGCAGGCCGAAAAGTGTCCGCCGACGGACATCTGGAGAGGGCACTCCCGTCGGAGTGACCGGTTTCCGACAGTTCCACCCTGTTGGATGTCAAGGGGGTGTGCTCACTCCTCCTCATCGGGGTGGGAGATGGAGCGGAGGGCCACGCGGAACAAACGGAACCGGTCGGGCGGCAGCTCGCGCACGAGCATGGCGAGGCGCCGCAACTCGGGGGGATCTCCGGGTGGAGGCGCTGGAGGCTCTTGCGTGGGCGGGTCCTCCGAGGGTTTCACCCCCAGGAGCACATCGGCGGAGATGCCCAGCAGCACGCAGAGGGCCTTGAGCTTGGGGGTACTGGGCATCATGTCCCCGCGCTCGATGCGGCCGTAGACGGTGGGGACGAAGCCCACGGCCTTGGCCACCTGCTCCTGGGTGAGCTCCAGGCGCATGCGGGCCATGCGCAGCTCCGTGCCCAACCTGGGTTGTAGCTTCTCGTCCTTGGGGTTCACGTGCCGTTCAGCCCGTCTGGCGCCAGGCGGCGATGGCGAACAGCAGCCAGCCCGCGAGGAAGCCCAGTCCGCCAACCGGGGTGATGGCGCCCAGGGCGCGCACACCGGAGAGCGCCAGCGCGTACAGGCTGCCGGAGAAGAGCAGGATGCCCACCGTCATGGCCCACCCGGCGTTGTTCAGCAGGGGGCTGGGGCGCACCTGGCTCAGCAGACCGATCGCGATCAGCCCCAGCGAGTGGTACATGTGGTAGCGCGCGCCGGTTTCGAAGATGGTCAGGAGGTCCGGGGTGAGCCTTGCACGGAGCGCGTGCGCGCCGAACGCTCCCGCCGCCACGGACAGGAACGCGCTTGCCGCGCCGAGAATGAGCCACAGCCGCATCGTCGAGCGCCTTTCTTTCTTCAAAGGTCAGACTGAGGCACCCTACCGCGCCTTTCCTGGCGCGTCTCTACTTCCCTTCCGATGCCCGCACCCACGAACAAGAAGCCCTCCTCCCGCAAGCTGACCACCCTCACGCCGCAGCCCTTCGAGCTGAGGTCCTCGTCCATCCAGGGACGTGGCGCCTTCGCCACGCGCCCCATCCGCAAGGGCGCGCGCATCATCGAGTACGTGGGGGAGCGCATCTCCCAGGCCGTGGCGGATGAGCGCTACGACGACACGGCCATGTCGCGCCACCACACCTTCCTCTTCAACGTGGACGAGGACACGGTCATCGACGCGGCGCACGAGGGCAACGACGCCCGCTTCATCAACCACTCGTGTGCCCCCAACTGCCAGGCCTTCCTCGAGGGGGAGCGCATCTTCATCTACGCCCTGCGGGACATCGGCGTGGGCGAGGAGCTCGGCTACGACTACTCGTACGACCGCACCGGGGACATGGGCCCCGAGGAGGAGGCGCTCTACGTCTGCCGCTGTGGCGCTCCCACCTGCCGTGGCACCATCCTCGCCCCGATGGAGAAGATGGAGGAGGAGGCGTCCCGGAAGAAGGCGGTGAAGGCGTCCAAGAAGAAGTCGTCGAAGAAGTCGTCCGGCTCGGCCCGCAAGCCGCCGGCGGGCCGCAAGCAGAAGTCCACGGCGAAGAGCGGCCGCTCCGCGTCCGGGACGAAGAACCGCGCCCGGACCCGCTCGGCGCGCGGCTGAGTCACGCCTGCTCCCTCTCCCCCTGGGAGAGGGGAGGTTGACGCAGGGTATGGGCCGGGGGGCAGGGGAACGGCCGCTTCGCGGCGGGTGGGGATGAACGGTGGACACCCGCGGTTGAAACGGGCACCGTCCCACCGCCTCGCACCCCGGTCTGTCCTCGGGGTGTGAGCGGTTGACTCGCACGGAGGACCCCTTGACCCTCTCCCTCTTCGCGGCGCTCGCCCTCACCGCCGCTCCCGCCAAACCCCAGCCCTTCACCATCCAGGACCAGGTCTCGATGCGCCGGATCAGCAATCCGAGCGCATCTCCGGATGGCAAGCGCATCGCCTTCGTGCTGCGCTCCACCGACCTGGAGGCCAACAAGGGCCGCACGGACCTGTGGCTCGTCAACGCCGACGGCACCGGTCTGCGCCAGCTCACCTCCTCTCCCGAGAGCGAGGCCCAGCCCGTCTGGAGCCCGGATGGTCAGAGCCTCTACTTCCTCTCCTCGCGCGGGGGCTCCCGTCAGGTGTTCCGCCTGCCGCTCGACGGGGGCGAGGCCCAGGCCGTCACGAAGCTGCCCCTGGACGTGGGCGCCTTCGCCCTGTCGGGTGACGGCAAGAAGCTCGCCGTGGCCATGGAGGTCTACCCCGACTGCCCCACGCTGGAGTGCAACACCCAGCGCCAGAAGGAGAAGACGCAGTCCAAGAGCACCGGCCAGGTGTACGACAAGCTCTTCGTCCGCCACTGGGACACGTGGGGCAACGGCAAGCGCTCGCACCTCTTCGTGCTGCCGGTGGATGGCAGCGCCGCCCCGCGCGACGTGATGGCGGGCATGGACGCGGATGGTCCCAGCAAGCCCTTCGGCGGCCCGGAGGAGTTCACCTTCACGCCGGATGGCAAGGGGCTCGTCTTCACCGCGCGCGACGTGGGCAACAGCGAGTCCTGGTCCACGGACCTGGACCTCTTCCTGGCCCCGGTGGACAAGGCCGGCACGCCGAAGAAGCTCACCGAGAAGAACCGCGCCACGGACACGCACCCCGTGTTCAGCCCGGACGGCAAGACGCTCGCGTACCTGGCCATGTCGCGCCCGGGCTTCGAGTCGGATCGGCTGCGCGTGGTGCTGCGCTCGTGGCCGGAGGGCAAGGAGCGCGTCCTCGCCGAGCCGTGGGACCGCTCGGCCGGCTCGCTCGCGTGGAGCCCGGATGGGAAGTCCGTGCTCGTCACCGCGGATGACATCGGCCACCACCGTGCCTTCTCCATCGACGTGGCGAGCGGCCAGGTGACGGCCTTCAGTGGCCCGGGCTACGCCGCCGAGCCGCAGCCGCTGCCGGACGGACGCATCGCCTTCCTGCGCGATGACCTGAAGTCCCCGGCGGACCTCTACTCGGTGCGCGCGGACGGGAGCGACCTGCGCCAGCTCACCCGGGTGAACGAGGAGGCGATGTCGCGCCTGCGCTTCGGTGACTTCGAGCAGTTCGAGTTCCCGGGCTGGAATGGCGAGACGGTGCGCGCGTACGTGGTGAAGCCGGTCGATTTCGACCCGAAGAAGAAGTACCCGGTGGCGTTCCTGATCCACGGCGGGCCGCAGGGCAGCTTCGGCAACCACTTTCACTACCGGTGGAACCCGCAGACGTACGCGGGCCGGGGCTACGCGGCGGTGATGGTCGACTTCCACGGCTCGACGGGGTACGGCCAGGGCTTCACGGACTCCATCCGGGGGGACTGGGGCGGCAAGCCGTTGGAGGACCTGCAGAAGGGTCTGGAGGCGGCGGTGAAGCGGTACTCCTTCCTGGACGGCGACAAGGTATGCGCGCTGGGGGCGAGCTACGGCGGGTACATGATCAACTGGATCGCCGGGCAGCTGCCGGAGCGCTTCCGGTGCCTGGTGAACCACGACGGCAACCTGGACGAGCGGCTGGCGTACTTCAACACGGAGGAGCTGTGGTTCCCCGAGTGGGAGCACGGGGGCACGCCGTGGGAGAACCCGGCGGGGTACACGAAGCACAACCCGATCGACCACGTGGCGAAGTGGAAGACGCCGATGCTGGTGATTCACGGCGGGCAGGACTTCCGGGTGGTGGAGACGCAGGGCCTGTCCACCTTCACGGTGCTGCAGCGGCGGGGGATTCCGTCCAAGTTCCTCTACTTCCCGGACGAGAACCACTGGGTGGTGAAGCCGGCCAACAGCATCCACTGGCACGAGACGGTGCTGGACTGGCTGGACCAGTGGACGAAGACCGCGGCGAAGAAGCCGGTGGTGGCGCCCACGCGGTGACGGCGCCGCCGTAACCCCGGTTCAGAAGGAGACATCCACCTTGAGCACGCCCACCTGGAGGGCCGTGCTCGAGGCTCCTCCGCTGGTCTCGTAGGCCATGTCCAGGTCGAGCACGGAGAGCTGGTGCCCTCCCGCTCGGAAGCGGAATGGCGAGAGGGTCATCCCGAGCGCACCGGCCGGCCCTCCCGGAGACAATGCATAGGTCTGGGGGCGGGGGACCAGGGGATCTCCCATCCGCGTCAGGGAGAAGACGAGCTCGGGAGGGCACACCCCGCTCTCCCGCGGGGCCGGATCCACGTGCATCTCGGCGGCACGGCTGAGCAGGGGCATGTATCGCTCTTCCGCCTGCAGGCGGGGGGCGGCGTGGGCCGCGTGGAGGGAAAGAAGAAGGACTCCTCCGGCCCACCACCCAGGAACTCGCATCATCCGGACACCTCCTTCCCGGCCGGGATGGCGCGGGCATGCGACTGGAAGAGGGGATCTCGGGAACCGACCTTCTGCACGCGCTCGATTTGTGCCCGTGCCTCTCGGTCCCGGCCGTTGGCATGGAGTGCCCAGGCATACGCGTCCAGGGTATGGACATCCTGGCGGCGAGCGGCTTCTCGCTCCGCCAGACGCAGGGCCTGGGCCGGTTTGTTGGCGTGCTCGATGTAATAGAAGATCAACTCACGGTTGGCGTTGTCGGCGCCCTCACTCTCGCGCAAGGCCTGCCGTTCGAAGTCGCGGAAGGCCTTGCGTGCTTCGCGGGGGCGGCCAGCGCGCTCCAGTGCTTGCGCCAGGGGATAGAGGTTCTCAGGGTGGGGTGCGGCCGCATGGCGCTGCTCGAGGATCTCGACGGCTTCCTTCCAGCGCTGCTGCTCCATGCGGAGCGTGCCGAGCGTCCCGAGTGCGTAGTGATAGCCGGGAAACAGGCGCAAGGCCTCGGTCAGCGCGGACTCGGCTTCGCGCTGCTCTCCGATGACGAGATGCAGGTGACCGAGCTGCGTCAGGAGCCAGGCGCGGTCCTCGAGCTCGCTCGGGTCGGTCCGGTCATAGGCGTTGCGCATCAACTCCAGCGCTCCCTCGATGTCGCCGTAGAGCTCGCGCAGGTACGCCGCGCGTGTCAGTCCGGGGATGTTGCCCGGGCGGAGGTCGAGCATCCACTGCGCGGCGGCCTCCGCCTCCTCGTAGTTGCCGAGCTCGGCATTGGCGTCCGCGAGGTATCCATACACGAGCACGTCGTCTGGCGAGCGGCGGTTGAGCTCACGCGCCAGCTCGCGAGCCTTGGCGAACTCATGTTTGCCCAACAACAGCCAGCTCTGGACCTTCAGGCCCTCGAAGTTGCCGGGCTGGAGGCGGAAGGACTTCTTCAGAGCCGCCTCGGCCTGCTCGTAGAACGCGGGATCTCCCGTCTCACGTGCGCGGCGCGCCAGGGCGAGCGCGAGGTCATTGTAGGCCTGAGGGTGCTCGGGGTGCTTCTCGATGGCGCTGCGCGCCTGGTCGATCCTCACCTGCGCGGGTGTGGACCGTACCTTCTCCTGGCCCAGGGCGAGCGAGGCCACCAACAGGACTCCAGCCATGCTCCAAATCGCTTTCATGGAAATCTCCTGGAAGAGGCCGTGGGCGCACGCTGAGCGCGCCCACGGCGCGAGGGATTAATTGACGGGGCCGCCTCCCACTTCGCCGGGGTCCACGTGGCGGCGGTTGCGGCCATCCCAGGCGAGCCCGACATACGGGAAGGTCTTCCGATACGGGGCGTCATTGGTGTTCACGCCGTCGCCGATGCGGTTGTTGGGGGCCTTGTTGAACTGGGGATTCAGCACGCCCGCCACCGCGCGTGCCGCGATGTCCGTGACGTCATCGCTCACGCGGCGCCCGTTGGGAAAGCCGGCGGGGTCTCCAGCGAGCAGGCCCAGGCGCTTCTGCTTGTCCACGGAGGTGGGGGGGACGCCCGTGTTCAACCGGAGCAGATCCGCCACCGGACCGGCGGGAGTGCCCGCGGCGGCAATGGGCGGCGCGTAGGTCACCAGCGGCAGCAGATCCGTCCGGGGTGGGGCGGGGATGTCAATCCCATACACCGCGTTCAACACCCGCGCGAGCGTCGGATCCAGGAAGAAGGGAGCGAACTGTGAGTCGTTCCTGGGCTGGTCGATGCTGAAGCGGTCCTTGAAGCCAGTGCCCACGAGCAGTTCGTTGATGAGGGGATTGCCCATGCGCTGCACCTGCCCCCAGTCCGGGTGTTTCAGGGCATCGCCGTTCCTCTCGGCGGGCTTCCGGCGGATGGTGACACGCGGGCGGGAGGTCGTGGCCCAGGCGCCGATGGTGGCCTTGGGGTCGGAGGCCGCGTGCTTCTTGCCGTCGCTGGTGATCAGGGAGATGGGCACCTCGATGGCGATGGTGTTCACATTGAAGCCGGAGACCGAATCGCTGGCGAAGTTGCGGGCGTCGTCGGCGTCCTGGGCGTCCGACAACACACCGGGGACCGTGAAACCGGTGGCGCGGAAGTTCAGGGAGTCGAACGCCGCGCCGAGGTCGATCCAGAACGGATCCTCCACGGTGCCGGCGAAGACGCGGACGTCACCGGCCCGGAAGAGGGCCTGCCGGGCCAGGGAGGGGTAATCGGGCATGGTGCGCGGTCCAACGTTGGTCGGCAGCGCGAACAGGCGCGTTTTCTCGCCCAGGCGGGCGTGCTGCACGGAGTTGCCCGGACCGCGGCGCGCCAGGGTCACCGTGTAGCTCTGGCGCAGGCTGAGTCCTTCCGAGCCGGGCCCGTCCAGGGCGGTGATTGCGGGTGGGACGACGCGAGTGCCGGGGGCGACGGGTGGAGGTGAGTTGCCCGGGGCGGCGATGCCCGTGCCCGCGCCCACGTAGCCCGTGAAGAGGTTGGGCGAGCGGATCTCCGTGGTGAAGCGCACATCGAACCAGACGTCCTCGATGGCGTCGTGGTCGTTGTCGATCTTGATGCTGTAGAGGATCTCGGGGTCGAACGGGAAGTAGTTGGGCCCGTTCGCCGGCTCCAACAGCGGATCCACGTCCAGGATGAAGGTGACCTTATCCGGGTTGTCGTAGCTGACGAACGCGAAGAAATCGGTGATGTCCGCCTTGTGGTCCAGGGCGGTGATGGGGGCCTCGCGGTGGTTGGCCGCGAGCGCCCCGAGCGGGAAGATCAGGGTCGCGGCCGTCAGTCTCGCGATGGCGGCCAGGGGGTTCAGTTTCAGCATGGTCGGTCCTCATGGAGTGAGTGCTCGAAGCGAGTCATGTCACCCGCGATACGGGCCGGAGGCGGTGCTGGATTTATCGTGGGGAATCCCAGGAGTCGGGAACGGAGCCCCGGCGGCCTGGCGGGCGGGCCGATGGAGCGGGCTGTCACGGACGCGCGCCACGGACTCCAACCATGACGCACCGGCCGTTCACCGCACACGACTGAGGACATGCCCTCCACCGGAAGCGAGCTTCCGCCACCAGCGGGCCGGAGTTCCCGGTCTCCGCTTCAAGGAGGATTCATGAAGTCGCGTTCGTCTCGCCTGGTCGCGGTGCTGTTCGCCAGTGTTCTGTCGCTGCACGTGTCCGGGTGCTTCGGCTCGTTCGCCCTGACGCGGAACATCTATGCGCTCAACGAGCGCATCTCGGACAATGTCCATGCAGCAGGGGCTCGCGCTGGCGTGCCCGGGCCGCTGAGTCCGTGAGGAAGGCGGTGCGCCAGGGGCTGCAGGGGCGCGCCGTCCTGGCATGATGCGCCCGCCATGACCTCGTCCCCGGACTTCGACGCCTACCGCTCCGAGTTTCCCGTCGTGAAGGAGCAGCTGTACTTCAACCACGCGGGAGTCGCCCCCACGAGCCAGCGGGTGGCCAACGCCATGCGCGAGTGGGTGGAGGACGTGCTCCAGCACGGTGTTCGCTACGAGCGGGGCTGGGAGGCCCGGACGGAGAACACCCGCCGGCTGGCGGCGCGGATGGTGGGCGCGGCGCCGGAGGAGATCGCCTTCGTGCGCAACACGGGCCATGGCCTGGGCCTCGTCGCCGAGGGGCTCGACTGGCGGCCCGGGGACGAGGTGGCCGTGGCCTCGTCCATCGAGTACCCCTCCAATGTCTATCCCTGGATGCACCTGCGCGACCGGGGCGTCTCCGTCCGGGAGATCGCGACCCTGGAAGGGGGCGTGACTCCCGAGGCCGTGGCCGCGGCGATCACCCCGCGCACGCGGCTCGTGGCCGTCAGCTCCGTCCAGTTCGCCTCCGGCTACCGCACGGACCTGGACGCGATTGGCGCGCTCTGTGAGCGCTCGGGCGTGCTCTTCTGCGTGGATGGCATCCAGAGCGTGGGCTGCCTGCCGGTGGACGTGAAGAAGAGCCGCATCCACTTCCTCAGTGCGGACAGCCACAAGTGGATGATCGGCGTGTCCGGCATCGGCTTCCTCTACGTGGACAAGGACGTGCTGCCGCGAGTGCGGCCGGTGCTTGTCGGCTGGCGCTCCACCACGGATGCGTGGAATTTCAACCGGGCCCACTTCGAGCTGCGCCCGGATGCCCTGAAGTTCGAGGAGGGGAGCCAGAACTACGCCGGCACCTATGCCCTGGGGGCCGCGCTGGGGTTGCTGCTGGAGGTGGGCCTGGAGAACGTCGAGGCCCGCATCCGGGAGCTGCTCACCTACCTGGACGGGGAACTGCGCGCCATCGGGTGTGAGACGGGGCCCTCTCCTGCCCACCGCGCGGGGATTCTGACCTTCCTGCCGCCACGTGGGGAGGTGAAGGCGCTGGCCTCATACCTCTCCGAGCGCCAGGTCAGCTTCTCGCTGCGGCGCGGGCGCATCCGCATCTCGCCGCACTTCTACAACCAGCCCGGGGAGATGGACCGGCTGGTGGAGATGGTCCGGGCGTTCTCGGGGAGGTGAGGCTCTGGGCAGGCTAACCCCGGCGCCTCTCAAGCAGCCCCTACGGCCCCCGAGGTCGGTGTCAATGCCTTTCAAGAACGCTCATTTGATTTGGGACTGGAGCGGGAGGGCCAATATCGTGCCTTCGTATGGAGTTCGCCAAGAAAGGCCGGGCCATGCAGAAGAAGAGCGCGGTGGAGAAGCGGTTGGACTGGCTGCACGACCAGTGGGTGGAGTTCGCCCAGAAGCCTCAGGCGCGTCTGCTGCGTTGGGTGGTGGAGCCGGATGAAGTACGCATGGTGGAGGCCTGGCTGAAGAAGGAGGGGGATGAGCAGGCCGGGGAGTGTCCAGACCTCTTCTTGCGCTTCGACGTTCCCTTCGAACAACCCGAGGCCTATGGGTTCGCGCTGCGCGAGGCGCTGCTGTCATTGGTGGAGGAGAGCGGCGAGCAGGTGCCAGTGGGAGACCCGAAGCCAGGGCAGTCCGGGACGGCGGCATTCCTGTCCGCCTGCTCGGCGCTGCAACGCCAGTACGCCGATGACTTTGAGGTGTTGGCACTCGTGCTGGTACCAGCGCGGGTGAGCAGCATGAAGGCCTGGCGGCAATGGTTGTGGGAGGCGTTGGATTCGCTGAATTCACCTCAGGTACGGATGGTGGTGCTGGACGACGCCGAGGCGCGGGTGTTGGAGCCAATGGCACAGCAGGAGGCCCAGCGGGTGTGGACGGCGGTGGCGGCGCTGGACGTGTTGGGAGCGTTGCGCGAGGTGGCTCAGCAAGCAGGACAATCCAACGTACCTGGCGCTCGCTACCGGGAACTGCTGGCACTGCTGGCCGGTGCTGCGCAGCGGGGCGACCTGATGCAGGTGCAGCGCCTGGGGAACGAGGCGGTGGACGTGGCCTCCGCGGAGGGCTGGCATGCGCTGACTGTGGCCGCGCATTGGGCGGTGGCGGGCTCGCTGCTCGTGGCAGGGAAACCCCAGAATGCGGCTGAGCGCTATCAACAGGCAGAGGCTGCCGCCGCCGAGGCCGAGGCAGGAGGGCAGGCGCACGGAGCGGAACTGCGGTTGAAGACGCGCCTGGCATTGGGCTCTGCTCTGATTGCAGGGCAGCAGCTGTCCTCGGCTGCGTTGGTGTACGAGGACACCGTGCCCCTGGCACGCAAGCTCACGGATTCGCACCTGGAACTGGAGTGCTGGCGCATGGCGAGCTTCTGCCACGAGTCCCTCCGTGCGCTGGACGAGGCCTGGGCAACCGGCCAGCAGGCCTGGGCGCTGGGCCAGACGCTCGAATCTCGGGCGCGAGCCACCTCCACCCTGCCCTACGTGGCCGAGACCCTGGTGCGTTTGAGCTTCGCACGCCAAGGGGCGGACGCTGCGCGGCGCATGGAGTCCGAGGCGGACTCGCTGCTCGGCCAGGATTGGCGCACCCACCTTCAAGCTTCGGGAGGACAGACAACGTGATGCTCGCGGTCAAACACCTGGATCCAGTCCTGGGAATCGACATCCACCTCATCATCACACCTCCTGGCGCCGTGGTGCCCATTCCCCACCCGCATATAGGCATCATCTTCGACCCTTTCGATTACATCCCCTTCATCGGCGCCACGGTGAAGGTCAATGGACTACCACGGGCACAGGCGGGTACGGGCGGCATTGCCCTGCCACCGCACTTCCCCATCGGTGGCGTGTTCGCAAAGCCCCCAGGCAATGAGCACGAAACATTCATGGGCAGCTCCACGGTCGTGGTGGACGATGAGCCCTTCACCTACATGACGCTGCCGGTGCTGAGCTGCCAGGACATTGGCATGCCCTCGCCGCCACGTAAGCGGGGCCCCGGAGCCAAGACGCTGCTCCTTCCCACCTCCATCGCGCTCTCCATTCCCGCTGGGCCGCCCGTCTTCGTGGGAGGGCCTCCCACCATCTCCATGACAGGCATGGCCTCCAGGCTGGCCCTGGGGGCTCTGATGAAGGGGCTCAAGAAGGTCCGCAAGCTGCAGAAGGGCAGCCGCAAGATGAAGGACCTGTCCGACCGCATCCACGATGCGGCGGCCGGCGTCATGGACAAGGTGGGTCTGGGCAAGCGGGCTCGCGACAGGGTGCACAAGACGATTTGTACCTTCACCGGGCACCCGGTGGACGTAGTGACAGGGCGGACGGTGACAGAGACCGTGGACTGGGAGCTTCCCGGCCCGATTCCCCTCAAGTTCGAGCGCAACTACTCATCCAGCCTTTCCTGGCGAGACTCGGTTGTCGGTCATGGTTGGAGTCACTCACTGGACCTCGCGGTATGGGAAGAGGAAGGGAGGGTCGTCTACCGGGCAGAGGACGGGCGGGAGATTGAATTCGACACGAGCCATCTTCCAATGCATCGGCTCTCGGCTGGCCAGCAGCTGTACGAGCCCGTCAACCGGCTGACCCTCAGACGGGTGAGGGAGATGGGTTGGGAGGTGGAGTCTCCGGATGGATTGGTGCACTCCATGCGCGCCGTCTCCTTGCTCCACCAGGGCGTGTGCAAGGTCACTCGCACCCATGATCGCGCTGGCTTCGAGCTCATCTATGAGTACGACGAGAGGGGCCTGCTGGAGTGGGTGGTGGACAGCGCGAAGCGGCGACTGCGCTTGGAGCATGACACGAAGGGCTACCTGTCGAGAATGTGGCTGCCACATCCCACACAGCCGGGCCTTCTTCCCTACAACCGCTATGTCTACTCGGAGGCGGGTGACCTCGTGGAGGTCCACGATGCACTGGGGCATGTCACTCGCTATGAATATGAAGAGCACCTGCTGACCCGGGAGCAGGACCGCACGGGCCTGAGCTTCTACTTCGAGTATATGGGCCATGGTCCACAAGCCAGGTGCTCGCACACCTGGGGTGATGGAGGAATCCATGACCATCGGCTCCTGTACGACGAGGAGAAGAACCTCACCGAGGTGACCGACTCCCTGGGGCATACCACCACCTACCGCGCCGATGGCCGCGGTGTCGTGGTGGAGAAGGTGGACCCCCTCGGCAACTCGTGGCGCTATGACTACGACGACGCGCTCCGCCGGACGGCCGAGCATGATCCGCTGGGGAACGTCACACGGTATGAATACGATGCGCGTGGCAATTGCGTTCTCCTCGTCAAACCGGATGGAGCCCGACTCAAGGTCGAGTTCAATGCGTCCAACGCCCCCATCCGAGCCACTGATTGCTTGAACAATGAATGGCGTTGGGAGTGGGAGCGGCCCGGTAGACTGCTCAAGAAAACCAACCCGCTCATGGAGTCCACCCGTTTCGAGTACCGAGACGGGTCCATCTCAGCCATCGTCAATCCTGGAGGCGGACGCTTCGAGCTGGGATACGACGCTCAGCGCAACCTGAGCCTCGTCCGCAATCCCGACGGCTCTCAAGACCGCTACGTCTGTGACAACCTCGGGAGGGCGGTGGAGGTCCACCATGCTCACGGCGGTGTCCAGCGGCGCCGGTATGATGCCTGCGGACGCGTCGTCGAAATCACGGAGCCCGATGGCCAGACGCGGCAGCTCCGCTACGATGCCGAGGGGTTCCTGCTGGAGGTGCGCAGCAGTCAGGAACACCTCGTGTTTGGCTATACGGGCTTCCACAGGCTGGCGTACCTCGAGCAGTCAGGCAGGTGTACCCGCCGTCAGTACGACACCGAGGGCCAGCTCACCAGCGTCGAGGGAGAGGCAGGACAACGCTACCATTATGTCCTGGATGCCAACGGACGCGTCAGGGAGGAGCGCGGCTTCGACGGGCGCACCTGGAGATACGAGTATGACGCGGCCGGGCGCATGACCCGGGTCATCAAGCCAAGCGGTGCCAGCACCACCATGCGGTACGATCCGGCGGGCCGGACCGTGGAGCTTCTGCACTCGGATGGCACCTTCGCTCGGTTCGATTATCGCGAGGATGGCGCCCTGCTCAAGGCAACCAATCCCGCGGCCAGCATTCAGTTCGAGCGAGATGCACTCGGCCGAATCTTGAAGGAGCAGCAGGGCGACCAGTGGGTTGCCTCGCGCTACGGTCCGGATGGTCTGCGCATCGCGGTCGAGTCCTCGCTCGGGCTGCGGCAGATCATTCAGCGCGACACCTCGGGAGGGGTGGGTGGCCTCCACGCTCGCAGGCAGGAGGACACTGCGGACTGGAGCACCTTCATTTCGCGCAATACCCTGGGGTTGGAGTCAGGACGGTATCTGCCAGGGGGGCTGCGGATAGCGTGGGGCCATGACCTGGTGGGGCGGCCCACCGAGCACCTCGTCATGCAGGGCAACTCGCCCCTGCGCCACCGGAGCTATCAATGGGAGGGTCCCGAGCGGGTTCTCTCCCTGGCGGACAGCCGGTCTGGCACGATTCGCTTCGAGTATGATGCGGCTGCTCGCCTCACGGCCGCCCGCCTTCCGGATGGAACGCGTCAGGAGCGCCTTGCTCCATCCGTTTCACCTCTCGCGCTCCCATCGGCTGGCTGGCAACGAGGCCCCGGGGGACAGCCCATGGAGTCCCCGGGCGTCCGGTACCAGCATGATGCGGATGGCAACCTCGTCCAACGCACCCTGGCGGATGGCACCACCTGGACCTACGAGTGGAATGGCGCGGGTCAGCTCGTTGCGGCGCTCTCCTCGGCTGGTGTCCGCGTAACTTTTGAGTATGACGCGATAGGGCGCCGGCTGGCCAAGCATTCCGCTCAGGGGACGACGCGATGGCTCTGGGACGGCGCCAACCCCGTGCATGAGCTGGGCTCGGGAACCGAACCTCTCACATGGCTCTTCGAGCCTGAGAGTTTCACCCCACTCGCCCGCTTCCAGGGAAACCAACGCCACAGCATCATCACGGACCACCTCGGTACACCGCTGGAGTTGTACGACGAGGCCGGACAGCTTGCATGGCGTATGCAATTGGACATACAGGGTCGCGGTCAGCCCGAGATCGCGCACACATCCTGTCCATGGCGCTGGCCTGGGCAGTACGAGGACCCCGAGACTGGGCTCTACTACAATGGGGCCCGCTACTATGACCCCGCCTCCGGCTGCTATGCCTCTCAAGACCCACTCCGCCTCGCCGGTGGCCTCGCGCTGTATGATTACGTTGACAACCCTGTTACATCGATCGATCCACTAGGCTTGTCTGGAAGCTGCACCGTCGGCCAGGGCTCTTCCAAGGGAACGGGTGCTCACTATGACAAGCTGAACGGGCAGGGCCTCTATGTGCTGGTCGACAACAACAACGTGGTCAAATACGTCGGCCGGGGCGATGCGCCCGTCCGAGGCTCGAAACACGCACTGGACTTCCCGTCGGGCAAGGCCAATTACACCCAGATCGTCGTCTTCAACAACAATCTCAGCAAGGCGGAAGCCAAGAACCTGGAGCAGCGCCTCATCAAGCACTTTGGTGGACCGAACCCCAGCGGAAGCTCCACGATCCAGCTCGATAATAAAATCTGGTCCTATTCCCAGGCCAATCCAAATGCAACGGCTTATCAGAAAGCCGTCAGTGATGCGGAGTTTTCCTCTGTCTTGCAAAACATGAAAACGATGAACATCAAGATATGATTCGCCGCCATTGAGCCCATTCAGGTCGGCCCGGGAACGACAGGGGGGGTCGAAGCTCTCTGCTCCTGGAGGAGCAGGTCGGCTTCCCCTGAACACATTCGGTTTACCTGCCTGGCCGGATAGGGCATCTTGCGGCCCGAGACTTCTGTGACGAGGAGGGTTGGCATGGCAAGGACAAAGGTGTCACGAGGAGACGTCATCTTCATTCCCGTAGGTGAGCACTTCGCGCTCGCCAAGGTGCTCTTCGTCTCATCCATCTTCAAGAAGATGATGCTGATGGGGGTATCGGTCGAGCGAGCCTTCTCGAAGCCGGAACTGCCGCAGGAACTGCCGCGGGAGTTCGGGCTCAACATCTATACGGGAACCCAAGCTGTCGAGGCCGGGCGCTGGTCCAAGGTGGGGCATGACCCGACCCCAGTGCCCCCGGAGCTCACCCTGCGTATTGTCGGTCAGGAGGTCTATCAGGAGGACGAGGCGCTACGCTTGGTGACCCAGGAGGACTTGAAGGTTCTGCCGCACCAGCGCATCGCGGGAGCAGGCGCCGCCGAGAGCCAGATTCAACAAATCCTGACCGGTAGACCCTCCGTGTAAGGGGGGGGGCGCGTCAGCGCTGGAGGCGTTGGAGCGCCTCCGTGAGACGGGTCTCGAGATCCCGCACCTCACTCAGCCACTCCTCCAGGGAGGACTCCTCCCAGAGGTCCCTCAGCTCGGAGCGGCTCTTGAGCTCCCGGACAGCATCCAGCGACAGTCGTGCCAGGGCCCGGGGGTTGTCCAGCGGGTGAGCCTCTACCCACTGCTGCACCTCTTCGGGCAGCTTGCGGGCGGGGCATCCCATCCCCGCTGCCACCACCTCGGCGGCAGCGAGCGCGGCGCTTGCCTCGGGCGCCTCGCGCTCGTCTGGCTCGGACTTGAGGAGGGTCTTGAGCGTCTCGTGGAGGACTCCTGCGTCTTCTGACTCGGAGAGTTCTCCCAGCCAGTCCAGCGCGTCATCGTTCTCGAAGCTCCCGGCTCCCCAGGCTCCCATTTCGGCTCCTCTTGGCTCTCGATGTGTTCGGAATACGGACGGCACGGAGGTGGCATCGTCTGCTGCCCCGACCAGGCGCGGGCCGCTCAGCCGTTGCTCTCGTGCCGGTTCTCGAAGTGGACGAAGTCGATGAGGAACGTGGCGGCGACCGCGAGGGGGCGCAGGCGCGCATCACGCGAGGCGCCGTCGAACTGGATGCCGAAGTTGTCCGCGTCCGTGAAGAGCTCCTTGCCGAAGCCGCTCCAGCGCTTGGCGATGGTGCCCACCTCGCGGCCTCCCTCCTCGATGACGAACGTCCACGGGCGGAAGAAGGGCCCGCGCAGGTGGGCCAGTTCCTCGCCATTCGGGCCGAGCACGTCATAGGCGCGGGTGAAGAAGCGGAAGCGTTGCTGGATGTGGCCCAGGAGCCGGCCGTCCCCATCCTCCACCTCCACGGTGGAGAGCCAGAACCGCCAGGGCCGCCGCAGCCGCAGCACCGTGGCGCCCGAGGGCGTCTTCAGTTCCAGGGTGAAGGGCCGCTTCGCCTTGAGGAAGATGCGCAGGAGCCAGAGTCCCAGTCCGCCGCCCACCTCGCCCGCGTAGAAGAGCGTCCGCCCGTCGTCGCCCACCACCTCGTAGGCGTTGCGCCCCTCGAAGCCGGTGAGGATCTCCCCCCACTCCTTCTTCTGGCGCACGCGCAGCGCGTTCTGGTGGAGCAGCGGGGCCAGGGCGGTGGAGTCAGCGGGCATGGGTTCCTCGGGGATTTCGGTCCGGGGGGGACTCTACCCGACGCTCAACCCGGGGCGAGCAACAGGGCGCGGAGCGCCTCGGGCTCGTGGAGCACCTGCCAGCCCTTGGGAGACAGGGAGAGCAGTTTCCGGGAGGTGAGTGCCGCCAGGGCCCGGTCCACGCTGCGCCGCGCCGCTCCTATCTCCAGGGCCAGCCGTTGCCGGGACAGGGGATAGCGGATGACGAGCCCTTCCTCTCCCGGGCGGCCGAAGTGATCCGCGTACTCCAGCAACACGCGGATCAACCGTTGCTCGCACCCATCGAAACCCATGGCGCGGCTGACCCGGATGGTGCCCTCGAAGCTGGCCGCCAGGTCCGTCAGCACCGCGGTGGTGAAGCCGTGGTCCATCGCGAGCGCCTCGCGGAACACGGGGGCGGGGAGGATGTACCCCTCCAGCGGGGTGAGTGCCTCCGCGGACGCCACCCAACGGCTGGCCTGCATCACCTCGAGCACGCCGAGGATGTGCGGGGCCCGGAGCAGCTTCACGGTGAACTGGCAGTCCGGCGACAGGGCGTGGAAGATCCGCACCACGCCCTGTGACAGGAGCGTGAGCCCCGCGACGGCTTCACCGGTGGTGTGGAAGGTCGCTCCAGCGGGAAGCGCGAGCGGAAGGGCCGCGGCCTCCAACTGCACCCGTGTCGACCGGGCGCATGCGCCCAGCGGGCTCCAGGCTGGCAGCGAGCGACACACGTCCATATCTGAGAGAGGGCCCAGGCCCGCCCGCATCCCAGGAATCGAATTTCGGCGGGATTTTTCATGCGTCAGATGGCGCAACCCGTTTTGGAGGTCTATTGGGCCTGGGATGCTAATCCGGTATTGCTGGTTTGTCCCTCAGCGGCAACCGACGGAGGCAATCCCCCCATGTTTCGATTCCAGAGCAGGATCGTGGCGCTGTCCCTTCTCTCCCTTTCTCTCGCCGTGACGGGCTGTGGCGGTGTCGAGGCGGAGGACCTGGCTCCCGAGGAGCAGGTGAGCTCCGTGGACCCCGCGGCTCACGCGGACCACGCGCATGATCAGGACGTCGGCGCCGTGGAATCGGCGGCATGTGGCAACTGCGACAACTGCGTGCTGCATGCGCGGTGCCTGCAGCCCAAGCTCCCGTATGGCCTGACCTACTGGAGCGACAAGGTGGCGATCATCAACAGCAACCACGCCCACAGGGGTTGCGTGGCGATGATCCCGACGTCGAGCTCGTACGGCCACGTCGCGTACGTCGCGGACGTGGACACCGCGCCGAACCCGAACCGCATCACCCTGAGGGAGGCCAACTGGGTGGGCAACACCTGCAGCTCGCGCACGGGCACGAAGGACGGGTTGAACATCCGCAACTACTGGTGCCCCGCCGGCGTGCACGGGCCGAACTGCGCGGGCCCGATGTAAGACCCGTACCCGCTGGTTTCTCCTCCGCCGTCCGCGTGGGTTCGCGGGCGGCGGTTTCGTTTCAGGTGGGTCAGGCCTCCGCGTCACACATGTTTGATCCACTCGCGGAGGACGTTGGCGAAGGCGGTCCGTTTCGCGCCGATGTCCTTCGAATCGCGGAACTTCACCGATGCCCGGTCCTTGGCGAGCCACTCGAGCAACGACTCCGGGTCGGCCACCTGGATGCCCGTGAGCGCGGTGTCCCGCGTCTTCGCACCCAGGTGCAGGATGATCTGCACGCCGTCCTTCGCGCGGAGCTGGAAGGTCGCGAAGTACTCCGAGGTCCGGAAGCTCGGTGCGTTCCACTTGATGCCCTCGGCGATCTTCGGATCGGCACCGAGGATGAGCTGCCGGAGGGCGACGATCTCCTGCTTGTACGGGTGCTCGAGCGACGCGAGGAAGGCCTCGACGCTCTCGGGCTCGGATGCACCGCGCTTCGCGGGCTTCTTGCTGACGGTCTTCTTGCTGGCGGGCTTCTTGCTGACGGCTTTCGAGGCCACGTCACACTCCTTGGGTTTCAGCGGGGACGCTGAAGGATTCGCGTTGTCTGTTCCTCGATGGGAGGCGTAGCTGGCGCACCGATGGGCCGCGTGGCCTCCTCATTTCCTCCTGGGGCCGCGGCGGTCTCTCGCGTGAGCAGTGCTTCCACCTCGGCGGGCGTGGGATCGCCCAATTCCGAGAGATTCCGTTCGCGCGTCCACCGCTCCGGGAAGGTCTCCCGCAGCCAGCCCGTGAGCTCGACCGCCGGGAGTGCCTGCCGGACCGGCTCGAGGGCACGCTGGAAGGCCCTCGCGTCGGTGTAACGCCTCGCCACGTCCAGGTGAAGCGCGGTCGCGAGCACGCTTCGGAGCAGCGCATACGCGGCGGGTGCCTCGGGCCGCTCCTCTTGCGGAAGCTGGAGGCCCATGGAGAGATCGGGAAGCTTTCCGAACAGCAACGCATGGAGCACACAGCCGAGCGCGAAGAGGTCGCCGGAGATGGTCGCCTCGGCGCCCGCCAGGCGCTCGGGCGGCATGTAATCGGCCTTCCCGATGATGCCGCCCACCTGGGTGAGCCGTGTCGCGGGCGGTGGGGAGGCGCTCGGGGTGACCCGTTCCTGTGCTTCGCCGACGCCATGCGCGATGCCGAAGTCGACGACCTTCACCACGCCATCGAACGACACCACGAGGTTGTCCGCGCTGATGTCGCGATGAATGACGCCCCGCTCATGCGCGTAGGCGAGCCCCCGCAGGGCCTGCTGGCAGATCTCGACCACCACCTCGAGTGGCAGCCTGTCCCCCTTCTTGATGCGCCGGACGAGCTCGAGCGTGTTCACGCCGCTCAGGTACTCCATGACGATGAACCACGCGCCATCGACCTGTCCGAGATCGTAGACGGACACGATGTTCGGGTGATGGAGGCGCGCGGCGGTGCGCGCTTCGCCGATGAAGCGGTGGAGGAGGACCTCGGGCTCCTCGTGTTTCTCGTCCAGCATGCGCTTGAGGACGACGAGCCGGTGGAAGCCGGCGCGGCCGGTGCGCACCGCGAGCCACACCTCGCCCATGCCGCCGCGTCCGAGCCGGGTGAGCCGGCGGTAGCGGTGGATGCCGGTGCCCAGGTCCGCGCCGCGCAGCGAGCGGGCGGTGAGGATGGCGAGCGCGGAGGAAGCGAACAGCAGGAAGGGGAGTCCCACGAGCGCGAAGAGGGACGGACCCGGGAGCCAGCCCGTGTCGACGGCGAGCTCGCGGCCGAGCAGGACGAGCGAGCACAGGGCCGCGGCGAGCACGGCGATCGCCATCGCACCCCGGCGCTTCAGGAGCCGTGCCGATTCCACGGCCCAGGTTCCGGCCACGCTCGTCGCCAGGAGCCAGAACAGCGGGAGGCTCAGGCCCGCGGTCGCCCGCGTGATCTGCTCCGAGGTCAACCCGGCCGCGGGCAGCGAGAGGATGGACCAGGTCACGTCGACCACGCGCACCGTGCCGAGCGTGAGGGCCACGCCCAGCATCACCCTCCGCCAGCGGGTGAGCGGCAGATCCAGCATCGACCACGCGACGCGCAGGAGGGTGTAGGGGAGGGGAATCGACGGGAGGACGCCGAGGATCAGCCATGGCCGTGTATCGGCGATCATCGCGCTGGCCTCGCGGCTGGTGAGCCCGATGGTGAACGTGAGCACCGCGAAGCAGAGGAAGCTCGAGGCGAGCCAGAGCTGGACCCGCTGGGTGCGCACGGCGGCCCAGGTCACGAAATGCACCAGCGCGAGGACGAGGAACGCGCCCGCGAGCGCGAGGTGCAGCATGGTATATGGCGTCACGGGCCGCGAGCGTAGTTGATGGAGCCCGCGCCATCCAAACCAGGACCCTCCTCATGCCCTCCAGCTTCTTCTTCGCCCGCCTCGTGCCGAACCGCCCCGACTTCCCCATGTCCATGACCGCGGACGAGCAGGCCACGATGCGCGCGCATGGCGAGTTCCTCCAGGGCCAGCTCGCGGCCGGCACGCTGGTCGCGGCGGGCCCGGTGCACGACCCCAAGGGCGTCTTCGGCCTGGCCGTGTTCGAGGCGGAGTCCATGGATGCGGTCCAGCGCCTGCTCGAGCGCGATCCCGCCAGGGCCATCGGGCGCTATGAGGTCCTGCCCATGGCCCCGGCTTTCGCGCGTCCGGCCTCGAAGTAGCGCCCGTCACCGGCGGGCGGGAGCGTCCTGGGCGGCCAGTTCGATGACGAGCTGGTCCCGGGGCACGGTGCCACGCCGCTCGTGCCGGTCCTCGGCGTAGTGGTACGTGACGCGCACGCGCCGGGTGCCCGTGGGGAGCGCCACGCGTGTGGGCTCGAAGGGTTGGAGCGCCGTGTTCCCGGTCCGGCGCACGTGCAGGCCGCCCCCTTCCGAGGCGGTGAGCTCGAAGGTCTGCCCGAGCCGCGCCACGGGCTTGTCATCGGCCCACACCGTGAGGTGGCGGAACACGTCCCCGGTGGGGAAGGCGTGCCCCACGCCCCGGGACTCGAGGATGGCGACGAGTTGTCCCCGTGTCCGCTCGAGCCGCAGGGAGAGCGCGCCACGGAGGAAGTCCCGGTCATACGCTCCCCGGAAGGCGTGCGATTTGCCGGGCATGTGACAGCTCTGGCAGGTGCCCTGTCCGCCGCGGTTCCGCCAGTCACGCCACTCGCTCCAGGTCGTCTGCATCTTCTCGCTGGTGAGCACGGAGCGCCCGTCCACCACCTCGTGGCCGAGGAACTCGTGACAGCTCGCGCAGAAGGAGGGCTCGGCCAGCTTCGGCTCGGACCGCAGGGGGTGATCGGCCTCCGGGGGCTTGGGGTTCGCCGTCAGCACCACGCCCTCTCGGACGTGGCACGTCACACAGGTGATGCCCTCGTGGGCCAGCGATTCCCGGGGCACCGAGGCGAGGGAGCGCTCCCGGATCAGGGCCGCACGCCGCCGCATCGCCGCCTTCGCCTGTTCCTCGAGCGGGGCATGGCAGTACACACAGCGGGGATGCGGCTCCGCCGCGAAGCCATCGAGGAACACGGCGTTGTCGAGGCTCCGCCGGTGGCGTGAACGCGTCCACGCCTCGTACACCTCCGGATGGCACGACTCACACGTCTCCGCCGAGGCGCCAGGGACGCGGAGGGGCTCCAGGAAGTTCCCGAAGTCCCATGGGGAGGGGGATTCCGCCCCGGCCGCGGTGGCCAGGAGCAGGGCGGGGAGCACCACCCATTTCATGTGCTCGACACGGCCTCGCTCGTCGTCGTCCGCACGATGATTCCCGAGTCGGGGTCCACGCCATCGAACTCGGAATCGCTGTCCACCAGCTCGGTCTTCTCGAGCCGTGACACCTTTCCATCCGTGTACGTCACGGACGTGGTGCCCGCGGACATGATCGGGTTTCCAATCTCATCCGTGCTGGTCTCCAGCGTCACCAGGCGCGTGAGCCTTCCACCCTCCAGGAGCGCGAGGGCATGCGTGGTGGTGGTGTCGGTGGTGCGCTCGACGATGACGCGCGTCTGCGTGAAGTACACCTTCTTCACGTCGGTGGCCGAGCCCTCGAGCACCAGCAGGTTCGAGAGCACCGTGCCATGCTGGTAGCCATCCTCGTCGCTCAGTCTGGGCTTGAGGGAACCCCGTCCCTTCGCCTCGAAGAGGGTCGCCTCGGGCAGGTTGAACAAGGGCACCATCAGCGAGGAGAAGGAGACGTTCTCCGGCAGGACCACGCGTCCCGCCTGGGTGAGCGAGTACCACTTCCCGTCCTGGGGCGGTGTGGCGGCGAGCTTGTCGAGCTCCTGGAGCAGCGCCTTGTCCGAATCGGCCAGGGGACCGGCGAGCTGTCCCTTCTTGATCTGGGTCAGCAGCGGGACGAAGTCCCTGGCGGGTACTCCCTTTTCGGCATAGCCGTCCTTGTCCTCGTCGATCACCCGGGTGTAGCGCTTGGAGAGGACCTTCTGGTCCACCTTTTCCTCGAAGCGCGTGGACGCGAACGGGTAGGTCTTCGGCAGGCGGGCGAAGTACTTCGCGGCCTCCACGCGCTCCTTCTTCCACTGGAGCAGGGCCTCGCGCTTTCCCTTCTCGACGGCGGCGTTGTACGGCACCTCGCTGTCGACGAAGACCTGGACGTCCGACACGCAGGTGTCCTTGTACTTCGAGCCCGGGTGGACGCTGTCGATGAGGAGCACCACGTCCGCCACGGCGCCCGTCACGGGGATGTCGAAGGACTGGGGCCCCATCTTCCGCTCGAGGGTGAGCTGCGTCTTCGCCGACTCCTGGCCCCCGGGTCCGCGCACGGTGACGGTGAGCTGTCTGGGCGCGGAATTGGCGTTCAGCAACGCCTTGGACTTCTGATAGCCATTGAAGATCACGAGGCGGATGGCTCGTGCCGACTTGAGATCCGAGACCGGAATCGTCAGCGACTCGCTGATGCCGTCGCCCTCGGTCCCTTCCACCCAGGCCGTCTTCGGATCGTCATCGAGCACGTAGCTGGGGTGGTAGTTCTCCTCGTACTTGTTCCAGTTGCTCTTGAGGAAGCTGGTGGCCGAGGCCTGTTCGGCGTGCAGGCGCTGGAAGCCGCTGGCGGTGGCGAGGGACGGGAGCAGGACGGTCAGCAGGAGGGGCCGCATGATTTCCTTTTATACCGGTTGCGAACGGAAAACCGTTATTACATGATTAAAAACCGAGAAGAAAGGACTCGATACCATGTCATCCATTGCTCGAAGCTTGATGAATTCCTCGCATCGTTGGGGATGGGGTCTCCTGGTTTCCGTGCTCACCGCCTGTGGCACCGCGGTGACGCCGCCCGTGGAGGAGGGCGAGCTCTCGGTGGCCGAGCAGGAGCTGGACGGCGAATGTACGGCGGACTGGAGCGCCAATCCGTGTACCGTCGCGGATTCGGCCGCATGCGGCACCGGCAGCCCCAGTGCGGATTCGATCAACAGCCCCAACAACTGTGAGCTCGGGGGAATGAAGTGTGATCCCCGGCCGCGCCTGTGCAATCGGAATACGAAGACGTACTGGTTCACGGCCACGGCGCCCCTGTCCGTCTACGACAACCACGGAGCCGTGCTCGGCAACGTGACCACCGGGACGAAGCTGCGCATCAACCTGGGGACGCGCCGGACCCTCTCCTCCGTCTACTCCAACTACATGGTCATGGGCTTCTCGGTGCCGACCAGCAACGGGGCCATCAGCGGCTGGGTCCGTCCCGACCTGTTGGACGCGGGCTCCACCAACATCCTGAATTGGATTGGCGCCAACTACCGCCCGGCGCCGGATCCGGGCGGGACGTACAGCAACTGGTACATCATCCCCTCGAACAACGCGCCCTATGAGGGGCTGCACGTGACGGACAACTGCCCCGCCGGCAACATGGCCGTCCACTACCTGGGGCGCAATGGCCGCATCAATCTGATCACCAACCTGCCGGGGAAGGGCTCTCCGACGAAGGCCGTCTATCCGAACACCACGCGGCTCAACTTCAAGCGCGCGCAGATCCAGCACTCCGTCTCGATGCCTCTCTACAACTGCAGCAGTGGCACGGCCGTGAGGGTCTCGGCCACGCTCGACTTCGTTTACGGCTACGTGGACTCCGGGCACTTTGGTTGGATTGCCCTGCCCAACCTGACGACCACGCCGTAGCCGTCAACCCGGGGTCCTCGACACCCTCACCCCGGCCCTCTCCCAGGGGGAGAGGGAGGAGTGGGGGTGGGGGGCGTCCGCGGTTACTGCGCCGGGAAGAGGTTGTCGATCGACAGGTAGCGCTCACCCGTGTCGTAGCAGAAGCACAGCACCCGGCTGTTGTCGGGAATCTCCGCCAGCTTCTTGTTCACCGCCGCCAGCGCCGCGCCCGAGGAGATGCCCACGAAGATGCCCTCCTCGCGCGCGGACCGCTTCGTGAATTCGAACGCCTCCTCCTCGGTCACCTGGATGGTGCCGTCCAGCGCCTCCTTGTGCAGGTTCTTCGGGATGAAGCCCGCCCCGATTCCCTGGATGGGGTGTGGCCCCGGCTGCCCGCCGCTGATCACCGGCGACTTGGTCGGCTCCACCGCCAGCACCTTCAGCTTCGGCCACTTCTCCTTCAGCACCTCGGCGCACGCGGTGATGTGACCGCCCGTGCCCACGCCCGTGATGATGTAGTCCAGGCCCTCGGGGAAGTCCTTGAGGATCTCCTGCGCCGTGGTGCGCTTGTGGACCTCGATGTTCGCCTCGTTCTCGAACTGCTGCGGCATCCACGCGTTGGGCGTCTGAGACACCAACTCCTGCGCCCGGGCGATGGCGCCCTTCATGCCCTGCGCCCGCGGCGTCAGATCGAACGAGGCCCCGTATGCCGCCATCAGCCGGCGGCGCTCGATGCTCATGGACTCCGGCATCACCAGGATGAGCTTGTAGCCCTTCACCGCCGCCACCATCGCCAGGCCAATTCCCGTGTTGCCCGAGGTCGGCTCGATGATGACGCTGTCCTTCTTCAGCAGGCCCTTCTTCTCCGCGTCCTCGATCATCGCCAGGCCGATGCGGTCCTTGATGCTGCCGCCCGGGTTGGCCCGCTCGAGCTTCATGTACACCTCGACGCGCGAGGCGAAGAGCCGGTTGATGCGGACGTGCGGCGTGTTGCCGATCGTCTCCAGGATGTTGTTCACCTTCATGGGGATGCCCTCGTGGGAAAGGTGTCCGTTACAGAAGACGAATATCCGCTACATCAGATGTGATATTCAAGCTCGTCGAACTCGGCATTGGGCTCCCGGTGGCGCACCTCGCTGCGGCGGGTGACCATGGACTCGGGGGGGATGCTGTGGGTGATGAAGGCGTTGCCGGCGATGATGCTGCCGCGGCCCACCACGGTGCCGCCGCCGAGGATGGTGGCGTTGGCGTACACCACCACCTCGTCCTCGATGGTGGGGTGGCGCTTCTTGTCGGCGAGCTCCTTCTGCACCTGGAGGGCGCCCAGGGTGACGCCCTGGTAGATCTTCACCCCGGTGCCGATGAGGGTCGTCTCGCCGATGACCACGCCGGTGCCGTGGTCGATGACGAAGCGGCGGCCGATGGTGGCGCCCGGGTGGATGTCCACACCGGTGCGCTGGTGGGCCAGCTCGGTGAGGAGGCGGGGCAGCAGCGGGAAGCCGAGCCGGTGCAGGGCGTGGGCGATGCGGTAGATGGCGATGGCGTAGAAGCCGGGGTAGGTGAGGATGACCTCGTCCACGTTGCGGGCGGCGGGGTCGGCCTCGTTGATGGCCTCGGCGTCCTGGCGCAGCCAGGCGTAGATTTCCGGGAGCTGCTCCATGAAGCGCCGGGGCATGTCCGGAGACAGGCCCGGGTAGCGTGGGGCGAGCGTGTCCAGGGCGCGCGTGAGGATGGCCTCGACCACGGCCACCTCGGAGCGGATGCCGACGGAGCTACAGTCCATCCGCTCGGCGAAGTGGGGGAAGAGCAGAGCCAGGACCTTCTCGATGAGCTCGGGCGCGGCGGCGCGCACGTCGGGCGGGAAGCAGTGGTGCCTGCGCGCCTCGATGAGGGTCTGGATGAGCCGGCCGTTGGGTTCGTCCATGGGCCGGGCACGTTACCCGTTAGTACCGGCCTCCGCCCAGTGCGCTGACGGCGGCCGACAGCACACGGTTCTCCACACCCCAGACGGCCTTGTTGAGGCCCTTGATGCCGGCGCCCCGGAGGTAGTCGGTGAAGTCGTGCAGGGCGGTGGAGCGCTGCATGCGCTCCGTCTTGGCGGCGTAGAGCAGGGGGGTGCCCGGCGCCCCGGTCAGCCCCAGGTCCGGGCAGGCCTCGGAGAGCTTCTGGGCGTCGATGCCCGTGGCGGCCGACAGCATGGCCACGGTGAACTTGTGGACGGGCAGCTCGCGGGCGTTGGGAACCTTGGCCAGCACCTTCTGGCGCGTCTCCGGGCCGGAGTCGAGCTGCTCCAGCGACACCTTGGAGATGGCCAGGAGCTGCTCGTTGCTCACGTGCTTGTTGTCGAGGATGGCCCGGCGGAAGAGGCTCTCGGGGGTATCCCCCTTGATCTTGATGTCGCACTGCTTGAGCCGCTCGAGCATCCCGTTGATGACCTTGCCCAGCTCCGAGTCCGCCGGGGCGCGCCAGGTGCCCACGGGGGCCTGGGCGGCCTTCACGCCGGGTGCTTCGAAACCACTCTTCTGGGTGTGGCCCACCGTCTGGGGGTTGCTCGGCGTCTGGACGGTGTTCGCGGCGGGGCGGGGCTCGGCCTTGGCGGGCTGGGGGGGCGTGTGGAGGGCAACGGGGCGGCGGCCGATCGGATCCATGGAGGCATTATCCACGAACTCCGCGTGAAGTTGCGTCCCGGGCCCGCCAGGGCGAGTCTCCGGCCGCCCCATGAAGACGACCCTGACCGCCCAGAGCCTCTCGGACACCCGTGCCGCCCTCCAGGCGGCGAACAAGGCCTTCAACCACCGCTACCCCGGGGAGTCCTCCCGGCGGCAGCCCGTCCACTCCGTCTATGGGGGGGCGCACCTCTTCAAGGCGGAAACGGCCTCGAAGCTGGCGGAGGTGGCGTCGCGCTCGTGGGAGGAGCATGCGCCGGATGCGCGTACCCTGGCCGGCGTGCTGGGGCTGACGGAGGAGGGGGGGCTGGCGGAGAAGGTCCACGCGCGCGTGGTGGCCAAGCTGCGGCGCGAGGCGGTGGAGGACTACCGCATCGACTTCGAGGATGGCTATGGCCACCGGCCGGACGCGGAGGAGGATGGGCACGCGGTGGCCGCGGCGGAGGAGATGGCGCGGGGCCTGGAGCGGGGCTCGCTGCCGCCTTTCATTGGTATCCGCATCAAGTCCTTCAGTGACGAGCTCTTCGGCCGCTCCGTGCGCACCCTGGACCTGTTCCTCTCCGCGCTGGTGGAGAAGACGGGAGGGCGCCTGCCGCCCGGGTTCGTGGTCACCCTGCCCAAGGTTTCCATCCGCGAGCAGGTGGCCGCGCTCGACTCCGTGTTGATCGGCCTGGAGGAGGGCCTGGGCCTGCCGCGGGGCGTGGTGAAGGTGGAGCTGATGGTGGAGACGCCGCAAGCCCTCTTCGATCGGGAGGGACGGGTGGAGCTGCCGCTGCTGGTGGGAGCCGCCCGGGGACGCTGCACCGGCGTGCACTTCGGCGCGTACGACTACACCGCCGCGTGCGGCATCACCGCGGCGCACCAGCACCTGTTCCATCCCTCCTGCGACTTCGCCCGGCACGTGATGCAGGTGTCGCTGGCGGGCACGGGCATCCATCTCTCCGACGGTGCCACCACCACCATGCCCGTGGGGCCGCACAAGGCGCCCAAGGGGGGGACGCTCACCCCGGAGCAGCAGGTGGAGAACCGCGCCGCCGTGCACCGCGCGTGGCGGCTCCACGCGGACAACGTGCGCCGGTCGCTGACGGATGGCTTCTACCAGGGGTGGGATCTGCACCCGGCGCAGGTGCCCGTGCGCTACGCCGCCGTGTACGCCTTCTTCCTGGAGGGACTGGACGAGGCCTCGCGCCGGCTGAAGGCCTTCATGGACAAGGCCGCCCAGGCCACGCGGCTGGGAGATGTCTTCGACGACGCGGCCACGGGGCAGGGGTTGATCAACTTCTTCCTGCGCGGCATCGCCTGTGGCGCCCTCACCGAGGACGAGGCGCGTGCGGCCGGGCTCACTCTGGAGGAACTGCGTACCCGCTCGTTCCTGGAAATTCTCCAGGGGCGCCGGAAGGGCTGACGCCCACCTGGCCTTGCCTCGATTGGCATGCGCGCTCTGATGGCGGCTACGATGCGCGCACATGAAAAACCACGAGTTGGGCCTGATGGGCCTGATGGGCCTGATGGTGTTGAGCACGGGTTGCTTCGATGTGGTGCGCCCGAGTAGCGAGACGCAGCTCCCGGAGAAGCAGTCCCGCCTCGTCCTCACGGGGACGACGGACGATGCGGCACGCCGTTTCTCGGAGCTGTTCTCGAAGCGCGGCTTCCAGGTGACGGATCGCCAGAAGCGCAAGAACGGCGCCACGCTCTACGTCTTCAAGGGCCAGCGCACGGCGTTGACGACCGTGACGGGCACCAACCGCTTCGTGTCTGGCTCCACGGACACGGTGGGGTCCACGTTCTACGTCCTGCTGACGCCCGAGGGAGACACCACGAAGGCGCAGCTGTTTGGCAAGCCCACCCTGAATGGCAACGAGGTGTGCAGCGATGAGTACCCGGCCTGGGTGCCGGATTGCGTGGAGGATGTCTACGCCGGGGTCGCCTGGCATGGCCGGGAGCAGGTGACGGGCCGCGAGGAGGCGGAGACCATCCGTGGCATGATGCTGGAGTTGGAACTGGCGGCCTCCAGCGGGCCCGGCTCGCCGGTAGTCACGGCCGGGCCGCAGACCACCGAGCCCGCGCAGCCCGCCTGCGTCGCCTCGCAACTGCCCGAGTGGAAGACGGCCAACGCCGTCGAAAAGAAGAAGCTCCTGGAGAGGTGCCGCCAGGAGTCCAAGGACGGAGTCCAGGCGGTAGACTCCAAGTAACGTTCTGGTCGAGGCCCTCTCCGAAGCGGGGGGCTCAGGAGTGGGGGCCTGCGAAGCGGTGCGCGAGCAGGCCCCAACACAGGCCCCGGTCGCTCACGAGGCAACGGTCGAGCCCGAGTGCCCGAAGGCCCTCGAGCAGGATGAGGCAGCCGGCGGGAATCACGTCTTCGCGCTTGGGCAGGATGCCGGGCAGTTTCTGGCGCTCGGCGAGCGGCAACCCGCATAGTTTGTCCGCCAGCGCCTCCAATTGGACGCGCAGGAGGGTGCCGCCGTGCACACGCTCGGAGTCGTACGGGTCGATGGCGTGCTGCACGGCGAAGAGCGTCGTCACCGTGCCGGACATGCCCACGAGCCGGGCGCCCGGAGGGCAGGGGGGCAGGGCGGAGAACGTCTCGCGCAGGTGGGCCTCCACGCGGGCCCGGTCCCCGGCGGTCAGCGGATCCGACGTCACGTAGCGCTCGCTCATGCGCACCGAGCCCACATCGAAGCTGTGGCAGAAGGACACGCGGCCCTGGGTGTCGCCGTAGATGAACTCCGTGGAGCCGCCGCCGGTATCCATCACCACGAGCGGCCCCGAGGCGCCACGCCCGAAGTCCGCCCAGGCCGAGGTGAAGCACAGCTGTGCCTCCAATTCGCCGGAGATGATGTCCACGGCGACACCGGCACGCTGGCTGGCGGCGGAGAGGAACTCGGCACCGTTCTCCGCGTCGCGCGCGGCGCTGGTGGCGGACACGGCGATGGCCTCCGCGCCCAGGCTCCGGGCCTCGGAGGCGAAAGCGGAGAGCACCTGGAGGGTGTCCTCCATGCCCTCGGGCGAGAGGCGGCGGCTCTTGTCCACGCCCCGGCCCAGGCGGGTGATTTCCGCACGCTCGCGGACGGCTTGGAAGCGGCCATCGGGCTGTCGGTCGGCGACGAGCAGGAGGACCGCGTTGGTCCCGACGTCGATGGTGGCGTACCGAGGCATCCGCCGGAGCCTATCAGCCTGGCAGCGCCTCCAGGGTCGCGCTGGACGTGCTCCACATCTCACGCAGGCGAACACATCCAACACGAAGGTCCTTCGTAGCAGCCCTGCCCAGTGCACTCGCGCTGGCCGCTCCTTCCTCTCGGCCGCGTGTACACGCGGCGATTTGCGGAAGACCACAGCCCATGGTGTCGATGTGGGGGAGGGGTTGGTGACGCACGGACGAGGTTGCTGAGACTCCGGGCCTGTGCGGGCCCACCCTCCCCTGTATGGTTGGCCGTCCCGCATCCTATCCTCCAGTGCTGTTTCTCCTGGGGGAAAGGGCAGCGCCATGAAGAAGGATCTCCGGAGTCCTGGGGCGGGGGAGGGCGGCGGTACGCAGTTCGAGGCTCGGCGGCGAGGCCCGCCACCCTGGGCGCCGGGAGGCGCCCTCTGGCTCATTGTTCTGTGTCTGCACGTGGCGTGCGTGACGCAGGGCCCGGCGGCAAGTAGGGGGGCCGGGGACGGCCGGGCAGGAAACGAGGCCGCTGAGCGCGAGGCGCGAGCGGCGCCGAGGGAGCTGCATCCGGTGCTTGTTGTGTATGCGGCCGAGGTGGAGGCGCACGGCAGGACGCGGGTGGTGGCCGTCACGCGGGAGGAATACCAGCGCGCGGTGGCGCAACTCCTCCAGCACCATCAGGTGCGGGGGACGCCCCAGGAGGTCGCCCAGGGCCTGCTCCAGGCGATGCCCGAGGAGGAGCTGCTCGCCGAGGTGTACCGGGACAAGGTCCTCACGCTGGTGCCCCTTACCGACAAGGGCTCGCTCGTCCCCGAGGCCGAGGCGGCGCTCAAGGAGAAGTACCTCCGGTGGTGTCAGCCACGCGGCGGAGGTGACTGCCTGGGCCTCTTCACGGACGGGCCCTACCTGCGTACCGACGACAGGCGCACGCTGGCGCTTGCCCTCGCCTTCGGCGGAGTGCTCGACGAGACGCGAGCGGCCCTCGGGCGCGAGCTCAGCCCGCAGGCGCTGCTCTCCTCCCTGGTGTGGGCCGCGGGCCTGTACCTGGCGCTCTGGCTGCTACCGGAGCTGAGCACGAAAGCGGTTGCGGCCGCGCTCTCGGTGATGCTGCTGGCTTGGCTGGGCGTGGACGCCATGTGGGGCCTCATGGACGGGTGGGCCAGCATGGCGCACCGGGCCCATGAGGCCACCACGTTCGAGGAGCTGCGCGACGCCGGCGAGGCCTTCGGTAAGCGCATCGGGACGGATGCGGCCCGGGCCCTCATTCTCGCGGTGGCCACCCTCACCGGGCGGACGCTCGGCGAGGTAGCAACGCACCTGCGCTCACTGCCCAGGTTCAACCAGGTGCAGGCGCAGTGGGCCGCCCAGGGCATGGAGGGCTCGGTGGCGGTGGCGATGGAGGAGGCCGCCGCGGTGGAGGTGGTGGTGGAGCAAAGCCGCGCCCTCGTTGTCCTCACGTCCCCTCAGGCGCCTGTCGCCATCAACGTCCTGGCGAGGTGCGGCAGCTCGGGAGCTGGTGGAGGGCACTCGGGCACGGTGGCCATCCAGCACCGCGGTGGCAACAAGCAGGTCATCTTCAGCAACGGCGAGCGGTGGCACCTCCCGCGAGGCAAGAGCTACAGGGACATTCCGGCGGAGGACCGCCTCGGCGACGAACTGCAGGCGGCCGTGCGGGAGGAGGCGGCCAGGTGGTCCCAGGCCGAACTCACACGGGAGGAGGGGGTCGCCATCGAAAAGATGCGAAAGGCGGGTAAGGAGTACCGCGCGAATCTTCTCGAGCGACAGGCGAGGGGGCGATGGGTGGAGAGACAGGTGGCGAACCGTTTCCCGCACCTATCCTGGAACCAGAGGGGCGTGGACGTCACCGGACCAGGGGGCCAGAGCTACCACTACGAGATCCTCTCTGGTACGGAGTCAAACTTCGCCCTGCACGGGCGAAGGATGGCGAGCACCTTCTTCCGCATGATCTTCTTCTGAGGGCCGCGTGACTCCTAACATCCACTACGAGAATCGAGAGATCGAGGGCGAGCGGCTGGAGTTGACGGACAAGACGGCCATTTACTGGCTCGGGCCGAACGTCACGCTTCGGGGCTGTACGCTGATTTTCAGCATTTCGGCGCGGTGGCTTCATCTGGTGTCGGGGAACCTGATCGACTGTACCATTCACGCAAAGGGCGAGCTGAAAACGCTGCCCTGGGCGTCTATGAAGTTGAAGGGGTGCAGGTTCAAGGGCCGCTTCGGCGGAAACGACTTCGGTTTCCGCGCGGACGGGGACGAGCGGCGGATGCTCGGAGGCATTGAGGACTGCGACTTCTCGGAGGCCCGTCTCAATGGCTGCCGCTTCTTCAACTGCGACATGACCACGATTCGCCTTCCGCGCTGGCCGTGTTTCACCATCATGGACCCTCGCGGGCACGCGGCAGAGCTGTGCCGCCGTGAGTGGCCCGGCCAGGTCGGGATCCTCTTTGAAGGACTTGCGAAGAATCCCGAGGGCACAGTCGCGGAAACGTGGCACGCGCCCACCATGGCCGAGAAGATGGACACGACCGTCGAGGAACTGCGCGCGGCCCTGGAGACGGCACCGGGGATCTTCATGTAGGAAGAGCTGACGCTCAATCCACGACGTGCCACCGGTCTTCCTCGAAGACGTAGACGTGACGCCCGAAGGGGGCCCGGAACGTCCAGCTCAGCACGTGCAGCTTCGAGTCGGCGCTCACGGAGTAATCCCAGCCGAAGACGGGCAGCTCATACCGGGCCGGGGGCAGCGCCGGGAGGAACCCGGGGACGAGCTGCTCCAGTGAATCCGGGAGCTGGCCGTGCTTCGCCTGGAAGGCGCGGCAGGCCGCGATGAGGTGCTCCGCGTTCTTCCAGGTCCGCTCGATAGCCGGGTCGGGGGGAATCCGGCGGAGGATGGGCTGGAGCACGGGAGCGAGGCCCCTGGCGGCCACCCCCACCGTCTTCGCCACGGCGAGCACACACCAGGAGAGGACTCGTGTCTTCGTGCTGGGGAGACCGGCTCCGCCTTCCGTGGACATGCTCACCTCAGAAGGACAGGCCCAGGGAGAAGCGGGCATCGGGCGTCAGCGGGCCCAGAAACACCTGCACGGGCCTCCGCAGGGGAAAGTAGGTGGTGCCTCCGGCGACGAACTGCGCGCTGACACCGAAGTAGCGTGCCATCCAGTACGTGCCCTCGAGCGTCGCCACGGCGTTGAGCCCCCACTGCCCGCCATGGCCTCCCTGGCTCACCACGTAGGTGGTGGTGCCGCGAGCACCCGCGAGCGCCGACATCCTCAGCGACAGTCCCCGTCCCGCGTCGTTCCGGCCCTCGTACAGGCTCCAACGGGGGCCCGCCCGGAGATACAGGGAGCTGATGAGGGGATTGACGAGCGTGACGCCCAGCTCCACGTCCACCAGCGGAATGGCGTTCACCGTCAGCGAGCCGCCCATGTAGTCCGGAACGCCCGTCCGCCAGGAAGCCCGCAGCGTGAGGATGCCGCGCCGCTGGGCGGTGTTCGCCGCTGGAGTTCCCGCGTCCGGCTCCTCGGCCCGGGCTTCCGGCAGGCCGGTGCAGAGCAGTGCGCCCACGAGCGCCGCCCGCCCCATTGCTCCCCTTCTTGTTCCTTGCCGCCTCATCGGTGTCCCTCGCCGTGCTCGCGCGAGCGCGTCACTCCGTCATGTACAGGTAGGCCAGACACATCTCGTCATCGGTGCCTTCGCCCCAGGTCACGGTGCGGGACGTGGGGTTGTCCCAGGCGCAGGTGAGCTTCATCTGGCCGAAGAGCGGCACACGCACCGGCTGCTTGTAGAAGTACATCTGCTGCCAGTGGAAGTCCCACGCGGGAATCTCGACGAGGTGCTCGCCGCTCTGCTCCACCTGGATGCGCCTGCCCTTGGTGTGCATGTGCGGCAGCACGCCCCAGAGGGTGCCCGCGGGCACGTACTGCTCGGTGTGGTGGGTGTACCCGGTGGCTCCCGGGGGAATGGAGAACTCCGCATCCACCAGCGGGTAGAGCGAGGCGAGCTTGGACACGGGCTCGCGCGCGAACTGCAACGCCATGCGCGTGAGGTCCGGTGTGGCCTCGCCATGCATCGCGGTGACGGTGCCGGCCTGCCGCTGGGAGATGTTGTAGTGGACCTGCATGACGAAGACCGCGTCCGCGGCCACGCGCACGCCCGTGCCTTCCGGGTAGCGCGTGGGCGGCGAGCCCGGAGCCCAGGCGCCGAGCAGCGAAGCACCCCCGATGCCCGAGTCCCCGAAGCACGTCCAGCCCGGCTCCGCCTCGCGTGCATCACGGTCGAGCGCCGCCTGGCGGGGCGCGGCGAAGAGGAGCACGTGGTGCACCTGCTGCTTCGCCCCCGGCATCACCTCGAAGCCGATCAAATCCCTTCGCTGCGTGAGGTGGGGATCCAACAGGAAGCAGTGGTAGTCGTCCGAGGCCGTGTCCTTGGGCAGGTAGGGCTCCTCGGGTCCGATCGTCAGGTCGGTCCAGGCCAGGGGCGGCGCGGGCTCTCGGGGAGCGGGCGCGTCCTGGGGGTCGCCCTCGGGTGCGCCCTGCTCGGACCAGGCCGAGAGGATGTCCACCTCGCCCTGCGTGAGCCGCCGCGAGTCGCGGAAACGGTGGGGGCCCTCGGCGGGCATCCAGGGAGGCATCCGGCGCGTCCGCACCGAATCGGCCAGCACCGCGTGCATCCTGGAGGCCTCGCCGTACGTCTCCAGCGCGAAGGGGGCGACCCCGTTCTGGGTATGGCAGCCCTGGCAGCGCTCCTGGACGATGGGCAGCACGTCCCGGTGCCACGAGACCGGGCCTCCGTCGTAGCGAGGACCCTCCTCGGGAGGGTCCGTGGGGGTGGAGGAGCAGCCCGGAAGCCCGAGCCAGACGGTTCCCAGCATCAGCAGGAGCAGGCGGTCGCGCGTTCTCATATCGGTGACGCACCATGCCACAGGCCGGCACCCGGAAAAAAACATGGGGGTGAATCCAAGAAATCGGGTCCGGGAGTCCTAGCGTCCGTCAAACCGACGGAAGGATTCCCTCATGAAGACCTCGTTGCTCACGGTGTGCCTCCTGGCCACCCTCGCGGGAGGGCGGGCCATGTCCGCCCCCGTGCCCGAGACCCCTGCTTCCCCGCCCGCGCCTCCCGCGGCCCCCTCCGTGAAGGCCGCGCTGCCTCCGGAGCTGGAGGCCCAGCGCAAGGAGCTGGAGGCCCGCCAGAGCGAGCTCGATGCCGAGCGGCAGCAGCTGGAGTCCGACATCCAGCAGCTCGAGGCGGACGCGAAGCGGCTCGACCCGGATGGGCGGCTCTCCAACCAGCAGCTCTATGAGCTCCTCCAGATGCGTGAGGCGCGGCGGGGGCAGAACGACTTCGATCCCACCCCCGCCATCGTCAGCATGTCCTTCTTCGGCTGCATGCTCACGGCCTTCCTGGCGTTCCTGGTGGCCAGCTATCGCAAGGCGCGCCAGCTCCACGAGACGGTGCGGCTGATGGTGGAGAAGGGGGCGGAGATTCCCCAGGGGATGCTCGCGCCGGTTCCGCGCCGCAAGCCCTCGGATCTGCGCCGGGGCATCATCCTGTCCACCACGGGGGTGGGGCTGACCATCTTCCTGGGTGCCCTGCCGCACTCGGAGGGGGCCTGGGGCGCGGGGGTGACGCTGCTGCTCATCGGCGTGGGACACATGATTGTCTGGCGTTTGCAGCAGGGACGGGGTGCAGTGGCGGCCGCGCTCGCGCCGGAGCCCCAGCACTAGTCCTCTCCCTCCATGGCCTCCCTCCCTGAAGCCCCCACCGACGCCGAGCTCATCACCCGGGTGCTCGTGCGTGACGACCGGCGCGCCTTTGGCGAGCTGGTGGCGCGGCACCAGTCCGCGGTGCGTGGGCTGCTGCGCCGGCTGACGGGGGGAGACCTGGCGCAGGCGGATGATCTGGCGCAGGAGACCTTCCTGCGCGCCTACCGGGGGCTGCGCGGATACCGGGGCGGGGCGAAGTTCTCCTCCTGGCTCTACCGCATCGCCTGCAATGTCTTCTTCAGCAGGGACCGGGGCAGCCGTGATGCCCTGCCGGAGCCTCCGCTCCTGGAGGCCGGGAACGCCGGGCTGGCCCTGCCGGACCTGGTCCTGGAGCGCCACGATCTGGAGAAGGCGCTCGCCCTGCTCAAGCCCCGCGAGCGGGCCGCGCTCGTGCTCACCTACGCCAACGAGTTGACCCACGAGGAGGCGGCGGTCGTCCTCGACTGCCCCGTGGGGACGCTCAAGACCCATGTCGCGCGCGCGAAGGAGAAGCTGCGCCGGCAATTGGAGGAGGTCCCATGAACGTCCGCGATGACGAGGCCTGGCTCGACACGCTGCTCCAGCGGCAACTGCCCACCGGCCCCACCGACGACGGCTTCCGGGAGGAACTCCTCCAGCGCCTGCCCCCGCCCGAGCGGCCCGTGCGGCGCGTGTTCGGCCTCGTCCTCACGTGGCTGGTGGGCGTCCTCTCCCTGCTGCTGCCCACGGGAGAAGGCTCGCTGGTGTTCTCCTCGGACACGGGCAGCATGCTCGTCCCCTGCTGCCTGGGAACGGCGCTGATCTGGTACCTGGTGGATCGCCTGACGTGAGCGGAGCAGGCGCGGCTACAGCCACATCCGCCAGAGCAGTCCGAGGCGGGTGGTGTAGCCGACGGCCGCCCGCTCGAGCTGGCCCTCGGGGTTGACGAAGAAGGTGGTGGGGAACTGCTCGACGCCGTAGGCCCGCCGGAGCTCCTCGCTTCCCAGCAGCACGGGGTAGTCCACCGAGTGCTCACGGGCGAAGCGGCGCACGTCCTCCTCGTCCTCGTAGGCCACCGCGACGGACAGCACGTGCGCGGAGTTGCCCACCATGCCCTGGAGTGCGGAGAGGGTGGAGGACTCGGCCTTGCAGACTCCGCACCAGGGAGCCCAGAAGGCGAGCACCACGGGCTTGCCCTGGAGCTCGGCCAGGCGCACCTGGCCGCCGGAGAGCGTGCGCAGGGTGAAGTCCGGAGCGGGAGAGCCCGTGGGGAGACGGCGGGTCTGCCAGGCCATCACCGCCACGAAGACGAGCCCCACCAGTGCGAGGTCCATCACCTGCCGCACCCACCAGCGCTCGCGAGCCCGGTGCCACATGTCCTTCACCCGTTCCGGCATCCTCCGCATGGGGGCATCCTATCGTGCTCAGAACACCCCGTCGAAGAGCCGCCAGCCGCTCACGCCGCTGCCCACGGCCACCTTGGAGGGGAAGGAGGCCTGGCGGTAGAGCGTCGAGCCCCGCTTCACGTTGCCGAAGAGCAGTTTCACCGGGCCGCTGCCATGCGAGCTGGCCGCCAGTCCCTGGTGGCCCAGCAGGCCGGAGAAGCATCTGCTGCCGATCAGCTTCCACGTCGAGCCGTTCTGCGAACCGTACCCCCACGCGCACGTCTGCGCCCCGTCGTACTGCACCGTGAGTCGCAGGAAGGTGACGCTCTCCTGGTCCACGGTGTCCGCCGCGACGATGTCCACCTCGGCCGAGGACGTGGAGCCCCCCGTGCTCGTGCGGTACTGGAGGCGGGGCTTCTGGCTGTCCGCCGGGCGGCACACCGCGAAGTAGCGCGCATTGGCCGCGGTGCTCTCGCGAGCCATGAGGCACCCCTTGGCCCACTCGTCCACGTGGCTGTTGGGCGTGTTCACCGCCGCGGTCCAGGTGGTCGTCGTCACCGCGCCGTTGTACTCGGAGGCGAACAGGAAGCTGTCGCTGCTTCCCCAGATGTCTCCGGAGTTCACCTCGGCGCCGATGACATCCACGGCCTCCGAGTAGCCGCCGCACGGCCAGGAGCCGATGCACCCGAAGGGCCACCCGAGGCCATTGTGAGTCACCGCCCACCCGTCCTGGTGGTAGCTCACCTTGTCCGTGGCGATGTGGTTCGCGCTCACCGACACCGCCCGGCTCCACGACGACGAGTCATTCACGCCCCACACCCGGCTGATGAAACCCGCCGGGTACACGCTGGAGGCGAGGGAGGCGTTGGCGTTCTCCAGGTTGAAGAACACCGCGTAGCTCCTCGAGCCGATCGCCGGCGTGCTGGTGAGGTTGGGCGCGATGAAGGCGACGCGGCTGGTGGCCGTGGAGCCGTTGGACACGTAGGTGTTGAGCTTGCTGGTGGACGAGGACACGTCTCCGCCGGTGAGGGCGATGATGAAGCGGCCCTTGAGGTCCGAGGTGGAGGGCCAGCCACAGGCTCCCGTCACCGCTGCTTGAAGGCTGGTGGCGCCCGGGCATGCCGCCATCACGTCCGAGGGCTTGAAGAGCCAGGACGCGGGCAGGTGCGCGGTGATGCGGTTGTCCAGGTCCTGGGGCATGCGGCCGGACTCGAAGTTGTCCTTGAGGTCCACCCAGAGCGTCACCACCTCATGGTTGGGATTGGCGAGGTGGAAGGCGCGCAGCTCGTCCAGGCAGTCGGAGAGCCGGTGGCACGTGGTGCCGTTGTCGACGACGTCCGTATGGTAGACGAACCAGTTGCCCGTCACCTTGGACCAGCCGCTCTTGCCATTGTGGATGTCGAGCTCGAGCGAGCGGACGCGGTGGTACACGAGTTGATCCAGCAGGGCCTCGTCGCGTTGGTAGGAGTTGTGCGACGATTTCTGGCGCACCTCGTTGTACGAGGGCTGGGCCAGCGCGGCTGGGGCGAACGCGAGCAGCAGCGCTGGGAGGAGGACGGGAAGGGGTGTCTTCATGGGGAAGGCTCCAAGGGAGGTGCGAGGACCAGCAACCGGAAGGGACATACCCATACTCGGCGGGGCCACCGTAGCCTTCAGCCAGGTCTTCCCTCCAACCCCATCTGGCGGAGGGGCTCTGTCCCGGGGTGGGACGTTCTCGCCGGTTCATTCACGGGGCCGGGAGCGCATATGCTGTCCCCCAGGAACTTCCACCATGAAAGAGTCCGGTCTCCTCCGGCTCGCCCACCGACGCCCTGACAGAAGACACCTCCCCGGTGCGGCTTCTCCCAAGCCGCCCATGCGCGCCCGCCCCAAGGCATGCCGCATGCCTGGCTGGGTCGCTTTGCTGCTTTTCATGTATCTGGTGGGGTGTGGCGGCACGACACGAGGCCTTCGTCCTGGCGACTGCCAGGATACGCTCAAGTCAGCTCTGCCCGTGGCGCCGAGCGCACCGCCCCCGTCACCGCTGCTCCAGGGAGTTGTTGGCGAAGGCTTGGGCAATGGCATTCCACGCGCCGTACTCCAGCTTGTGCCACGGGGGGCCGCAGTCGCAGCGGATGTAGGCCCCGCCGCGACGGGAGGTGCCCTCGTGCGTGGCGGCGCGGTGCTGGCGGTGGGGGGCAGCGTTGTCCTGGTCTGTTTGACCGTCAAGGCCGCACTGGATGGGCGGCCGACTCCGCTCGACATCGCGGACACATTCTACGGCACTCACTTCGGCGACGTTCAGGGATGGTTCCAAGGTTGCTACGCGCCAAGGGCCACAGAGCATCCGGGAATGGCTGGGTCTCCGCTTGCGGTCAAGCCGACTTCCGAGGCCCATGCACCTCCCGCTCCAGGACCGGTGGTAGAAGTCGACAAGGGCAGGGTCCGAGGGAACCGGGGTCGCCTCTACGCGACCTACACGAAGTTCAACGTGAAAACCGGCCTCTACTACTCAGGGCGCACCAGTATGGTGGTTGATCTACGCAAACCTCTTCGCCCTCAGGCCGTGGCAGCTGTCAACGCGCGAGATTTGAACCATCACATTGACGAGAACGATGAACCAATCGGTCCCTCGTTCCAGGAAGCACTGCTTGACAAGTTCGATGTCGGGACAGCGGTCGAATACGCGGATAGATACAGTGATATTGCCTATTGGCGGATCCGTGGAAGAGAGCAGCAGTTGATGGACTCCTTTGGAGGTGCCCAGTCCGATACTCGAGAACCGTATCGTACCGAGAACATCCAGCGCGGCGTGGCGAAGGACAATCCATTGGGCAGGCTGTTCCATGACGCAGCCACGAAGCAATGGGGTCAACTCCACCCCTACACCGGAGATTGAGAGATGGGCAGGAAGAAGCACACCCCAGGAGCATTCGTCAGGATGCGCCTCGCTGACGGCTCCATCGGTTATGGCAGGCTGCTCGAATCGCCGTATGCGGCCTTCTACGATTATAGAACCCCAAGTCCGGATTCCGATCTGGACAGGATTGCGTCAAAACCCATTCTCTTCAGGATTGCTGTCCGCCACCTGGCTCTCGATGCGTGGGATTTCATTGGGGAGAGGGTGCTCGAGGAGCACTTGACCCAGCCTGTCGTCCAGTTCATGCAGGACCTGGGAGATTTCCGCCGCTGCACCATCTTCGACACCGCTGGCAATGAGCGGGATGCCGAGCCTCGGGACTGTGTGGGACTTGAGCGGGCGGCGGTCTGGGAAAAGGAGGGCATCGAGGAGCGCCTGCTCGCTGCCCTCTTGAAGCGGCCCAGTGCCGCTGAGGAGCGCCTGAAGGTACGACTGGAATAGGGGACCTGGCTCTCCTCTACGTCGAGCTGCGGGTCCAACGCCCGGTGGCTCAGAGCACGTCCGCGAGGGTGCGAGCCATGGTCCACCCGTCGTGGTAGACGACGCCCGTCTGCGTGACGGTGTCACTGCGGTACAGGCCCACCTTCAGGTAGTTCAGCATCCCGGCGTACTGGGTGGCGATGTTGCGCTTGGGCAGGACGAGCTTGCCGTTGTGGTACAGCTCGACGAAGCCCACGGTGGCGTCGGGCGACCACTTCACGTGCAGGATGAAGTCCTGCCACTGCCCACGCACCAGCGGCGCCTTCCACACGATGACGCCGGGGTCCCCGCCGATGTTCAGGCGCATCTCCTCGCCATACACGTAGAACTCCACCGGCGGCGAACCGCTGCTGCCCTCGTGGTGCCACTGGGCGAAGAGCTGCCACGTCTTCACGCTCGGGAAGTCCGAGGCGAACATCGTGTTGAAGCGGTAGTAGTACTCCGAGCCCACCGGCTCGCGCGTCATCCGCACCAGCTCGTTGCGGTTGCCGCTGGAGTTGATGGGATCATCGCCCTGGCGCACGGTCGCCTTGAGGGCATAGCTGCCCTGCCGCACCGGCGAGGACACCACCTGCAGCCGGTCCGAGCTGACCATCTGCGCTCGGGTCCACTGGCTGTGGTCTCCCGTCTCGAAGTCGCCGCGCCACACCACGGTGGAGGCGGTGGGCGCCGCGCACGCGCGGGCTTCGGCGATGCTGGCCCAGTCGTTCGAGGTGTTGCCATTGACGTAGATGCGCAGGCGGCGCGCGGTACGCGTGGCGAAGGTGTACGTCTCCGCCTCCGCCGTCGTGCCGCTGCTCGTGCCGCTGTAGACCTGCGTGTAGTTCATCCCGTCCGAGGACACCATCAGGCTGAAGTTGTTGGCGCGCAGGTTTCCTGAGTGCCACGCGATGGCCGCTCCCGAGATGGCCTTCTCGGCGCCCAGGTCGTAGTCGATCCACGAACCCTTGCCGAGGTTGCTCCAGCGCGTGTCGAGCCGATCATCCATCGTATTGCCCGGCACGTTGCCGTCATTGCCGGAGGCAATCACCGACGCCGCCGTGAGAGCCGTGCAGTTCTGCACCGCCAGTCCGCCGTCCGCTGTCGTGAGGGTCTCGGGTTCAGCTCCGGTGCCGGGTGCGCCACAACCAACGCCAGCGATGATGAGCAGGGTTTCAGCCAACACGAGCAGTTTCTTCACGGATGGATTCTCTCGGTGAATGGAAGACAGACAGCGGCAGGAAGAAAGGACAGACTTCGGGACGCGGCCTTCCCGTCGCGCCAGACGAGGCTCATCGCCCCGGCGCCCGGAGAGGCGTGGGATGGATCGTGGCTCGGGAACTCCTGCTCGACTGCGGCGGTGGGGCAGCCGTCCGAGCGAAATGAGCATCCATCAAATTTATTTTGTACTCAACACAGTGCGGCGATGCCTGCTCGCTGAGCAGACAGGCGTCGCAATGGATGTCAATCCATGAGGCTGTAATTCTTCACAACGCCTCCCGGGGACGCATGGCTCGAGGCGCGAATCCCGCGCAATGCCGTCAGGGATTGGAGGGGCGGCGTGTCACCGCAGGGCGCGGATGAACTCCGTCAGCCGGGTAGCCATGTCCTGGTGGGTGGCGGCGGACGGGTGCCAGTCCTCGCCATAGGGCGCGGTCTGCGGAGTGAAGGCGAGGTAGTGCACGCGGGGGTCGCCCCGGTCGTTGAACCCCTTCACCACGGAGGACACCTGTTCCTGGAGGGTGCTCCAGTGGAACTGTCCCGCCGGGTACCCGTCGCTCAGCATGGGGCCCACGGCGCAGATGATCCGCGCCCGGGGGTACTGACCCCGGAGCCGGGTGACGAAGTCCGTGTAGGAGGCCTGGAAGAGGGCGGCGTCCGGCTTTCCCGGATGGAAGTCATTCGTCCCCAGGTTGAGCACCACGATGTCCGGTGGCGCGCGCGTGAAGTCCCAGCGCGGCTCGTCCTGGTTGGGGAAGACACGGCCGTAGATGCGTGGCACCGTGTTCACCGTATCGCCCGTGTTGTTGCGGTAGATGCCCCGGCCCGAGTTGCAGACCACCACCGCCTCGGCGCCCAGGTTGCGCGCGGTGAGCCAGCCGTAGGCCTTCGTGACGTTCTGGTTGATGGAGTGGAACCCCGTCCCCGGGTTGCTGGACTCCGGGAGGGAGACCTCGTTGCCGTAGCCGCAGGTGATGGAGTCTCCGATGAACTCGAGCCTCGTGCCGGGCCGGGCCAGGGGTTCCAGGAGCTGGCCGCGGACCCGGAAGCCCCGCAGCTCGCTCCGGCCGACATCGCTCTCCGTCAGCTTGGTGAGCTCGACGGTGTGCTCGCCCAGGGGAAGACCGCGGGCAATCTCATACACCGTCTGGCTCGCGCGGACCGCGAGCTTCACCGGCGCCCCGCCGTCGAGGGTGACCTGGTAGTAATTGGGCCTCGCCGTGTCCGCGGGGCCCTGCTCGTTCAGCAACAACTCGAGGGCATCGCCCCAGAAGCGGACCTTGATGGAGACGCCCGGGTAGGAGAACACGGCGGAGTCCCCGGAGATGTCCACCCACCCCGTGTATTGGATGCGCGGATCCGAGGGAGGCACCGTCTCCCAGGAGAGCGCGGACGGCTCGGGCCCGTGCCCACCACATGCCAGGAGGACGGAGACGGCACAGGAGAGGGTGAGGGAGCGCCAGTCCATCCGTTGCTCCTCCGTCGGTGGCGGAGGAGCAAGGTGGGGCGCCGGGTGTCAGACGGCCAGTGGGCCCGGAGTAGAAGGCTTCTGTCGTTCAGCGGTCGATCCGGGCGGCCAGGAGGGCGTCCGGAGAGGGCTCGCGCAGGTCCCAGACGAGCCCGAGCCGTGCGAGCAGGCGGAGGAGCAGACCGCCCAGGTCCACCTGCCACCACCGGAAGTCGACGCGGGCCGAGCCGGGAAAGGCGTGGTGGTTGTTGTGCCAGCCGGAGCCGAGCGTCAGCAGCGCCATCACCACGTTGTTGCGGCTGGTGTCACGGCTGTTCATCGAGTGGACTCCCACCGTGTGGCCCACCGAGTTGATGGCGAAGGTCACTTGCTGGACGAGGTAGTAGCGGACGAGGCCTCCCCAGACGAGCCCGCGCAGCGCACCGGCCCACGTCCCGGTGACGAGGCCTCCCGCGAGGGTGGGCAGCACGAAGCCGAGCAGCATCCAGGTGCCATAGCGCTGGTTGAGGCGCACGAGTGGCTCGTCGCGCAGCAGGTCGGGGAGGGTGCGCGCGATGCGGTGGGCCTGGTCATCCTCTCGCGAGGCCAGGATGTCCGCGGGTGAGGCGCGGTAGCGGTCCAGGAGGCGGCCGAAGCGGCCGATGGCGGGCATCTCGAGGTACCAGAGGAACTGGGCCCAGAAGAAGCCGCGGAGCAACGGCGAGTGGGGATCTCCCGGCTGGTCGGTATGGGCGTGGTGCGTGCGGTGCACGGCGCTCCACAGCAGGGCCGAGCCCTGTCCCGCCATCGAGCCGAGGATGAGGAAGAGGGCGCGCAGGGGGCGTGTCGTCTCGAAGGTGCGGTGCGCGAAGTAGCGGTGGAAGCCCACTTCGATGCCCACCATGGTGAGCAGGTACATCCCCACCAGCAGGCCGAGGTCCCAGCCGCTGATCCCCTCGCGCAGGAAGAGCCACACGCCCGCGCAGAAGCCGAGCAGGGGGATTCCCTGGACGACGAAGAGCACCAGGGACCGGCGGGCGCCGCTCAGTTGCTCGGGCGTCTGGGTGGGCTCGGAGGTGGTGGGGGTTGGCGCGGGGGAGAGGGAGGGCAGGGCGGACAACGGGAGTCTCCGAGGGGCTGTGCCCCATCATCGTCCAGCCCGCCCGGTGAATCCACGAGCCCTCCGTGTGAGCTCATCTGCCGGAGCGGATCGCGCTCAGCAGATCCATGTGGAGGTACTTCGCTCGCGGCTGGCCCGGCTTGACGACGAACGCGAGCTCCTGCTGGTCCTCCGTCCGGAAGGTGTCCGGGCCCGTGCGCTCGAGGGGGTACTCCTTGTCCGTCTTCAGGACGAGCCGCTTGCCGTCCCACGTCACCGTGAACTTCGCGAGGTCCGCGTGCACGTAGGTGCCGGTGTAGCGCTCCGCCCCGGCGGCGGTGAGGGGCTCGGCCTGCTCGTTCCGGGGCGGCTCGTCCGGAAGGCCGAACACCGTCTGGGTGATGCGGTCCAGGGAGCGGCGGAGGGTGACGCCATTCGCGTTGGTCAGGGTGATGACCGCGCCCCGGCGCTCCGGAAGGAAGCGGATGTGAGAGCCATATCCCCGGCGCACACCGCCGTGTTCGAAGAGCACCGTTCCCCCCATGCGCATCGTCACCAGGCCGAAGCCGTAACGCGCCACGTCCGTGCCTGGCAGGGGCACCTGTCCCGTGAAGAAGTCGCGCACCGTCTTCTCCGCGAGCACCCGGCGCTCGCCGTCGAGGCCCCCGTTCAGCAGGAGGGTCGCGAAACGGGCCAGCTCGCGGGCGGACGAGAACGCCGAGCCCGCCGGGTACATGGCGGTGTTCTCGGCCATGGGCCGGACGATCTTCAGCGCGTCCCCGGCGGCCTCGTGGCCCTGGGAAAAGTCGTAGGTGAGGGCCTCGGTGGGCCTGAAGGTGCCGCGCTCCATGCCCAGCGGCTGGAAGAACTGCTCGCGCATGACCTCGGCATAAGGCTTGCCGTACACGCGCTCCAGGACCAGCCCCGCGAGCCAATACCCCGGGCCGGTGTACGAGAAGACGTCTCCCGGAGGCGCGAACAGGTAGTCCCCCTTCCATCCGCGCACCATCTCGCCGAGGGCCGTGTCGTCCTTCGACTGCACCGAGGGCGAGGCCTCGCGCAGGCCAGCCGTATGGGTCAGCAGTTGCCTCGGGGTCACCCCGCCCAGGGCCGGGTGCAGGTTCTTCACGTAGGTGCGGACCGGTGCATCCAGGTTCACCCGTCCCTTCGCGGCGGCATCGAGCAGCGTGAGCGCCGTCATCATCTTCGTGGTGGAGCCCAGGCGGAAGAGCGTGTCCGGTGTGACGGGCGTGCGCTCCTCGATGCCGCGCACACCGAACGCGCGCAGGTAGACCAGCTCTCCATCCCGGACGATGGCGACCGCCGCGCCCGGGGCCCGGGTCTCCCGGAGCTCCTCCTCGACGAGCCGGGTGATGTTCGCCTCGGCCTCCTGGGACAAGGCCGTGTCCGCCGCATCCGCCCGCGTGGCGGCCATGAGCAGCAGGACGAGCACACTCCACCGCGCGATGATTTTCATGTTCTCCCCCTCGTTGGGTGAGACGGGAACGCACGAGCGGGCGGAGTGTTCCCGAGCCCCCCATGTTCGGGACCGGCAGGCTCCCGGCGGTGCTCGTCGTGCGCTTCGTCCCCGCTTGACCGAGGTTTCGGCTCGACGAGGGAAGGAGGTTCAGACTTCCTCGTCGGGCAGGAGCGTGCGCAGCAGCTCGTCGTCAGGGCCAAGTGGGCGCCAGCCGGGCGGTGGCGATGCGGCGAAGAGCGCTGCGATGACCCGCTCGGAGCGCTCCTGATGGGCTTCGGGTGTGTAGCCAATCCAGCGGCCGAGTGCCTTTCCAACGGCGAAACGGGCTTGATCGTCCAGGACAGCCGGCCAGCCGTCAGGGAGACTCTCGGACAACATGCGAACAAGCACATCGCGCTCGAAACGCGTGACCTGCTTGCTCCGCTCCGCCTCAGCGAGCAATCCGCTCAGCACCTGCACTGCGGCGATATCGTTCGCGCCAAGCTCCTCGGCCAACGCAACCAGGGGGGCGGTGGGACGCGCCTCCGCGAAGGCCGTGAGTGAAGTGTACCCGCGCTCGCGGATCCGCTCATACAGGCGCGCCTTCCAATTACCTTGCCAGGAACGATCTTCCTTCATCGCCCTCTCCAGGGAGTGAAGTTCATCGGGACTTTGTACTCCTTCATGCTCGCCGCGACGATGTTCAGGATCTCGTTTCGCGTCAACATCCGGCCGGTCGCCAGCTCTGCTCCACGCAACACGCGCATGATCATCTGGTTCCATTCGCCGGCCCACATGCGGCCAAGGCGCCAGTTGCCACCGCCAGGAATGGCCTCGTGGTTTGCCCGCTCCATTCTGACGCAGAACTGGTCGATGCTCATTTCACCGGTGAAGCCGCGCTTCTCGAACCACTCGCGGAACTCTCGCGGCAGGACGTGGTGCTGCGGAGGCTCGGCCATGCCGGCGCCCGCTTTGCCTGTCACCCGCATGCCCCGCACCTCGGGACCGTCGCCCAGCGCGTCGCGCACGCCCCTGGGCAGGTCGCCGTACGCCTCGGCCATCATCACGTGGCCGGCCTGAATCCGCACCGCGGCGCTGACGGCGGGCACGGAGAGGACGCCCGCGCGCACCAACTGGCGCATCATCTCCACCCACTCGGCGGACACCACCAGCCGCGTCCCCATCATCACGCCGTTGGAGCCCATCACGAGCCCCACGCCAAGCGTGGCGGAAGTGGCTGGCCCCAACATCCGGGGCAGGGCCATCTTCATCGCCGAGCCCATGGCCAATGATTCGAGGAGCTCCTTCACCAGCAATATCTTCTGGAGGTTCTGCCCCGATTTGAGCACGCGCTCACGGGTCGCGGCGAACTCGCCGGTGAGATGGCCGATGAGTGCGGGGAGGTCGGCTGCTGCGGCCTCGGCCTGTCCTGGCTCCTGGGAGGCGAGCGCCGTCATGGCGGGTCCGAGCATCGCGCGTAAGCGCTCCAGCTGCACGAACAGCTGCTCCACGCTGTAGGAAGGGCACTGCGCGAGCACCACGTCGGCGAGGGTAAGGAAGTCGAGCCAGACGGCGAGCAGGATGGAGCCCATCATGGCGGACTGGAGCCGGGGGCCGCCGAGGCGCAAGAGGGCCAGCTGCATGTCCGGCTCCTCCATCTCTGAGGCAGTGATGGACAGCCGGGTGGCAGCGGCGAGGTCGGTGTCCATCCATCGCAGTTGCTGGACGCCGTATTCCACGAATGGAACGAACAGCTCGGGGTAGGGGCCCGCGATGCCGCGCCTGCTGGCCTGAAGTCTGGAGAGCTCGCCGGAGATGCGGCGGGTGGAGGTGGACACGTCGCCCAAGGCCCGGACGAACGCCAGGTGGGCCGCCAGGGCGTTCTGCCGCGCGGGCTTCGTGGCGTTACGGGGCTGCGCCACCTCAGCGGTTCCCGCCTCGCTGCCAGGACCCGTCCCCGTCATGGCCTCACGGGGATCTTGGCGGCGGTGCAGCCGTTGCGGCACCTCGGGCTCTGGAGCGGAGGCCAGGGAGGTAGACGTGGCCGCCGCGTGCGGTGTGTAGCCCAGACTCCGGTGTCCGGGCGATAGCGTCAGCGACGCACAGCCGCTGGTCAGCAGGGCCAGGGTGAGCAGCGGCCCCCACCAAGGCCAGAGCGGCACTTTCAATCTGAAAGTGTGGCGCCAGGACGGTAGTACTGGCTGGCACTTCGAAGGCATGACGTTCCCGTATCGCGACCGAGTACGCACTTCGGTTCAGCACCCTCTAAACCGAGGACGGTGGAGCTTTCGTTTATTTATCTTACATTGGAGATCAACAAGCTGCTGAGGATCACCGACGTCACCAGCGTGTTGACGAAGGCCACCCAGGGCAAGGAGAGCGCGGCCTTCCGCGACGCGCAGCGGGCGGAGATCGCCCGGTTGGAGAAGGAGTGCTCCATGGGCGGGGATTTCGGCTTCGACGAGGCCTCCAATCGCACCGTGTCCGTCCACAGCGAAGGCCTCCTCGAGGGGCTGCGCGAGGTCTACAACGCCCGCCGGCTGCTGGAGGAATCGGGGCGGGGTAGGGGCAGGTAGGATAGGTCCCGCGAAAATCCGCTCGAATCCAGGCAGTATGTCCGCGCGACGCAATCGTTTAGACGTCTGCGGGCCCTCACGCCCGATGGGAGGTTATGGATGCGAGCGGCCATCTTCATCTCGGTTCTCCTGGTGGGGGGGCTGATGGGGTGCGCCTCGCGGCAGGGCATCCTCCGCTTGGAGCATCAGGAGGAGGCTGTCTACGAGCACCCCTTGGAGGAGGTCTGGCCCGCCGCGCAGGCCTGGGTGCGGGACGGCGGGTTCCACTACCGGGAGGACGCGGCCAACTTCGTGCTGCAGACGGAGTGGCGCGAGGAGTTCCCCGGCTCGACGGTGGCGGGCTACTGGCACCGCTACACGCTGATTGGCAAGCGGGAGGGTCCGGCGCGCAGCCGGGTGTGGATCATCCGCTCCAGCCGCAGCCCGGAAGGGGCCCCCGTCTACGACGTGAAGCAGCCGGAGTGGGAGGTGAGTCGGCTTCCGGACCCCTCCCATGAAGGCCTGCCGGGGGGAGCGCTCCGCCTGGAGGAGTTCGACGTGCGCACGCCCGGCGACGAGCCCCGGCTGCGCTTCGTGCCCCAGCAGTCCGTGGCGGGCGTCGTGCTGTCCACGGACTCGGTGGGGGCGTCGGGCGAGTTGCTGCGGGGCGCGCGGGATTTCGGCATGGAGTGGGTGATGAAGGAGCGCATCGCCCCGGGGCTGGACGCGCGCAAGCAGGGCCAGGAGGGGCGCGCGCTGGCGGCGACGAAGCAGGAGCCGGGCAACGACGTCTCACTCGAGTGTGGCATGGCCATCATCGGCCTGACCGGGAAGGTGGCGAAGGGCCAGGTGATGCTGCTGGGCGAGCTGCACGGCACGCGCGAGGTGCCCCGCTTCGTGGCGCTGAGCACCTGCCAGGCGGCCTCACGAGGTATTCCCGTGACGGTGGGCCTGGAGATGCCGGTGGAGAACCAGGAGCGCGTGCGGCGATTCATCGCCAGCGCGGGCACCGAGCATGACCGGGCCCTGCTGATGGAGAGTCCCTTCTGGCGCAGCCCCTACCCGGACGGCCGCAGCAGCGAGGCGGTGGCCCAGCTCCTGGAGCAGCTGCGCTGGTTGCGCGCCCAGGGCCTGGACGTGGAGGTTTTCGTCTTCGATCACCCGGAGCTGCAGGGCGAGGTCCGTGAGGCCGCCATGGCCCGGACCGTCCTGTCCCAGGTGGAGGCTGGCCCGGAGCGCTTCTTCCTCATTTCCACCGGCAACGTCCACCCGCGCACCCGGCCCGGCCTGCCGTGGGACCTGGGCTACCGTCCCATGGGCTACATGCTCGCCCGCAGCGTGCCCTCGCTGGTGTCGCTGGACGTGGCCTTCGACAGTGGGACCGCGTGGATCTGCTCCGTGGGGGAGACGCTCGAGTGTGGGGAGCGGTCCACGAAGGGGCAGGACAACGGGGACCGGTACTTCGTTTCATTCTTCGACCAGCCGAGCGAGGCCGGCTTCCACGGTGTCTTCTACGTGGGCGCGGTCTCGGCCTCGCCTCCCGCGGTGCGTTCGGGCAGTGCGCGGGCCATCGATTCGAAGTGAGAGAGAACCCAGGAGGAAGTACTGAATGAGAACGATGGCCTTCGGTTGTCTGTTGTTGCTGGCCGCGCTGGCGGGGTGTTCCGGGCGCTTCGTGGATTTCGCCCCCGAGGAAGACGCCATCTACGAGTATCCGCTCGACGAGGTGTGGCCGCAGGTCCGCACCTACTTCGCGTCTCGGGGGTTCGTCTTCCGTGAGGCTCAGGGTGGGGCCCAGCTGGAGACGGAGTGGCGCGAGGAGTTCATGAGCTCGCAGGTCGCCGCCTACTGGCACCGCTACATGGTCATCGCGAAGCCCGAGGGTTCCAACCGCTGCAAGCTGATCATCACCCGGGAGTCGCGCAGCGCGAACAAGGCCTTGCAGACCCCGGGCGCCGATCTGGTGTGGGGCGTCGACTCGCGCTCCGAGTCCAACCCGATGGCCGTGGGCAGCGATGTGGCGCGGCAGATGGCGATGCAGACCGTCAATGGCGACAACGCCGTCCTCGGCCAGTCCCAGCAGACCGCGCGCGACATGGTGCTGGAGTGGAAGGTGTTCAAGAGCATCTCCCCGGCGCTCCAGCAGCAAGCCAAGAAGTCCGTCGAGAGCCCCGACGTGGTGGTGACGAAGGAAGCCAACATCGAGTGCGGCGTGCCCGTCCTGGGTCTGGGCAAGCTGGCGCGGGCCGGCAACGTGGTGCTGATGGGCGAGCTGCACGGCACGCAGCAGGTGCCGCACTTCCTCGCGCAGAGCGCCTGCCAGGTGGCCACCCAGGGCATCCCCGTGACGGTGGGCCTGGAGATTCCGGCCATGAACCAGGAGCGGCTGGAGAACTTCGTGGCCAGCGCGGGCACCGAGCACGACTGGGCGAAGCTGATGGAGAGCCCCTTCTGGCGCAGCCCCTATCCGGATGGCCGCAACAGCGAGGGCGTGGTCTACCTCATCGAGGCCCTGCGCAAGTTGCGCAGCCAGGGGCTGGACGTGAAGGTCTTCGCCTTCGATCACCCGGCGCTGCGGGGGGACGCGCGCGAGGAGGCCATGGCGTCGACGGTGCGGGACGCGGCCAGCAAGTCCGGGAAGCGGGCGCTGCTGGTGTTGAGCGCCAACATCCACCCGCGCCAGGTGAAGGGCCTGCCCGGGGATCCGAACTACCGCCCCATGGGCCTGCGCCTGGCGGATCAGCTCTCCAACGTCTACTCCCTGGACATCGCCTACAACAGTGGCACGGCGTGGATCTGCGCCATGACCCGGCAGGAGCAGCTGGACTGCGGGGTGACGCGCACCAAGGGCGAGGACAATGGTGACCGCTACTTCGTGCAGCTCTTCGGCGGCAAGAACCGCCATGGCTTCCACGGCTTCTACTACGTGGGCGCGGTGTCCGCCTCGCTCCCGGCCGTGTACCAGGGCTCGGAACCCGCGGGCAGCCAGCGGGCCACCGTGCCCGGCTCGGCGGGCTCCAACTAACCGCTACCCGGCAGGGCCTCGCCTTTCCTGTGGCGGGGCCCGGCGGCGGCGCTAGCCTGGAGGGGATGACTCCCTCCGATACCGACGCCGCCGCCAATGACCTGCTGGCCTTCATCGACGCCTCGCCCACGCCCTACCACGCGGTGCGCGAGAGCATCCGCCGCCTGACCGCCCAGGGGTACCGCGCCCTCGACGAGCGCGAGCCCTGGGACCTCAAGGCCGGGGACAAGGTGTACGTCACCCGTGGCGACACCAGCATCGCCGCCTTCCACCTCGGCACCGTGCCGGTGGACCGCGCCGGCTTCCGCCTGGTGGGCGCCCATACCGACTCGCCCAACCTGCGCCTCAAGCCCAATGCCCTCGTGCAGCGCTCCGGCTTCCACCAGCTGGGCGTGGAGGTGTACGGCGGCGTCCTTTTCAGCACCTGGCTGGACCGCGACCTGTCGATCGCCGGCCGCGTGGTGAGCGCGAAGGACGGCCGCCTCGCGCACCACCTGGTGGACTTCCGCCGCCCCCTGCTGCGCATCCCCAACCTCGCCATCCACCTCAACCGCACCGTCAACTCCGACGGCCTCAAGCTCAACGCCCAGGAGCACCTGGTGCCGGTGCTCGCCCTGGAGCGCTCGGGCCCGGTGGACCTCAAGGCCATGCTCTCCGCGGAGCTGGCCCGCGGCGGCACCCAGGTGGAGCCGGCGGACATCCTCGGTTTCGATCTGTGCCTCTATGATCTGCAGCCCGCCACCCGCTCCGGCGCCTATGGCGAGTTCCTCCACGCGCCGCGCCTGGACAACCTGGCCAGCAGCCACGCCGGCCTGTCCGCGCTGCTCGCCATGAGCGGGCCCCGCGAGGCCACCTGCGGTGTCGTCCTGTACGACCACGAGGAGTGCGGCAGCGTCAGTGCCCAGGGCGCCGCCTCTCCCTTCCTGAAGGACCTGCTCGAGCGCATCACCCTGGCGCACTCGGACGGGAGGGGGGACTCGCTGCACCGGGCCATCCAGCGCTCCTTCCTGGTGTCCGCGGACATGGCGCACGCGCTGCACCCCAACTACGCGTCCATGCACGAGCCCAAACACGCGCCCGTGCTGGGTGGCGGCCCCGTCATCAAGTCCAACGTCAACCAGTCCTACGCCACCGACGGAGAGACCTGGGCCTGGTTCGCCCTCTGCTGCCGCGAGGCGGGCGTGACGCCGCAGAACTTCATCACCCGCACGGACCTGGGGTGCGGCAGCACCATCGGCCCCATCTCCGCTGGCGAGCTGGGCATCCGCACCGTGGACGTGGGCAACCCCATGATGTCCATGCACTCCATCCGCGAGCTGGCCGCCGCGGCGGACGTGGCCGCGATGATCTCCGTGCTGCGCCAGGTCTACGTGCGCTGACTCACTCCACGTTCAGCCGCAGGTTGTCGGGCTCCAACAGGGTGATGCGCCCTTCCTCGTAGGACAGCAGTCCCTCGCGGGCATAGAAGCGCAGCCACCGGTTGGTGCTCTCCCGGGTGAGCCCGGCCAGGTTGGCCAGCTCCGTCTGGGTGAGCCGGGGGGTGATGGCCACCCCCTCGTCCCCGGACTCTCCCTGTCTTTGCGCCAGGTCCAACAGCACGCGCGCCAGCCGGGCGCGTGCATCCAGGAAGCTGGCGTCGTGGACCGTCTGCGTGACGCGCCGCACCAGACGGCTCAGCTCGGCCAGCAGGGCCGGCACCACCTGGGGGCGCTCTTCCAGGAATTTCTGGAAGTCCTTGCGATTCAATGCCAGCAGCGCCGTCTCCTCGCGCGCCACCGCGTCCGTCGAGCGGGGCGCTTCATCCAGCAGCGCCAGCTCTCCAAAGGCATCTCCCCGTTGGAGCAGGGCCAGGGAGACCTCCCGGCCATCGGCCGAGCTGAGGCGGATGGTCACCTCGCCCTTGCGGATGATGTAGAGGTCCGTCCCCACGTCTCCCTGGTGGAAGATGATCTCCCCCCGGGCGTAGCGCCGCGGTTGCAGGCTGGTGGAGAGGCGCTCCAGGTCGTCGGACCCGAGCGACGCGAAGAGGGGAACCTGGGAGAGGAGCTCTGAATAGGACATGGCTCGCTGCTTTCCTGGTGGAACCTGTTCACCAGGAAGTCATCTTGCATGGAGCCGTGCGGCCGGGCCAGGGCCGAGCGGCGTCCTGCCCGCTCTCTGTCCAGGCTCGTTCATCCGCGTAAGGGATTTACGCCATTTGAAACGGGTCCGGTATGGCAGGCGTGCACCACAGGCCGCACGACGCTTCCCCGGTCCTTGTGCGATGATGCGTCCAGGTGAAGGACGGGGAGGGCGGAGTCCTCCGTCGCTCCCGCCGGGATTGGCCATCCCGGTCAGTCCCCCAGGTGGATCGAGGATATGTCGGGACGCAGGATCGGCGGCAGGTATGTCTTGGAGCGCAGGGTCGCGGGTGGTGGCATGGGTGCCATCTGGGTGGCGCTCGACTCCCAGCTGCAGCGGCGGGTAGCCCTCAAATTGATGGCGCCCGAGCGCATCGCTTCCGCCTCCGCTCGCCACCAGTTCGAGCAGGAGGCCAAGGCGGTTGCCCAGCTGCGCAACCCGCATGTGGTGCAGATCCACGACTACGGCGTCGACGGGGACACGCCCTACATCGTGATGGAGTTGCTCGAGGGCGAGGACCTCGAGACATGCCTGGAGCGGCAGGGCCGGCTGGCGCCCGTCGTGGTGTGCTCGCTGCTCAACCAGATCGCCCGGGCGCTGGCCTCCGCGCATGCCTGCGGCGTCATCCACAGGGATCTCAAACCGGCCAATCTCTTCCTGGCCCGCCTCGACAGCGCCGAGGTGGTGAAGGTGCTCGACTTCGGACTGGCGCGGCTGAATGCCGGCGGCGCGGCCCTCTCCGAGCAGCCCGGCCGGGTGATGGGCACCCCGCGCTACATGAGCCCCGAGCAGATGCGGGGCGAGGCCGGGGTGGATCACCGCACGGATGTCTGGTCGCTGGGCGTGGTGGCCTACCGGTCCCTCACCGGCCGGTTCCCCTTCTCCGCGGATGCGCTCGGGGCGCTGGGCCGCGGCGAGGCCCTCACGTTCGCCGAGCCGCCGTCCACGCTGGTGCCCGAGCTGGGCCAGGGGGTGGATGCCTTCTTCTCGCGCGCCCTCGACGCGGACCCCACGCTCCGCTTCCAGTCCGCGCGGGAGCTGGCCGCGGCCTTCGCCTCGCTGGTGGAGGCCAGCCGCCCCTCGCGTGCCTCGAAGATCCTGGTCATCGATGACGAGCCGGACGTGGAGCTGCTGATGCGGCAGCGCTTCCGCAAGTTCATCCGGGACAAGGTCTACGAGTTCATCTTCGCCAGCGATGGCGAGGACGCGCTGGAGAAGCTGCGCCAGCACCCGGATACGGATGTCGTGCTGTCCGACATCAACATGCCGAGGATGGACGGGCTCACCTTCCTGGCCCGGGTGGGCGAGGTGAATCCGCTCGTCAAGGTCATCATGGTCTCCGCCTACAGCGACATGAGCAACATCCGCGTGGCCATGAACCGCGGGGCCTTCGACTTCCTCGTCAAGCCCATCGACTTCCAGGATTTGGAGGCCACCCTCGCCAAGGCGCTGAGGCACGTGAAGGAGTTCCGCCAGATGGTGCGCTCGGCGGAGGAGAACCAGCTGCTGCGGATGTTCGTGCATGGCGGCATCCTCGAGCGGGCGACCCCGCTGATGCGCGGCCCGGACATGGTGGAGGGGGAGCGGGTGGAGGCCACGGTGGCCTTCCTGGACCTCGAGGACTTCACGCCGGTGGTGCACCGGGAGCAGCCCGAGGCGGCCGTGCGCCGGTTGAACGCCAACTTCGAGGTCATCGTCCCGGAGCTGCTCTCGCGGGGCGGCGTGGTGGACAAGTTCGTCGGGGACTCGGTGATGGCGGTGTTCCGGGGCCAGGGACACCTGGGCCGGGCCCTGGAGGCCTGTCTGGCGGCCCGGCAGCAGCTGCGGACCATGGCCTTCCGCTCCGGGGACTCCTCTCCGTATGCCCATGGCCTGTGCATCGGCCTGGACTCGGGCGAGCTGCTCTGCGGCAGCATCGGCGCCGCGGGCCTGGGCCGGCTGGACTACACGGTGCTCGGAGAGCCGGTGAATACCGCGGCCCGCCTGGCCCTGCTGGCCGGGAAGGATCAGCTCCTCATCGGCGCGCATCTCCTCCCCCGGGTGGAGGCGGGCTTCGAGTGCCAGGGGTTGGGAACGAGGAATCTCCCCGGCTGCGGCACGGAGCTGGGGGTCCATGAAGTCATGTCCCGCCGGGAGCAGCGGGTGTCCAGTTCGGATCGGACCGCCTCCATCGAAATACACGGGTGATAACGTCGAGTGTCTATGCAGCTCATCATGAATCCGGGCCTGCTGGATGAGCAGGTGTTCGAGCTCCCCGAAGGCTCCGTGACGATCGGCCGTACGGAGGAGAGCACCATCTGCGTGCTCCACAAGAGCCTGTCCCGGCGGCATGCACGGATAGAGCGCGAGGGCGAGCGGATCCTCCTTGTCGACCTGAACAGCAAGAACGGGACGTTCGTCAACGAGGCCCGCATCGAGCGCCACGAGCTGCGGGGCGGCGAGGCCTTCCGGTGTGGCGAGGTCCGCTTCAAGCTGGTGTCCTCCTCGGTCCCGCTGCCGGTGGACCTGTCGCCCACGCAGGTGCAGCCGCTCCACACGCGCTTCTCTCCCGGCTCCATGGACGAGCTGCTGGAGCGGCACTCGGAGCCCGGTGAGGGCTCGGCCCTGAAGGTGCGGCACGCCAACCGGGAGAACCGCGCCACCGACAAGCTGGCGGTGCTACTCAAGGTGAGCCAGTTGCTCTCCTCGCCCGGCTCCATCGACGCGCTGCTGGAGCGCATCCTGGACCTCGTCTTCCAGATCATGGAGGTGGACCGGGCGGCCATCCTGCTGGTGGATGCCGCCAGTGGGCGCCTGGTCCCCCGGGTGGCCCGGACCGCGTCCGGCGAGGCTCCCTCCGGTCCGTTCTACAGCCAGCGCATCGTCGACTACGTGCGCTCGCACAGCGTGGCGGCGCTCTTCTCCGACGCCCGGTTGGATCCCCGCCTGGATGACGCCGCCTCGGTGGTGCTCCAGTCCATCCAGGCCTCCATGTGTGCTCCGCTCAAGCCCCGGGACGAGGTGCTCGGCGTGCTGTACGTGGACAACCTCTCGCGGCCCAACGGCTTCAGCGAGGAGGACCTGGAGTTCCTCACCGCCTTCGCCAACCAGGCGGCCATCGCGCTCGACAACTCGCTCCTCTCCAAGCGGATCGAGGAGGAGGCGGTGCTGCGCAACGTCTACCTGCGCTTCTTTCCTCCGGCCACCCTCAAGAAGCTGCAGATGGCCAGGGGCGGTCCGCTGGAGACCATCGAGACGGAGGTGACGGTCCTCTTCTCGGACATCAGTGGCTTCACCGCGCTCTCCTCCACGCTGGAGCCCCGGCAGGTGGTGGATCTGCTCAACGACTACTTCCCGGTGATGGCGGACATCGTCTTCCGGTACGAGGGGACGTTGGAGAAGTACATCGGTGACGCGCTGATGGCGGTGTGGGGCGCGCCGTTCTCCCACCCGGACGACGCGGACCGGGCGGTGCGCGCCGCGGTGGAGATGCAGCGGGCGCTGGCCGAGCTCAACGCACGTTGGCGGGCCCAGGGCCGGCCCGAGCTGAACATCCACGTGGGCCTCAACACGGGCCGGGTGGCGGCCGGGAACATCGGCTCCGAGCAGTACGTGCAGTACGCCACCATTGGAGACGCCACCAACGTGGCCAGCCGGGTGTGCTCCGCCGCCAAGGACGGGGAGATCTGCATGAACGAGACGACCTTCCAGCGCTGGAGCGCGAAGGACTGGCCCGTCCAGCAGCTGCCTCCCGTCCAGGTGAAGGGCAAGGAGAAGGCCCTGACACTCTACCGGCTGGAGTGGCGCGATCCCTCGATGACGTTGTGACGGACCTCACTCGCGGGGTGTCGGCTGCGTCACTTCCGGGTCAGGGGCTCCGTGAGAGAAGGGAGATGTTCGCGGGCCGGGAAAGCGCCGCGGGAGCCCATCAGGGAGTCACGCCATGATCGAGAGTCTTCGGGAGCACAAGGACAGGGCCGCTCAACTCTTCGCGGGTGGGAGGCTGGAGGAGGCGCTCGCCGGGTACCGGCTCGTGACGAGCGCGGCTCCGGAGGACCTGGCCAGCCGCCAGAAGGTGGCGGAACTGCTGCAGCGGCTGGGCCGCAGGCAGGAGGCCATCGGGATCTACGCGTCGGTGGCCGGTGAGTGGGCGAAGCAGGGCTGGCTGCTGAGGGCCATCGCGCTGTGCAAGGTCATCCTGCAGATCGACCCGAGGCATGGCCAGACGCAGCGGATGCTGGCGGAGCTCTACGCGCGGCGCATGGAGCAGCCGGCGCGGGTGATTCAAACCGTGCCGGTGGCGGTGGCGCCCGAGCCCTCCAGGGCGGCTCGGCCCGAGGCGCTGGCGGCGCTGCCGCGCATCCCCATCTTCTCGCAGCTGGGCCAGGAGTCCTTCGTGGCGCTGCTGGAGGGGTTGGAGCTGAAGACCTTCGAGGCGGGGGCATCCATCGTCATGGAGGGGCAGCCGGGCACGTCCATGTTCGCCATCGTGGAAGGGCGGGTGGACGTGGTGCGGCAGTTGGAAGGGGGCCAGCGGCGCAAGGTGGCCTCCATGGGCGAGGGGGACTTCTTCGGGGAGATGGCGCTCTTGTCCAAGAGCCCGCGGCTGGCGAGCGTGGTGGCCGCCGAGCGGGCCGTGGTGCTGGAGCTGACGCGGGCGATGGTGGCGCGGCTCGTCCAGCGGGACGCCTCGGTGGGGCGGGTGCTGCGCTCCTTCCACCAGGAGCGGCTGCTGGCCAACGTGCTGCGCGGCAACAAGCTCTTCGCCACCCTCACGCCCAAGCAGCGCGAGGCCGCGGCCCAGGGCTTCCAGTTGGAGACGCAGCCGGCGGGCAGGACGCTGCTCAACCAGGGCCAGCGGGGCGAGGCCCTGTATCTGCTCCTCCGGGGCCGGTGCCGGGTGACGCACCGTCACCCGGGTGGGAAGGACAGCCAGTACCCGATGCTGCGCGAGGGCGACGTGTTCGGCGAGCTGTCCATGATGCTGGGACTGCCGGCGACCGCCACCGTGCGCACGGACTCGTCTTGCACGCTGCTGCGGCTGGACCGGGAGTCCTTCGAGAAGCACATCCTCGTGCAGCCCGGGGTGCGCGAGGCGCTCTCGCAGCTGAGCACCGAGCGCCTCCAGCGCACCGCGCTGCTCGTCTCCGGGCAGGAACCGCTCGAGGGCGACTCGCGCGTCTGAGTACGGTCAGCGGTACACCGCTCGTAGAAGCTCAGGCCTCTTCGTCGGGCAGGAGCGTCAGCAGCAGCTCGTCGTCCGGTCCGAGCGGGCGCCAACCGGGCGGCGGTGGTGTGGCGCGGAGCACTGCCCTCGCCTGCTCGACGCGTTTCTCATGGGTGGTTGGGATCAAGGAACTCCACAATCCGAGTGCCTTGGCGACCTTGAAGCGGTTGGCGTCGTCGCGCACAGCTGGCCAGCCCTTTGGGAGATACGCCCAGAGTTCTCGCACGAGCAGGCTGCGCACAAGGCGTGTGACCTGCTTGCGCCGCTCCGCTTCGGCCAGGAGTCCGCTGTACACCTGTACGCCCGCGATGTCGTCCGGACCCAACTCCTTGGCCAGCGCCAGCAGCGAAGCGGTGGGGCGCGTCTCGGCGAAGGCGGTGAGCGAATCGTAGCCGCGGTCACGAACCCGCTCGTACAGGCGCACCTTCCAGTTACCCTCCCAGGACTGGCCCTCGCTCATGGTCCTCTCCAGGAGTGAAGTTCAGGCTTCTTCGTCGGGCAGGAGCGTCAGCAGCAGCTCGTCATTGGGTCCGCGCGGGAGCCATCCAGGAGGAGGCGGCGTGGCGAGGAGCAAATCACCGACCTTGTCAACGCGCTCCTCATGAGTTTCTGGAGTGTAGGCACTCCAATGCGCGAGCGCCATGGCAGCCTTGAGGCGGTTTTCGTCGTCCAGCACGGCCGGCCAGCCGTTGGGGAGTGCCTCAGCGAGTTCGCGCACGAGTTGCCCGCGCACCAAACGCGTGACCTTGCGGCTTCGCTCCGCCTCGGCCACCAACCCGCTGAACACCTGCACTGCCGCGATGTCATCAGGGCCAAGCTCGTCTGCTAGCGCCAGCAGCGAAGCGGTTGGGCGCGCCTCGGCGAAGGCGGTGAGCGAGTCGTAGCCGAGGTCGCGGACCCGCTCGTACAGGCGCGCCTTGATGTTGCCCTCCCAAGCACGTCCGTCGCTCATCTCCCACCACAGCGGATGAAGTTCATTGGGATTCTGTATTCCTTCATTTGCTTCGCGACGAGCTCCAGGAGCGGTCGCTGCCCAACCAGTAGGCGCTCGCCGCCCGGGCGACTGCCCTGACTGTTCCTTGTCTCAACTGACGGTGGCGATCACCTCGCGCGCCACCGCCAGCAGGGCCCGCGCGTTGAAAGGCTTCTCCACCCGGCGGTTGGGCACCCGCTCCAGGAATGTCTTCGCCTGCGCCGTGAACGCTCCGCCCGTCAGGAAGATGACCCGTCCCGTCAGCTCTGGCCTCAGCCGCTGCAACGCCGCGTGGAAGTCCATCCCGTTCATCTTCGGCATCATCAGATCACACAGGATGAGATCGAAGTGCTCGCCCGCTTCCAGCCGCGGCAGCACCTCGGCCGCCAGCGTCGTGTACACCACGTCGTGGTGCGGCCTCAGAATCCGCTCCACCGCCGTGCACAGCATTGGCTCGTCGTCGATGACCAACACCCGTCCCCTCGGCCCTCCGGCACTGCTCACGCCAGGCCTCGACTCCGGTCCGGCCTGCTCCATCGCCGTGGTGGCCGAAGGCAGCAACACCTGGAAGGTGGTGCCCCGCCCCAGGTCGCTCTGTACATGCATCTCCCCACCCATGGCGTGGATGAGGTTGTGGCAGATGGACAGGCCCAGCCCCGTCCCCACTCCCGGTGGCTTCGTGGTGAAGAAGGGATCGAAGATGCGGCCCATCAACTCCGGCGCGATGCCCGCTCCGGTGTCCGATACCTCCACCGACACCTTCCCGGGGGACACCAGGCGCGTCCTGATCCGAATCTCATGGTGCTCCGCATCCCCGTCGGACGGGATGGCCTGCGCGGCGTTGACCAGCAGGTTGAGGAACACCTGCCCCAGGCGTGAGTCGTTGCCACGCACCAGGGGCACGTCCTCCCCATACTCCTTCACCAGCTTCGCCCGGTGGCGGATCTCCCCGGACGCCAGGTTGAGCGTGCGGTCCAGCACCTTCTTCACGTCCACCGCCCGCAGCGGCTCCTGCGTGTCGCGCGAGAACGTCTTGAGATCTCCGACGATGGTCTGCACCCGGTCCGCGCCGTCCAGCGCCTCACCGAGCGCCACGCACACCGCCTTCAGCGGATGGGTGGCGGGAGCGCTGTCCGGTGGCGCCGCGGCCCCTCGCTCCAGCAAACGCACCAACTCCTCGTGCGCGTAGCCCAGGTTGGCCGTGACGTAGGCCAGCGGGTTGTTGATTTCATGCGCCACGCCGGCGGCCAGTGTGCCCACCGAGGCCATCCGGTCCGACAGCAGCAGCCGCGCCTGCATCTGCTTGCGCTCGGTCAGGTCCGGGAACATCGTCACCACGTGCGGCGTGCCCGCGTACTCGGCGATGCCCGAGTAGACGAGCACGTGGTGCATCTCCCCATCCTTGGAACGCACTCGCGACTCCACCCCGCGCAGCACGCCCTGCTCCCGGAAGAGCGCGCCCAGGCGATCCGGCTCCAGGGGCGTCTCCCACAGGTTCAGGTCCTTCGCGGTGCGCCAGAGCATCTCCTCGCGCGAGTAGCCGAACAGCCGCGTGCAGGCATCGTTCACCTCCACGAAGGCACTGCCCTCGCGCGTGGTGATGCAGGTGGGCACCGGGCTCTCCCGCAGCAACACCGCGCACAGCCCGTCCAGCTCGAAGTCGTCCGGCAACGGTTGTGGCCGCTCGGCGGACCGGCGCTCGGCGAGCCGCAACCGCAGCGTCGCCGAGGCCTCGTCCAACGGCAGCAGCAGGAAGTCGTCCGCTCCGGCCTCCAACAGCGGCTGCAGCTTCTCCACCTGCTCGGGGCGCGCCACCAGCATGAGCGAGGCCTGGGTCCCCCGCGGGCAGGCCCGCAGCGCTCGCACCAGCACGATGCGGTCTCCCGCTTCATCCATTCCCACCAGCACCAGGGGATAGGGAGACAGGTGGAAGGCCGTGATGGCCGCCTCGTCATCCCTGGCCCGCGTCGGAGTCACGCCGAGTTGGCGGAGCAGGTGCTCCATGGGCGAGAGATCGATGCTCCCGGATGGGACGAGCAGGGCTCGCATGTGCTCCTCGGCGAGGTGGATTGCGTCCACCGACCGTCTTACTACGGGTCGGCCACACCCCGGTGGGTGGGGATTTACCCACAGGTACCGCGGGGAGGGCGGAGTACCCATGGCGTCGGGGATTGAACGGAATCCCCAAGGGGTCGTCTCCCCTGGTCACGGAGTACTTCACTGAAGGTACGACCTGGGGGCGGACATGCGCGCGAAGGCGGCCTGGGCCTGGAGCCAGCGGTCGATGACGTGGAGCAACCCGTCGAAGGTGTCGCGCAGGGCCCAGGCGCACGCGTCCGCGCCGTCGAGCCGCGTGCACCGTAGGAGCCCCTCACGCAGGGCGGCCTGGGCACCGGGACAGTCCGGGCGCTCCTGGATGAGACGCTCGGCCGTGCGCTCGTAGAGGCGGTAGCAGGACTCGGGGTCTCCCTGGTTGTAGGCGGGCGCCCCGAGCTGGATGGCCTGCATGATGGCGAGGGCGATCTCCTCGACGCTGTCCGTGGCGCAGCCCTCCAGCAGCGAGAGCGGGTGCGTGGGCACCTGACGCTGACGCGAGGCCACGGGCCGCGCCAGGGCGAGCGTGGAGAGCGGCAGCGTGGCCTGTTGCTCCAGCAGTGGCTCCACGTAGCGGGAGGGGATGACGATGGTGATGGGCCGCCCGTCCGCGAAGGCGCACGTGGCCACGCCCACCAGCGCGCCCGCGGCGTCCAACACCGGGCTGCCCGACGCATCCTCCGGCAGGGCCGCCTCGAGCTCGAGGAAGGTGAGGGACTCATCGAGCACCTGCACCGCCTGCACGCGTGTCTCCATCAGCCCCAGCATGCCGCCACCGGCGGGAAGCAGGATGAAGAGGGCGTCTCCCTCGCCCGGGTGGGCCTGGCCGTCGAGCCGGAGCGCCTCCAGCCCGTGCACGGGCAACTGCAGCACGGCCAGATCCCTCTTCTCGTCCAGGGCGAGCACCTGCTCCACCTGGAGGATCTGGTCGTCGGCGAGCAGGACGTGGATCTCCTCGGCGCCCGCCACCACATGCAGGTTGGTGACGAGCTGGCCCTGGGCCGAGACCACGAAACCGACACCCTGCCTGCCGGGCATTTCGATGATGGCGAGCGCGGGGGCCGCCCGGGCGGCGACCGCTCGAGCGGTGGAGAGTTCGGTATCGAGCGTCAACATGGGAGCCTCCTGCCTTTCGTACAGCATGGACACGCCCACGAGACCGGGCAGGCACTCCGGAGGTGTCCCAAAGAAGGCAGGGCAGCCGGGCGCACTCCGGCGTCAGGCCGGATGGGCCACGAGCGGAAGCTTCGCGGGGCCCCGGACGATCAACGAGGAATTCCACTGCACCGGTGCGTCTCCCGGGGTGAGGCGGGAGAAGCGGGCGAGCAACGCCTCCACGGCCAGCCGGGCCTCCAGCCGTGCGAGCTGCGAGCCCAGGCAGAAGTGGATGCCATGCCCGAAGGGCAGGTTCTGTGGACCGGGACGGTCCAGGTTGAAGTGGTCCGGGTTGGGGAAGTGGGACTCGTCGCGGTTGGCCGAGCCCATGAGGATGAGCACCCGCGCGCCCTTGGGTACGCGCGTCCCGCCGAGCTCCACCTCCTCGGAGGCCAGGCGGATCATCCCGTGCACGGGCGGCTCGTGGCGCAGCACCTCCTCGATGAAGCGGGGGATGAGGATGGGTTGTTCGCGCAGCAGCGTCATCAGCTCCGGCTGGAGGTGGAGCCGGTGGGCGGAGTGGCTGAGCAGGTGCAGCGTCGTCTCCAGTCCGCCGATGAGCAGCAGGAACATGAAGCCCAGCAGCTCCGTGTCCGTCAGTGCCTCGCCCTCCACGCGAGCCCGCAGCAGATCGCTCACCAGGTTGTCGCCCGGGTTGCGCCGGCGCTCCTCCAGCACCTGCTCGAAGTGGCCCCGGGCCTCGTTCACCGTGACGCGCATGGCCTCCTGTTTCTCGGTGTCATTGGGGCCGATGCCGGTGAAGCGGGCCAGGTGCTCCGCCCAGTGCATGAGGCGCGGGTGCACCTCGGGAGACAGGCCCAGCAGCTCGCCGATGACGCCCATGGGCATGGGCGTGGCGAAGTGCTCCACGAAGTCCACCGGGCGGCCCTCGGGAATGGCCGCGACGAGCCGCGTCGCGAGCTGCTGGACGAAGGGCTCGAGGCGGGTGATGACGGAGGCCCCGAAGGCGCGGTTGATGAGGGCCCGCAGCCGGGTGTGGCGCGGCGGATCCATCACCAGCGCCGAGTCCGCCAGCGGGTAGTTGGAGATCCACGGCGGACGGTAGGCCTGGCGGAAGCCCTCGGAGGCGAAGAGCTGGGGATTCTTCAGGACGAACAGCACGTCATCGTGACGCGAGACGGCCCACATGCCCCCCGGATCCACTTGGCTCACGGGCGCGTTGCGGCGCAGCTCGGCGTAGACGGGGTAGGGATTCGCACGGACCTCGGGGGCCAGCAGGTTCACTCGACCGGTACTGCTCATCGGTTGACCTCGGGGGTTGGGGGGGCCCCATCGTAGGGGCACTCAGGCGAGGTGTGCCACGAGCGGTAGGGACAGCGGCCCCCTCACCACCAGTGAGGAGTTCCACCTCACAGGCCCGTCTCCGGGCGACAGCCGTGAGAACCGGGTGACGAGCGCCTCCGTGCCCAACCGGGCCTCGAGCCGTGCGAGCTGGGCACCCAGGCAGAAATGGATGCCATGGCCGAAGGGCAGGTTCTGGGGTCCGCCGCGCTCCAGGTCGAAGCGGTCCGCGCCGGGGAACTGCGCCTCGTCGCGGTTGGCCGAGCACAGCACCACCAGCATCCGCGCGCCCCTGGGCAGCCGCACGCCGCCGAGCTCCGTCTCCTGCGTGGTCACCCGGAAGATGCCATGCACCGGCGGCTCGTAGCGGAGGATCTCCTCGACGAAGCGGGGGATGAGCGAGCGGTCCGCGCGCAGCCGCCCCATCAGCTCCGGCTCGTCCCGGAAGCGGATGGCGGAGTGGTTCATCAGGTGCACCGTGGTCTCCATCCCCGCCACGACGAGCAGGAACATGAAGCCCATCAGCTCCGCGTCCGTCAGCGCCTCGCCGTCCACGCGCGCCCGGAGCAGATCGCTCATCAGGTCATCCCGCGGCTCGCGGCGGCGCTCCTCCAGCACCTGCTGGAAGTGCTGGCGGGCCTCGGCCACCGTGGCGAGCATGTGCTCCTGCCGCTCGGTGTCGTTGGGCCCGATGCCGGTGAACGTGCCGAAGGATTCCGCCCACCGCTTGAGGCGTGGGTGCACCTCGGGGCTCAGTCCCAGCAGGTCGGCCATGACGGCCAGGGGGATGCGCACGGACCATTCCTCGGCGAAGTCCACGGAGCGGCCCGTGGGAAGTCCGGCGGCGAGCTGCTCCACGAACTGGCGGATGCGCGGTTCCAACCGGCTCAGCACCGGGGGACCAAAGGCGCGGTTGACGATCGCCCGCAGCCGCGTGTGGTGCGGTGGATCCATCACCAGCATGGAGTCCGCCATCGGGTAGTCGGAGAACCACGCCGGGCGGTAGGCCTGACGGAAGCCCTCGGAGGCGAAGAGCTGGGGATTCTTCAGTACGGCCGCCGCATCCGCGTAGCGCGTGACGGCCCACAGGCCTCCCGGATCCACCTGACTCACGGGCGCGTTGCGGCGCAGCTCGGCGAAGACGGGGTAGGGATTGGCGCGGACCTCGGGGGCCAGCAGATTGACTCGGCTGCTCATCGGGCTGCCTCTTCAGCGAAAAGGAGAGGCGCTCATGCTAGCCGTCAGTCCGTATGCGCAGCGAGGGGCAGCAGCGTGGGCCCCCGCATCACCAGCGAGACGTTCCACCGCGCCGGCTTCTCTCCGAGCGACAGCCGGGTGAAGCGGGCGAGCAGAGCCTCCAACGCCAGCCGCGCCTCCATCCGCGCGAGCTGGGCGCCCAGGCAGAAGTGGACGCCATGCCCGAAGGGCAGGTTCTGCACACCGGGGCGCTCGAGGTCGAAGCGGTCCGGATCCGGGAACTGCGCCTCGTCGCGGTTGGCCGAGGCCAGCAGCAGCAGCAGCCGCTCTCCCCGGGGGATGCGCGCGCCGCCGAGCTCCACCTCGTCGGTGACCAGCCGCACCACGCCATGCACCGGGCCACTGTGGCGCAGCATTTCATCGATGAAGCGGGGGATGAGCTCCGGCTTCGCGCGCAGCCGCGCCATCAGCGCGGGGTCCTCCTGGAGCTTCAGGACGCTGCCGCTCAGCAGGTGCACGGTCGTCTCCAGGCCGCCGATGAGCAGCAGGAACATGAAGCCCATCAGGTCCACCGGCGTCAGGGCCTCGCCGTCCACGCGCGCGCGCAACAGGTCGCTCACCAGATCCTCGCGGGGCGCGCGGCGGCGCTCCTCCACCACCTGCTCGAAGTGCTGGTGGGCCTCGGCCACCGCGGCGCGGATGCGCTCCTGCAACGCGGTGTCTTCCGGGCCCACGCTGGTGAACTGGGTCATCACCTCCGCCCACTGCTTGAGCCGCGCATGGAGCGAGGGCGGAATGCCCACCAGATCTCCCAGCACGGCAATGGGCACGCGGATGGAGAAGGCGTCCACGAAGTCCACCGTCTGGCCCGATGGCAGCGCGGTGGCGATCTGTTGGGCGAGCTCCCGGACGCGGGGCTCGAGCCGGGTCATCACGGAGGCCCCGAAGGCGCGGTTGACGAGCGAGCGCAGCCGGGTGTGGTGCGGCGGATCCATGACGAGCATGGAGTCCGCCATGGGGTAGTTGGAGATCCACGGCGGGCGGTAGGTCCGCCGGATGCCCTCCGAGGAGAAGAGCTGCGGATTCTTCATCACGGTGATGACGTCCGCATAGCGAGACACGGCCCAGAGCCCGCCGGGATCCACCTGGCTCACCGGGGCGCTCTGGCGCAGCTCGGCATAGAGGGGATAGGGGTTCATTCGCACCTTGGGTGCGAGCAGGTTCACTCTGCTGCTCATGGGCAGGCCTCGAGGGTGTGGGGGATGGGCAAACTAGATCGGCACCATGCACATCGGGGTTGGAATGGAAGGGACTGTACGGGATGCCCCAAGTGCCTGCCCGGTACCACGTTACAGATTCCGTTGGCGAGCCCGACTTCCGCCGTTAAATCAGCGCCTCTCATGCATAAGACGCACCTCGTTGGCGCTCGGACCCACAATCTCCAGTCCCTCTCGGTGGACCTCGCGGAAGGCGAGCTGGTGTGCCTCACGGGCGTGTCTGGCTCCGGCAAGTCCAGTCTCGCGTTGGACACCCTCTACGCCGAGGGCCAGCGCCGCTTCGTCGAGAGCTTCAGCCCGTATGCCCGCCAGTTCCTCGAGCGGCTGGAGCGGCCCCCGATGGACACCCTGGAGCCCGTGGCCGCGGGCGTGGCCGTGGATCGCCGCGCGCCGGTGAAGAGCTCGCGCTCCACCGTGGCCACCCTGGCGGACGTGGAGGCCTACCTGTCCGCCCTCTTCACCCGTGAGGCCATGCCGGTATGCCCCACCTGCGGGGTGGAGGCGGTGCGCACCGATGCGCGCGTGGCCGCCACCGCGGTGCTCGCCGCCGAGCCCGACGCCCTGGCCGTGTTGGCCTTCCCCCTGCGTATCGCGGACACCGCCGAGTTCCTCGACGTGCGCGCCCGGCTGCTGAAGGACGGCTTCCACCGGCTGGTGGTGCAGGGCGAGGTGCGGGAGTTGGAGTCGCTGCGGCCCGCCGAGGCCACGGACTCGGCCGGTGTGGCCCATGTGGTGGTGGACCGGTTGAAGTTGTCCCAGGGGCAGCTGAGCCGGGTGACGGCGGCGCTGGAGTCGGCATGGTCCATGGGGAACGGCGAGGCGGTGGCCTTCACGCCTTCGGGAGCCCGGCGCATCCGCCGTGGCCTGGTGTGCCCCAAGTGCTCGCGCGAGTTCGAGCAGGCCCGGCCCGGCCTCTTCAGCTACCAGTCGCCCACCGGGGCCTGCCCCACGTGCCGGGGCTTCGGCCGCACCATCGGCATCGACTGGGCCAAGGTGGTGCCCAATCCGTCGCTGAGCCTGGAAAAGGGCGCCATCCGTCCCTGGTCGGGCAAGACGTCCGAGTGGGAGCGGAAGATGCTGTTCCGCTACGCGCGCGAGCACGGCATTCCGCTGGACGTGCCGTGGGAGCGGCTCACCCCGGCGCAGCGCGAGCGGGTGCTGGAAGGGGAGGGTGACTACGACGGCGGCCGGGCCTATCCGGGCGTGCGCGCGTGGTTCCGCTGGATGGAGAGCCGCACGTACAAGATGCACGTGCGCGTGCTGCTCTCGCGCTACCGCGCCTATTCGCTGTGCGAGAGCTGTCAGGGCGCGCGCCTCAACGAGTCCGCGCGGGCCTGGCGCGTGGGCGGGTTGGATCTGGCCGCGTGGCATGGGCTGGAGCTGTCCGATGCCCGCGCGCGGCTGGATGCCCTGCGCACCCATACCGGCCAGGGCGAGCTGGTGCGCCGCGAGCTGGCCGGGCGCCTCGGCTACCTGGAGCGTGTGGGCCTGGGTTACCTCACGTTGGACCGGCCCGCGCGTACGTTGTCCGGCGGCGAGGCGCAGCGCGTGTCCCTCACCGCGGCGCTGGGTACCTCGCTGACGGGAGCGCTCTTCGTGCTGGACGAGCCCACCGTGGGCCTGCATCCCGCCGACGTGGGGCCGCTCACCGGCGCCATGGCCGAGCTGGCCACGCGGGGCAACATCGCGCTCGTCATCGAGCATGATCCACTCGTGGTCCGCTCCGCGCACCGCGTGCTGGAGTTGGGGCCCGGGGCCGGGAAGCACGGCGGGAAGCTGTGCTTCGACGGGACGCCGCAGGCGTTGGCGAAGCGCGCGGACCTGCCCACCGGCCGGCTACTGGCGGGCACCGGAGAGGTGAAGCGTGAGCCACGCAAGCGGACGGGTGAGCTGGTGGTGCGCAACGCCCGGGCCCACAACCTCCAGGGCGTGTCTGTGAGCGTGCCGCTGGGCGTGCTGTGCGCCATCACCGGGCCGAGTGGTTCGGGCAAGAGCACCCTGATGGACGAGGTGCTGTACCGCCACCTGGGGCGTGCCCTGGGCGAGAAGGACGTGGAGGTGCCGGGTGAGGCGGACGGCGTGGACGGGCTGGAGGCGGTGGAGCGCGTCACCTTCGTGGACCAGTCGCCGCTGGGGCGCACCTCGCGCGGCAACGCGGCCACGTACACCAAGGCGTGGGACCGGCTGCGCGAGCGTTTCGCCTCCGAGCCCGAGGCCGAGGTGCGTGGGCTGACCTCGGCGCACTTCTCCTTCAACGTGGACAAGGGGCGCTGCGAGGCCTGCTCGGGCGAGGGCTACGAGACGGTGGAGATGCAGTTCCTCGCGGACGTGTCCCTGCTGTGCCCGGTGTGCCGGGGCCGCCGCTTCAAGGAGGAGGTGCTGGCCATCCGGCACCATGGGCTCTCCGTGGCGGACGTGCTGGAGCTGACCGTGGACGAGGTGCTCGCGCGCTTCTCCGACGACAAGCCCCTGGTTCGCGCCCTGGGGCCCGTGTCCCGGCTGGGTCTGGGGTACCTGCCCCTCGGCCAGCCCCTGTCCACCCTTTCCGGAGGAGAGGCCCAGCGGCTCAAGCTGGCGCGCGCCCTGGCCAGCGAGGCGAAGGGCTCGCTCTTCCTCATCGACGAGCCGAGCGCCGGCCTGCACGACGCGGACGTGCGCCAGGTGCTCGCCGCGCTGCACGAGCTGGTGGACCGCGGCGCGAGCGTCATCGTGGTGGACCATGACCTCGTGGTCATGCGCGGCGCGGATTGGATCATCGATCTGGGTCCGGGTGGTGGCCGCAACGGCGGGCGCCTGGTGGCCGAGGGCACGCCGGAGCAGCTCGCTCGCAGCAAGGGGCTCACCGCGGAGGCACTGCGTGGGGAGCTGGCCGAGCCGGTGGTGCCGGGCAAGCGAGGCAAGGGCTCGGCGGAGGCGGCTCCCGCCATCGAGGTGGAGCACGCACGCGAGCACAACCTGCAGGAGGTGTCCTGCCGGATTCCGCTGGGGAAGATGACGGTGGTGACGGGGCCGAGCGGCTCGGGGAAGAGCTCGCTCGTCTTCGACGTGGTGTTCGCGGAAGGGCAGCGGCGCTTCCTGGAGACGCTGACGCCATACGCGCGCCAGTTCCTCCCCACCATGCCTCGTCCGGACGTGGAGCGCATCAGCAGCATTCCACCCTCGGTGGCACTGGAGCAGCGCACCTCGCGCGCGGGCGCCACGAGTACGGTGGCCACCGTCACCGAGGTGGCCCACTACCTGCGCCTCCTCTTCGCCAAGCTGGGCCAGCCCCACTGCCCGCGTGATGGCGAGCCCATCGCCGCCACCACGGCCGAGGCCCTCTACGCGCAGCTCACCGCCATGAAGGGGGACGGCACCGTGCTCGCCCCCGCCGTGCGCGCGCGCAAGGGCACCTACCTGGACGTCTTCACCGCCGCCGCCCGCGCGGGCATCGAGACGGCCATCGCCGATGGCAAGGTGGTCTCCACGGACCAGCCGCCCCAGCTCGTGAAGTCGCGCGAGCACGACATCGATCTCGTCATGTACCAGGGCAAGCTGGCGAAGCTGCCGCGCGAGGTGTTCGACAAGGCCCTCACCTGGGGCAAGGGCGCTCTGAAGGTCCGCTCCAGCGGGAACAAGGAGACGCTCCTGTCCAGCGAGCGCACCTGCCCCGTCTGCGGCTTCTCCGTGCCGGAGATGGATCCGCGCTGGTTCTCCTTCAATACGAAGCAGGGCCGGTGCGAGGCCTGCGAGGGGACGGGCGTGGAGGGGGGCTCGGAGGCCCTGGCCGAGGGCCGCTCGGAGCCGTGCGGTACCTGCGAGGGCTCGCGCCTGGAGCCGGTGCCGCGTGCCGTGAAGCTGGAGGGGAATCGCTACCACGAGGTGGTGCAGCAGTCCGTCACCGCCGCGCTGGAGCAGGTGCGCGGGTGGAAGTTCAAGGGGGACCGGGCGCTGCTCGGCGAGCCGTCCCGCCAGGAGCTGCTGCGGCGCATGGAGTTCCTCGACCGGGTGGGACTGGGCTACCTGTCGTTGGACCGGAACGCGTCCACGCTCTCGGGTGGAGAGATGCAGCGGCTTCGGCTGTCCGCGCAGCTCGGCGCGGGCCTCACCGGGGCCATGTACGTGCTGGACGAGCCCACCATCGGCCTGCACCCGCGTGATACGCACCGGCTGTTGTCCAACCTGCGCGCGCTGGTGGACACCGGCTCCACCGTGCTGGTGGTGGAGCACGACACGGACACCATCCGTGCGGCGGACCACCTCGTGGAGCTGGGGCCCACCGGTGGCCGTGGCGGTGGGCGCATCCTCGCCGAGGGCCCGCCCGAGAAGGTTCTGCAGGCGGAGGACGCTCCCACGGCTCGCGCGCTCCGCGAGCCCGCGGTGGTGGCGGGCACGGTCCGGGGCGCTCCCGAGAAGTGGGTGGAGCTGAAGGGGGCTCGCGCCAACAACCTGAAGGGCGCGGACCTGCGTATCCCCGTGGGCCGGCTCACGGTGGTGTCGGGCGTGTCGGGCTCGGGGAAGAGCACCCTCGTGCGGCAGGTGCTGTACCCGGCCCTGCGCGAGAAGCTCGGGCTGGTGACGACGCGCCCGGGGCCCTTCAAGTCGCTCACGGGCGTGGAGGCCATTCGCCGCGTACTGGCCGTGGACCAGTCGCCCATCGGGCGCACGCCGCGCTCGGTGCCGGCCACCTTCCTGGGACTCTGGGACGAGCTGCGCCGGGCGTTCGCCGCCACGCCCGAGGCCAAGCTGCGGGGCTTCTCACCCACGCGGTTCTCGTTCAACAGCACGTCCGGCGGCCGATGCACGGCGTGTGAAGGGCAGGGCGCCATCTCTCATGAGATGTCCTTCCTTCCGGATGTCGTCACCCCGTGCGAGGCCTGCGGCGGAGCGCGCTTCGACGCGGCCACGCTGGAGGTGCGCTACCACGGGCTGACCATCGGTGACGTGTTGCGCCTGTCGGCGGACGAGGCCAAGGACGTCTTCCACGCACTGCCCAAGGTGTCCGCGCCGTTGTCCTGCCTGTCGGACCTGGGCGTGGGCTATCTGCAGCTCGGCCAGGGCTCGAACACGCTGTCCGGTGGCGAGGCGCAGCGGCTGAAGCTGGCCGCGGAGCTCACGGCGTCCACCCGGCATGAGCCCACGCTGTACGTGCTCGACGAGCCCACCACGGGCCTGCACCTGGGAGACGTGTCGAAGCTGATCTCCTTCCTGCGGCGGCTGGTGGACCGGGGGGACACGCTGGTGGTCATCGAGCACCACCCGAGTGTCATCGCCTCGGCGGACCACTTGGTGGAGCTGGGGCCCGAGGGCGGCGAGGCTGGTGGCACCATCGTGGCGGAGGGAACGCCACAGGAAGTGGCGCGGCTGAAGACCGCCACGGGCCGGGTGCTCAAGTCGGTGTTCGCCGCCGAGGAACCGGCCCGGAAGGCCGCGCGGGGGCGGTAATGCGAAGGCGCATGCTTGGCTGGTCCTCGTGTAACCTTGCCATGGTGGAAGCCCATGCCCCACATTGGAGAGAAGAGGTGTTGCCATGAGCCAGACACTCACCGCCCAGGATCTCTGGCCGCTCGTCCAGAAGCTCCCTCACGACGAGCAGGTGCGTCTTGCGAAGCTCGCGCTCCGAGCCGCCGCGCAGAGCGGTTCCTCGGATGCGGTGGCCTATCGGGCCGCACCGCCACTGGTGGATGAGTTTTCCTCCCAGGAGGATCCGCTGGCATGGGAAGCGGAGGGATGGGAGGCGTTTGATGCGCCGCGGTGAAATCCGCTGGTACACGTTCGCGGCGCCCGACAAACGCCGTCCCGTTCTGCTTCTGACTCGCGATGGCGTCATCGGCGCGCTGAACGAGATCATCGTCGTTCCTGTCACACGCACGATTCGTGGAATCGCGACGGAGGTACTGCTGTCATCGTCCGATGACGGCATGCCGACCGACTGCGCCTTGAATTTCGACCACGTGAGCCTGGCGCAGCGTTCGCGTCTTGGCCCGGTGATCGTCACGCTGCAGCAGGCTCGATGGCTGGAAGTCGAAAGAGCGCTGCTCATTGCCTGTGGTTTCACCAGTTCCGAAGAGCAGTCAGCGCAGGGTCGGTGACGGGGCGAGGCGTGTCCGCCATACTTCCCCTACGACTCCCGGCTCCTCGCCGGGTGTCATAGGGGGGTAGATACATGGACGCACTGGCCGCTGTGTCGATGGGGCTCTGGGTGCTCGGCGCCAAGGCCGCCTGAACTCGCGCGAGCGGCCCGCTCCGGGGTCTGCAATCGTCCCCCCCCTCGTTCGTAGGGGTCTGGGGGCTCGTCCGGCTGGAGTTTCCTCCGGGGCGTGCCCTAGAGTCGTGACCGCCCCTCATGCGCTGTCCTTCCTGCCAGAACGAGAATGATGCCGGTGCCGCCTACTGCGATATGTGCGGTATGGACTTGGCGCCTCCCCGGCCCGCCCCCGGCCCCGTGAGCGCTCCCGCGCCGCAGCCGCCCCAGCCGGCCAACCCGCATCAGAAACGCCACACCGTCTTCGAGCCGGATCCGGCGGCGCCTCCGCCTCCGCCCGCTCCCCGGGGCGCTGACTTCTTCGCCAATCCGCCCCCGCCCCGGCCCACCTTCGACCCGCGCGATCCCTTCGCCGCCGCGTCCATTCCTCCCACCCGTCTGTCCGCGACGGCTCCGGCTTCGGCTCCCGCCGCCATGCCGCCGCCTCCTCCCGCGCCCGCTCCCGCCCCGGCCGCCGCCGCTCCGCGTCCCAAGGCCCGGACCATCGTGGACATGGGGGGCAGTGAGACCCCGGCCGCCACGGGGCTCGTGCGGGGCGCCCTCTTCGAGTACCGCGGACCCACCGACCCCGGACGCGTCCACCCGCTGCGCGCGGGACGCAACGTGCTCGGCCGCAACGCCGACTGCGACGTGATGCTCGACGACGGACGCGTGAGCGGCCAGCACGCCTTCCTCTTCATCCGCGCCGAGGATGCCTCGTTCATCGACGTCTCCAGCAACGGCTCCGTCGTCAATGGCGCCGTCGTCCACGGGGAGCAGATCGTCCTGCAGAACCAATCGGTGATCACCCTGGGCGGGACGACCCTCGTGCTCGTCATCGTCCCCGAGCAGCTGCTGTCCCGCCGCTCCCAGTGAGCGGACGAGGGGGGATGTCCATGCATCGCACTGTCACCATGCTCGCGGGCCTGCTCGCCGCGCTCCTCGTGGGCGCACCCGCGGTTGCCGCAGACAACGGGCTCACCGTGCTCGCTGCTCCTCCCGCGTCCAGCGGGCGGATGCGGCTCCAGGTCGAGGTCACCGACCCCGCCCTCCAGAAGGAGCTCCGGTCCTCGGGGGCCTCGCCGGATCGCTTCCGCGTCGCCGTGGATCAGGCCGGCGCTCAGGTGAAGGCCGTGGACCGCATGGCCGATTCCTCCCGGGAGCGCAGCTACACCGTCCTGGCCTTCGATCAGTCCAAATCGTTCGCCACGTCCTGGCCCCAGGCCTTCGATCTCGCGGAGGCGTATGCGGACGAGCTCGGCGCCCGGTCCGGCAACCACACCGTGGCGGTGATGACGTTCGGGAAGAGCAAATCCACCCACTGCGAGGAGACCACCGCCGCCGGGCTCCGGGCGTGTCTGGCGCGGGTCGAGGGGCGGGGCACGGACCAGCCCGTCACCCGGCTCAAGTTCTACATCCAGGAGGCGGTGCGCGAGGCCGCGCGCAAGCAGCCGCTGCCCCGAGGCGGCTCGCGCGAGGTCATCGTCTTCACCGATGCCGGCGAGGAGTCGCCCGCGCTCAAGGTGAAGGACCTCGCCCGCGATGCGCGCGAGCGGGGCGTGCGCATCCACGTGGTCGTCTTCAGTGCGAAGAGCGCGGGCAAGGGCATCGCGCAGCGGCTCGACGAGATGTCCCAGCTCGCCGAGGGCTCCGGCGGCCGTTACATCCAGGTGGGCGACGTCGATGCCCGGCAGGCCGTCACGGGGCTGGTGGGCGCGCTGGAGAACCTCTACTGGCTGGACGTGGCCTTCTGTGGCGTGAAGCCCGGGCAGACCTCGGACCGGCTCTCCGTCGAGGCGCTCGTGGGCCAGACCCCCACGGCCTGGAGCGCGCCGATTGACTTCCGCCAGAGGGCCGAGGGCACTGCCACCGCGGCCTGTCCGGGCACGGTCGTCATGGGCCCCTCGCAGGCGCAGTCCGGCACTTCGGCCCAGCCCGGCACGTCCGGGTCCGCGAATCCGCCGGGAGCCACGCCGGGGACGGGTTCTCCGACGCAGCCGGGCACGGTGACCGGTAGCCCTGGGACGGGGACGCAGCCCGGTGGTGCCCTGGGGACTCCCGGTGGCACGCAGCAGCCCGGCGGAGGTCCGGGTGCTCCCGGGGTGTCGGGGGGTCCGGCGGGGACTCCGGGAGCTGATGCGGCCCCGAGCGGATTGCCCTGGTGGCTGATCGCGCTCCTCATCGCGCTGGGCCTGCTCCTGCTGATCGCGCTCCTCGTGCTGCTGGCCCGGCGCCGTCCCGAGCAGGCCGCCGCTCCGGCGGAGAAGCCCGTGCCGCCCGTGGCCGCGCAGCCCGCCGCTCCGCCTCCCGCGGCCGAGCCTCCTCCCGCGCAGCCCGAGCCGCCTCCGGCCGCTCCCGCGGCGTGGAAGGACCCTTTCGCCACGCTGCCGGAGACGCGGCTGGTGGTGAGCAAGGGGCCTCCGGGGCTGGAGCCGTTCTACCGGGTGCACAAGTCCACGTTCACCATCGGGGCCCGGCAGGGCGAGATGGACCTCGCCGTCAACCTGCCCCAGCTCAGCGGCCACCACGCGACGGTGCAGCTCTTCAAGGGGGGCAATGTCTTCGTCAAGGACGAGCACTCCACCAATGGCACCTTCGTGGACGGGCGCCGCCTGAATCCGGGAGAGCGCGTCCAGGTGCGGCCCGGCCAGATCATCCGCCTGTCGCAGCACCTGGAGCTCACCCTGGTGCAGCCCGGGCTTCAGCCCGCCGAGCCTTCCTCACAGGTGCCCATCGCCGCGGCGCCACCCTCGGTGCCCGCTACCACCCCGCCGTCCGCCGAGGCCCCTCGGCCGAAGGCCAGGACCCTCTACGCACCCGCGAGGGGAGATGACGAATGAGCCTCCCGCTCTACATCCACGGGAGTTCCGACGTCGGGCGCCAGCGCTCGCAGAACGAGGACTCCTACCGCATCGGCGTCCAGCCGGACGGCTCCCGGCTGCTCGTCGTCTGTGACGGCATGGGCGGTCACGAGGCCGGTGAGGTGGCCAGCCAGGTGGCCAGCGATCGCCTCGTCGAGGTGCTCTCCACCAGCGCGCCTGACAATCCGCCTCGTGCCCTCTACGAGGCGTTCGTCGCGGCCAACCAGGCGGTGCTCGAGGCCGCGGGCACCCGAGGGGCTCCGGGCATGGGCACCACGGGCGTCATCGCCTGGGTGATGAGCTCGCGCTGCTACGTGGGCTGGGTGGGCGACAGCCGCCTCTACCAGTTCCGCGCGGGTGGGCTGATCGACCGCACGCGGGACCACACGCGTGTGGCGCAGATGGTCGCCCACGGCATCCTCACGGCCGACGAGGCCCGGAACCACCCCGACTCGCACGTGCTCGTGCAGGCGCTGGGGGGCAGCCCGGGCGTGCAGAAGAGCTTCAAGCCCGAGGTGTGGACGGAGCCGCTGGAGCTGCGCTCGGGCGACGTGGTGCTGCTGTGCAGCGACGGGCTGTACGACTTCATCGAGGACCACGAGCTGTACCCGCTCATCGAGGGGCGGGACTACCAGGACGCGGTGACGCGGCTCATCCAGACGGCCAACGAGCGCGGGGGGGCCGACAACATCACGGTCATCCTGCTCGTGGCGGGACAGCCCGAGGTGCCGCGCAGGGTGACGGTTCCCCAGGAGGCCCGGCGCGAGACGCTCCCGGATGGCATGCCGATGCTCGCGCCCGTGCCCACTCCCGAGCCCACGGTGCACGCCCCGCCGGTGGAACCGGCCTCACCGGTGCCCGCGCCTCGGAGGCGGGAGCCCACGGTTCCGGTGATGCCCGCGGCTCCGGCCGAAGCCGTGCCATCGGGGAACGCCGGGCGCCGTGTTCCCCTGTGGTGGCTGCTCGCGACGGGCATCCTGACCATGGGCGTGGGCATCGCCCTGGGGCTGGGGGCCGGTAACACGCCGTCGACACCCTCGGCACCGCCGCCGCCAGCGCCTGTTCAAAGCACCTCCCCCGTGGTGGAGGTGGATGGTGGAACGGAGCAGGACGCGGGTGTCGCCCAATCCGGACCTCCCGAGGGAATGGGGACGCCTCACACCACCCCGGGAGCGGCTCCTCCCGGGAGCTCCCAGGTCACGGAATCCGGAGGAAAGTGATGCTGCGCGCGCTCGCGGCGCTGTTCGCCCTCGTGCCGCTCCTGTGGGCCGTGCCAGCCGGAGCGCAGGCCGGGGAGACCTACTGTGTCGGAGGGTACGAGGGGACTCCGCCGAAGGTGCTGGCCGCGTGCGACATGCCGGACGTGCGCCGGATGCACGAGGACTGGCACTACCACAACTGGGTCACCAACGGTCAGGAGTGCTTCGTCTGCTACGACGAGGAGGACTCCACCTGCGAGACGAAGTTCCTCCGGCGCAACCGTGGCACCTGGCGGCGTACGGATCCGTACGAGTGCGCGCGGCTCTACGGGGAGAAACACGGCGCTGGCAACGTGGTGGAGCACGTCATCAACGGCGAGCCCGTCACGCCCGGTGCACCGCCTCCACCGATGCAGCTCGAGGCCCGGGTGGAGCGCATCTCCCCTGGCCCCTACACCGCCGGGGACAAGGTGACGGTGGTGGGCGCGGTCCGCGACGAGAGCGGAGCGCCACGCCCTCTCGCCGGCGGAACCTTCCGCGTCACCGACGCGAGCGGCAAGACCTCCGAGCACGCGGGGACCATGGCGCCGGATGGCACCGTGTCGGCCGGGTTCTCGCTCCCCGCCTCCGACTCCGTCCGCATCGAGTTCATCCCCAAGCTGCCGTCCCTCGGACGGAACGAGAAGCTCCGCGCGGCGGCCTCCGAGGCCCAGAACCTGAAGGTGGAGGTCTGCGGCTTCCGGGCGCGCGTGGTGCAGCCCACGGCGCACGAGGCGCTCGTGTCGGGACAGGCCATCGCGCTGAGCGCCCGTCTTTTCGATGTGACAGACAAGGTGCCGGTGACCTCGCCGCCCGCGGGACTCTCGCTGGAGTTCACCGTACAGGTGGACGGAGAGAAGCCTCAGGTGTTGCGCGCGGACGGCGCGCTCTCGGCTTCGTGGACACCGCCCGCGTCCCCCAAGCCGCGCGAGGTGCGGTTCAGCGCGGGTGGGCGCACGGGCGAACGCGTGGTGTGCCCGGCGGGCGAGGTTTCCGCCACGGTGAGTGACCTGGGGCTCGGCTTCGACACCTCCGAGCTGCCGCGCACCTGCTACGTCGGGCTTCCCTGCAAGGGCACGGTGCGGCTCATCCGCCCGGAGCCGGGGACGAGCCGGCAGCAGGTGGACGCGCTGCTCGCGAATCCCAAGGTGGAGGCCCGCGTGGTGGACACGGGCGAGGAGCGCTACCGGGGGCCGCCGCGAGTGGATGACCGGTACGAGTTCTCCGCCACCTACGGCGAGCCTGGAGCCGCGAGCTGGTCCATTGTGTTCCAGACGCCGAAGGGGCCGGTGTCCATGCCCACGCACGAGGTGCGGGTGAGTCCCCAGCTCGAGTTGAAGCTGCCAGCGGAGCTGGACTTCGGCACCGTGGCCGCGGGCGCCTCCGTGGCGGCGGCCTGCCAGAAGCTCGACTTCAGCGGCTCGCGGGGGGCGGAGGAACACAGCTGGGAGCTGCGCGCCGAGGGGCTCGGCGGCTGCCAGTCGCGTCCGGTGCTCCTTCTCCGCAATGCGCTGGGGCAGGCGGATACGCACGGACTGGAGTCCTCGCTGAACATCGAGGCGTTGGATCCCAAGAACCGGTGGCTCGACATCTGCCTGGAGGTGCCGCGCTGTGCCGGGGAGGTGTCACCGGACTCGGCCGTGCTGCGCGTGGTGCCGCGGACTCCCGAGTTCAAGGCGCAGGAGAAGACGGTGCGCCTGCGCTGGAAGGTGGAGGGCCGGGGTTTTTTGGGCTGCCATGGCGCGTGGGTGTGGCCCACGCTGGCGCTGCTCGGCTTCGGGCTGGTGGTCGCCGGTTTCACGCAGCCCGCGCGCTTCCCGCCCGGAGCGTCCATCCGCGTGGCCGGGAGCGAGCGAGGCATGCGCCAATCGGCCGCCATCCTCCTGCAGTCTTGTCCTGGCAGCAGTCCGGGTTTCTTCCGTGACGCCCGTCTGGGCCTGAACGGGGACGGCGAGGTGAATGGCCGGACCCGGAACGCGGTCATCGTCCTGCGCGCTACCCGGGGAGCCGGGGTGGTGCTGATGGGCCTGGGACCCCTGGAGCAGCAGGACCGCCGCACGCTCCAGTGGGAGCCGGTGACGGACCTGGCGCAGGGGCATGTTCCTTCTCCCTCGGTGCTGTACCGGGCTGGGGGCACGTACTTCAAGGTGGAGCTCTAGATGATGCTCGCGCAACTCGTCCTGCCCCTGCTCCTCACCGGTGCAGCGGGCGGGGGCAACGAGATCGTCCTCATCCTCGACAACTCCTGCTCCATGGGCATGGAGTCCCGGGACGACCAGGGCCGCCGGTATCCGCCCAATGATCCCGAGCGTGCCGCGGTGCTCGGGACGCTCATCGTCGAGGGCCTGGCGCGAGGCTCGGCCGACCGCATGGGGGTGCTGGCTTTTGGTGACAGCGAGCGGGACCCGCCTCGTCCGGCCCAGGACGCGGACGCCATCCGTGCGCTGCCCTATTCACAGGGCACCTTCTACAAGCGCCCGCTGGAGGAAGCGGGGAACCGGCTGCGGAGTTCGACGCTGCCGCACCGGCTGTTCCTCTTCTTCACGGATGGTGCCCCGCAGGATCTGAGGGACCCCTCCGAGGGCCCCCGGGCACTGGGGGTCTCCGAGGGAGCGGATTTCGAGACGCTGGTCATCGGGCTCTTCGGCAGTGAGGAAATCCGCCAGACGGGTGAGCAATTCCTCCGGCCGTTGGTGCGCAATCCGCAGGATCTGGTCTTCGTCCAGAAGCCGCGCGAGGTGATTGACGCCTTCACGCGAGGCTATGCCCGGGTGCTCGGCTCGAGGCCGGAGACGGGCTCGCTGTCGCCCGGCGAATCGAAGACGTTCGCGGTGGGCAAGTACGTGGTGGAGGTGCTGGTGGCCACGGCGTCTGCCTCGCCCGGTCCCGCGTACACGGCGAAGCTGGAGGGTCCCCAGGGCAACGCTCCGGCGCAGGCCTCGGGGGACAATGGCTGTCCGCCCGGTATCCGTTACGGAGGCGCGCCGAAGCTGTGCCAGCCGCCGCATCGCCATTACCAGGTGTTCCGCGCGCCCAACTCGCCGGACCAGCCGAGCCGCTGGACGCTGTCACTGCCGAAGGGCTCGGGTGACATCGATTACGGCCTCATCCTTCGTTACGACCTGGAGGCCTCGCTGGCGGTGCCGGCGACGGCCCGGGTGGGGGAGCCGGTGCGGCTGGACGCGCGGCTGCTCTTCCGGGGGAAGACCTTCGACGACGAGTCCTTCTTCCAGGCGGACGGCTTCGCGGCCGTGGCCACGGTCGAGGGCCAGGAGGTGCCACTGCGTCACGAAGGGGGAGGGCGCTTCGTGGCGGACTGGACGCCTTCTCAGTTGTCACAGGATGGCGCGCCCACGCCCGTGCAGGTGACGTTCCGCAATGCGTGGATGGAGCAGCGCGCGCGCCGGACGGTGCAGGTGGAGGGTTTCCTCGACTTCGCCCTGGCGCCCAACCCGGCTTCCATCGACCTCGGCCACTGGCGGGGCGAGCGAGGCGAGACGCGCCGGTGTGTCACGGTGGACCTGTCCCGCTCCACGAACGCGGACCGGGTGCCCATCACCTGTACCGCGCAGGGGACCATCACGGAGGGCGTGCTGAGCTGTGGTCCCGTGGCGGGCTCGGAGGCGGACCTGGGCAATGGGCGCAAGGGACAGCCGCTCGAGTATGAGGTCTGCTTCGTCGCGGAGGGATGCTGTGGCCAGATGGCTCCGGAGGGGCTCGGGGTGCGCTTTTCCGCGACGCATCCACATTACGCCGCCTCGGCGGTGACGGTCCCGGCAGTGGTGAAGGTGGACGAGACGGGCTTTCTGCGCTGCTGGTGGCCCTGGCTCGCGTTCGCGGCGGGAATGCTTGGCTTTGGCTGGATCGTCGCGGGCTTCGTGCGGCCGCATGACTTCGATCCGGCGGCCAGCGTCTACGTGGCGGGCTCGGAGATGGGGCTCAAGCGGGCCTCGGCGCTCACGTTGCGCGAAACGCCTGGGGGTACCCGGGGCTTCTACCGGAACGCGCGGATGTGCCTGAACGCGGGGGGCGACTTCGTGCGCTCTCCGCGTGCGGCGGTGCTCGTCCTGGAGGCGGGGCCGGGGGGCTCCACGCGCTTCGTCACCGCCGCGGGACTGGAGCGCAAGGTGCAGCGCACCGGGAAGTGGGAGCCCGTGCCGGCCGAGGAACTGGCCATCGGATACACGCCCAACACGGTGTACCGGGTGGGCAGCCTGTACCTGAAGTGGAGCTGAGTGCCGAGGTCCCGATTTGGGACTGCCTGTCTGTGATTCTGGCATGACCAACCCCGCTGTTTGCTCCCTGACTCATGGCCTGGGAGCCACAGCGGCGCATGGGTCTTGCGTGACAGAGTTGATGGATCAGGAATCACAAGGCCGAAGTGGCACTTGGAACGGTCGTCATCGTCGCTGGTGTTGCCTTTGTCATTACAACAGGTGGTTCTGGTGCTCTGATTCTGGCTCCTCTTGCACTCTGAGCTATGCGCCAATGACCTATAATCCAGAATTTGATGTTGAATCAGTGATGAAGACGCTCGGCTCCGTGAGCGACAGGTACCCGAAAGGTTCGCCGGAAGAAGAAGCTCTTCGAATCGCTGCGGTGTCGCTGCTCTATGTCCGAGACATCGACAAGCTGGAGGACTACCGCAACTACTTCCGGGAGTTTATCGCTGGCAAGCCACTGACCATTTCTCACGCATTCGCGACGAGAGAAGACGCGGATGCGGTGCTCGCCAGTGGTGTGGTCGATTATGGCGCGCTCGTCACCATCGCAGGCCAGGGGTTCACCGTGGTCAGGGGAGTGAAAGGGTGGAGATTCCACCGGACGCGTCTGCCAGACGAGCTTGACCTCCCTCCAGGCAAGCCAGACCCCAAGTAGGCGCCAGGCCACTCTTCGAGTGTGAGGGCCGTGTGATACCCTGAGCCATCGCCGCGTGCAGTGGCCCCTGGAGGGGTCCTGAAGCGGGGGGGCCGCTCGATGGGGAACCAACCCGAGATCGTTCGTCTTCGTGTCCTCTCCCAGGGACGGGAGCAGCGCGAGGTTCGCGCCTGGCGCGTCGGTCCAGGCATCTATCTGACTGCCACCTCCCACCTGCTGGGGCCCCAGCCGGGGGAAACGCGCCGAGTTGTGCTCCAGGGCGCGGGTCACCCGAAGCAGGTGCTCGTCGTGGAGTCGGATGACGATTCCAACCTGACGCTGTTGGCACCCGAGGTGGAGGGGGCAGGGGACAGCGAGGGTACCGGGAGCGCGGCCCTCAAGGTCGAGGTGTTGGATGGCTCGGGGGACGAGGAGCCGGAGTGGCCGCTGCTGGCGGATGCTCCCTCGGACGTCTCGAATTGCACCGTGCTCCTGTCCTCCGAACACAAAGGGCAGCGGGTGCTGGGCCGGCTTACCCCCAAGGGAGATGCCCTCGAGGTGACCACCAGCCCGGACTCTGGCGTTGATGTTCTCGAACTGATCGGCTGCCCCGTGCTTCAAGGTGGCAAGGTCGTGGGGCTCGTCACCCAGCGGACGCGGACCGAGGGCATGGTGCTCGCCGTCACGGCTTCGACCATCCTCCCGCTCTGGCGGCAGCGGTGCGGCGCCGGGCCACAGGGCTGGCGGCAGCAGAGCTTCGCCTACGGGACCATCAAGCTGTTCCTGGCGGCCATCGCGGACGCGGTGGCCTGGAAGCGGGAACTGTCCTCCGTGGACCCTCGGCTGGAGCCGGGATTCGGGGCGTACCAACTCTCGCTGGCCCAGTCCCAGCAGACGCCGCTGGTCCTCTTCCTGTTGCGCTGCCTGTTGGGGCCGCTCGCCTCGGTGCTCCTGTTCAACCTGTCCATCGCCGGCGCGCTCCTGTATTACCCCGGGCTGATCTCCACCGGTCTGCTGGACGTCCTGTCTCAGCGGCTCGTGATGAGCTACTGCGTCGCGATGGTGGGAGCGCTGGGGCTGAGCGTGCTCACGGGCGTGGGGGCCGCGGTGGGCTCGGCGACGCTGGGCGGGCTGGTGGGAGGCGTCGCGGTGCTCGCCACGATGCCGTTCATGGAAAACCCCTGGACCGCCATGGGCATCACCGCGGGCACCATGTGCGGGACGGCGTGTGGGGTGCTGTGGATGCAGCGGGTGGACGTCCGGGTCAAGCCCACCCGGGGGCAGCTCCTGGCGGTGGGGTGGGGCGTGCTGGAGAGCCTCGTCCTGTTCGTCACGCTGGGGCTCATCGGCCTGGAGTTCTCCAACGCCCGGCTCTCCTGGGGCGCCGAACGGGAGAAGGCCCTGGGAGCCGTGCTCGGCCTGCTGCTCGTGGCTCCTGGCCTCCTGGCGTTCTTCCTGCGGCGGCGGCAGGCGCCGGGGGAGTGGTTCGGCACCGTCCTGTTGGGCATGGCCGCGGTCTTTGCCTCCCTTGGCGTCATCCTGCATCCCCTCCTCGTCAGACCCCAGCCCGAGAGCCTCATGTTCGGGGCGACCGTGGGCGTGCTGACGGGGCTCGGCCTGTGCGGCATCTTCAGCCTGATGCACGCGCTGGCGGAGAGCTTCGGCGCGGGACCCTGGAGCGATGCCGCACCGTTGCTGGGCACCTGCCTCTTGCTGCCGCTGGTGCTCCTCGCCTTCGCGGGGTCGGCGGGGATGGCCCTGTCTCGCTTCTCCGGCTTTCTGCTCGGCAGTGGTCTGCTGAGCTTCGTGTTGATGATCGCCCGCCAGTGGGTGCCGGTACCGGCGCGTTACGTTGGCGCCGGGCAGCGCAAGTCAGGGATCGGCGTGGATCCGGGCCAGTAGGTTCTCCGAGGATGAGGCAGTGCCTGCACGGACAAACCCTGGCTGTTTACCGGAACGATTCGACGACGAACGCAGAGGCGACGGAGGCATTGAGAATGGCCGTCCCTGGTTTCGACTCGGGGCGCTTCCTGAACTGGCCATCTCCAAGTCGAGCCACGGCGCAGATGGGGACCTTGTCGCCGTCCAGTGGATGCGCCTCATAGTACCGGATGACAACCTGCGGCCCGCCCGTCCAGACCCATCCGTACAAGCGGGCGGGAGCTTCGATCGTACCGAAATCGTCCTGCAACACGCTCTCGATCGGCCCGTCGTAGATCGTGATGGGCCACGCCCCCATCTGGTTGGCATCAAGTTCCACGAGTGCCGCGTCCCCGACATGCAACTTCAGATACCGCATGACTTCGAGTGCCTTCGCCGAGCACGCCTCCGGGCCAGGAGTGCCATCCGGGCGCAGCGTTACGCCACCGGGCGTCGTGGTGCATCCGGAGGACGGAAGAAGTACGAGTGCAGAACAGAAGAGAAACAACTTCATCGTGGGCATGATCGCCGTTCCTGATTAGCGAATGAGGCGGCGGTCCAACAAGATGGCTACTTGCCGGAGCCCGTCGCCTCGGAAGATCTCCAGAGTCAAATCAACGAGGCCCTCTTGCGAGACAAAAGCACTCTTGTCCGCCACGACGGCGAGAGCGCCTGTCGCACCAGGAATGATTTCGGATGGAGTCATCCGGAGCGCGAACGGCCTGGTCGTACGCGAGGTCAAGTCAGTGGTCAGCCGAGTCTCTCCGAGTGTCCAGGGCTCGTCGGAGTACGTGTTGGTGAGGTTGACCAGGACCGCGGCTTTCCCCTTCCCCGAGAAGAGCTTGATCACCATGTTGGTATCTCCATCCTTGAGGGTGAGGGTCTTCTCCAGGCGAAAGGGCACCGCTTTCACCGCGCCATTGGCCAGAAGCGTGGCGTAGGCGTGGTCAATCGAGTTCTCCTCTTTGCGGTAACGCTCGTTCTCCTCGCGGAGCTTTCGCTCTCTATCTAGGGCGCGATACAGGGATGAGAGCACCGCGTCGTACCCCTCGCGGTTTTCGAACACGTTCACCTGTTGGTCCACCTGGCGGTCGCTGTAGGCCTGCTGGTGTGCGGTCACGATGAATGGAAGTTCCGTCCCATCCGTGAGCGTCACCTGGAGCAGGAACCGGTCGCTCGGCGAGAGATCGCGCAGTGGGTACAGCAGCACGAACCTGTCGCGGCAGATCAGGGACTCGAAGTGCCCCTTCCATCCCAGCATGCTCGTCCGCGCGGGGTCACAGTCCTTCTCCAATCGGAGAACGGTCGCCGTCTGGCCACCGACGTACACCTTGGGGGCCTCGGTCCTTGGATGCTCCGAGAGGATGATGGTCCGCTCCGTGGGCGCGCATACCTGGGGAATGGCCTCGGATGCCACGAGGACGAGCAGCAGGGGGAACCGGAAAAGTAGTGGATGACGCATGGCGCGACTGAACCTAACAGGACAGGCTGCGGAGGACCACAAGCCTCGCACTTCCTCCTCCCCTGGCGCACCGTGGCTGGGCGTCTCGTTACTCAGGGAGCTACGCCTGGGCTGGGTGGAACATCGGCGGGCCCCGGTGAGCCGCTCGGGGCGGCAGGGGGTGGCTTCACCCGCCGGGAATCAGCGAGGTTAGGGCGGAGATCCACCGTTTTACCTAGGGCACCGAAGTGGTAGCGGAACTCCAAGCCTCGCTGTTGCCACGCCTCCTTGATGCGCGCCTTTACGTCCATCATCACGGAGCGCCCGACGACTGCCACTGCGCAGACCCGGCTTTCCCCTCCCTGACATTGGGGATCGATCTGCGTCCAGACTCGTTTGAAGGCGTTCTCAAGTTGCGCCTCCGCAGCTTCGTAGTCACTACCCTTCAGCTCGACGAAGAGGAGCACGGGCTTGGGTGCGGCAGGGCCTCGGTAGAAGAAAACCAAGTCACAGGCCTTGACTCCTGGCTGCCCATCCCTGAATGCGTTCGAGTCCGTCCGGAACATCAGCACGGTCTCCTTGCCTTCGGGTAAGAGACGCACTGTGATGCCCTCTTCCGAGAACTCGTGCTCCCCAGGCATCAAGCACTGCCACAAGAGCCGATCGAACTTCACGTGTCTTCCTCGGAGGATCTCAGGATGTCGCTATAGAGGTTAGTGATGTGCTCGCTCACTCGGCTAAAGGTCGACCAATCGATCAGGCCTGTTTGTCGATTCAATACTTCTCGGACGGTGACTTCTCCTTCGGGAGATTCCTCCTGGAATGCATGGACTGCAACCTTCTCAGGAGAGATAAAACTTGAGGGGGTTTTCAGCGTGAACTTCTGGGCCAGTTCCTCTCGCTTTTCGGCTGCAGCGCGCGAGGCCTCCATCAGGTTGTTCAAGTGGTCAACTACATAGGGACTGTGCGTCGTGAGTACCACTCTGACACCTGCGTTCACGAGTGCCGCGATGAACTCCGTTAGAGCGACCTGCGCCTGGGGATGAGCGTTCATTTCTAATTCATCAATAATGAGCGTATCATCCGGTTGGAAGAATCGTTCGATGTAAATGGATAGACCTGCCACTGCCCGGCTTAGCGATGCTGCCACTTGAAGCGGAACCTCAGCATTTCCTGTTCGGAAGACCAAACGCTTTTGGTCTTGAATCGACACGTACGCGATTTCTCCTCCCAACACTTTCTTCAAGAGCGCAGAGAGATGCGATTGAGAAGAATTCATCAGGCCCACGGGGGCCGTTGCCTGGGCGATTCCAAGAAATCGTGCAAATTCCACGACGGGAAATGGAATCTCTATCTTGTCGGATACTGTGATTAATGGCCAGATTGGGAGGATTCCGTTGCGCTCCGCAGGAAAAACGATGACATGTTCAATGCGATTCCAAAACTGAGAGTGCAACATCTCGAAAACTTTCTGCTCAGTCCATGTCTCGTTTATGCGGCTGGTGAGCACGCTTGAATCTTCTGTTTTTCCGTCTTCCAGCGTTCGTCGGCGATTTGTTTTGATCTCGAGTCGATTCAAGGATTTTTCGAAAACGAGTTCAAAAGACAAGATTGAAGTTGCCAATTCGGTGGGGGAGAGTCTGAGGCTGGCAGATGCCTTGGATTTGCCCTGATTTCTCACGCCGAGTAAGCGATAGATCGACTCGTGATCCATCACATGGATGAAATCATAATCGGTATCTTCGTGTAAAACATTGATCACGTATTCCAGCCGTGAGGGGGTCGGCTCTGCGTTCAATGCGGCGATGAAGGGCTTTACTGCCTCCTTCAGCCGTGCTCGCGTAGTGTCCGTTACTTCCTCGCCTGGCTCACCAACGAAATTTATGCCCGTCAGTTTCTTGGAGAGGAACTGCAGGAGCCCGTACATCGCGTAAGCGGTCCAGGTCTTATTGGTGTTGTTGGGCCCAATGAGCACAGTGAGCGGACGCACGTCGATTTCCGCGCGCTGGATGCGGCCGAGCTTTTCGATCTTCAGCTTCAAGTTGCCCTCACTTCTGAAGTCATCGCGCCTGGACAGGGGCGCGGAGGTAGGACCATAGGCGAGATACCGGGCCTCTTCGAAGGATTCTCGGCACTCCCCGACACCTCCCAGAGTACGACTCCCGGTGCAACGCCTCCCTTCAGAGGGTGCTGTCCTCGACTCCCGCCCCCGACGCGACGTGCTATATCGGGCACGGACTCTCTACATGCAGTGGAGATGACGCGGAGGGGGATGTCTTGGGGCTGCTCGCGACGGAGAAGTTCAACCCCACCTTGTTCGTGGGACTCGGTGGTAACGGCGGGAAGATCGTCCAGCTGCTCGCCGGCCGGTTGCGCCGCCATCCCAACTGGGAGCGCATCAAGTCGATGACCCATTTCGTGGCCATCGACACCAACAAGGACGACCTCGACAAGCTCAAGGACGTCCCGGTCGAGAACCGTTTCCTCATCTCCGCCTTCGACGCGCGCGCCTACATCGAGCGCAAGCGCGGCCAGCGCGAGCTCCAGGAGGACAAGCTCGTCACCCAGTGGGTCCCCTCCACCTACCAGTTCCGCTCCACCCAGGGCGCCGGCGCCGGGCAGATCCGCATGGAGAGCCGCCTGCGCCTCTACTACAACCTCGAGGAGGACCGCCGCGGCATCCGCAAGGCCCTCCAGAAGCTGCTCGACGAGTCCACCCGCCGCGAGAACCCCTGGCGCGACAACGAGAACCGCGTCGTGCGCGTCATGCTCTACGGCTCCGTGGCTGGCGGCACCGGCTCGGGTGGCTTCCTGCCCATGGCCTACCTGCTGCGGCGCATGGTGCTCGACGCGGGCTGGGGCCGCCCCAACGTCACCGGCGTGCTCACCCTGCCCACCGCCTTCCTCGACAAGGTGAAGCCCCAGCTCCACCCGGACATCCTCGCCAACGGCTATGCCGCCCTCAAGGAGCTGGAGTTCCTCAACCGCCAGCTCGACTACGCCGGGGGCTCTGGTGAAATCGAGCTCCACTACGACCCGGGCAGCCAGGACCGCGACCGCCAGAACGTCGGCGAGCGCCCCTTCACGCTCACCTACCTCATCGACCGGCCCGACCAGCTCTCCATCGAGAAGTACGAGAACGCGGTGGCCGATGCCTGCTACCTGCAGATCTTCTCGCCGCTGCTCGGCGCGCAGGCCGGGGAGTACGACAACTACGAGAAGCACCAGAAGAAGCTCGCCCTGGGCCACTTCTCCGTGCACTACGGTTCGTTCGGCACCGCGCTGCTCCAATTGCCCCGCCGCGACATCCTCAAGTACGCGGGCCTGCGCTACGTGGCGAGCGCCTTCCGGCAGTTCCTCTGCTTCGGCGCGGACCACCCGGACTTCCAGGTGCCCTATGGCGACCCGGCCTTCCAGCGGCTGGAGCCCAACGAGAAGAACCGCCGCATCGATGAGAAGTTCAAGGGCTACGTGGCCTTCCGCGCCTCCGACGAGGAGCGCCGCGACGAGAAGGGCCAGTTCTACGGAATCCAGCAGCAGATTGGTAAGGGCGGGAAGAACCTGGCCGAGGCCTTCCGCGAGAAGCTGGAGGCCATCTTCGGCCGGCTGGACGAGCAGATCGACATCCCGGACGTGGAGAAGCAGTCCATCAACCCGGGCAACCCGTCGCTGAGCCGGGCCATCGCGGTGCTGCGGCGGGCCAAGGACGAGTCGCGCGCCCGCGTGTGCGGCGAGTACCTCGAGGCCCAGCGCGGTGACGTGCGCACCGGCCGCTTCTTCGAGTCCTTCTTCAAGGAGTACGAGGTCAACCCCATCGCCCAGCGGCTCTTCCTCGTGCGCCTGCTGGAGCAGTCCTTCGTCGTCCCCTTCAAGGACCCGGAGGAGGGCGCCTACCTCAAGGCCGAGGGCGCGCCGCCCGACCTGGACAGCCCGGAGCTGCGCCAGGACATCGCCCGGCTGGACTCGGAGATGACGAAGCAGGCGCAGCCCGGCTTCTTCCAGAGCCTCACGGACCGGGACAACAAGGCCTTCGCCGCCGCCAAGCTGCGCGCCGTGGCCAAGGTGGAGAGCTGGGCCAACGAGTTCCGCGACGAGATCAAGCGCTTCTTCTGGAAGTCCTTCGAGAGCGAGCTGCGCAAGGACGCCGAGGCCCGGCTGGAGTCGTTCCGCAAGGTGGCCCAGGTGGCCGACGAGCGCGCCCGCGACGCCGAGTCCCAGGCCGAGCGCTTCCGCAAGGATCCGGCCGCGGTGGACGTGGGCTCGGACGTGGCCCAGTACTACCTGGACGCCGAGGTGCTCCGCGATGACCGGCGCCGCGAGCGGCTGTGGAAGGAGTTCTACAGCCACAAGCTCGACAGCGACGCGAACTTCCGCGTGGCCGACATCTTCGACTCCGTCACCGAGGCCTTCACCCCGGTGCGCGACCCGAGCGGCCAGCTGCGCGCCCGTGACGCGAACGAGATCGTCCAGCACGTGCGCGGCAAGCTGGAGACCCAGGCCCTGCAGGTGTACGGCCGGGTGATGGAGGAGATGGGGCTGGACCTGGCCACGGGCCTGGACCTGGAGCAGCGCTACATCGCCCTGCACAAGGCCGGGAAGGACCTGGAGGAGCTGCGCCGCAAGGGCAAGCTGGAGGACGAGCTGCGCGCCGTGTCCGCCACCGAGGTGCGCCGTGGCATCGAGGATCGGCTCAAGCGCCTGTCCGACGAGTGCGTGCTGCTGGCCCATATCGACGCCACACGCCGCGATGACCCCACGGTGACGCCCGCGGATGTCTTCTACGCCGGCCTGCACGACAAGTACGCCAGTGACGAGGAGGGCTCGCTCTGGAGCGTCCTCAAGGGCGTGGTGTCCGGCACCAACCGCGTGGCGGGCTGGGAGGAGCGCGACTCGCTGGTGCTCTACCGCGCGCTGCTCGGCGTGCCCGTGTATTGGTTCAAGAACGTCCAGTCCGATCTGTACTCCGGCTACAAGCGCGTGCGCGACGACAAGAACCGCACCTACCCGCTGCACATCGAGGCGACGTGGGAGTCCTCGCCGGGCCTGCCGGACCTGGATCCCGTGGAGCTCAAGCGCGCCGAGGAGCGCCGCACCGCCGAGCGTTCCGCTCAGGCCACCCGCGAGGCCCGCGACTCCCGCCTGCGCGCCTTCACCCTGTGCGCCCTGTTCGGTGGCATCTCGCGCGACGAGGAGGGCTACCACTGGAGCTTCGCCGGCACGAAGAACAAGCTGGCGCCGGATCGGGCGCGTGCCTTCGAGGCCTTCGAGGCCCTGGACCCCGTGCTCCGCGGAGACCTGGAGAAGAACGCCCGCGACTCGTGGACGGCCGCGACGGCGGAGCGGTCCTCGCGCGGCAAGCTGCTGGAGGAGGTGCAGGCCCACCAGCGCCGCCTCACCGAGTCCTACGCGCGCGCCGTCTCCGAGCAGAAGGACGCCGAGCGCCGCTTCCTCCAGGACGAGCGCAACGTGGTGGAGGCGCTCGCCGCCGAACTGAGGAGCTAGCTTGGACGCCGCCGTCTCGTACCCCACCGTCCTGCTCGGACTGGGGCGCTTCGGCCAGGAGGTCATCGGCCGCACGCTCCAGTCCCTGGAGGCCTCTTCGCCCCTGCTGGGCGTGCTGCGCTGCGAGCCCTCGGGTGTGGCCGCCGGGCTCCAGCCCCTGCTGGAGGAGTTGCTGCGCGCGGGCCGTGGCTCGGGCGAGCGGCGCGATCAGCGGTTGGATGTGATCGCCTTCGGTGCCGCGCTGCAGGGCGGTGACGAGGACCTGCTCACCGCGTGCGAGCAGGCCGCGCGTCTGCTCGCCGAGGGTTACGGCACCATGTTCCCGCCGGACCGGCCGCCGGAGCAGCGCACCGCCACGTTGCACCTCGTGGTGCAGGTGCCCGCGCTGTCGAGCCCCCGCGCGTCGGTGGTCTTCGCGCGGCTGGCCGCCCTGGAGAGCTGGGCCCGGGCCCGTCCCGTGTTTCCCCTGCTGGCCCGCATCTGGGTCGTGTCCCAGCAGACCGCCGCGGGCACCCTCTCCTCCGAGGAGATGGTGTCCACCTGTGCTTCCTTCGCGCTCGGCATGGTGGCCTCGGGGTTGCGCACCGAGGACGAGGTGTCCCGACGCATGGCCCACCCGGCCCGCGACGAGGGCCTCGTGAGCTTCGTCTCGCTGGCCTCGGTGGAGCTGCCCGAGTCCCGCCTGCGCACCTATGCCGCCGCCCGGGCCGCGTATGACGGGCTCGGTGTGCTGGTGGAGCGCGTGCAGCAGCCCGGGACCGATGCCACCCTCGCCATGGGCGCTGTGTCCGCACTCCAGTACGACCGGTGGTTGGCCCCCTTCGTCGAGGGACAGGCCGCGCAGCTCTCCCGGCGCCTCGCCGCCGAACTGTCCCGCTCTCCGGTGGACCTGCCCGCGGAGATCCGCGTGGGTCCACTCGATACGCCCGAGGAGATCCGCGCCAACCACTCCGGCCTCTTCAAGCCGGCCTCGGTGGAGACTTCGCCCACCACCGTGGACCAGGCCCGCACCGACGAGACCTTCCGCGCCCTGGACCGCGCCGAGGCCGAGGTGGCCACCTCGGTGGAGCAGGGCATCCAGGCGGTGTTCGACGCCTCGCTCGGGCCCTCGTCGGGCTTGTCCCAGTTGCCCTCCGTCGAGCAGGGGCTCAAGCGTGTCATCGCGCAGCTCCACGACGAGCAGGCCCAGGAAGACGCGACCCTGCGGAAACTGGACCCCTCCCAGCCGGCGGGCCCTCCAGTGGACCCGCACCGCGAGGAGCTGGAGCGGGCCCTGCTGGAGCTGCCCTCGAAGCGGATGGCGTTGGGGGCCGCAGCGGCGCTCGCGCTGGCCGTGCTTCTGGGGGTGTCCTTCGGCACGTTGTCCCTGATGACTCCGGCCACGCCCCCGGGCAGCACCACGCTCTCGAGTCCCCAGCTCTCGACGACGGCCCCTCCGGCCGCCACGGGCTTCGACTGGCGCGAGGCCTTGCCGTGGATTCTCGGCGTGCTCGCCGCGGCGGGCGCCGGAGCCGGGTGGCTCTACTTCGTGGGCAACCACACCCGGAAGGAAGTGCGCCGCGTGCTGAAGATCCGGCGGGACGCACTGGAGTCCCTGGTCAGCCGGGGTGGGGGAGGGCGGCGTGCGAAGCAGGCGGAGTTGCAGCTCGTGGTGCGCCGCAAGCGGGCTCGCCGCGGTGCCATCCTCGCCATGGAGAACGCCGTGGCCCGGCTGCATGCCGTCCGCCACGCGCTGCTCGAGGCGAGGGATCGCAAGCGGCAGGAGTTGCTGGCGCTCGGGGTGACTCCGGCCGCCGAGGCCCGGTTGGATGACCTGGGGCCGTTGCTCGGCGCGGGAGGGCTGCTCCATGGCTCGTTGGTACCTCCAGAGGTCATCAGCCGGTGGATCGCCTCCCGGCGGGAGATTTCCGAGGACCGTGTCTGGGCGGACCGTCTTCTCGAAGGCGCCTGGCCCGAGGGCGGGCTGCTCGAGGACGTGCCGTGTGGCGATCCCGAGCGCATCGCCGAGCTGAGCCGGCGTCAGGTGCAGCCGATGGCCGAGCGCAGCGTGCTGGATGATCAGGAGGCGGGCGTGCAGGCCGCGGACGTGCTGCGCGACTTCGGCTCGCGGATGGGGGCGGTGCTCGCTCCGCCGTGCCAGCCGTTGAACGCGCATGGGGACCCGGTGCTCGGTGTCCGTCCCGGCGAGGGCTTCGTCATCGCTCCGTCGGCCGGGCGCGACACGCTCGACGCGGGGCTCCGGGACATGCCCACGCGGCTGCCCATCCTCTGGTCTCCCTCCAAGGCCGCGCGCGTCATCTTCCTGCGCACCTGGGAGGGCATCACCGTGGAAGAGATGTCGCGGGGGGCACGTGCCACCCCTCAGTCCGTGGCGGTTCCGCGAGGTGCGCGATGACGCTGCAACTCCCGCATCTGTCGCAGCAGCTGACGACGATCCTCTACCTGCTGGTCTGGGTGCTGTTGCTCGGTACGCCCGTGTTCGCCTGGGCCCTGGCGGCGCTCGTGGTGGGCTCCGGTCCCAATTCGCGCTGGCGCCGGGCCGCTCTTCCCGTGGGCAAGGCCGTCCTCGTCACCCTCGCGCTGGTGCTCCTCACGCGTCTGGTCGAAGCCGCCAGTGCCTCCATGCAGGGCGGGCCGCTCGGCTGGCTCCATGCGCTCACGGCGCTGCCCCAGAGCACGGCTCCGGGCGTGCCCCAGGTCCAGTTTACCTGGTTCCCCTTGGACGCCGTCCTGATGCTCGCGCTGCCCCACGCCGTCGCCTTCGTCGTCGCGACGCTGGTGTTCGCGTTCCAGGAGGCGGGCCACCAGAGCCCCACGTCCTTCCGCGTGCCGCTCGCGGACCCGCTGGCGCTCGTCCTGGTGGCGGTGCCGGTGCTGGCCCTCATCGCGGTGGATGCGCCGTGGCGGCAGGACAAGCCCCGCACGCTGCTCGACCTGGCCGCCGTGCTGCCCATGCTGAGCGTGGCGCTCGCGGTGTGGACGCGCTCCGAGCGCCTCGCGCCTCCGCCCGCCAGGGAGGAGGCTCCCCAGCCCCAGACGCCCGCTCCGCTGCGCGCGGATGTCCCGGGCATGTGGCGGAAGCTGGGTGCCCTCGACTCCCAGGCACGTCCGCTGCTCGCGACGCCGGGCACGAACAACCCGGAGCCGGCTCCAGCCTGGAGCGTCGCCGCGTGGCGGGACGTGGGGGCCATCGGGGCTCCTCCTCGCGCGCTGGAGGAGATCGCCAATGCGTGGGGCTCGCCCAACCAGGGCTGGCTCGTGGGCGACCTGCCCGACCCGACGGAGCGCTACTTCCTCATCTCCTGCGTGATGCTGGCGCTCCAGCGCGAGGGTTTGCCGTGCCTCGTCATCAGCGACGAGCCGGAGGCGCTGCGCGACGCGGTGCTGGAGGCCATTGCCCGCAGTGGCTCGTGGCCCTCGGGGCCGCTGCTGGCCGGCGAGGCGGCGATGCGAGAGGCCTTCGCGGGCAACCGGATGCCGGCCGCCGTCTTCCTGGACGTGGAGCAGTTGTCGGCTGGAGGCATCCGCGCGCTCTCCGAGACTCGAGGAGGCTGTGGCCGGCTGTGGGCCCGCTCGGTGGGGCTGGTGCTGCTGTCGCGCGTGGACCGGGGGACGCCGCTGGCCTCCACGCACCGCATGTTCACGCTGCGGCGGCTGGAGCTGGCGCTGTCGGCGGCCGGGGCGCGGTGGAGCGTGCTGGCCACGGGCGTGGGAGGCGGAGGCACGCGGGGGCTGGTGGAGCAGATGTTCCCCGGCATCTCCGTGCGCGAGGTGCCCTTCACCCCGCGCACCGCTGCGCCCGTGCGCGTCTGGCGCGTGGTCGAGGGCTTCCGAGCCCAGCCCGGCACGCCGTGGGTGCGCCGGGCCCTGGAGCCGGTGGTGGGGGCGAAACTGCCCGCCGCCGTCGGAGACCCGGGTGGGGCGTTCGACCTCAAGGCGGTGGACTTCTGGGGCGGCGAGCTGCGCTTCGTCCGCGACGTGTCCCTCTTCGGCGTGGCCTCGGTGGGCACGCTGGACGAGGCGTGGCTGGTGGCCGCGTACCGGGCGCTCCCCAACCGGGTGCCGCTGGCGGACGGGCAGACGCATGACGCGCTGTGGGGCCTCGCCGACAACCCGGTGACGCGCTTCCTCACGCGGGATGGCAACCTGGACGGGCTGTCGAGCCACGGCATGTTGATGCCGCCACGGGCGCTCGTGGGCTACCACAACGGTGCGCTGGCCACGGCTCACCTCAAGGCCGCCATGCAGGAGGGCTCGCAGGACGTGGAGTCCCTGGCCGCCGTCTTCGGCCGCTCGCGCGTGGAGCAACTGCTGGGGCCGAAGTTCCGTCCCGAGCGCCACGTGGTGCGGCTGGCCGCGGGCCGCCCGGCCGTGCGCAGCCCCGTGGTCCCAGCGGGCATCGCCGAGGCCGTCAATCCGCTGCGGCGCACCGTCAGCGAGCAGGTGGTGCGCATCCTCGACGTGCACAGTGGCCAGCTGCTCACCGAGGTGGATCGGCTGCTGGTGGAGACGCGCTACTACCCGGGCCGCGTGTTCGCCGTGGGCGACTCGCGCTACGAGGTGCCCCTGCACTCGCTGGACACCAAGCGCAACGAGCTGCGCGTCAAGCCGGTACCCAACGACAGGCCCCTCACGAAGCCGCAGCTGCGCATCCAGTTCGAGTCCGCCACCGTGGTGGAGTCTCCCCAGACGGTGCGCACCGGGCGGTGCGTGTACCAGGTGTGCACCCTGGATGCGACGGTGGTGGAGAGCGTCACCGGCTACTCCCAGCTGGGACGGCCGGGCCGGGTGGACGTGGCCGCGGTGAGCTGCCGCTACCGCACCCGCGTGCGCGGCGTCTTCTTCCCCGCGGCCACCACGCCCCAGGTGCTCGTCCACCTGGCGCGCTCGGCGGATGGGGTGCTGGTGGCGCACCTGCTCTCCAATGACGAGGACATGGACGTGGTGCCGGTGGGGCCGGGGATGTTCCCGGACGCCCCGGCCGGCATCGTGGTGGTGGACCGGCACCTCCAGGGCATGGGCGTGGCCGAGGCGCTGGACCTGGCCCTCATCGACGACACGTTCAAGTGGGTCCGGGCCATCCTGGCCAACTGCAAGTGCCCCAATGGTTGTCTCGAGTGCACGCCCCAGGACGTGCTCGCGTCCGGCCCCGACAAGTCGGGAGTGCTCGGGCTGCTGGGATAGGCGGATGCAATCGCCATGGCGGGTGAGCGTATGCGTGATGACATGAACATCCTCCAGCCGGGAACGCAGCTGGATGGCCGTTACGAGGTGGTCCGGCTGCTCGGCCAGGGCGGCATGGCCGCCGTGTATGAGGTGCGCCACCTCGGGCTCCACAGCACGCACGCCCTGAAGGTGCTCAACGAGAACCTGGCGCTCAACGACGACATCCGGGGGCGCTTTCTCGCCGAGGGCCGCATCCAGGCGCGCCTGCGCCATCCGCACATCGTCCAGGTGACGGAGATCGTCACCACCCCGGTGGCGGGCCTCGTCATGGACTACATCGAGGGTCCCACGCTCGGTGAGTTCTGCCGCGGCCAGGGGCTGGAGCCCCGGGTCCTCCTGGAGGTCTTCCTGCCGGTGCTGGACGCCATGGAGGAAGCCCACAAGCGCGGCGTCGTCCACCGCGACCTCAAGCCGGACAACGTCATCATCGGCAAGGACAGCCGGGGCCGGCTCCAGCCCATGGTGACGGACTTCGGCATCGCCAAGGTGGAGGAGGGTCCGGGCGGCAAGGCGCGCACCCAGGCCGGCGCGCGCATGGGCACGCTGCTCTACATGAGCCCGGAGCAGATTCGCGGGGCCGGCGAGGTGGACGCTCGCACCGACATCTTCTCGCTCGGCGCCATCCTCTACGAGGCCGCCACCGGGAAGGTCGCCTTCCACGCGTCGAGCGACTTCGACACGATGAAGAGCATCGTGGAGGGCACCTATGAGCCCCCCGAGCGCGTCGTGGGCGGCATGCACCCCGTTGTCGCCGGCTGCATCCGCAAGGCGCTGGCCGTGGACCCCGCGGAGCGCTTCCAGGACTGCGCCGCCTTCCGCGAGGCCCTGGAGAATGCCTTCGAGGCCGGCGCACAGGCGCCGCAGAAGCCGTCCCGCTCCTACGCGGTGACCCAGGTGGGGAACCCTCCGGCGAAGACTCCGTCCGAGCCTCCCGCCGGGGTGAAGCCCGGAACGGACCCGGACGCGTACGCGCCGACCTACGTGGCGGATACCGGCCGCTTTCCGAGGGCCGATCGCGTTCCGGATACCGGGCGGTTCCCGACGGCGACTCCGCCGCCTCCCACTCCACCGCCCACTCCGCCGGCTCCCCAGGCGATCGCGCCAGTGGCTCCTGCCCCGGTCCAGAGCGCTCCGGTCACCACCGTCCGGGTGAGTCAAAGGCAGGTGGTACAGGCTTCCTCATCGGCGGAGCTGACCCGGCCCGAGGGCTCGCCCGGAGTGGCCGTGCTGCTGAACCTGTTCTGCTTGTCCGGCGGAGGGCAGATCTACAACGGCCAGACGGCCAAGGGAGTGCTCGGCCTCATCGGGTCTTTCTTCGTCATCGCGGGCATCTTCTCCTCGGGAGGCCCGGGCGCCTGTTTCTGGCTCATGTGGTACGGCGCGTTCATCGTGGACGCGTACAGGGTCGCCTCCAAGCGCCAGCAAGGGCTGCGCGTGGGCCCCTGGGAGTACTAGCTGGAGTAGAGTCGCGCCATGTTGAGCCCCGGGAATGTGGTCGAGCGCTATGAGGTGGAGCGCGAGCTGGGTGGCGGCGGCATGGCGCGCGTCTACAAGGTGCGCCACGTGGCCCTGGGCAGCGTCCATGCGCTCAAGGTGCTGGACCCCGAGCTGGTGGGCAACGCGGAGCTGCGCGCCCGCTTCCTGGACGAGGGCCGCATCCAGGCACGTCTGAGGCACCCGAACATCCTGGTCATCACGGACGTGGTCGTGGCGCCCGGTGTCGCGGGGCTCGTCATGGACTACCTGGAGGGCGAGTCGCTCGACAAGTACCTGGCCAGCGCGAAGCAGCCTCCGGGCGCGGACGAGGTGCGCGACATCTTCCGGCAGGTGCTGGCCGCCATGGCGTTCGCCCACCAGCACGGCGTCATCCACCGGGATCTCAAGCCCTCCAACATCTTCCTGGAGCAGGTGCACGGCCGGCGGGTGGTGCGCGTGCTCGACTTCGGCATCGCCAAGGTGTCCGACGCCGAGGGCGGGCCCGTGGCGCGCCCGGGCTCGCGCATGGGCACGCCGCAGTACATGAGCCCGGAGCAGATCCGCTCGGCGGAGGATGTCACCGTCCGCTCGGACATCTTCTCGCTGGGCGTCACCCTCTACGAGCTGGCCACCGCGCAGCCGTGTTTCCAGGGCGAGAGCGACGCCGCCATCATGGAGAAGATCGTCCGGGGGGAGTTCGTGTCCCCGGGTGTGGTGCATCCGGGCATCGAGCCGGGGCTCCGCGCGGCCATCCTCCGGGCGATGGCCCTGGAGCAGGAGCGGCGCTTCGCCTCGTGCGCGGAGTTCTCCGCCGCGCTGGAGGAGGCTCCGGCGGCCCCGCCTCGCGCGGTGACGGCGGCTCCGCGGTCCCAGGAGCCCGATGGGAATGAGCCCACGTTCGTGCCCATGCCCGCCGCGAGGGCCGCACCAGTCAACCCGGCTCCGGCGCCTGTTGCCGAGAGACCCAGGCCCGCGCCCGCCGCCCGTGTCATGGAGGCCCGCCCGGCTCCGGCCGCACCCATCGAGAAGAAGGCTCCGAAGCTCGCGAAGAAGCCCACGCCTCCGCCTCAGGAGGAGATAGAGGCGGAGGAGGCTCCACGGCGTGGCAAGCCCTGGCGCTGGGTGGTGCTCTTCGCACTCGCGGGGCTGGCGGCCCTGTTCGGCTCGGCGCTCATCGGAACGCTCACCGGGGGCTCCTCGCAGTCCGCGCCGAAGGCTCCGGTGACGCGGCCCGGTGGCTCGACGGGCACCCGCTCGCGCTGAGTGGAAGACACCGTAACGCATTGGACCCGGCTTTCCGCTCCGGGGCACCGCTTCATTTCGGACAGAACCGGCGATGGGCAGGATGTGCCGGGACTCGCCCGCACGGCGCCACTGGCAGAATGTGCCGTGGGACGAGGGATTCACGAAACGGGGGCCGTCATGAGCGAGTCGCGCTGTTTCGCTTCGTTGGATGACTCGCACTGGCCGCTGCTCATCACCCGTATCGTGGGAGAGGGATCGAACCAGGAGTTCGACGACTACCTCGTCCGCTCCACCCGCTCCATGGATCGCGGGCAGACGCATGTGCTCGTCGTCGACCTGAGCGATGCCGTGGGCATGTCGCCCGAGCAGCGCAGGCGGCTGGAGCAGTGGTCCCAGGACCATGACGAGGTCATGCAGCGGACGGTGGTGGGTACCGCATACATCACCTCTACCGCCGTGGTCCGGCTGGCATTGAGCGTCCTCCTCCATGTGCGGCGGCCGCCCTATCCCTACATCATCGTGGCCCGGGAGCAGCAGGCGCTCGAGTGGGCCATCAAGCGGCTGGAGGACGTGGGGTTGCACGCGTCCGCCGGGCGCATCCGGCGTGACCTGGGGCTGCTGTCCCAACCGCGCGCCGGTTAGCCCGGCCCCTCACGCCCCCTGGAGCTCCTTCGCGGTGGCGAGCACCTCCGCCACCACCGTCCGCACGTCCTCCGCCGTGGTGCGGTGGTTCACGAAGCACGCGCGCAGGGCGAAGCGTCCCGACAGCGTGGCGTTGGAGAGGTAGACGCGGCCCCGCGCGTTGAGGCGTGCCATCAGCCGGGTGTTGAAGGCGTCGCGCTCGGGCTCGGCCAGGCCCGCGATGTAGCGGAAGCACACCGCGCTCAACGGCACGGGCGCGAGCAGCTCCAGCGTCGGCTCCTCCCGCACCAGCTCCGCCAGCAGCGAGGCGTTCTCCAGGTCCTTGCGGATGGCCTCCCGGAAGGCGCGCAGCCCGTGGTAGCGCACCGACAGCCACGGCTTGAGAGCGCGCGCACGGCGGGACAGCTCCAGGGACTCGTCGAAGAAGGCGAAGCCCTCCACGCTGTCCGAGCTCATGGTGCGCACGTAGTCGCCGGAGAAGGTGAAGGCGCGGCGCGCGGCGGCGGCCTCGCGGTAGAGCAGCACCCCGCAGTCCACCGGCTGGTAGAGCCACTTGTGCGCGTCCATGGAGAGCGAGTCCGCCAGCGCGAGCCCCTCGAAGCGCTCGGGGACGGCCATGGCCGCCAGCGCGCCGAAGGCCCCGTCCACGTGCATCCACAGCCCATGCCGCCGGGCGATGGCCGCCACGTCCTTCAGCGGATCCACCGCGCCCGTGTTGACGGTGCCCGCGGTGGCGACGACGGCCAGCGGGCGTCTGCCAGCGGCCACGTCGTCGGTGATGGCGCGCTCGAGGGCGTCGGGGCGCATCCGCCACTCGGCGTCCGTGGGGATGAGGCGCAGGTTCCTGCGTCCCAGGCCGAGCAGTGCCAGGGCCTTGGGGATGGACATGTGGACTTCCGTGGAGGCGTACACCACCCCCGAGGGCGAGCCCTCCTCGTTCGCCGGGGCCTTCGCCTCGCGGGCCATCGTCAGACCCATGAGGTTGGCCGAGGAACCCCCACCCGTGAGGCTCCCGGTGAAGCCCTGGCAGCCCACCGCGGCCGCCAGTCCCCGCACCACCGCGCGCTCCATGCTCACCATCGTGGGGGACGAGCGCCACGCGGTGACGTTCTGGTTCAGCACGCCCGCCAGGTAGTCCCCGAGCGCGCCCACCGGCTCGCCCGAGCCGAGCACGTACGCGAGAAAGCGCGCGTTGCCCGCACGGGCCCCGGCCATCACCGCGCCCAGTGCGTCGAGCGCCCCGTCCTTCAGGCCCTCCTCGGGCAATCCCTCGGCGAAGAGCGCCTCGGTGGCACTGCCGGTGGTGGCGGGAGCGATCGCCCGGGTGTCCAGCTCCGCGAGCCACTGCTCGGCGAGGGTGGACACACGAAGGGCCAGACGCCGGAAGTCGTCGGTGGTCAGCTCGAGGGGATTCATGGGGTGGCCCTCTTACCAGATTGTCCCTTGCCCTTTCCGCCCCATGGATTGCTACCCTCGGTGCCTCTTCACCTCTGGGGATCCGGACCCATGCACTCCATCGAGAGCATCATTTCCGAAGTCATCGAGCCCAAGGCCATGGAGGTGGACCGGTACGGTGTCTACCCCCGGGCGGCGATGGACGCGCTGGGCAAGGCGGGTCTGCTGGGGCTGCTCAGCGCCAGGGAGGTGGGTGGAAGGGGCGAGGGGCTCCGGGCGGCGTCGGCGCTGGTCGAGCAGGTGGGCTCGGCATGTGGCTCCAGCGGCATGGTGCTGTGCATGCATTTCTGCGGCGCGGCGGTCATCGAGCAGAACGGGCCGCGAGACATCCGCGAGGCGATCGCCGCGGGGCGCCACGTGACGACGTTGGCGCTGTCGGAAGCGGGCTCGCGCAGTCACTTCTGGGCGCCGGTGAGCACCGCCCTCGCCGTGCCCGACGAGGACACCGTCCGGCTGGACGCGGACAAGAGCTGGGCCACCTCCGCGGGCCAGGCCGACAGCTACGTCTGGTCAAGCAAGCCGGTGGCGGCCAAGGGCATGAGCTCGCTCTGGCTGGTTCCGGGCAACGCCAGCGGGCTGTCGTTCCCCGTGGCGTTCGATGGCATGGGCCTGCGGGGCAACTCCTCCAGCCCCATCGTGGCCCGGGATGTACGGGTGCCCCGTTCGGCGATGCTCGGCAAGGACGGGGGCGGGTTCGACATCATGATGAGCAACGTACTGCCCCACTTCCAGGTGCTGGGCTCCAGTTGCTACCTGGGCATCATGGAGGCCGCCACGCGCAAGGCGGCGGCGCACGTGACGAAGACGCGGCTGCTCCACACCGGGCAGTCCCTGGCCGATCTCGCCACCATCCGGGCCTACCTCGCCCGCATGCGCATGAAGACGGACATGGTGCGCGGGTTGATCCGCGACACGCTGGACGCCCTCGAATCCAAGCGCGAGGACGCGCAGATGCGGGTGCTCGAGGTGAAGGCCGCCGTGGGCGAGCTGGCCCCCGAGGTGACCGAGCTGGGCATGCGCGTGTGTGGTGGTGCGGCGTACCGCAAGGAGGTGGGCATCGATCGGCACTTCCGCGATGCCAGCGCCGTCACCGTGATGTCGCCCACCACGGATCTGCTCTACGACTTCATCGGCAAGGCGATGACCGGAATGCAACTCTTCGACTGAGACCGGGGGACGGGCCCGATGGAGGCCTGACACTTTCCTCCCATTCCCGAGTGCCTAGGTTTGTCTCGGGGATTACGGGGGAGGGGAACGGATGGTGGGGTTTTCGACGGCGCTGCTCGCGACGGTGCTCGCGAGCCTTGCGCCCGTGGTTCCGGTGAGCGGTGGCAACGCGCTCACCCTGCCGGCTCAACGACATGCGGTGCGCATCGACACGGGAAGCGGACGTCCGCCCACCTGGTTGCTCACCGTTCAGCAGGGAGGCACGGAGGGGCGGGGGTTGTCGTTCTTCCGCTCGGACGATGGGGGGCGCACGTTCCGCTTCGCCGCGGCGATCCAACCAGACGCCAGCCACGCGGACCGGGCCGAGGTGCTCGCGGTGGGCCGGGACGTGGCGCTCGTCTACTCGTTCGAGGCGCCGAAACTGACGGCCTCGCGCCGGCACGATGTGTACTTCCAGTGGTGGCGCTACCGGCCGGAGACGCACGACTGGGCACCCCAGCCCGCGGTGCGCGTCTTCGATGCCGATGACACCACGGCCTACTCCCGGGCGCTGCTCGCGCGCGATTCGCGAGGCAGGCTGTGGGTGCAGGCCTTCCGCCTGGACTCGGATGGGGGCTCCACCGCGGTGCTGTCCGTCTCCACCGATGGGGGCACGAGCTTCCAGCGGCAGGCGAACCTGGGCCGGGTGAAGCGCCGGGGCGGTGGGCGGTTGCTGAGCCTCGGCTCGAAGCTCGTATTCATCTACGCCATGCATGACGGCTTCGAGCCCACGCGCCTGCGCATCCGCGATGACGCGGAGCCGCTGGACACCTGGAGCTCCGTGCGCGACGCCTTTTCCGACGGCATCTACCACGGGGCCGCGCTGAGCGCCGTCGCGGATGGCCGGGGTGGCATGCACCTCGTCTACAAGGACGAGTCCGAGCGTCTCTACCACCGCCACTTCAATGGAAGCACGTTCGGCCCGCGCACGTTGCTGGAGGGCTCGAGCGACTGGGCGATGCAGGCGGCCACCACGCGCATCGGCGACACGCTGTACGTCTTCTACAACACCATGCGCGAGCCCAACGTGAGCTACGAGGTGCGCGCCCGGGTGCTGAAGGACGGGCGCTTCAGCGAGCCGGTGGTGCTCGATTCGCGGCGGACCTACAAGGGCTACCCCAACGCCCTGGAGACATTGCCGGAGGGGACCTCCGAGGTGCCCTGCTTCTTCGGAGATGCCCCCGACGCCAACTCGCGTGGGTACGTGAGCCGCGTGGCCCTCGCGGTGCCGGGAGGAGGCGGGGAGGAGGAACCCCCGGACGAGGACGAGGAGGTGCCCGGGTCCGAGCCGGAGCCCGGTGAGCTCCTCTTCGGTGACACCTTCCCGCGCACTTCGTCGAGCGGCCTCGGGAGCGACTGGCGGCTGAGCGGGTTGTGGCTGACGGATGGGCGGCGCGCGGTGAGCGATTTCGACAACCCGGATGGGGACAACCTCGCGCTGGCGCTGCCCTCGCGCTGTGCCGACTGCCAGGTGCAGGTGCGGCTGCAGGCCTTCGGCGCGGACGAGGCGGGTCTCGTGGTGCGCGCCGAGGGGGATGCGCGCTACGCGCTCGTGTTGTTGCCGCAGGGGCGCATCCAATTGCGCCGCTACCGGGGGGCGGGTTTCACGGTGCTCGGCGAGGCCGCGAGCGGCCAGGCGTCTCCCTGGGATGCCGCGACGCTCTCCCTGTCCGTGTGGGGCGCGGGCCCGGTGCGGCTCTCGGCCTCGGTGGACGGGCAGGTCCGCCTCCGGGTGACGGACGACGACCCGGCCGCGCTCACGGGCGAGGGGGACGCGGGACTCGCCACGCCCATCGCGGGTGTCTGGTTCGACGATTTCCTGGTGCGTGTGCTGGGCACCGGGCCATGACCCTCCCGGGTGGGTGTTGGTTGATGGACGGACAAACCCTGGGGGGCGTGTTCTAGCCTGCAATCCACGCTTCCACCGGTCTTTACGACAGGTGGGCGAACGCGGCGTGCTGGCACGATGATGCTCACCAACTCGAGGGGAGTGTGAGCGTCATGGGCCAGGCCATCTGGAAACGCAACAACGTGCAGGTGCTCGGAGAGGGCCAGGACACCCTCATCTTCGCCCACGGCTTCGGTTCCGAGCAGAGCGCCTGGAGGCACCAGGTGGCGGCGTTCCAGGACCGCTACCGCATCATCCTCTTCGACCATGTGGGGTGCGGCGGGTCCGACTTCGACGCCTACAGCCCTCAGCGCTACAGCGGCGTTCACGCCTACGCCGAGGATCTGCTGGAGCTGTGCGGGGAGCTGAAGCTCTCGGACGCCATCTTCGTGGGCCATTCCTTCAGTGGAATGGTGGGCGTGCTGGCGGCCCTGGTGGAGCCGCGGCGCTTCCGCCAGCTCGTCTTCGTCAAGTCGACGCCCCGGGTCCTGGATGATCCGGAGTCGGGCTACGTGGGGGGCTTCACCCGGGAGCAGCTCGACGCGTTCTTCGACGCCATGGCCTCCAGCTACCACACCTGGGCGAGCGGCTTCGCGCCCCTGGCCATGGGAAACCCCGAGCGGCCCGAGCTGGGCCAGGAGTTCGTCCGCACGCTGTCCGCCATGCGGCCGGACATCGCCCTGGACGTCGCGCGGACGATCTTCCAGTACGACCACCGGTTGGATCTGCCGCGGCTGAAGGTGCCAACGCTCATCATCCACTCCGGGGAGGATCTCGCCGTGCCCAACCAGGTGGGCGAGTACATGGCGAGGCGCATCCCGCTGGCGAGGATGATGACCATCGCCGCGCGTGGGCACCTGCCCCACCTGAGCGCGCCCGAGGCGGTGAACCGGGCCATCGACAGCTACCTCCACGCGACGGCTTGAAGCCGGAGGCGGTCCCGGGCGCGGTTGCGGAGAACTTGTCCAACTGTTGGACAAGTCTGGGAAGACCGTGCCCGGCAGGCGGATGTCAGCCGGTGGCCCGAACTGAGCTGGCGCCGAGATCGACGGCCTGGAGCAGGACGGGCCAGAAGTGCTCGGCCATGCGCTGGTAGCCAGTGTCCGAGGGGTGGAAGCCATCGGCGGAGAAGTAGTCGGTGCTACCGGGCAGCTCCTGGAGGCTGGGTCCGTGGAGGTCCACGCCGAGCAGGCCATGGCGCGCCACCACGCGGGCCACCGCCTCGTTGAAGGAGGCGATGCGCGCGGAGATGAGCTGGATGGGCAGGAAGTTCGTCGCCAGCCGCGCGATGGGGGCGAGCGACATGTCCGGCAGGTTGGCCAGCACCACCGGGGCGCCCGTGGCCGCGAGGCCGCTCGCCAGTTGGTCGAGGTTGGACTCGAACTGGTGGGGCTCCACGCCGCGCCACAGGTCGTTGATGCCCACCGCGAGCGTCACCAGCTGGGGGCGCGAGCGGGAGGCCTTGGGGAGCTGTCCGGAGAGAACGGTAGCGCTGGTGGCGCCGCTCACCCCCAGGTTGAGCAGGCCCACACCCTGCCGGGTACGGCGCAGCCGCTGGAAGAGGTGTTCCACGTAGCCACCACTGCGCGAGCCCACTCCGACAGCGGAGGAGTCACCCAGGGCCACGTATCTCAGGGAGAGTGCGCTCATGAGGTGCTCTCCATAGCGGTCAGGAGGCGGCTTCGCAGCAGGATGTGCCTGGCTGCTCCACTGGCGGACAGGAGAGGCCTCGTCCGGAGGGCGGGGTGTGCTCTATTCCGGCGCGATGACGCGTCCTTCGATTGCCTTCCTGGGCCTGGGTTCCGCGCTGCCGGAGCAGGTCCGCACCAGTGCCGATCCCATCTTCGATCGCATCCGTGAAGCCGCGCGGGCACAGGGCCTGTCCGAGGCCTCGCTCTTCTACGGCAACCGGGAGCACCGGTGCCTGGGTCCGGACGAGTCGCTGGCCTCGCTCACGGCGAAGGCGGGGCGTGCGGCGCTGGAGGACGCGGGCGTACGTCCGGAGCAGGTGGACAGGTTGTACGGCTACGTGTCCGTGTCCGAGTTCGTCTCGCCCAACGCGCTGTACCAGGTGCACCGGGAGGTGGGCCTGGGTGGGCATGCGCTGGTGGTGCCGGTGCAGGCGGATTTCGGCAACTTCGTCATGGGGACGGTGCTGGCCTGGGAGGCGATGCTGGCGGGACACTCGGAGCGGGCGCTCGTGGCCGTGGGGGCGGGCTGGACGCGCAACGTGGACTACTCGCAGGGTCATGCCTTCGGCATCGGTGACGGCGCGGGCGCGGCCGTGCTCGGCGTGGGGGAGCGGCTCGTCCTGGTGGATTACGCCGCCGACACCTTCAGCGACGAGTATGGCGCCATGACGATGCGCGCCCGCCCCGAGGCCGGCTTCACCACTCCCGTGTACGGGCTCGAGCCGTCCCGGGGTGTGCAGGCCTTCCTGAACACCGGCATGGAGGGCCCGCCGCGGCTCGTCGAGCGGCTGCTGCGCAAGCATGGGCTGATCGGGGACGACATCACCCTCGTGTCACACCAGGCCACGCGCAAGCTGTTGGACCACTGGAACGAGAAGATCCGCCCGCGCGAGTACCTGCACACCCTCGAGGATTGCGGCAACATGGTGATTGCCTCCATCCCCGTCACCCTGGCCCGCTACCACCGCGAGCTGCGCACGAAGTACCTCGTGCTCTTCGGCATCGGCATCGGCGCGCACCAGGTGGCCCTGCTGGTGCGCGTGTAGGGCGGGTGCTACTGGGCGCGCTCCTGCTGGCGCTGCTGCATCCGCTGGAGGCGCTCCTGCCTGCGCTTCTCGCGCTCCTCGCGCCGGCCCTCCCGCTCGGCCTTCCTCAGCAGCTTCTCCAGCTTCATCTTCCCGTCGTGCCGGGCCATGAAGATGGCCAGTTGCGCCCGCTTCTGGGGAGGCAGGTCCCTGGCCAGCGCCTGGTACATCTCCCGGTCCAGCGCCGTGAGCTGCGTCCGCGCGTCGAACACCCGCTGCACCGCCTGGTCCACTTGCGACTGGGTCGAGGCATCTCCCCGCGCCGCGTTCTTCAGCACCTGCGCGGACTCCTGCACCTGAGCCACCAGGGGCCGGCGGCGCTCGTCGAACTGGCGCATCGTGTCCGCCATCTTCAGCGCCTGGGACTCCTCCAGGTCCAGTTCCTCGGCCAGTCCCACCACCCGCATCAGGCGCGTCTGCCGCTCCGCGCGCTCCGCGGCTTCCTTCGCCTCGGGCGTCTGGGCCAGTGCCGCCAGGGGAAGCAGGCTCAGGGTCAGCACCGCCAGTCGAAAGGGCTTCATCACAGCGACTCTCCAGGGTTCGGGTTCGAGAAGTAATCGTCCAGCTCGGAGTCCAGGAACTCGTCGGACTCGAGTTCCTCCAGGTCCGCGTCGGACAGGCCGAGCGCGTCGGCCAGTGGATCCGCCAGCGCCCACTGCTCCAGCGTGAAGGCGTCATCCTCGGGCGGGCTGGCGGGCGCTTCCACCGGGGAGGTGGGCACGGCAGGCGTGGTGACACGGCGCTGCAGTACCGGTCCCAGCACCAGCAACACCACGGCGGCGGCCGCCATGAGTGCTCCCGCGGTCCGCATCCGCGCCGCCTGCTGGACCTGGGCCCTGCGCCAGGCACCCACCGTCGTCCGGGGGAGTGCCGCCACCACGGCCTGCTCCTTCAATGAGGGCGGTGGCAGCGCGGCCAGGCCGAGCACCTCGTGGTTCGCCTCCGCCTCCGCGCGGCAGGCGGCACAGGCGTCCAGGTGCGCGCGCACCCGCGCCTCCTCCTCGGGCTCCAGCGCTCCCGCGGCGAAGAGGGTCAGCAGTTCTTCCTGTTCCTGGCATGCCGCCATCACCGCTCCTCCTCGGACGGTTCCGCCACCTGCGCCCGGAGGCGCTTCACGGCGTGATGGAAATTCACCTTCGCGTTCGTCTCCGTGATGCCGAGCGTCTCGGCGATGTCCCGGAAGCCCAGCCCACCGTCCACTCGCAATGTCAGGACCTCGCGCTGGCGGCGGGGCAGGGTGAGCACCGCCGCGCGCACCTGCCGCTCCCGCTCGCTCCGCTCCAGGGCTTCCTGCGCGGACTCTTCTGGAGACTCGGTCTCCGGGAGCTCCATGGCCTGGAACCAGCGCCTGCCCTGGCGGGCATGGTTCTTCGCCAGGTTGAGCGCGATGCGGATGAGCCAGGCCCGGAAGGGCGCGGGGCCCGAGGGGCTCCAGCGGGCGAAGACGCGGCGCGAGGCCTCCAGGGCCCGCAGGAAGGCTTGTTGGGCGAGATCCGCCACGTCCTCGGGCCGGGCCGTGTAGCGCCGCAGGAGGGCGAAGACCAGGGCCCGGTGCCGCTCCACCAGCGTGCCGAAGGCCGTCTCGTCACCGGCCAGGAAGGCACGGCAGAGCGCTTCGTCGCTCGGTTCGGTGGCGGCCTTCGCCAGCGCCAGGGATGTCTCCAGGGCCTTCACGCCTCCTACGAACACCGGGGCCGGCGAAAAGTTAAAGCGGGTTTTTTCGTTGGTGGCCCATTTACCCGGTGAGGTTCTGGGAAGTAGGGGATGGGACCCTACTTGAAAGGTTAGAAAAAGGTTCGCATCGCCGGTCTGTTCCGCTATTCTGTGCGGCGTGGGCTGAAGGGCTCACGGACTGCCCGGGCGGGCGAGGAGTGTGCAGATGGCGGAAATGATTGGGGGCGACATTGGCACGCAGATCCTGAATGCCGTTCAGGGTCTGGGTGTGAGGATGGACCGGCTGGAAACCCAGGTGGCGGACCTGAACTCCCGGATGGCGAGACAGGAAAAGCTGACGGAGAACCTGGGAATCGAGTTGGGGCGCCAGCGGGTCGAGTTGGAAAGCCTGCGAGCCGAGTCGGATCGTCGGTGGGCCGAGTCGGATCGTCGGTGGGCCGAGTCGGATCGTCAGTGGGCCGAGTTCCGCACCTGGCGTGATGGAATGAATAGGGAGTTCCAGCAGCTGCGCGGAGAGGTCCAGGAGCTCCGTGGAGAGGTCAAGCAGATGCGCGGGGACTTCAAACAGATGCTCGCGGACATGCAAGAGGGGTTTAGCCGGCTGCATGCCCGAGACGAGCTCACCGCTGGCACGGTGGTCATGATGGCGTCGGTGCTGCGCCGGCCGACGGATCTCGGCGAGGAACTCGAGAAGCGTCTGCGCGAGCTCCAGCCCCACTGACGCCGTTCGTGCAACCGGGCTCACCTGCCTGCTTCACCCGGGAAGTCTCCTCCAGGCAGGTTGCCGCCCACCTCCTCCCGCTGACACAATGGTGAGGCTCACCGGGGGCATCGCACCATGGCAACGGACAGCACGGCCGCGCGCATCAAGGGCAGTGTGCTCATCACCCGCCTCAATCTCTTGATGAAGCAAGGCGGGACCGGGCGTGTCCAACAGGTGCTCCAGCGCTTGTCTCCGGCCGATCGCAAGGTCCTCGAGGGCGTCATCATGCCCATCGGCTGGTACCCCCTGGAACTCAACCTCCGCCTCGACGCGGCCATCGCCGATGCGCTCTCGCCGAGGGATCGCAACAAGGCCTTCGTCGAGATGGGCCGCGCCTCCGCCGAGGAGAACCTCAACGGCCCCCACCACGTGTTCATCCGCAAGGGGGATCCGCACTTCCTCCTCAGCCACGCGCCGGAGATCTACCGGCTCTACTACGCGGTGGGCTCCCGCACCTACGAGAAGGCCGGACCCCGCAGCGCGGTGTTGCGCACCGTGGGCGCCGAGAGTGTCACCGAGGCGGACTGTCTCACCATCGTTGGCTGGTACGAGCGCGCCATCGAGATGAGCGGTGCCCGCGAGGTGCGTGTCGAACAGAAGAAGTGCCGCGCCCGGGGCGGTGTCTACTGCGAGTACCACTGCTCCTGGGAGTTCTAGGTGCCCGCGGGCGGCAGCGGGTGCTCGCTCAGGTAGCGCAGCACGTCGTCCAGGTGCTTGTAGACGCGCACCTCGTGGCGGATGACGGACTCGATGAGGCCGTCCGGGCCGATGATGTAGGTGACACGCCGGTCCACCTTCAGCACGGGCCACAGCACGTCATACGCCTGGCTGATGGTGCGCGCCTCGTCGCCCAGCAGGGAGAAGTGGATGTTCTCCTGCTCGGCGAACTCGCACTGCGTCTTCACCGTGTCCACGGATACGCCCACTAGCTCCGCCCCGAGCGCTTGAATCCGCTCGTGGTTGTCCCGGAAGTGGCGCGTCTCTTCCGTGCAGGCGATGGTGAAGGCCTTGGGGAAGAAGAAGAGCACCACCCGTCTTCCCCGGAGCGCGGAGAGCGAGAAGGTGCGTCCCAAGCAGTCGGTGCCGGTGAAGTCCGGGGCGGCTTGTCCCACGTCGAGCATCTTCTTTTCGGCCTCCTGACGCCGGACTCCCCTAGCATGCTTCCCGCCGAGACGTCCTCGCTCACCCAACACAGAGCTCCCCCGTGGCCCTCCCGACCGCCGTTCCGTTGACCTCCTCCTTTCTCGACCGTCTCGCCCATGGACTCGGCGTCACCCGGGTGGCGCGGGTCACGGGGTTGGACCGGGCCGGGGTGGAGGTGGCTGCCGCGGTGCGTCCAGGCGGCTACGTGCTTCAGGTGTGCAATGGCAAGGGCCTGGATTTCCAGGCGGCGTCCGCTGGAGCGCTCCTGGAGACGGCGGAATTGTGGGGCGCGGAGAACGTCCCCCTGGAGCGGCTCGTCTGGGGCTCCATGGATGGGCTGGAGGCCCGGGGCCGCGCCGTCTGGGGCGCCGAGGAATTGGGCACCCGGGGCGGCGTGGTCGTCTCCCGGCTGTGGAGCCGCGAGATGCGGTACGCGTGGTGCGAGGCCACCGAGCTGCGGTCCGGGCGTCCCGTGCTCGTCCCGGCCCAGGGGGTGTACTGCCCGCCCAGCGGGGCTCCGTCGCTCGGCCCGGTGAGCGTGCGGTGGACGAGCAATGGCTCGGGTGCGCACTCCGAGCGGGCCCGGGCGCTGCTGCACGCGCTGCTGGAGGCCACGGAGCGGGATCAGCTCGCGCGCATCCTCCCGGAGGGGTGGTCCGAGGAGGTCCTCCTCTCGCGCCTGCTGCGCCCGGGAGAGCTCGAGCGGGGCGCTCCCCGGACGGCGGCGCTCGCGCGAGCCCTGGGCGAGCGGGGCTTCGCCGTCTACCTCTTCGATCTCACGCCTGGCCGGAAGACGCCCCGTGCCGTGGGTCTGCCCGTGGGAGGCGCGCTGCTCGTGGACCGCGAGGAGGGCCCGGTGCCCCTGGCGGCCGGGTACGCCTGCGGGCTGGGGAGGGACCAGGCCCTGCTCGGCGCCTTGCTGGAGGCGGCCCAGTCCCGCCTGACCGACATCCACGGTGCTCGCGAGGACGTGGCCGCGGGAGACCGCGAGGCCACCCTGGCCCTGGCGGCCGCCTGCGCGGAGGTGCGCCCGCGACGGTCCGTGGAGTCCATGCCCGACGTCTCCGACGAGGTGTCTTCGCCGGAGGAGGCGGTGCGCGAAGTGCTGGTGCGGCTCGGGAAGGTGGGCTTCAACCGGGCCGCCGCCGTCGAGCTGGAGGCCCCCCTCCCCGGACTCCACGTGGTGCGCGTGGTGGTGCCGGGTCTGCGCGTCTCGGAGTTGCTGTGAAACGAGCTGCCGTGAAACGACGTCCGGCCCATCATCCCGATGATCTCCTGGTCTTCCTCGGCCCCTCGTTGCCGGAGGAGGACGCCCTGGCCCTGGTGCCCTGCCGGGTGTTGCCGCCCGCGCGCCAGGGAGACGTGTGGCGGGCCCTCTCGCTGCGTCCGAGGGCCATTGCCCTGGTGGATGGCGTCTTCGAGGCGCAGCCCTCCGTCTGGCACCACGAGCTGCTGGCCGCGCTGGATGCCGGGGTGGCGGTGTTCGGCGGGGCGAGCATGGGCGCGCTGCGCGCGGCGGAGCTCTCGCGGCACGGCATGGTGGGCGTGGGCCACATCTTCGAGGCGTACCAGCGGGGCGAGCTGGCGGATGACGCCGAGGTGGCACTGCTCCACGCCGACGCGGAGCACGGCTTCCGTCCCCTCACGGTGCCGCTCGTCAACGTGCGTCACGCGGCGCGTCAGGCCGAGGGCGCGAAGGTGCTCGCTCCCGGCGAGGCCCGGGCGCTGGTGGACGCGGCGGCGGCGCTCTTCTACCAGGACCGTACCTGGCCCCGGGTGCTGGCGGCCGTGGGCGAGGCCTGGCGTCCGGCCACCCGGGCGAAGTGGGACGCCTGGGCCGCCCGAGGCGTCGAGGACCTCAAGCGCGAGGACGCCCGCGCCTGCCTCCAGGCCGCCTCGGCGTGGATCGCCTCGGGAGAGGAGCTCCCGGTACGAGCCCGGACGGCCCGGCCGCCGCCCTCGTCCTACGTGCGCCGCCGCCGCCTCGTGGAGGGGCTGTGTGCGACGGAAGGGGGCCTCGTGTCCTCGGAGGAGGTGCTCGCGGGGCTGCGCGCCGCGCCCGAGGCCCGGGAGCTGGCGGAGATGGGCTTGCGGCGGGCGTTGCTGGCGGGCCAGGCGCGGTCGCTCGGGCTGCGGGCCACCGATGAGGAGGTGCTGCGGGCAGAGGAGGAGTGGTGGGAGCTGCTGGGCCTGCCGCCAGAGGAGCGCGAGACGTATCTCGTCTCCTGTGGCCTGGATGAGCACGAGGTGAAGCGGCTGTGCGAGGACCGGGCGTTGGAGCGGCTCATGCTCGAGCACGCGTCGCGCGTGCTGCCAGACGGGCCCTCGTGGGACGAGGCGCTCGCCACGGAGGCGCGCCTGAGGGGCCACTGGGTGGAGGAGGCCCGGCGGCTCGGGGCGCCGAAGCGGGGCCGGCGCAAGCGGTGAGTGGGCGGGTTCACGCCCGGGGCCGGTTCATTCCCGTGAGCGGGGCTCGGGGGAGCCATTACCTTTGACGCTTGGAGGCGGCGAGACGATGACTCGGATATGCCAGGACGAGGTGGGCCGCTGTGACTTCATCGACGTGCTGGAGGAGGCCGTGTTGCGGCACCGGCCCGTGGCGATCCAACTGCGTGAGGGCGAGGCCTTCATCGACGAGGTGCTGGACGTGGTGACCGAGCGGGGGGACGACTTCGCCGTCTTCAAGTCGCACGAGCGGGTGCCGGTGGGGGACATCCAGGCCGTGACGCGGGCGGTGCCTCCCGAGGCGCGGTGGTGAAGCGGGGCGGCTGGGGTAGGGTGCGCGCCGGATGAATCCTCACGACGAGCTCGAGACCTTCCGCTGTGTGCGGGCCGATGCGCGGGAGCCCGGCGGTTACCGGACCGTGCTGGGCGAGGCGAAGGCCACCTTCCTGCACACGGATCCGCCGTACTGCCTGCTCACGCGGCGGCGCAAGGGGGGAGACCTGCGGGATCCCCGGGCGAACAAGAAGATCGATCGCAACCCCATCGTGCGCTTCGAGACGGTGCGCGACTACCGCGTCTTCACGGAGCAGTGGATGACGCGGGCGGTGGCGCACCTGACGCCGGACGCTCCGATGGCCGTCTGGACGAACCTGTTGGGCAAGGAGCCCATCCTCGCGGTGGCCCGCTCGCTGGGGTACCAGCACCTGCGGGGTGAGTACGTCTGGGGCAAGCGCACCACGGACAAGAACGCCAACGAGCAGTTGCTGCGCGTCTACGAGGTGGCGCTGGTGCTCTCGCGCACGCCGGAGCCCGTGCTGGAGCCCGGTGCCCTGCCCACCGTCTGGGCGGTGGTGGGCGGCTACGACGATGACGCCGAGGCGGCGCGTTGGGGCAACCACCCCCACCACAAACCCTTCTCCGTGCTGGAGCCGTTGGTGCGCACGTGGAGCCGGCCGGGGGACTGGGTATTGGATCCGTTCGCGGGCAGTGGCTCCATGCCGTCGGCGGCGCTGCGGCTGGGACGCAAGGCGGCGTGCCTGGAGGTGGAGCCCGAGTGGGCCGAGCGGGTGAACCGGCGGCTGCGGGAGACGGCGGGTGAACTGGCCAGGGGCGCGGGAGTACGGCCGGAGACATCTGGCACCGACGACGGTGTATCCGCCACGGGGAATCACCGGTAGGCTGAGTGACTCCCTGTCCCCAGGGAGTCTTCTCCCCAGCACCACGCAAGAGGCACCCGGATGAAGCAGCACCAGAAGATGCTCCTGGGCATCGTCATCGGCACCGTGGCGGGCATCGCCGCCAACCTCCTGGCGGGAGGGACGCCCTGGCTCGAGTGGGTGGTGACGAACATCACCGGGCTGGCGGGACAGCTCTTCCTCCGGCTGCTGCTGATGCTGGTGGTGCCGCTGCTCTTCTCCGCGCTGGTGATGGGCGTGTGCGAGCTGGACCTGAAGCAACTGGGCCGGCTGGGCCTGCGGACCATGGGCTACACCGTGGTCATCTCCAGCATCGCGGTGCTCATCGGTCTGCTGCTGGTCAACACGCTCAAGCCGGGCGTGGGGCTGAGCGACGAGGCCCGTGCGCTGGCGATGAAGGGGACCGCGGTGCAGGCGGCCCCCGCGCCGAGCAGCACCTCGGTGTCCTCGCTGATCGCCGCCATGGTGCCCACCAACCCGATCAAGGCCGCGGCGGACGGGGACATGATCGCCCTCATCGTCTTCTCGCTCATCTTCGGCCTGGGGCTGGCGGTGACGAACACCCCGGCGGCGAAGCACCTGCGCGAGACCGTCCAGGGCCTGCACGACGTGATGATGAGGCTCATCGATGGGGTGCTGAAGCTGGCGCCCATCGGCGTGGGAGCGCTGCTCTTCAGCATGATGGCGCGCCTGGGCATGGGCGTGCTGATGCAGGTGGCGTCCTACGTGGGCGTGGTGCTGCTGGCGCTCGGGCTGCACATGTTCGTCGTGTACTCGCTGTCGGTGCGCTTCCTCGGTGGGCGCAACCCGGTGACCTTCTTCCGCGACTGCCGCCTGGCCATCGTCACCGCCTTCTCCACGGCGTCCTCCAGCGCCACGCTGCCCACCGCGCTCAAGGTGGCCGAGGAGAACCTCAAGCTGCCGCGCAACGTGTCGCGCTTCGTGCTCACCGCCGGCTCGGCGATGAACCAGAACGGCACCGCGCTCTTCGAGGGCGTCACGGTGCTCTTCCTGGCGCAGGTGTTCGGCGTGCAGCTGAGCCTGCCGGACCAGGCCGTCGTGATGTTCATCTGCGTGCTGGCGGGCATCGGTACCGCGGGCGTGCCGGCGGGCTCCATCCCGGTCATCGCGATGATTCTGGGCATGTTCAAGATTCCGCCCGAGGGGCTCGCGCTGGTGCTGGGCGTGGACCGCTTCCTGGACATGTGCCGCACCACGCTCAACGTGACGGGGGACCTGGCCGCCGCCGTCTACGTGTCCCGGGGCGAACCCAACTTAGACGACGAGGCCCAGGCCTCGCGGTTGGAGCCCGAGTCGTCCGCTTCCTGAGCAATCAGGGGAGCACGGGCTGGTTGCCCCCGCTACATCTCCGTCCCATACCCGTAGGACTAGAAGGAGCAGCCCACCATGAAGGTGTCCAAGGACAGTGTGGTCTCGTTGGAGTACCGGTTGCACCTCGGGGACGGCAAGGTGGTCGACGAGAGTGAGCCCGGACATCCGCTCGCCTACATGCACGGCCGTGGGCAGATCGTCCCGGGCCTGGAGGGGCAGCTGGAGGGCATGTCCGCCGGTGAGTCCAAGAAGGTGGTGGTGCCTCCTTCGCAGGGGTATGGCGAGCATGATCCGCGAGGCCTCCAGGAGGTGCCCCGGGAGATGTTCCCCCCGAATGCCGAGCTCCAGCCGGGCCTGACCATCACCGCGCAGACGGCGGACGGGGACATGATCCCCATCACGATTCGCGAGCTGAAGGGGGAGAAGGTGGTGGTGGACCTCAACCACCCGATGGCGGGCAAGACGCTCCACTTCGACATCACCGTGCGTGAAGTGCGCGCGGCCACCGACGAGGAGAAGGAGCACGGTCACGCCCACGGACCGGGCGGGGCGCACTGAGCGGGCGGACGGGTCGGTCAGGAACCAATACCCACTCGTGGGGTAGGGGGTGTTCCGGTATCGTGCACCCCCCATGAGCCAGTCCGTCTCGCCCTCGCCCCAGCAGCTCAAGATTTCGCCCGAGCCCCCGCACCCGGCGGCGCCCTCCGCCGGTACCCAGGATCCCGAGCGCTACTGGCTCGAGAACGTCTACAAGGGAGCCGAGCACCAGCTCACCGTGCGTGCCGTCGTGGTGGGCATGGCGATTGGCGCGGTGATGTGCCTGTCCAACCTGTACGTCATCCTCAAGACGGGCTGGAGCCTGGGCGTCACCATCACCGCGTGTGTCCTCTCCTTCGCCGCCTTTGGCGCCCTGCGGGCCTTGGGGCTGGCGAAGCGGGAACTCACCGCGCTGGAGAACAACGCGGTGGGCTCGGTGGCCTCGGGAGCGGGGTACATGACGGGCGGGGGCAACATGGCGGCCGTGCCCGCCCTGCTGATGCTCACCGGGACGCTGCCGTCCCCGGGATGGCTGGTGGCCTGGTTCGCGGTGATTTCCGCAATGGGTGTCTTCGCGGCCATCCCCATCAAGCGCCAGCTCGTCAACATCGAGCAGCTCCCGTTCCCCACGGGCACCGCCACCGCCGAGACGCTCCAGGCGCTCCACGGGAATGACGAGGGCTCGCGTGGCAAGGCCCGCTACCTGGGCCTGGCGGGCCTGGTGGGAGCCGTCGTCGCGTTCTGGCGGGACGCCAAGGCCTCGTGGCTGGTGTGGAACCTGCCCTCGAAGCTGAGCCTGCCCTTCACCATCGGCGGCAAGCCGGCGGGGGCGTGGACGCTCTCGCTCGACCTGAGCCTGCTGCTGATTGGCGCCGGGGCGCTGGTGAGCTTCAAGACGGGCTGGTCCATGCTGGTGGGCGCCATCCTCACCTACGGCTTCCTCGCTCCGGAGATGGTCAGCCGCGGCATCATCCCCGAGGTGACGTACAAGGCCATCAACGGCTGGGCGCTGTGGACGGGCGCCTCGGTGCTCGTGTCCTCCGGCTTGCTGTCCTTCGCCTTCCAGTGGCGCAGCGTGGCGAAGTCGTTCAAGGCGCTCTCGGGCCTCTTCGGGAAGAACACCGAGGAGGAGAAGGATGTGCTCGCGGACGTGGAGTGCCCGCCCACGTGGTTCCCCCTGGGCTTCCTGGTGCTGGGCCCCATCGTGGTGGGGCTGATGGCCTACCTCTTCCAGATTCCGTGGTGGGCGGGTGTCATCGCCCTGCCGCTGTCGGTGGTGATGGGTGTCATCGCCGCGCGCGTCACGGGAGAGACGGACACCACGCCGACGAAGGCGCTCGGGCCGGTGACGCAGTTGCTCTACGGAGCCATCCTGCCCGGAAACCTCGCGGCCAACGTGATGAGCGCCAACGCCACGGGTGGCGTGGGCCTGCACTCGGCGGACCTGCTCACGAACCTCAAGACGGGCTGGCTGCTCGGCGCGAGCCCTCGCAAGCAGTTCTTCGGGCAGCTCTTCGGCGTGCTGGCCGGAGCGGCCGTGGTGGTGCCCGCCTTCAACCTGCTGGTGCCGAGCGCGGAGGTGCTGGGCACCGAGGAGTTCCCCGCGCCGTCCTCGCTGGTGTGGGCGGGCGTGTCGAAGATGCTCGTCAACGGGGTGTCCTCGCTGCACACGTCCGCGCGCATCGGCGCGGTGTGCGGCCTGGCGCTGGGCGTGGCGCTGGTGCTGTTGGAGCGCTGGGCGCCGAAGAAGGCGAAGCCGTTCATTCCCTCGGCGTCGGGCCTGGGACTGGCCATCGTGATTCCGGGAGCGAGCTCCATCAGCTTCTTCATCGGCGCGGCCATCGCCGAGGTGCTGCGCCGCAAGAAGGCGAAGCTGGCCGAGGCCACGGTGCTCCCGGTGAGCTCCGGCTTCATCGCGGGTGAGAGCCTCATGGGCATCGCCGTCGCGATGCTCAAGGCGTTCGGGTTCATGCCCAAGTAGGGCCCCGGGGAGGACCGCGGCACTACTTCTGGAGTCAACCCGGAGCTTGACAGCGATGTGACTCATGGAGTCACATCCGCTGCCGCATGCCTTCTCTCCGGCACGAGGCCTTCCTGGAGTTGTTCCGCAACCGTCCGGCCCTGGCGGCCGAGCTGCTGCGGGACGCGCTCGGTGTCGAGGTTCCCGCCTACGCGGAAGCCCGTGCGGAGTCCGCGGAGCTGACCCAGGTGGTGCCCACCGAGTACCGGGCGGACCTGGTGGTGCAGTTGTGGGAGGACACGCCGCGCTTCGCCATCGTGGTGGAGGTGCAGCTCTCTCCGGACGAGGAGAAGCGGTACACGTGGCCGGTGTACCTCACCCACCTGAGGGCGAGGTGGAGGTGTCCCACGGTGCTGCTGGTGGTGGCACCAGACGGGCCGGTGGCCCGCTGGGGCGGGCAGCCGATGGAGCTGGGTCACCCGGGCTTCGTGTTGAGGCCCTGCGTGGCGGGGCCGGATCGCATTCCGGTCATCACGCGGCCCGAGCAGGCGCGTGAGGCGGTGGAGTTGGCGGTGTTGTCCGCCATGGCACATGGGCAGGGCGAGAAGGGCGCGGCCATCGCCGGTGCGGTGCTGCCCGGGCTGGTGGGGGTTGATGACGAGCGGGCACGCTTCTATTTTGATTTGGTGGTGTCGTCGTTGAACGACGCGGCACGCACGGCCTTGGAGGCACTGATGCGCAGTGGCACCTACGAGTACCAGAGCGAATTCGCCCGGAGGTATCTCGCCCAAGGCCGTCAGGAGGGCCGGCAGGAGGGTCGTCAGGAGGGCCGTCAGGAAGGTCGTCAGGAAGGTCGTCAGGAGGGAGAGGTGATTGCCCTGCTGAAGGTGCTCGAAGCGCGAGGCCTTCAAGTGGATGCGCAGGCCCGCCAGCGCATTGCCTCCTGCACGGATCTTGAGCAACTCGAACGCTGGCTCCTCAAGGCCCTTTCCGTGCAGTCCGTGCGGGAACTCTTCGAGCCCGCGTGACCTGACTCTCCCGGATGGAGCGCGATGAGCGTGGACCTGTTGCGTGAGCTCGCGGCCGTCCTGCCGCCCGAGGCACTCGTCACCGACCCCGATGTACTCGAGTCGCACCGCCGCGACCAGGCGGGTTGGGCCTCAGCGGGTGCCCCTCGGGTTCTCGTTCGTCCTGGTTCGACCGCCGAGGTGCGGGCCGTGCTCCGTGTGGCCTCGGTCCTCCGTGTGCCCGTGGTCCCCCGTGGCGCGGGGTCGGGGCTGTCGGGTGGCGCCAACGCGGTGGACGGGTGCATCGTGCTCTCGCTCACGCGGATGAATCGCATCCTGGAGATCGACCGGCGAGGCCTGTACGCCGTCGTCCAGCCCGGAGTCATCAACGGCGCACTGAAGGCCGCCGCGGCGGAGTTGGGGCTCTGGTACGCGCCGGACCCCGCGAGCTGGGAGTTCTCGACCCTCGGCGGCAACCTCGCGACCAATGCCGGCGGCCTGTGCTGCGTGAAGTACGGTGTGACCGGGGATGCCGTGCTCGGGCTCGAAGCCGTGCTCGCGGATGGCTCCGTCGTCCGGACCGGCGGCCGCATGGTCAAGAACGTCGCCGGCTATGACCTCACCCGGCTGTTCGTCGGCTCCGAGGGCACGCTCGGCGTCATCACCGAGGCCACGCTGAAGCTCCGGCCCCGTCCGCCTCCGGCCACGACGCTGGTGGCTTCGTTCCCGACGCTCGTTGGAGCCGGTGCGGCGGTCACGGAGATCATGGCGGGTATGCGGCCCTCGCTCCTGGAGTTGATGGACCGCACGACCGTGCGCGCCGTGGAGGCCGCCAGACCCATGGGGCTGGATGTCCAGGCCGCGGCCCTCCTGCTGGCACGCTCCGATGCCGGGGGAGAGCAGGGCGTGGCGGAGTGCGCGCGGATGGCGGCACTCTGCGAGGCCGCCGGAGCGACCTTCATCGCGAACTCCTCCGACGAGGCCGAGGGGGAACTGCTGATGGGTGCGCGCCGCTTCGCCTTTCCCGCGCTGGAGCGGCAGGGGTCCACGTTGCTCGATGATGTGGGCGTGCCGCTCTCGCGCATCCCGGACCTGCTCGCGGCGGTCGAGCGCATCGCCGAGCAGCGGGGCGTGCTCATCGGCACGTTCGGGCACGCGGGCGACGGGAACATGCATCCCACGCTCGTCTTCGACCCGAACGACCCGGACGCGGTGGCACGGGCGAAGGCGGCGTTCGACGACATCCTGCACGCGGTGCTCGCGCTGGGGGGAACCATCACCGGAGAGCACGGGGTCGGCTCGCTCAAGCGCCCGTTCATCGCCCGGCAACTGGGCCCCGAGACCCACCGGCTCCACCTCGCCATCAAGAGCGCGGTGGATCCACTCGGCATCCTCAACCCCGGCAAGCTGCTCTGATCACGGCTGCCGTGGCACCAGCACGCACTGGCCGAGCTCCGTGTCGCACACGGGCTTGAGTTCTCTCGGGTCCACGCAGGCGACGGTGACGCACTCCCCCGGCTGGCAGACGATGGAGGCCTGCTGGGCCAGGGCCCGCGCCCGCCGCTGGAACTCGGTGAGGTTCGCCGTCGTGTTGACGGCACCGAAGCATTGGAACGCGCCCAGGCAGTTCTGCCCACCGGCGAGGGCGAGCAGATCGATCTTCTGGCAGGTGTCGCCGGGGCTGCATCGGGCGTAGTGGGAGACCAGCTCCGTGGCGCCCTCCTGGAGCTGCTCGCAGTTGGCGCACCCCGTCAGCCACACCGCTCCCGCCGCCATGCACGAAACGAGCATCCGCCTCATACCCACCACCCCCGCGTGCCTCGGTTCAACCACTCGGTGAACGGATGGATGCTGGACACGCGGCTCTACACGCGCATCGTCCGGCGGGGTTGCCGGGAGTGTGCTGTTTTTCGGTGCACAGACGGGAGGGCTACTTCTGTCCGTTCGCGAAGTAGCGCTTCTGGATGTGCTCGCAGTAGCGGACCAGGTTCTGCTGTCCCTGCGTGTACTTCCGGAGCGGCGAATCCACCGGGAACAGGAGGATGCTCGCGATGAACGCATAGAGCGTCGCGTCGAACGAGGTGGGGGTGTCCCCCAGGAGGAACGGCTTGTCACCGAGCGTCGCCGCCACCGCGGAGACGTCCGCCTTCCCCATCTCGAGCACCTCCTCGGGAGAGTGACGGCCCAGGCCCTGGGTGTGCATCGCCTTGGTCATTCCCCGGCGGATCATGGGCACCACGAGCTTGCCGACGCCGGGTGGGAAGAAGGTCTCGAAGATGGGCTTGTAGAGCCGCCAGCCTTCCGGAATGACCCAGCGCTCACGGACGATGTGCCAGTAGAAGCTCTCCTCCAACACACGCCGGACCAGGTGGCCCCTGGCGATGTCCTCCGCGCCGAGCTTCGCGTCGAGCGTGTCGCCGTGCTTGCGCTTGAGGTGCTCGATGATGAGCTGGGAGTCACCCAGGAGCGCGCCATCCTCCTCGATGAAGGGGATCTTCCCCTTGGGGGCCTTCCCGAAGGCGGCCGGCTTCCCCATGTAGGGGATTCCAGCCATCCGAAGGTAGGTCTCCAGCTTCACACAGAAGGGGCTGACGTCGCTGAGGCCGAATGCCGCGGTGGTTTTGTGGAGGGTCAGCATGGAGGGGAATCCTCCATGCCAGGGTGTGGCCCGTCCAGAACCCGGCGGTTCAGCTGCGCAGGCCGGGGGCCTCGTGGCCGGTGCGGGCCACGTACTCCGTATAGCCGCCGCCGTACTGGTGGATGCCCTCGGGCGTCAGCTCCAGCACCCGGTTGGACAGCGCGCCGAGGAAGTGCCGGTCGTGGCTCACGAAGAGCATGGTGCCCTCGTAGTTGGCCAGCGCGGCGATCAGCATCTGCTTCGTCGCCATGTCCAGGTGGTTGGTGGGCTCGTCGAGGATCAGGAAGTTGGGCGGGTCGTAGAGCATCTGCGCCAGCACCAGACGCGCCTTCTCTCCACCGGAGAGCACCTTGCACTTCTTCTCGATTTCATCGCCCGAGAAGCCGAAGCACCCGGCCAGCGCGCGCAGCGAGCCCTGCGAGGCCCGCGGGAACCTGTCCACCAGCGAGTCGAACACCGTCTGATCCGGCTTGAGCAGCTCCATCGCGTGCTGCGCGAAGTAGCCCATCTTCACGCTGCCGCCGACGCTCACCGCGCCGTCGTCCGGCCTCGACTCACCGGCGATCAGCTTGAGCAGGGTGGACTTGCCCGCCCCGTTCACGCCCATCACGCACCAGCGCTCGCCGCGCCGCACCAGGAAGTCCAGCCCGTTGTAGATGCGGCGCTTGCCGTAGCCCTTCACCACCCGCTCCAGCTTCGCCACGTCGTCGCCCGAGCGCGGCGCCTGCTGGAACTCGAACACCAGCGTCTGCCGGCGCTTGGGCGGCTCCACCTTCTCGATCTTCTCCAGCTTCTTCACCCGGCTCTGCACCTGGGCCGCGTGCGAGGCGCGCGCCTTGAAGCGCTCGATGAACTTCAGCTCCTTGGCGAGCATCGCCTGCTGGCGCTCGTACTGCGCCTGCTGGTGCTTCTCGTTGAGCGCCCGCTGCTGCTCGTAGAACTCGTAGTTGCCCGAGTACGTCGTCAGCTCGCCGCCGTCGATCTCGATGATCTTCGTCACGATGCGGTTCATGAACTCGCGATCGTGGCTCGTCATCAGTACCGCGCCCTCGAACCCCTTGAGGAAGTTCTCCAGCCAGATGAGCGACTCGAGGTCGAGGTGGTTGCTGGGCTCGTCCAGCAGCATCACGTCCGGGCTCATCAGGAGGATGCGGGCCAGGGCCACGCGCATCTTCCATCCGCCGGACAGGGCGCCCACGTCCCCGTCCATCATCTCCTCGGAGAAGCCGAGGCCCGCGAGGATCTCCCGCGCCCGGCCCTCCAGCGCGTAGCCGCCCAGCTCCTCGTAGCGCCCCTGCACCACGCCGAAGCGCTCCACGAGCTTGTCCATCTCGTCCATGCGCTCGGGGTCCGCCATGGCCGCCTCGAGCTGCTTGAGCTCGGCCGCCACCTCGGACACCGGACCCGCGCCGTCCATCACCGCCGCCACCGCGCTCTGCCCGGACATCTCGCCCACGTCCTGGTCGAAGTAGCCGACCGTGACGCCGCGATCCACGGACACCTGCCCCTCGTCCGGGTGCTCCCGCTGGACCACCATCCGGAACAGGGTGGATTTACCCGCTCCGTTCGGGCCCACCAGGCCCACCTTCTCGCCCTTGTTGAGCTGCGCAGACGCCTCCACGAAGAGGATCTGCTGTCCGTGCTGCTTGCCGATGTTGTCGAGACGAATCATGGGACCTCAAACTCCAGAAACCAGGTTCTGCAATTCCTGCCAGCGCGTGTAGAGGCGTTCGACTTCAGCCGTCGTCACGTCCAGCTCCTTCTGCACTTCGGCTGCCTTCGTGCCGCTGGAGTAGATGGTGGGATCCACGAGCTTCGCTTCCAGCTCCGCCTTGCGTGTCTCCGCGGCCTCGATGGCCGCCTCCATCCCATCCAGCTCGCGCTGCTCCTTGTACGAGAGCTTGCCCGGCTTGCGCGCCTGCTTCGGCTCGGCCACGGGGGCGGGCTCGGCCTTCTTCGCCACGGGGGCAGGGGCGGCCGCGGCACGGGCCTGGGCCTGCTCCTTGAGCCGCCGGTACATCGCGAAGTTGCCCTCGTAGCGCACCACCTTGCCGTCCCCCTCGAAGGCGAGGATGGAGGTGGCCACCTTGTCGAGGAAGTACCGGTCGTGCGTCACCAGCAGCACGCTGCCGGTGAAGTTGAGCAGCAGCCCCTCGAGGATGTTCAGCGTGACGATGTCCAGGTCGTTCGTCGGCTCGTCCAGCACGAGGACGTTGGCGCCCTCCAGGAAGAGCCGCGCGAGCAGCAGGCGGTTGCGCTCGCCACCCGACAGCGCCTTCACCTTCATGCGCTGCATGGGCACGGGGAAGAGCAGGTCATCCAGGTAGTCGCGCAGCGCCACCCGCTGGTCTCCCAGCTCCACCCAGTCGTCCCCGCGCGGCGAGGCCGCCTCGTACACCGTCTGCTCCGGGTCCAGCGAGGCCCGGGTCTGGTCGTAGTAGGCGACCTTCGTGTTCTTGCCGATGACCACCTTGCCGGAGTCCGGAGGCAGCTCGCCGAGCAGCACGCGCAGGAAGGTCGTCTTCCCCACGCCATTGGGCCCCACGAGGCCCACGCGCTCGCCGCGCTGGAGCAGCATGTTCACGCCCTTGAGGACGTTCCGCTCGCCGTAGGACTTGTGGACGCCCTCGGCCTCGATGACGGTGTGGCCCAGCCGCGGCGCCTGCATCACCTGCAGCCCCGCCACCTTCGGCCGCTGGAAGCCCTTCTCCTCCATCAGCTTTCGCGCCCGCTCGATGCGCGCCTTGCTCTTGGTGCGCCGCGCCTCGGGGCCCTTGCGCAACCACGCCACTTCCTGGGCAATCCAGCGCTCGCGCTTGTGCTGGGCGAGGGACGCATTCTCCTGCGCCACCAGCTTCTGCTCCACGTACGCCTCGTAGTTGCCCGGGTACGAGACGACGCCCTCTCCGGGCTGGATCTCCACCATCCGATCCACCAGCCCGTCCAGGAAGTAGCGGTCGTGCGTCACCAGCAGCAGCGAGCCGGGAAGCTTGTCCAGCTCCTCTTCGAGCCAGTCCACCGTGTCCGCGTCCAGGTGGTTGGTGGGCTCGTCCAGCATCAGCAGGTCCGGCCGCGTCAGCAGCGCGCGGGCGATGGCCACGCGCTTGCGCAGACCGCCGGACAGCTCGGCCACGGGCCGGTCCCAGTCCTTCACGCCGAGCCGGTCCAGCAGCGTCTTCGCGTGGTGCTCCGTGTCCCAGCCGCCCAGTTGCTCGATCTTGTCCGACAGCCCCGAGAGCTGCTCCATGAGCTTGCCCTGGGCGTCGGCGGGGGTGGACTCCATGCGGCGGATGAGCTCGGCGTGTGTGGCGAGCGCATCCTTGAGGGGCCCCTGGGCCACGCTCAGCTCCGAGGCCACCGTGGCGCCGGGAGCGAACTCGGGCTCCTGCGGCAGGTAGGTGACGCGAGCGCCCCGGCGCAGTTGCAGCTCCCCCGCGTCCGCGCGCGCCACCCCCGCCAATATCTTCATCAGCGAGGACTTGCCGGAGCCGTTCACTCCCACCAGGCCCACGCGCTCACCTTCCTCGATGGTGAGCGTCAGGCCCTGGAAGACGGTACGGCTGCCGAAGGACAGTTGGACGTCGGCGGCGCGGAGCAGGGTCAAGGGTTCCTCTTATCCGGTGTGCGGAGGTTCTCGTCGCGAGCGCTTCTTACAGCCACTTGGGCGCGCGAGGCCTCTGGGAAACGGCGGGCGGTGCGGCCGGGGCCGACGCCGAGGGGCGCTGGGCCTGCTGCTGGGCCGGACGGTCGCTCCGAGGCGGACGCGCCGACTCCGAGCCCCGGGGGCCTCCCGCGTTCGCACCCCGGCCACCACCGCCACCACCGCCCCGGCGGCGGCGTCCACCCCCGTTGCCATCGCGGCGCTCGCCGTCACGGCGCTCGCCCCGGAACTGGCCCTGCGGCGGACGGTTGCTCTGCTGAGGCCGGGACGGAGCCTGCCCGAGCGCGCCCTCGGCGGGGGCCGCCAGGTTCGAGCGGTGGGGGTGCTCCTCCATCACCGGCACGCGCCGGCGGATGGTGCGCTCGATGTCCTTCAGGTACGCGCGCTCCTCGGCGTCGCAGAAGGAGAGGGCGATGCCCGCCGCGCCCGCGCGGCCCGTGCGGCCGATGCGGTGCACGTACGTCTCGGGCACGTTGGGCAGGTCGAAGTTGATGACGTGTGTGATGCCGTCGATGTCGATGCCCCGCGCGGCGATGTCCGTGGCCACCAGCACCCGGCAGGTGCCGGACTTGAAGGCCGCCAGCGCCCGCTCACGCGCGTTCTGGCTCTTGTTGCCGTGGATGGGCTCGGCGCCGATGCCCGCGGCCTCCAGCTGCTTGGCCACGCGGTTCGCCCCGTGCTTGGTGCGCGTGAAGACGAGCACGCGCTGGATGGCCTTGTCCGTCTGCAGCAGGTGCACCAGCAGCCCGCGCTTCTGCTCCTTCTCCACGAAGTACAGGCGCTGGTCGATGGTCTCCGCCGTGGTGGCCACCGGCGCCACTTCCACGCGCACCGGGTTCGTCAGGATGCTGTTGGCCAGCCCCTGGATCTCCGGCGGCATGGTGGCCGAGAAGAACAGCGTCTGCCGCTTCTTGGGCAGCGCGGCGATCACGCGCTTCACGTCATGGATGAAGCCCATGTCCAGCATCCGGTCCGCCTCGTCGAGGACGAACACCTCGAGCGACTTGTAGGACACGAAGCCTTGCTGCATCAGATCCAGCAGGCGGCCCGGGGTGGCCACGAGGATGTCCACGCCCTGCCTGAGGGCCTGCTCCTGGGCGTTCTGGCCCACGCCGCCGAAGATGACGGCGGAGGTGATGCCGGTGAAGCGCCCGTAGGCGCGGATGCTGTCACCAATCTGCGCGGCCAGCTCCCGGGTGGGGCTGAGCACGAGCGCGCGGATGGGGCGGCCGCGGGCGGGCGGCGTCGGGCGGCCCACGGAGAGCCGCTGGAGGATGGGCAGCGTGAACGCCGCCGTCTTGCCAGTACCCGTCTGCGCGCAGCCGAGCACGTCCTTGCCCTCCAGTACGTGGGGGATGGCCTGCTGCTGGATGGGCGTGGGAGTGGTGTAGCCCTCGGCCTTCACGGCGCGCTGCAGGGGCTCGGCAAGCTTCAGGTCTTCGAAAGTCATGTGTTCTCGTGAGTGGGGATGGTCCCCGGGGGGCCCGCGACGCGAATCGCCAGCGGGCCCGAAAACAAAGAAGGCGCCCCCGGGGGAGGCGCCTTCCTTCAACAGCCTGGAACTGTCAGGCCGTGCAGCGCAAAACTACTTGCGCGCAGCCTGCTCGGCGGCCAGCTTCTCCTTGTACTGCGCCATCAGGGCCTCGGCCTCGTTGCGGGGCACCGGCGTGTACTTGGAGAACTCCATCGTGAACTCGCCCTTGCCCTGGGTGGCCGAGCGGAGGTCCGTGGAGTAGCCGAACATGGTGTTCAGCGGCACCTCGGCCACCACCGTCACGTAACCCTCGGCCGTTCCGGACTCGAGGATGGTGCCACGGCGCTGGTTGATCTGACCCACCACCGAGCCCTGGAAGTCCTCGGGAGCCTGGACCTCCACCTTCATCATCGGCTCGAGGATGATCGGCTTGGCGGCCGCGTAGCCCTCGCGGAAGCCCATGATGGCGGCGGTCTTGAACGCCTGCTCGGACGAGTCCACCGCGTGGAAGGCGCCGTCGTTGATGACCACGCGCACACCCACCACGGGGAAGCCGATGAGCGAGCCCTTCTTGATGGCCTCCTGGAAGCCCTTGTCGCACGCGGGGATGAACTCGCGGGGGATGGAGCCGCCCACGATGTCGTCCACGAACTCGTACTGCTGCACGGCGTCGGCCGGCAGGGGCTCCACGTAACCGCACACGCGCGCGAACTGACCGGAACCACCCGTCTGCTTCTTGTGCGTGTAGTAGAACTCGCCCTTCTGGGAGATCGTCTCGCGGTAGGCCACCTGCGGCTTACCGGCGACCACCTCGCAGTTGTACTCGCGCTTCATGCGCTCGATGTAGATCTCCAGGTGCAGCTCGCCCATGCCCTTGATGATCGTCTGGCCGGACTCCTCGTCACGGTTCACGCGGAAGGTCGGATCCTCCTTGGTGAAGCGGTTGAGGGCCTTGGAGAAGTTGGCCTGGGCGTCGCGGCTCTTCGGGCTCACCGCGAGCGAGATGACGGCGTCCGGCACGAACATGGACGTCATCGTGTAGGCCACGGTGCCGTCGGTGAACGTGTCGCCGGAGGCGCACTCGACGCCGAACAGGGCGACGATGTCGCCGGCCCGCGCGTCGTTGATGTCGTTCATCTCGTTCGAGTGCATACGGACGAGGCGCGGGACCTTGACCTTCTTCTGGTTGGCCTGGTTGACGATGAAGTCACCCTTGCTCACCTTGCCCTGGTAGATGCGCATGTAGGTGAGCTGACCGTAGCGGCCGTCCTCCAGCTTGAACGCCAGACCCACGAAGGGCTTGTCCGGGCTGGACTCGAGGATGACCTTCGCCTCGCCGTTCTTCTGGTCCAGCGCCTCGTTGGTGATCTCCGCCGGGTTGGGCAGGAACGAGCAGATGGCGTTGAGCAGCAGCTGCACGCCCTTGTTCTTGTAGGCCGAGCCGCACATGACGGGCGTCATCTTCAGCGCGATCGTGGCGCGGCGGATGGCGGCCATGATCTGCTCGTTGTTGATGGCGGCATCCGCCAGGAAGAGCTCACCGAGCGTGTCGTCCACCTCGGCGACCTTCTCGATCATCTCCAGGCGGTCGGCCTTGGCCTTCTCGGCGTACTCGGCGGGGATCTCCTCCTCGCGGATCTTCTCGCCGCTCTCACCATCGAAGTAGAACGCCTTCATCTGGATGAGGTCGATGAGACCCTGGAAGCGCTCCTCGGCGCCGATCGGAACCTGGAGGCGCACGGGGTGGTGGCCCAGCTTCTCCTTCAGCTGAGCGGCCACGCGCTCGTAGTTGGCGCCCGCGCGGTCCATCTTGTTGACGAACGCGATGCGGGGAACCTTGTAGCGCTTCATCTGCCGGTCCACCGTGATGGACTGGGACTGCACGCCGGACACCGAGCAGAGGACGAGGATGGCGCCGTCGAGCACGCGCAGGGAGCGCTCCACCTCGATGGTGAAGTCCACGTGTCCCGGGGTGTCGATCAGGTTGATGTTGTACTCGCCCCAGATCGCGTACGTGGCGGCAGACTGGATCGTGATGCCCTTCTCACGCTCCAGATCCATCGAGTCCATCTTCGCGCCCACGCCATCCTTGCCACGCACCTCGTGGATCTCGTGGATGCGGCCCGTATAAAAGAGGATGCGCTCGGAGAGAGTCGTCTTGCCCGAGTCGATGTGGGCGGAGATACCGATGTTACGAACCTTTTCGATGGGAACTTGGGTGGCCACGAGGGTCGGTCCTTCTGCTGATTGAAGTCCTGCGAGAACAGGGCAGGGGGCGCCCTTACTTCCCGCTGCTTGAAGTTTCCAGCCAAATCGGCATGGAGCCGGGGAGCCGTGTACTCCCTCTCAAGCCGGAGGGGAAGCCCCCCCGGTCGCCGGGCCGCTGGAGGAGCCCTGCCTACACTCGGGGGTACATAACCCCGGAGCGACCCGAAAGCTTCTGTCTCCCAAGTGGATTTCCAGGGAGGAAGAGGCGCCCGGATGACTGTCCGGTGAGGTAGGAAGGGTGGACGGGGCCTGTTCCCCTACCCGAGGAGGACGCACATGGCGCAGCCCGCTGGTTTCGACAGGGATATCGGCTACCTGATGCCCTTCCTGGATCGCGTCACCACGGCGGCCGACGCGCTCCCGGATGCCACGGCCCGTGAGGAGCTCAAGCGCCTCATGGCCGACGAGAAGGCGCGCTGGGCCCGCATCCAGGAGCTGCTCGGTGGGGCCGAGGGGAGGGGGACGCCCGCGCCCGCCGCGGCGAGTCCACGTGCGCCTTCCAGCGCGCCGGGGCTGGCCCGGTCCCGGGCCGATGAGGTCAACCGGGAGCAGCCGCGCCGGGCGGGGCTCACCGTGGGCAGCCTGAAGCGGCAGTCCTGAGCCGGAGGCCCCTCACTCCTTATTAGTACCGGGGGTATAGCGGAGGCCCTCGGCGACCTCGGCGTCGGTGAGGAGCCGGAAGGAGCCCTCGGGCACGTCCAGCTCCACGCCGCCCACGGCCTCGCGGTGCAGGGCCCGCACGGGCAACCCCACCGCGCCCAGCATCCGCTTCACCTGGTGGTTGCGGCCCTCGGTGACGGTGACCTCCACGGTGTGCGCGTCGCGCAGCCGGACCTTCGCGGGCCGGGCGGGGCCGTCCTCCAACTGCACGCCGTGGCGCAACGGCTCCACCTTCTCCTCGTCCGCCTCGCTGAAGACGGTGGCCACGTAGCGCTTGGTGAGGTGCGTGTCGGGGGACGTGGCGTGCGTCACCAGCTTGTCGTCATTGGTGAAGAGGAGCAGCCCGGTGGTGCCCCGATCCAGCCGCCCCACCGCGTGCCAGGTGAAGCCGGCCAGCTCCGGGGGCAGTTGGGGCAGGAGCACCTCATAGACGGTGCCCACACGATGCTGGCTCACCGTGGAGGTGAGCAGCTCGGCGGGTTTGTGGAAGGCCAGGACGCGGGTGGGTGCCTTGAGCGACACGGGCAGCCCGTCCACGCGCACGGCGGCTCCGGGGAGGACGGGGGCGAGGGGCTGCTTCACCACCTTCCCGTTCACGGAGACGCGGCCGGCCTTGATGGCGTCCTCGGCCTCCTTCTGCGGCAGCACCCCGGCCCGGGCGAGCGCGCGGGCGATCCAATCCGGCTTGGCCTTGCCCTCCCAGCGCCCGGGGTGGGCGTGCTTGTTGGAGGAGGGAGGCGGGGGGCGTCGGGCGGGGGGCTTGCGATTCATGGCTCGGGGCCACTGTAACGGCCGCGAGTCAATGCCGCGAGGGCTCGTCGAAGGCGCCTCCCTCGGCGGAGCCGGGCGTGGGGCCGGGCTCGTCCTGGGGCATGCGGCGCTCCTCGCCGTCGGTGCCCTCGGCGGCGTTGGGCGTGCGCTTGGGCCCGGGCTCCTTTTCGGTGGGGGCCTCCCGGTTGGGGACGTTGGGCTCGTCGTCCGGCCCGTCGCCGATGGACATCCGCTCGTAGGGCATGTGCCACATGGTTGGCTCCTTCCAGGTTGGTATCTCCAGAGAAGGTAGGGACCTGGGTAGCGCCTCACTGGGGATGCTTCCAGGCCGCTCGCTGGAGGGGCGGGAGGAGGAGGGCGCTTGCGGCTGGATGCCCGCTCGCTCAGTCTCGCGGCCCCTTCCCTGGAGGCTTTCTCGTGCGTTCCATCCTGTTGCTGACCCTGCTCGCCGTGCCCGCGCTCGCCGCGGAGCCGGCGCCCGTGCCCAAGCGGCCCGTGAACACCTACTCCATCGTCGCGCGTGACCCGCAGACGGGGGAACTGGGCGTGGCGGTGCAATCCCACTGGTTCTCGGTGGGCGCGACGGTGCCGTGGGCCGAGGCGGGCGTGGGGGCGGTGGCCACCCAGTCCTTCGTGGATCCGTCCTACGGAAAGCTGGGGTTGGAGCTGATGCGCGCGGGCCGCAGTGCTCCCCAGTCGCTGGCGGGGTTGCTGGCGGCGGACTCGGCGAGCCAGGTGCGGCAGGTGGGGATGATCGACGCGCAGGGCCGGGTGGCGGCGCACACGGGGGAGAAGTGCGTCGCGGCGGCGGGCCACATCGTGGGGGAGAACTTCTCGGTGCAGGCCAACATGATGGAGAAGGACACGGTGTGGCCGGCGATGGCCAGGGCCTACCGGGAGGCGAAGGGGGACCTGGCCGAGCGGATGCTGGCGGCGCTCGAGGCGGCGGAGGCGCAGGGCGGAGACATCCGGGGCAAGCAGTCGGCGGCGCTCATCGTGGTGTCGGGGAAGGCCTCGGGGCGGCCGTGGGCGGACCGCAAGTTCGACCTGCGGGTGGATGACCACCCGGCCCCGCTGAAGGAGTTGCGCCGGCTGGTGACGTTGCAGCGGGCGTACAACTTCATGAACGAGGGAGACCTGGCCATCGAGCGCAACGACACGCAGGCGGCGCTGAAGGCCTACTCGGAGGCGGAGGCGTTGGCGCCGGGCAACGCGGAGATGGTGTTCTGGCACGCGGTGTCGCTCGTCAACGTGGGCAAGGTGGACGAGGCGGTGCCCCTGCTCCAGAAGACCTACAAGGCGGACCCGCGCTGGAAGGAACTGCTCAAGCGGCTGCCGAAGTCAGGGCTGCTGCCGGAGGACCCGAAGCTGATGACGAAGCTCCTGGGCACCTCCACCAGGTGACAGATACTCCCTCTCCCCCTGGGAGAGGGTTGGGGTGAGGGTCATCCCCCCGAGTCACGTGAGCGCAGCCTCTTGGCCAGCGTGTGCAGGGCGGCGAGCCACAACTTCGCCTCCTTGTGGGTGAGCCGGGAGCGGCGCAGTGGGGCGAACAAGTCCCGGAGCGCGGTGCGGCCCCGGGTCTGCTCGTCCACGAGGAACCCTCCGGTCACGAGCGCGTTCTCCAGGGCGGACTCCACCAGTGCCAACTCGGTATCCGTGGCCGCGACGGGAAGCGGAGCGGCGGGAGGCGGCGAGGCGGCGAGCGTGGCCATGCGGATTTCATAGGCGTACAGCAGCACGGCCTGGGCGAGGTTGATGGAGGGCTGCTCGGGAGCGGTGGGGACGGCGGACAGGTCGTGGCAGCGCTCGACCTCGGCGTTGGTGAGCCCGCTGCGCTCGTCGCCGAAGACGAGGGCCACGGGACCCTGGGAGGCACGCTGCACCATCTCCTCGGCCACGGCGCGAGGGGAGAGCCGGCGCTTGCCCTCCACCTTGCGAGAGCTGGTGCCCACCACCCAGACACAGTCCGCCACGGCGGCGTCGAGCGTGTCCGCGCGGCCCGAGGCCTCCAGGACATCCTCGGCGTGGACGGCGAGCCGGCGGGCGGGGGAGAGATCCTCGGCCTCGGGGCGGACCCAGGACCACTCGGACAGGCCGCAGTTCTTCATGGCCCGGGCGGCGGCACCCAGGTTCTCCGCGTTGCGCGGGCGTAGCAGCACCAGGCGGATGGGCAGGGGCATGGGCCGCGCACCTTAGCGCGCCTCGGGCAGGCCAGGGCACCCGGAGGCAGCCAGGGGGCGCGCGTGGAGACCGAGCCGGGAAGCCGCCTCCGAGGCCGCACCACTCTGCGCGTCCCTGACGAGCACGAGCCGCCATGCGTCCCGGGCCTCCTCCTGGCGGCCGAGCTTCGCGAGGCAATCGCCCCAGGCCAGCAAGCCATCTCCGCCCTGGCCCTTGTAGAGGTGCGCGGCGCCTGCCTCGAAGAAGCGCAGGGCTTCTTCCAGATGTCCCGCCGCCATGGCGATGCGCCCGAGCAGGAACAGCCCGTTGCGCGTGCTCGACACCCGGCGCGCGCGCCTCAACCCCCTGTGCGCTTCCCACTCCGCTTCCTCGTACCGGCTCAGCGCCAGGAGTGCCGCGGCGCGGGTGAAGTGGACCTCGCTCCGGTACACCCGGGGCACGCGCTGGCGGTCCACGTTCTCCAGGGCGGCGAGCGCCTCTTCTCCGTGCCCGGTGTGCGCGAGGATCCACGCCCGCTGGACGGGGAAGAAGTTCCACAGGAAGGGAAACGCGCGTGCTGGCTCCTCCAGGGAGGACAGGCGCGCGTTGGCGGCTCCCCATCCGCCGAGGTTGTAGACGGCCTCGACGAGGTTGAACCGGACCAGGGTCCATTCATTCCGCTCGGCGGACGGCGCATCGGGAGCCGGTGGACACGGCCAGCCCCGCTCGATGTCGAGTGCCTCCAGGTAGAGGCCCGCGTTGATGAAGAGGTTGACCACGCAGGTAGCGCAGAGCAGGCATCCGTCCGCCTTGGCATGGACCGCGAGGCGGCGGGCACCCGCGACGGCTGTTCCGGTATGGCCGAGCGCCGAGTGCGCGTAGAGCTCCTCGCGCCACAGTCTGGCCCTCATCCAGGCCGAGAGGGGAAGCCACTTCAGGAAACCGGCGAGGGCGAGGGCCGCGCGGAAGGCGCCCCATTCGCCGCACCGGACCGTGAGACCCAGGAGGAGCTGGTGCACCCGGCTCCAGAGCAGCAGCGAGGCCACGAGGACGAGCAGCAGCTCTGGGGGAACTGGGGAGAAGCCCGCGATGGCGAGGGTCATGGCCGGTATGCCTCCGTACCGGGACACTCTACCTGACGGGGGAGGTGGCTGGGGTGACTTTTCAGGTCATGTATCGAGGAAGCGGCGCTGCCAGCGTCGAGTGATGTCCCGGGATGTAGGAGCTTCGTACAGATGGGGTTCCAGCATCCGAGCCAGGGCGTGGTACGGCCGCATTTCCTTCTCCTGCTCCACATCGCCCGCTTCAGGCCATTTCCCCAGCGAGACCAGTACCTTCTGTGCGTTCAGTTCCTCGACGGACACTTCCGGATGGGTCAACTGTGCGCGAATTCCTCCTGCGCCACCAAGTTGATCGAGCAATGTCTGTCCATAGAAGTTCAGCCAGTAGGCTCCCCGTGCCTTCTCGCCCAGGTACATGGATGTGGTGCTGAGATTATGTACGTCCATTCCCGGATAGCGGAAGCATTGCTCTTGGATGAGCCGCATCACCGGCTTGCTCGGCAGGAGATGGTTGAAAGCAAGACTGACGTAGCCAGAGTCGAGAGGGACCTCGCGTGCAATCGCCACGGCCAGTTCCTTGACGTGTTCGGGGCCGTGCTCCTCCAGATGCTCTGTGGGTAACCAGAATGAAACCGCGCTCACGAAACCCGGCTTGGCGATGTCTTCGGGTGACCTGCCATGGTATTCGAAATGAAATCCACCCACCTGATCCTCATACTCTTCCAATTGTAGGATGCAACTGGAGGGTGCTCTCAATTCGTCACGAACCTTCTTCCACTGCGCGTCATCGAGAGGTCGTATGGCTCCGGCCCATCCCTTGTGCTCCTCTGGGGGTAGAGTGCCTCCCATGTCCACGTACCATCCCAGTTTCTCGTGGCCCACTGCATCGAGATAGAGATTCAGAGCGCGTGTGACGGCTTGCGATGCGGTGTCGTGAGGGCAGCGCATGAAGAAACAGAGGATGAGTCCCTCTCGCAGGCCGATCCGGCCATCAGGCAGGGGTTGCCGGAGCTTCGGATAATGTTTGCTCACCATATGGGATCTGGAATGACTCCGTCCAAGGGCGTCACGCGAGAGGGCGAGGGCCCCAGGGCTTGCCGGTACATCTCTCCTTGAGTCCGACCCTGGTAGGGATGTCCTTTGGGATAGTTGCTCCAAGTGGGAGGGTTGGTCTCCGGGCAGGGGAATTTGAAATCGTAGACAGCCCAGGCTTTGAGTGGATCTCCTGTGTGGATGACGACATCTGGCTCCAACGTGCCCTCGAGTTCTTTCTCACGCCCTTGTCGTACGAGTCTTTCCCGCGCTTCCTTGCTCACGAGGCCTGTTTGTCCTGTGGCAGGATCGAAACGGTAGCGCTGTTCAAGGCTGAACTGCCCGGGAATCAGTTGTCTCAATGCCAGGTCGACACACTCACGGGCCTCCTTGTGCTTTTCCAGTCCCCAGCGCATGGCTTGTGTTACAGGCGTTCCGTTGGATTTCTTTCCAACTGCTTGCTCGCAGTCGGCCCTTCCCGGCTTCCTCCCGCCCAATCGCTTCTGGTTGACGTCATCTTCTGCCTGCTTTGTGCATTCTTCCAGAATCTTCTCGAGTTCTGCTTGGAGCGATTGGAAGGCCTCGGAATCTGTCAGGGCCAGTGCCGCCGCGGCGATGAGTGGAACCTTACCGCCCATCGTGGGTTTGTTGTTGGGGAGTAACGGAGGGGGCTTCGTGGATTGAGCGGCGCGGAAGGACTGGCCTTGTACCCCCTCGATTCCATCGCAGGCTTCCGGGTTGTGGGGATGATTCTTCACGCAGCAACTGTGGGTAGTATCCGCCGGTGTGCAGTTGGAGCCTTCTACACAACCGCTGGCTCCAAGGCCCGCGAGCAGGCTGAGCAGGTGAAATAACGCCCATGACATGGGTCTCTTGAGGCCTTTGCTGTACGAGTTCATGGGGGTGGCACTGGCCTGATGCATCTCATGGACGGAGGGGCGGAACGTTACCGCACGAAGCCTCCCGGCGTTGACGGGTGAAATCGTGCGCTGGGTCCACCATACGGGTAGCATGGCTCCATGATGTGGCAGGACAGACGGGCGCTCCCGCGAGACGTAGTCAGAAGGAGAGTGGGGCCCGGAGGGGCGTGCGCGCCATGAAGGGGCGGGCTGTGCTGGTGGCTGCCGCCTCCGTGCTGCTGGTCCTTCCACTGGTAGGACTCGTCATTCTGTGGCTCCGGGCGCCCGCGGAGCGGGTGGTTGAGGGGTGGCGCTTCGCTCCGCGTTTGTTGCCCGCGGAATTCCGGGAGCTGCCCACCCTCCTTCAGCCTTGTCGGGGTGACGAGCAGTGTGACCCTCCACTCGTGTGCTTCCATGATCCGCGCTACCAGCAGCGGCGGTGTACGGGCAGCGGGTGTGAGTCGGACTCGTGGTGTCCACCTCAGACCGCTTGCCGATCCATTCCCATGCGAGGGCGGGACAGGATGGCTCTGCGCGCCTGTGCCCACGCGGGCTTGCGAAAGGAGGGGGAGCGGTGTCTGCGCTATGTCCAGTGGGCCCAGAGGGAATGGGCCTGCGAGGAGGGGCTCGTTTGCGCCGGTTCCGGCTGGTGCGGCCGGCGGTGTGTGCCTGGGAAGGAAGGAGCATGCCCGGAGGGCTCCTTCTGTGCTCGCGGAGACCCCGATGGGCCCGTGTGTCAGCCCACGTGCGAAGGACGCACGTGTCCCGAGGGCCAGGAGTGCCTCGGGTTGGAGGGTGGAGTGTCGGTCTGCCTCGCGGTGTACGGACGCTCGTGCCATGACGACAGTCCCTGTCCCGAGGGGACTGTGTGTGTGACGGAGCCGCTGCTCCCCCTGGTGGGGCAGGCCCGGAGGTCATGTGTCCGGACCTGCGGACACGAAGGTTCCGAGAGCTGTCCGGAGGAATTTGTCTGCCACCAGGGCCGGTGTCAGTTGCGCTGTTCCCTGACACGGCCCCATTCGTGTGGGACCCGATTCTGCGTGTCCACCGACGACGAGGGCAACGGCGTGTGTCTGTCCTCGCCGGAGCAATGGGTCATGGACGTCGAGCCGGCCCGGGATGGCGGGTGACCACGCTCATCCCGGGCACGGTCAGCTCCAGGCTCAGAACGAGGCGTCGAGCTGGAGCCGCGCGACATGCCGGCTCGCGGAGCGGTCGTGACCGAAGATGTAGAAGTAGTCGGTCTGGAGCTTGAACGCGTGACCGTTCAGGTAGACGTTGAGTCCACCGCCCACCTGTTTCCCCTGCGTGTTGACCTGGTTGATGAGTGCGGGGTCCGTTCCGGCGAAGGCGAACAGCTGGTCCCACCGCGCGGCGACCTCGACCAACGGAGAGACCATCAGGCCGGCCTGGAGGAAGTAGCCCCAACCGGAACGTGAGTACTCCCGGATCGTCGCCCCGCTCGCGTTGGTGCCCTCGAGGAAGTCTTGCCCCGTGTTGCGGAGCACGGCCTCGCCGAGGAACGAGAACCCTCTGTACTTGAAGACCACGTCGGCGGCGGCGTGTGTGTAGTCCAGCGTCCCGAGCGTCAGCGTGGTGCCCGTGGTCGACCGCTGGCGATTCGTCCCCTGGTTGTAGCCACCGGCGAGCCCGATCGCGAGGCGTGGCTTGGGCAGCCGCTGCAGGTCTCCTTCCTGATCATCGTCGAAGTTGCCCCACGGCCGGAGCACCAGGCGCGCCACGTAGATGCCTCCCGCGGCCTGGGGGCCGAACCGGTTGCGTCCCTCTCCGCCGCCGATGAAGAGGTGATAGCCCAGCAGGCCATTCAGCCCACCGAGATCGTTCGAGTACAGCATCAGGCCGACGTCGCGATCCAACGTCAGCTCCTGGACCACCTGCTGCCGGTCCACGAGCTGGAGCGCGAACTCCCGGATGGTGCGGGCCCGGTCGAACGGAACGAAGTACTGCCCGACGCGCAGATTGAGATCGCGCACCTTCGTGTAATCGACGAACGCGTCGAAGATGGGCGAGGCACTGCCCGTCTCGAAGTCGTTGCCGCCGAAGGCGAGCTGGATGGTGTACTTGAGGTCGGTGGTGAGGACATGCCCCTGGGTGATCAGGCGCAACGTCTTCACGTTGATCTCGTTGGTCGTCTTGTCCTTCTCCCAGGTGAGCGTCTCCCGGAGCTGAGCCCGTGCCCTGACCGTGATGCCAAAGCGGCCATCATCGGTCGTGACCGTGAGTCCCTTGCCCGGCGCGGCCGAGACGGAGACGCCCTTCTTCTCCTCGGACGCCTTCTTCTGCTCCGCCTCCTGTTCCGCGAGACGATCGGCGGTGATGGCCGGCGTATCCGCCGCGGGTGTCGCGGTCTGGGCCGGCGCTGGCTCCTGGGCCCTCGCGGGTCCGTGGACCAGTACCGCTGTCATGGCCAACACGAGGGCGGCGTGTGCGCGCACGCTCTTCGTACTGCCGCCCTCCTTTCGTTCGATGTTCGCAGCTCGCATTCCTGACCTCTCCTGGAGTGACCCGGACCGAGGCACGGCTGCGATCGAGCATAGAGGCTCGAAAGCCCACCGGGCCCTCGCGGGGGGTGGGCTTTCTCTTCCTCTGTCGTGCGGCGGTCCTACTGCCGCTCGACGAGGTGGAAACCCACCGTCGAAGCCGGACAGCGGCAGCTGCAAAGGTGACGCGGAGGAAGCATCTGTTTCCAATATAACGGATGAACATCCGCCCGCAAGGGGATTCCGGGTTCCTTCAGGCCGCGAGCTTGTTGCTCACGGTGTGCCGCACGGGCCGGTGCGTCGAGGACAACCAGACCAGCGGGAAGCCGATCTCCGGGTATTGGGAAATCATCTCCCGGAGGTACCGGCACATGCTGATGACCAGGGTCATCATCATCACCAGCAGCAGCCCGTGGTGGAGCGCGGGCTGGAGCGCCACGGGCACCGCGGACAGGGGAATCACCAGGAGGAAGAGCACGCTCTCGACGGTCAGCCACGCCGGGGGCTTGTTGACGAGCTGGCGCGCATGGACGCCCACCGCGAGGCTGCTCATGGCGAGGGCGACCAGGGCCCGTGCGGAGAAGACATCGCTCCAGTCCCGCAGCCACATCACGTACAGGCCGAGGATGAGCACGGGCGCCGTGAGGATCCGCACGTAGAAGCGCGGGTAGGAGAGCGGCGAGCGGTACATGAGCACGATGTCCTGCAACAGCGACCAGGCGCCAGCACCGAAGGCCACGAGGCTCGCGAGCGCATAGGTGAGCTGGAAGGAGGGCTCCTCGAGGATTCCCACGCCGAAGACGCAGACCGACAGCCCCAGGAAGAGACAGAAGACATAGTTCCAGAGGTGGTTGATGTACGGATCGCGCATGACGCCGGTCGCGAAGTAGCGGCACAGCCCGAGGTAGAAGAAGAGCTGCCCGGTGGCGGTGAGCAGGATGTAGGGCAGGAAGTAGACGCCCTGCCGGGGGCCCAGCTGGGCCACGATCAACACGGCCATCGCCGAGTTCATCACGTCGACCCAGTGGTCCCAGAAGTGGCGAGCGGTGGATTGGGTCCCGTTGCGCCTGGCCTGGGTTCCGTCCATGGCATCCAGGCAGAAGTGGAGCACCCGGCAGACGACCCAGAGCGCATACATCCATCTCGCGCGCTCGAAGGTGTGTACGGCGGCGAGCAGGAACAGGTGCAGCAGCAGCCCGGGAATGCCGAGGACGACGGGGGAGAGCCGGTAGGGGAGATGGTGGACGGCGAAGTGCCGGCACTCCTCGCGGACCACGCGGATGAGCGCATCCTCCTCCAGGCGCTTGTAGCTCTGTTGCTTGTCGAGGACCAACTCATGGGGCTCCAGCGCCCGTGCCTGATGCGTGCTCATTTCCAGTGTCCGTTCACCCCGGGCCGATGTCGTCGCCGTGGGTGAGGCGAACAATGCGGATGATTGCGTTCGAGCGCGGTGCGCGGCCTCACACGAGGGCTGTGGCCCGCGTCACAGCCCGGGGCGGGTCCGGGGTGGAGCCGGAAAAAATCCGGAGGCCTTGCCCGCCGGAGCGGCTCACGGGTCCAACCTCTCAGACAGCGCACGAAGGGGAAATCCCATGAGCCACAAGCGTTTCAATCGGATGTGTCTGGTGACGGCCGCCGCCTCCCTGCTGGGTGCATGTGAGGGGGGGCCCATGGCCGGGGAAGCACCGCCGCACTCCGATCGCGGTGGTATCGGGATGGAGCTGCCGGTTCCTGGCGTCGGGGAGGCTCCAGCGACGGTCTCCATCGACATCCGCCGCTCGCTGGCCGTGACGGAGAAGAGCATCCTGGCCCGGTTCGGCGGGCGGCGGGTGTTCAGCAAGCTGGTCGCGGACAACGGCGGGGCGGGCTTCACCCCCGAGCAGCTCTTCCGCCAGCTCTGGGACACGCAGAACCCGGCGCCCGGGCAGCCGGACCTGCCGGGCATGCCGCACTGTACCGACGCGGGCAACACCCTCAACGGCTTCCCCTACGTGTGCCGCCCGAGCGAGGGGGGACAGGCCCGGCGTGACTCAGTCATCAAGCTGGACAGCTATGCGGCGGTGGGCCTCTACAACCGCTTCGACCTGGCGCCCGTGGATGGCTCGAACTGCGGCGAGTACCGCATCGTCCTGGCGAAGCTGCCCTCCGCGCCCGCCAACCGTAACTTCATGATCTTCGAGGCGGTGCTGCCCAACCCTCAACCCGAGCTGGGGCTCGAGGGGTGCCGGCCGGTGGCGAACTTCTGGGCGGGGCTGTCCTCCGACCCTGACCCCATGTCGCGCGCCAGCAAGCTGGAGGCCTTCTATTTCACGGGTCTGCCGGGCTTCGAGCCGGTGGTGGGCATGAACCACTACGGCAACAACCCGGGGAGCCTGGGCCAGGTGCGCACCAACCAGTTCCTCCAGGGCGGGCCTTCCGCGCCTCCGGTGCCGTGGATGATGCGCGAGTTCAAGCTGGTGAGTGACTGCACCTCGCAGCCGGCGTGCACGCTGAAGTTCGTCCCGGCGACGGTCAAGACCAACCCCTTCGGCGGGCTGTTCAACCCGGCGTCCACCGATCCGCGGGCCCCGGCCTTCCAGAGCCACTTCGTCTCCCAGGTGGCGAGCCTGGCCATCAATGACCTCAACCGCTTCAACCAAGCGGTGCCGGATGAATTCAACGCCGCCCAGAGCGACTCGCAGACCCGGGGCGGAGCGGATGATTACCTCGCCCAGCTCGGCCCGGGCCCGAGCCCGTTCCACCAGGCCATCGGCCAGGAGCTCGCCCGGGTGGGCAGCACGCTGACTCCCCATGATGTCGTCGCGCGTGCCCAGGCCCTGTCCTGCGCCGGCTGCCACCAGCGCAACAGCGGCAGGCCGGTGGGCGGTGGCCTGACGTGGCCCGCCTCGGCCAACTTCGTTCACAGCTCGGAGAACGATGATCCGGCGGACCCGGGCCGCTTCGCCATCTCGCCAGCGCTCCGCGATCAGTTCCTGCCCCTGCGCAAGGCGGTGCTGGAGAGCTTCCTCCAGAGCTCCGGCTCTTGATTCTGCTTAGGCTTGATTTACAGGTTTCGGGTGGATATGCGGACCTCCCAATGGAGGTTCGCATGAACGGTGGACAGACGAGGCCGTGGGCTGCAGCGCGGAGAATGCGATTCATGGGAGTGCTCGCCATGCTGGGGGTCCTGGGCATGGCGGGCCCGGCAGCCGCGAACCTGCCGTACCCGGCGCGGAGCGCGTACCGCATCAAGGGCCTGCAGCCCGACTTCTGGCCGAGCTACGACGAGGTCGCCGGCAACAACACGGGCGGCGTGGCCATGAACCTGACGTGGTTCACCTGGGAGCCCACCGCGAAGGCACCTCCCTGTGCCTCGAGCGAGGTGGAGTATGGCGGGCGTTGCTTCGTGGTGGATGCAGCGGTGGACTCGGCCATCCGGGCCTGGACGGCGCGCGGCGTGGTGGTGACGGCGGTGGTGTACGGCGTCCCCGCGTGGGCACGAGCGGGCCGGGTGTGCACGCCGGCGGGGCCCGGCTTCGAGATCTTCTGCGCGCCCAACAACGCGGCGGACTACGGGCGCTTCGCGGGCATGCTGGCCTGGCGCTACAACGGGCTGAATGGCAACGGCCGCATCGCCGACTTCGTCATCCACAACGAGGTCAACTCGAACGTCTGGTTCGATGTGGGCTGCGGACAGGGCGCGGGCGCGTGCAACACCCAGGCGTGGTTGGACACCTACGCCGCCAGCTACAACGCGGCCTATGACCAGGTCGTCTCCTGGCAGTCCGCCGCCAAGGTGCTCATCTCGCTCGAGCACCACTTCGGCACCGAGTTCGATCAGCCGGGCGCCAACGAGCCGCTGCTGTCGGGCATGACGTTCCTGAAGGGCTTCGCCGCGCGGGTGGGCTCGCGGGCATGGCGGGTGGCCTATCACCCCTATCCGCCCAATCTCCTCCAGCCGCAGTTCTCCGCGGACGACCTGCCCCGGGTGACGTACGGCAACATCGGGGTCCTGGCCGGGTGGCTGCGCAAGACGTTCCCGAACGTGCCGTCCTCCTGGGAGCTCCAACTCACGGAGAGTGGCGTCAACTCGCTGTCGCCCAATTCCACGGAGGCGGCGCAGCAGACGGGCGTGTGCAACTCGTTCCGCAACGTGCTCGGGACGCCCGGCATCGAGAGCTACATCTACCACCGCATGAAGGACCACCCGGACGAGGTCTCCAGCGGGCTGGGCGTCGGGCTGCGCCGCGCGGATGGCACGGCCAAGCCGGCCTGGTCCACGTGGGCGCTGGCCAACCGCAATGACCTCAACCCTCCTCAGCTCTCCTGTGGCTTCGAGGACCTGCCCTACACGCGTCTGCGCCGCAGCTATCACACGACGCGTGGGCACTGGGCCTCTTCGCGCCTGCCGCCGCCGGGCTTCACCGTCGAGAGCTCGTGGCGGCTCCTGCGTGCTCCCCAGCCGGGGACGCGGATGCTCTACGAGTGCCGCGTGGGCAATCACAACCTGTTGACGCCGGATGCGAACTGCGAGGGCCTGCAGCCGCTCGGGCCGGTGGGCTACGTCTACACGTCCCAGGTGGCGGGCACGGTGCCGCTCTACCGCTGCCGGATCGGCTCCAACGGAGATCACTTCGTCTCGCCCGCCTCCAACTGCGAGGGGCATATCTTCGAATCGCTCCTCGGGTACGTCGTTCCCTGACCTCTGTTGGAAAGGGAGTGGCTCCTCTAGGATGGACGGTCGCGGGGAATCCCCTGACGTCCCGGCCCTCACCCGGCTGCCTGGTTCTGTCGTCCTCGCGTTCGCCGTGCGTACCCTCGGAGCGAAGTACCCACCCGAGGGTCCGCCCGATGAGAGACAGCCGGCTCGCGTCCTTCGTCCTGCTCGTGGGCTTGCTGGTGACGACGGCCGCGTCCGCCTGTCCCAACTGCGAGACCTCCCAGGTGGTCAAGGCTTCGGTCCTGGGTGAGGACTTCTGGCGCTATCTGGTGATGATGGTCGTGCCCTTCCTCTTCATCGGGGCCGCCAGCGCGTTCCTGTACCGCATCGGGTTGCCGCGGTGACGGCGGCAAGGGGGAAGTCCATGGCTGGCAGTCCACGGCATCAAGGAGCGCTCATCACGGCGGGTGTGTTGCTCGGCACAGGCCTGGGCGGCTTCGTCGATGGCATCCTGCTGCACCAGTTGCTCCAGTGGCACAGCATGCTCTCGTCCCGGCTGGTGCCCACGGACCTCGTCACGATGAAGGTCAACATGTTCTGGGACGGCCTCTTCCATGCCTTCACGTGGCTGATGACGGCGATTGGCCTCGGCCTCCTGTGGCGCGCGGGCCAGCGTCCCGAGGTGCCCTGGTCCACGCGCACCTTCGTCGGCTCGCTCTCCATGGGATGGGGTCTCTTCAACGTGGTGGAGGGGCTCATCGATCATCACCTGCTGGGCATCCACCACGTCCACCCCGGAGCCGGGCAGCTCGCGTGGGACGTGGGATTCCTCCTCTTCGGGGCGCTGCTGGTGGGCGCGGGGTGGGGGCTGATACGAGCGGGCCGTCAGGACACCCGGCCTCGTGGCGCGCCCGTGTCCAACGTCCCCGAGCGGCTGGTCGAGCGGCGGGCCTGAGCCGTCGCACGTCGCGGGGGTGGCGAGCGTCCAGGCAGACCCGTCCTGGAGGGCCGGGCGCTGTCTCACAAGTCACATCCACGGGCTCCATCTCGGCCGGATGCACCTTGGCGGGTGCACTCGCACTCAAAGGAGAACGTGATGCGCAAGACCGGCAAGAAGACCTTCATCGACTACGAGTTGCCCACGAAGGACCTGGAGCATGTGCGCGGTGGCAACTCCAAGGTCACCACGCTGGCGATAGGTGAGGAGGCCAATGGGTGTGTCACCACCGAGGCGGTGGGCGAGGAGGGCGGTGGCCCGATCACCACCCAGGCGGTGGGTGAGGAGGGCGGCACCTACTGAGCTTCCTCGTTCCACCTCAGCGGCAACCGGTGGCGGAGGGCGGAAGCGGAGAGCCGACGCGATCCAGCCATCCGCGCTCCCGCCACTCCTCCTTGCGGACCTCCACCGCGTGGGACAGGTCGCGCTCGAAGCTGTCGGCGAGCGCCTGGGCGAACGGCGCATCCTCGACGACGAGCGCCCCTTCTTCGAGCATCGCGCTCGCGTTGGGCTCCAGGTTGTTGGAGCCCACGGCGGTCAACAGCTCATCCACTACGAGCGTGCGGGCGTACAGGGGCGCGGACTGGTACTCCCAGAGGCGCACGCCGCTCTCCAGCAGGCGCTCGTAGGCGGAACGCTGGGCGGAGAGCACGCCCGGGATGGCCTCGTAGCCAGGCACGAGGATGCGCACGTCCACGCCCGCGCGAGCCTTGCGGATGAGCGTGTCCACGGTGGCGGCGGTGGGAACGAAGCAGGCGTTGGTGAGCCACAGCCGGCGCCGCGAGGCCGCCATGAGCACCTGCACCATGCGCTCGGAGTGGCTGAGCGACGGCGAGCCGGTGCTCGCGACGAAGCCCGCACGGGCCTCGCCCCGCGGCTCGAGCGTGGGGAAGGCCGACTCCGGCAGCAGCCCTCCGCCCGCTTCCAACCAGTCCCGGGCGAAGGCCTGCTGCAGCTGGCGCACCGCCGGGCCCTCCACGTGGACATAGGTGTCCCGCCAGGCGTTCGCCGGCGCCGGGGCGGCACGCCATTCCGGCCCCACGCCGGAGCCTCCCGTGAGGCCGCTGCGCCCATCGCGGATGACGAGCTGCCGGTGGTTGCGCGCCTCCAACCGCTCATCGCTGAACACCACCTCGGAGCCGACGAAGGGCCGGAAGGAGCGGACGTCGCAATTGGCCCGGACGAGCCGGGGCTCCACCGTGTCCTGGAAGCCCGGACTGTGCAGGGGGTCCACCAGGACGCGGCACACCACGCCGGGTTGGCGCTCGGAGAGCGCGCGCAGGAGACGCTCCGAGGCCTCGCCCGGCTGCCAGTTGGAGGCGAGCAGGTGGATGGACTCGCGGGCCTCGCGGATCTCCGCCTCGAGCCGCTCGACGATGCGGGCGTCCTGCACCAACTCCACCACGTGGCCCGTGCGCAGCCCCACGCCCACGGACTGGTACAGGGCGAGTGACAGCTCCGGCCCCGAGCCCGCGACGTCTTCATGGACGCGCAATGCTTGGGGGTAGTCGCGGTGGATGCAGGCGGTACCGAGCAGGCAGGCGAGCAGGACGTGTGGAAGACGGTTCACGGCGGCCAAGCTAGGCATCCCCTGGCGAGCCGAGCAGGGGGGACTGGCGGGCAGACGGCCGGGCCTGGTGCGCTGTCCTGACCCGGGTGCGGGTGCATCCCTACCTTCGCACAGATGACCTGCCAGCCTGGCTGGAGGGAGGCGTGATGGAGTCCTGGAACCGGATGTCGACCGACTCGGTGCGTACCCACACACCGGACGAGGTGAACCGCCGGATTGATGCGCGGGTGGAGAAGTGCGTCCAGAGCATGGCCGAGCACATGGATCGCTCGGTCATCAGCACCTACCTGGAGAGGCTGGAGCGCGAGTGGGACCTGAACCGGGTGGTGACGGTGGCGGCGTCCGCGGTCTCGGTGCTCGGGCTGGTGCTGGCGGCGAAGGATGGCCCCCGGTGGAAGCTCGTGAGCGGGGTGGCCGCGGGGCTGCTGCTCCAGCATGGCCTGCTCGGCTTCGGGCCGCTGGCGGAGCTGGTGCGGGCGCTGGGTGTGCGGACGCGGCGGGAGATCGACCTCGAGAAGTTCGCCCTGAAGGCTCTGCGGGGCGATTTCGAGCGGATTCCCCACGAGGGCGGCCCGCTGGCCCGGGCCAACGCCGCGCTGGTGGCGGCGCAGTCCTGAGCGGGCCGGGGTGAGGGGATTGCCTGCCCCCACCCCGGGCCGTGACGGCGGATGCGTCAGAATCCGCCGAGGTTGGGTCCACCGAGCGTCACGGGAGGCCCGGCGATGCGCTTCTTGGCCCCGGGCGGGTCGCCATGCCCCTTGAAGAGGTAGCCCTCGAGCCCGGCGAGGCCGATGGAGAACTGCGTCACCCACCTGTCCGCTGGCCTCGCGGGGGCGTTGATGTCGAACGGGTAGGCGAAGTGCAGGCGCAGGAGGATGGGACCGAGGCCCACGTTGACGCCCACGGCGGCATCGAGCACACGCCGGTTCCACATCTCGCGGGCCGAGTTGCCCACACCACCCACGTCGAAGCCGGCCACACCCATGAGGGTGTTGAGGAAGGCGATGCGGATGAGCGCATCCAGCGGCACGCGCAGCTCCAGCGTGGAGTACAGGTAGTGCTGGCCGAGCAGCCACTGCTCGTTGCCGAAGGGCACGCCGCGCAGGGTGTCGAAGCTGGAGAGGTAGAAGGACTGGGCGAAGCGTCCACCGAAGTTGGTGCCCGCGCCGCCGCGCAGCATGACGTGCGTGCTGCCCAGCGGGATGGGGAAGTAGCGCTCCGCGTCCAGGCGCAGGCTGCCGTAGATCTGGCCGTGGAAGGGCTGGACGCCGGTGGTGACCTCGCTCAGGAACGAGGTGCCGGAGATGGGCACGCCCGTGTAGTGGTAGCGCAGGGTGTTGTAGCCGAAGGCCAGCGAGCCCTCCGTCTGGAAGCGCAGGCCCGGCCTGTTCCGCTGCCATTCCGAGTACAGGTCTCCGACGCCGTTGATCTCCTGCAGGTTGAGGATGAAGGCGGTACTCGGGTCGAGGAAGTACGAGGCGCCACCCACGCTGAGGTTGCCTTCCAGGAAGGTGAAGGTACTCAGGGGATAGCGCGCCAGGCTGGTGACGCCGAAGAAGCGCTCACCCGTGACGAGCGCGTAGTAGGGCAGCTGGTTGCGGTACTGGCTCAGATTCTGGTCCACGCGGAAGCGCAGCGACTGGAAGAGGCCGCCGCCGTACATGGTGCGCTGGGACTGGTTGATGTAGAGCAGGTATCCGTCCGTCAGGTCGAACGAGCCGTACACGGCCACCTGCATCATCAGGGCGTGGTTGCGCATCCGGTCCGAGGCCGAGGCGAACATCTGCCCGTAGAAGCCACCGCCGCCCGCTCCGGCGAAGCCCATGATGGGCCCCAGATCGATGTTCTCCCGGGCGAAGGGCTTGTAGGGCTCGGCGCCCACCAACGAGCGCTGGGGCAGGGGGCTCGGTGGGCCCGCCTCGGACTTGACGGCCTGCGCCACCTCGAAGTTCATCAACTGCTGCGAGCGCAGCAGGGCCGGCTTGCGCTCACCGGACACGTGGTAGAGCAGCCACAGGTTCCCATCCGGAGCGGGGCTCGGCTCGAAGAGGCCGGTGGTCACGTCCGTGCGCCGCACGATGCCGCCACCACCGGTGTACTCGTGCAGGTCCGAGCGGCTCTTCTCGTACGCCACGAAGAAGAGGCGGCCCTCGGGCGTCACCGTCGGGTCGGCATGGTCCCTCGCCTCGGTGGTGAGGCGCTCCACCTTGTCGGCGGCCTCCGGCTTCACCCGGAAGAGGTTGTAGTAGCCGTGCGAGGTGGCGTCCGAGGTGAAGACGATGCCCGCCGGGCCCCAGGCCAGGCTGCGCTCGGCGTACACGTCGTGGGTGATCTGCCGCGGCTCCACGTCCAGGCCCTGATCCAGCGGCAGCACGTACACGTCACGCGTGCCCGACTCGTTCAGGCCGACGAAGGCCAGTTGCTTGCCATCCGGAGAGAAGGCCGGCGAGTACGCGGCGATCAGCCCGTGCTCCGCGAGCTTGTAGGCCACGCGCTCGCCCATCTCGAAGCGCACCCGGTAGGGCGGCTCCTTGCGCAGTCCGGTGGGGTTGTTGAGGTAGGGGCTGCGGCCCATGGCCGGCAGCGCTCCGGTCATGGAGATGGGCTCGGCGGTGTGTTTGAAGGACTGGACGTAGATGATGTCGCGCGACAGCGACTCGGCCACGAAGACCAGCTTGTCGTCCGTGAGGGCGAAGTTGCGCCCGAAGACGGGGTGCAGCGACTCGTAGCCCGGCACGCCGTCGCCCTGCACCTTCAGGCTCTCCTGGGGCGCGCGAGGATCCAACATGATGAGCTGGCTCTGGCCCGTCTCCGGGATGATGCTCCGGTACATGAGCAGCCGGCCATTGGGCGAGCTGTTGAGCGAGGTGACGACACCCCGGCGCTCGCGCAGCACGTCGATCTGCGGCGTGCCCTGCTCGGCCTTGAGATAGGTGCGGTAGGCGCGCTGCTTCAGCCACGCCTCGAACTTCGCGGCCACCTTCTGCGGCTCGTCCCCGGTGAGCATCTCCACCAGCCCCTCGAAGGGCAGCTCCGGCGACCCCGCCGTGCCGGAGATGAGCTTGGGCGAGTTGTCGATCACCTTCTGGATGAAGCCCCGGCCGTACGTCTCCTCCAGGAACTGGCAGCGCGCCTGGCCCACCTTGTAGATCCACAGGAAGCCGTAGGGCCCGGGCGACCAGAAGTCGAGGAAGGCGTACCCGCGTTGCAGGTCCGGGTTGATGAGCAGATCCCTCACCATCATCTCGCCTTCGGGGTCCAACCCGCCCTTGGCGTAGAACTCGGCCAGACCCTCGATGAACCAGAGGGGGATGGCGTTGAGGGGGTCTCCCTGCACCTTGGCCTGCTCCGCCAGGAAGCGGACCTTCTGGATGGTGAACTGGTGGGCCATTTCGTGGGAGCTGATCTCCCCGAAGAGCCGGTGGTCACCCAGGTAGGGCAGGGCCAGCTCCAGGTTGCCCTGGGTGCTGGTGACACCCAGCGTTCCCTCGGACACCGCGAAGACGTTGGTCTGCAGGAACTCCTGGTAGCTGCTGTAGAGGATGTACGGGAACGTCTGCGTGGGGACGAACTGGAACCGGTCCACCAGGTAGCGGTAGGCCTCCTCGAGCTGGGGCGCGGCGTACTGGGCCACGTTCCGTTCGCTCTCGTAGAAGTAGAAGCGGACGCCACCGCTCTTGGTGCCCAGGGACGTGGCGTAGGCGGGGCCGCCATCCGGCGTGCCTCCGTCGGCCGGCAGGGCAATGGGGACGTAGAGCTCATTGCCCGTGGCGACGGGGGCGGGCGTCCCCCCATCCCGCTGGTTGTCGACCACGGGGGTGGGGCTGCCCGGTTCGATGGACTCCACGGGGCTGCCACCGGTGCCCTCCTCGCCCTGCTTGCCAGGCTTGGGCACCTGCTTCGCGTCGGCGGTGGGGACGCCCGGCGAGATCATCTGCGTGGCGGGGGTGGGACCTCCCGGCGCGCCGGGCGGCTGCATGTGGGCCCGGTGGGCCGCTGGAGCGGCTACACCCTCGGCCTCCGGGCCCACGAGGATGTCCATGTGCTTCCAATCGAACTCGTACGTGTGCACGGGCGAACGTTGAGCTCGCCGGGGAATGACATAGACCTGGGCCAGGGCAGCCTCTGAGAAGACGAGGGCCAGTAGGGTGGCGGTGAGAAGACGTCGATTCACAGGCGCGACCTCCCGGGTGGGGAGACGAGGGACTGAGCGAACCTAGGCAGGCCCACTGATATAGACGAGTGGGCGGCCGAGCGCTTCTGTATGATTGCTCAGCGTTGCACGTCCTCGCTCCGCCGGGTGTTGGGTGAACCAATGCTTTCGCATCGCTCTGGCGCCCGGTATGGATGGCGCATGAATCGTTCTCTGGTGGTCATGGCGGGAGCTTTGCTCCTCACCCTTCCTGGATGCCCCAACACGGAGGAGGACAAGCGCGAGTGCGATCTGCCGGCGTTCGAGCTGTCCGCATGTGACCGATCGGGCTTCGCCGAGGTCCAGGCCAATGGGGTCTGGAAGGCCAACGTGACGCTAGATGGCGTGGGCACGCCCACGGCGTTCTTCCTGACGCCCGAGCAGTCCCAGTCCCTGCTCTTCGCCACCCCGCTCTCGGAGCGCAACGTGGAGGGGGAGACCTTCTACCTGGCCACGGACTACGAGCGCTCCTTCTCGAGCCTCCGCATCGGGATCGCCGGTTGCGAGGCTCCGGCGCCCAACCTGGTGAAGGGGCAGTTCCGTCGCTGCGTGAACGGGGAGATGGACCTCGAGGGCACCTTCGAGGCGGTGCGCGTCCAGCGGCCCGCGGGGGAGCAGGAGTCGTCCGGGGTGGAGCTGGTGTCGGAGATGGCCCTGCCGCGCGGCATGGCGATGGACGTCTTCGTGTCGGGGGGCTACGCCTACGTGACGGCGCTCTCGGAGGGCCTCTTCGTCTACGACGTGAGGGACCCGGCGGCTCCCAGGAAGGTGGCGGAAATCACCCCCTCGTCGGACTCCTGGTATCGCTCCTGGGTGAAGGGCACGACGCTCTACATCACCAGCCAGCTCGAGGGGCTGCTCGTCTATGACGTGAGCAATCCGGAGGCCCCCAAGCGGCTCATGGCGCTGCCGGGCTCGTCGACCACCACCCTGGAGGGCTCGGGCCTGGTCGTGGACGGGGACCGTCTCTACATGATGTCGCCGTCGCCCCGGGCCGAGGTGCTCATCTTCGATGTCTCCAAGCCCGCCTCGCCCTCCCTGCTGACGCGCTACTACGTGCCGCAGAGTGATGCCCTGAAGGGGGAGTTCCCGGTGGAGGGGGCGGTCTTCAACAACCGCCTCTACCTGGGCCACTGGGCGTTCGGCCTGGCGGTGGTGAACGTGGCGGATGTCGCCAGCCCCAAGTACCTGGGGCGCTTCGGCTACGACAACGCCACCAGCCGCGCGGTGGCGGTGGGGACCATCGGGGACCGGACCATCGCCTTCGAGGCGAGCGAGGGCTGGGGCTCCCGGTTGCGTGCCCTGGAAGTGTCGGTGTCGGTGAAAGACGACATGTCGGAAGTTGCCCACATCAACGAGGTTGGCCGGTTCGAGATGGGCCCGGCGTCCCCGGTGCTCGGTTTGACGCTGGTGGGCACGAAGTTGTACGTCGCTCATAGTCAGGACGGTCTTCGTGTCCTGGACATGTCCAACCCGAGCACACCCAGGCAGATTGCCTACTACAATACGTGGCGGGAGACGGATTCAGGCCGGGGACGCGCGTTCCTGGACGGCCTCAGTGGGGTGAAGGTGCCTGGCGACGGGTACATCTACGCCACCGAGACGTCCCGGGGGTTGCTCGTCTTCCGTGAGCAGTGAGTGAGGCGCATGAGCCAGACCGTGTCGAAGTCGTGTGAGCGGTGCCAGACCCTGCCCGAGAAGCTGGAGATGGAGGGAGCGGGTCGGCTCTTCCTCTGGCTGCCGCTGGGTCACAGCTACGGCAAGCTGGTGCGGCAGTTGGGTGACTCCGGGCGCCAGTACCAGGCCATGCCGAATGATCGCTGCGTGGCGGTGCGGCTGGAGGGCGCGCAGCTGAGTGCCTTCGTGGCCGACGTCATGGGCGCGCTGACGGGCGAGGAGTCGCGGGCCACGCGCGCGCTCTTCGTCGAGGGCGAGGGCGAGCCGGGTCTGGGGGATTTCCCGCGGGTGGGCTCGCTGCCGCAGCTCTTCACCCTCAGCCGCTCGGGGTGGCTGGTGGACATGCTGGCGGAGAAGCGTGTCACCAGCCACTACCAGCCCATCGTCCACGCCCAGGACACGCGTCAGGTGTACGCCTACGAGGCGCTGCTGCGCGGCCTGGAGCGGGACGGGTCGCTGGTGTTCCCTGGGAAGATGCTGACGCTGGCGCGCGACGCGGATCTGCTCTTCCAGTTGGATCTGGCGGCGCGGCTGTCCGCGGTGCGCGAGGCGGCGCGGCTGGGCTTGAAGGTGCCCATCTTCATCAACTTCACGCCCACGGCCATCTACGATCCGGCGTTCTGCCTGCGCTCCACGGTGGCGGCCATCTCCGAGGTGGGCATGCCGCCGAGCAACGTGGTCTTCGAGATCATCGAGTCGGATCACACGCCGGACGCCAACCACCTCAAGTCGTTGATCGCCTACTACCGGCAGGCGGGCTTCCGGGTGGCGCTGGATGACCTGGGGGCGGGGTACTCGTCGCTGAACCTCATCCACCAGCTGCGTCCGGACATCATGAAGCTGGACATGGAGCTCATCCGGGGCATCCACCAGGATTCCTACAAGGCGTCCATCACGGAGAAGCTGCTGGAGCTGGCGCAGAAGCTGGGCATCCTCACGGTGGCCGAGGGCATCGAGACGCCCGAGGAGCTGCGGTGGGTGCGCGAGCACGGGGTGGACTTCGTGCAGGGCTACCTCATCGCGAAGCCGAGCAGCCCGCCCGCAGTGGTCACGCCGCACTACTACTGATTGACGAGTGTGGCGCCCGAGCGCTGGATGCTGAGCCGCCAGGCCAGCCTCAGCTCGTAGCCGGCGTTCTGCAGATGCTGGCGGGCCGTGATGGTGTCCCGGTGCTCCACGGCCTCCTCAGCGAAGCCGATGCGGTCGATCGCGCGCCCGATGAAGCGCGCGGCATCACCCTGGCCGCTCTGGACGGCATTGGCGAGTGCATCGGAGAGGTCCTGCCGGGCGGAGGTGATCGCCGGACCCACGGAGAAGTCCCCCTCCTCGAGCAGCTGGTCGGTGGTGATCATCCACTGGTAGCCGCTGTTCAGGCTCTCCACTCGTTGCTGCCGGAGCTGCTCCAGGGCTTGGGCCCGGGCGCTCACGACGGCTTCCCGCTGCTCCATCGTCTGGAGACGCGCCTGGTCCTCCTGTTGCTGGCTCTGCTGGGCCTCCAGCTCGGCTTGAAGGAGCTCCACCTGGGCGCGCAGCTGCTTCACCTCCAGCTCCCGGGCGGTGCGCTCCAACTCCTCGAGGGTCGGCGCCTGCTCCTGCTGGGCCGCGGGCTCGACGAGAGGAGCCTCCTGCGGCGTGGCGGTGGGAGAGGGGGTCTGTCCGAGAAGCAGCGTCAGGGAGAGTGCGAGGAGGCTCATCTCCCCAAACGTGTCCACCGGCGGACGAACCGGTACAGCCCGGAGGACGAGCCTCCGTTCATCCGTCCGAGGGGCGAGCAGACGAACCGCCCGCCCCGCTCGGACGTGCTCCGCATCAGCCCTCGAAGGTGTCCTTCATGCGGGAGATGGCGGCGCTGGTCATCTGGTCGATGGTCTGCTTGAAGGTCTGCTGCATCAGGACCTGCTTCATCATGACCTTGGAGGCCTGCTCGAAGACCTTCTCCGGGCTGGCGTTCGGGTTGGCCTTGACCCACGCGGCCATGTCCTTCTGGATGCCCTCGAGGGCGCGGCCCTTGAAGGTCTTGCCCAGGCTCTCGACCATCATGCCGTAGCCCTGGCCCTTCTTCTCACCCACGAGCTGCCCGAGGGAAGCCTGCACGTCGGCCAGCTCGGAGTCGCTGTTCACGTCGAGCTTGAAGTCAGACCCGAGGTCGCTGGCGGACTTCACGCCCTTGAGCTCCTCCGTGGACGGAGGCTGGATCGTCGGGCCAGCCGTACGGGCCGCCGAGGTAGCGGTGAAGGAAGAGTTGTTTCCGATGCGGGTGGACATGGCATCACCTTTCGGGAAAGACGCGACTGCTTTGAGGGCATTATCGCCCGGTCCCCCGGGAAGTTGCGTGGGCGGGGACCGAATTCTTCCCGTTTTCTGGAAGTGACGTGAAAAGTCCCTGATTCCGGGGGCTTGTCAGAGGTCGATGCGCAGCCCCACGCCGGCCTGGAGCGTGGGCGGGGCGATGTTGACGGCGGGGATCTCCTGCTCGCCCTGGCGGATGGGTGGCAGGTTGAGGGCGAAGCGGAACTCGCCCCCCTTCTGGCCGTAGTTGAGGGCGACGAAGGCCTCGACGCTGAGGTAGCGCAGGGCGCGGTGCGTCACGTCCAGGCGGGTGATGAAGGAGCGATCGGAGAGGTTGCCCAGGTTGGACAGGATGAAGTTGGTGTTGTCCCAGGAGCCCGGTCCGGAGAGCAGCCCGTAGATGGCGGCGTAGTGCTGGCCGATGAAGAAGGGCTGATATTGCCCCTGGAAGATCAGGTACGGGTAGACCAGCGAGGAGGAGTAGCCCGTGGGGTTGTAGAAGTACTCGACGCCCACGGTGGCGGTGTCGTTCTCCGAGTACGCGAACGTCCAGGTGGCGCCGGTGGTCAGCTGCGGGATGTAGGAGCCATCCAGGTAGGTCGTCTCGACGGGGATGGCGCCGATGTCGAGCGGCGGGCCGCCGTTGTTGGCCTGGCTGAACAGGTCCTCGAGCGAGAGTCCCGCGGGCAGCTGGTAGAGGGGCGTGTCGGAGCCCCTGCGGACGGCCAGCTCGCCGTAGATGTCGATGGGGCCGATGCCGGAGGAGAAGTCGAACCCGAAGCGGGGCTTGCGGCCGCGCTGGAGCACGGCATCGAAGCCCAGCTCGGTGGAGCCGAGCACCACCTCGGCGCGGGCGGCGCCACCGACGCGGCCGAGCGTGTCCGCGGGGCCGGCGTTGTCGAGCAGGCCGATGGCGTAGAAGTTCCAGCCCCGGGCCTCCCAGGGCACGTGCACCTTGAGCATGGTGGCTCCGGTGCGCGCGTCGAAGAGGGCGAGCGGATCCCTGCGCTGGGGGCTGAGGAAGTCGGTGGGGTTCCAGAAGCGCGCGGTGCCCCACTTCACGTGCTGCTTGCCGGCGGTGATGAAGAGCTTGTGATCCAGGTCGAAACGCAACCAGGCCTGGTCCAGCAGCACGCGGGGCTCGGCGGCGGCCGCACCCGGCGCCGAGGGGAGGAGGCTGCCCGAGCCCTCCTTGCGCGTGGGATCATAGGTGAGCCGGCCGAGCACGAAGCCGCGAAGCCGGTCGGTGGGGCGCGCATCGAGGTAGCCGTCCACCAGCATGGGGGCGGAGACGGCGGTGTTACCGAAGGACACCCCCTCGCTGCCCTGGGTGAGGGCGCGCAGGTAGAAGCGGCCGCCGATCTTCAGCGGATCCTCGACGGCCTCCGCGGTGTCGAAGGCGTTGGTGGCCGCCGGGCCATCGAGCGCCTGCGCGTCCCGATCCCCGGGCCGGGTGTCCCGGGCCTCCGGGGCCGTGGCGGCTGGAGGGGCCTCGGGAGCGTCTCCGAAGAGGGCGCTCTCGTCGGGGCGGGCTGCGTCCGCCGGAGCAGCGGGCGCTGCCTCCTGGGTTGCCGGAGCCTCACCGCCGAAGAGGTCCGCCTCGCTGGGGCGCTCCTGAGCGAGCGCGGGCAGGGCGGCAAGGGCCGCGGCGAGCGCCAGGGTGGTGCGGGTGCTCATCGGCTTTTGCTCTCGAGCCAGGCCTTGGTGAAGATGTTCTCCTCCAGCGCGTTCAGGTCCACGTTCTTCACGACGATGACGGTGGAGTTGGCCTTCTCCACCTCGTCATAGAAGCGCATCTCCTGGGGGAACCAGACGTCGGCCTTCTTGGACTCGCTGAAGACCTTCATCCACTTGGGGAAGTAGGCGGTGCGCATCAGGCGCTTGGAGAGCGCGAACTCCTGGCGCTTGAGGATGTTGGACGTCTCCTTGTCCACCCACAGGTGCACCACGGGGTAGGCCACGTCCACGCCCTGCCTGGCGGTGAGGATGAGCTTCCAGGCGGTGAACTTGCCGAGCTTCTCCTCGCCCTCGAACGCCGGGTCGTACTCCTCGGCGAGCCGGGACTCGTCGAAGTCGGCGCGGCGGCTGTCGGTGCCGGCGATGCGCTCGCGCTCGGTGCGCCGCTCCCACTTGCCGGTGTTGGGATCGTAGCTCCAGAGGTTCTTCTCCAGCCGGAGGTAGCCCTTGCCGGCCTCGCCCTTGGGCTTGGTCATGAGGATCATCAGCTGATCCTTGGCGTCGCGGCGGTACACCACGGCCTCGCGCACGACGTCCGTTTTGTCCTTCTCCTTCTGCTCGATGTACATCAGCGACTTGTAGTCGCCGCCATTGCTCTGGCGGTCATCGAGCGTCGCCAGGAGCTTCTTGAGCTCGGCCGGGTCCTTCATGTCGGCGGCCCGGGCGGAGGGGACGGCGAGGAGTACCGCGGCGAGCACGGCGCCGAAGAGGTTGCGCAGGGTCATGGTCATCACCCGATGTGGTGCATCGCCGTGACGGGCTTCATCCGCGCGGCGAGGAAGGAGGGAATGAGCGAGACGAGGGTGGTGCAGAACGTGATGATGAAGATGGAGCTGGCCACGGCGGCCGGGCTCACGGCGAAGCGCAGCTGCTCGGACATGATGATGAGCTGGACGGCCACGGGCATGGTGATGTGGGCGGCGTTCAAGCCCAGGCACACGGCCAGCCCCAGCAGGGCGCCGGACAGCGTTCCGAACAGCGCGAGCATGAAGGCCTCGAGCAGGAACATCAGCACCACCCACCCGCGCTGCATGCCGATGGCGCGCAGCGTGCCGATCTCCCGGGTGCGCTCGCGGATGGCGATCCACAGGGTGTTCATGACGCCCACGCTGATGATGATGAGCAGCAGGACGAGCAGTCCCACGGTGAGCCCGTTGAGCGCCTTCACGGACCAGGTGATGAAGGAGATCTCATCCTCCCAGTTGGTGATGTCCAGGCGCTGACCCGTCCAGGCCTCGCGGTTGACGGTCTCGAACTTCATGAAGAACGGGTTGGGGTTGTGGTCGAGCACCTTGTGGCCGAGCTCGGGCAGCCGCTTCATGAGGCGGGCCTGGACGGCGGGGACGTCGGCGGTGTCCTTGAGGTAGAGGTGGAGGGCACCGGTGGCGTCGTCGCGCATCTGGTAGAGGGCGCGCAGGGTGGAGTTGGGCAGGTAGCAGTAGACGGAGCTGAGCATGCCCACGTTGGCGGCGATGGCGGCCACGCGCACGTCCACGGTGTTGCTGGTGCCGCGCATGGTGGGGGAGGAGAGGGTGACGGTATCGCCCACCTTCACCTCGAGCTTCTTGGCCTGCTCCTCGAAGAGCAGCAGGGTGTTGGGCTGCTCCAGGTCCTCCATGCGGCCCTCGCGCAGCATGAGGGCCTTGCGGAAGCCCGTCTCGTTCTGGATGTCGACACCGCCCAGGACGAGGTCCATGGAGCTGGTGTCGCTGACCACCTTGGAGTAGCCGCGCCCGCGCTGGACCATGTAGTCGAGCTCGGGGACCTCCTGGAGGAGCTGCTTCTGGAGGGCGGGGATGGCGGTGACGACGGGGGCGGACTGGCCCGCGGTCACCTTGAAGAAGCCGGCCACGTTGACGTGCCCGGTCATGAGCGTGGTGGCGGTCTCCACCGTCGTCGTCTGGATGCCGTTGGACAGGCCCATGAGGATGACGAGCAGCCCGGTGACACCGGCGATGGCGCCGCCCAGCAGCAGCGTGCGGCGCTTGTGGGAGGCGAGGTTTCGCAGCGCGATGAGCAGGAGTTGGAACATGGCTTCACTCGTCCGTCTGCATCGCCTGGATGGGCGAGACCCGGGTCGCGAGGTACGCCGGGTAGAAGGTGGAGAAGGCGGACACCCCGAGCACGATGGCCAGGGCGGTGATGATGTTGGAGGCCTGCAGGGTGGGGAAGAGGCGCGGGCCGGAGAAGAAGAAGTAGAGCGACTCGTGGAAGGCGGGGATGCCCGCCATGCCGAGCCCCTTCACGGCCAGGGAGCCCAGCAGAGCGCCCGCCGCGCCGAACACCAGGCCCAGCACGGTGGTTTCCAGCAGCACCATGCCCAGCACGAAGCCGCGGTGTGCTCCGATGGCGCGCATGGTGCCGATCTCCCGCACCCGCTGCAGCGTGGCCATCATCACCGAGTTGTTGATGATGACCACCGCCACCACGAAGATGATGAATACGGCCGCGTAGAGCACCAGCTTGGCCACCAGGATGATCTGCCCGACGAGGTCCGACGCCTGGTGCCAGGAGACGACCTTGAGCGGCAGCCCGGCCTTCTTCGACGCCTCCTGGAGCTCCACCAGGGTCTGCTCCAGCGTGTCCGGGTCCTTCAGCATGATCGCGGCATGGAGCACCACGCCGTCGTCGATGTCCTGCTGGGTGTACTTGCTCAGGGCCAGCTCCTGCTGGCGCCGCGCCTGGGACGAGCCCGCGAGCTGCGCGTCCTCGTCGATGGAGCCCGAGGTGGTTTCCGCCACCAGCGAGCTGTCCTCGCCGAAGAGGGCCGCCTCGGCGTCCTCGCGCGTCACGTCGGTGACGCCGCTGGCCTCCTGGAGCTTCGCCAGCTCGTCCTTCTGGTCCGCCGTCATGTAGCCGTACAGCTCGCGGAAGGTCATGATGTCCATCAGGCTGAGCGAGCCGGCCAGCTGGGACTTCTCCATGCCGGTGAACTCGAAGGTGCCGTACACCTTCACGTTCGCGCTCCGTGCGTAGCCCGTGCGCGTGAAGGCGGTGATGGTCAGCTCGTCCCCCAGCCGGAGGCGGTAGAGGTCCAGCAGGGGCACCAGCTCCGCGTAGAACTGCTGGTAGCGCGTGTCGAAGTTGGCGTCGTCCATGGTGAAGAACGCCACCAGCAGCTTCTCCAGCTCCGTCTCGGTGCTGCCGAGCACCTTCTGCAGCCGCGCGATGGCCTGCTGCGTCTTGAGCGGATCCAGCTGGAAGAGGAGCTCGCGCGTCTGGGTCTGGTTCTCCTTCAGGCGGCGCTGGAGCTCGGGGTCCTCGGCGATCTTCCGGTGGTTGACGTCGCGGGCCTCCTTGATGATGTCCAGCCGGCGCGCCGTCTTCAGCTTGAAGAACTCCTCGTAGGAGAACTTGGGCAGCAGCAGGCCGCGCTGGCCCTCGGGCACGGCGGTGCCGTCCACGATGCGCATCCGGTCGAAGGTCTTCTGGTAGTTGACCAGATCGGTGCCCAGGTAGCGCAGGGGAACCATGTCGCCGTCCGTCACCAGTGGGGCGATGCGGTTCTCCAGCAGCTCGAGCGAGGCGAGCGGGTCCTTCTCGAAACCGTCCCAGAACTCCTGGGAGCGGGCGCGCTCCAGGGCCCGCAGGTCCGCGGGATCCATCGCGTTCTCGGCGGCGAGGGCGTTGCGCCGCTCCAGGTCCTTCTCGAGCAGGGCGATCATCTGGCGCACGTGGGTCTTGAGGCTGTCGATCTGCGCGCGCAGCTCGGGCGTCTCACCCGCGGCGGCCTGCTTGTAGAGGTCTCTCAGGCGCGCGAGCGTCAGGTCCACCGTGTTGCCGGACATCAGCATGGTGGAGTTGGTCCCCATGGGGACCACCGTCTTCACGTTGGGGTGCTGCTCCAGCACCTTCTTGATGTCGGAGAAGCGCTCGATGACGCGCAGGTCCGCCTCGCCACCCATGTTTCCGTAGAGCGCCAGCGAGTCCTTGGACTTCTCCGAGTACACCTGGAGGTGGCCCGCGACGCTGCCGATGATGCTGCGGCTCATCGACTCGTCGAGGCTGTCCACCACGGCGCCCCCGACCACCACCAGCACGGTGCCGAAGAGGATGATGCCGCCGATGATGACGTTGACCCAGCTGGCGAACAGGTTGCGGAAGGCCACCTGCACCAGCAGCTTGAGCTGTCCCATCTAGTGCCCCTCCGCTCCCGCGGCCATGGCCTTCTGGGCCTCGGCCGGGGTGATGCGGTCGAGGATCTTCCCGTCCGCCAGCCGGACCACCGCGTTGGCGTGGTTCATCACCTTGGCGTCGTGGGTGGAGAAGATGAAGGTGGTGCCCTCCTTGCGGTTGAGCTCCTTCATCAGGTCGATGATGTTCTGGCCGGTGACGGAGTCCAGGTTGGCGGTGGGCTCGTCGGCCAGCACCAGCTTGGGCCGGGTGACGAGCGCGCGCGCCACGGCCACGCGCTGGCGCTGGCCGCCGGACAGCTCATTGGGGCGGTGCTTCACGTGCTTGTCCAGGCCCACCTGCTCCAGCAGCGTCATCACCCGCTGCTGGCGCTCCTTCGGGTTGAGCTTGCGCTGCAGCAGCAGGGGGAACTCCACGTTCTGGTAGACGCTGAGCACCGAGACCAGGTTGAAGCTCTGGAAGATGAAGCCGATGGTGTGCAGCCTCAGGTCCGTGAGCTGCCGCTCGGAGAGCGTTTTGGTGTCCTGGCCATCCACGCTCACCACGCCGGAGCTGGCCGTGTCCACGCAGCCAATCAGGTTGAGCGCCGTCGTCTTGCCGCTGCCGGACGGGCCCGCGATGGAGATGAACTCGCCGGGGTACACGTCCAGGGACAGGCCCCGGAGCGCGGGTACTTCCACCTTGCCCAGGGTGTACGTCTTGATGACGTCGGTGAGGGAGACGATGGGCCGGTTGGCGCCAGAAACGGCGGTGAGCTGGGTCATGGCTGGGTTCGGTCCTTTCCGAGACCGGGGAAGGGGTGGGGGAGGTTAGCGGGCGCCGCTCCGGCGTTGGCGCGGGACGGGTGGGGGAGGGGTGGTCTGGCTGCCGGGTCTCCGGGCGAAGCGGGCACGCCAACGCTCGGCCGCACCCGCCAGTTCCTGGCGGTAGAAGCCGCAGAACTCTACCGCCTCGCGCAGCTTGTGGCGCTCTTTCAGCTCGGGCATGGCCAGTGCGTCCTGGCACAGTTGGCTCAGGGCGTCCATGGCGGTGACGGCCATCTCGAGCCGGTGATCCCAGCCCGCGCTGTTGAAGACGTAGTAGTGGCGGCGATCCCCCGGGATGCTGGCGGGGTCCACCAGGCCGCTGGCCTGCAACTGGCGCACGTTGGTTGAGACCGAGGCCGGACTCACCCTCAGCAGCCTGGCGGCCTCGCCCAGTGCGAGCGGCTTCTCGGCCAGCAGCAGCAATCCGAGGATGCGGCCGCCAATGCGCGGTACGCCCTGGCGCTCGAAGAACAGGCCCATCGACTCGATGAACCGCTCTTCCTCGGCGCTCAACCCGTCCCGACGCATGCGCGGCTTCTCCCGGAGCGGAAGTCGCGCACCCGTCTACGGGCGTCAGGACGTTCAGTCAATACTGAATGAACTGATGGAGCCCGCGGCACCGGTGTGGCGCCGCGGGCTCGAGGTCCTTCATCCATGGGTGGGACTGGGACTAGTGCTTCACGTCGCCGCCCTCGTCACCGGAGCCGCCCACGTCGCCGGAGCCGCCCACGTCACCGCCCATGTCCTGGTCCTTGTTGATGTCCTGGTCCAGGCCCGAGCCGCCCATGTCCTGGTTGATGCCCGTGTCGCCTTCCAGGCCGCTGCCACCCGTGTTCGCCATGTCCAGCGAGATGCTCTTGGCCACGTTGTCCGTGCCCTTGATGTCGAAGCTGGCGCGGACCTGCTGGCCTTCCTTGAGGTCCTTGACGCGCTTGACGGTCGGATCCGCGAACTGGGTGTCCTTGTCGATCTTCACGGGGATGATGCCGTTGTCCGTGCGCAGGTGGAGCAGGTTGCTGCTGCTCTTCACCACGGTGCCGGTGACCTGCTTCTCGCCCGTCATGCCCATCTGGCCCTGCATCTGGGTCTGGCCCGAGCCGCCGATGTCGCTGCCCATCTGCCCGCTGGTCTGGCTCTGCTGGTCCTTGTGCTTGTCGTCACCCGCCAGGGCCACACCAGAGCTCAGCAGCGCCACGGTCGCGAACAGCCCCACGATCTTCTTGCTCATGAGATTCTCCCTTTGAGGCGGTGGGCGGTGCCCCCCTGGCAGTGCCCCCCGCTGGGAAAAAGCTAGGTGCACTCTGGGTAGCGGCCAGGGACGTCCTGGGAAGCGGGATCGCCTGAGCCCTCCCCGGGCGTCTTTTGTTGGCGCGCCGCCTCGACCGTAGGGCAGGCGGCTTGAACCCGGAGGGTGTTTTCCCCTACCTTTCCACCATGCCTCCCCCGTCCAAGCAGCAGCCCGCGCCCGTCGCAGAGCCCCTGCCCACGCCTTCCTTCCCCGCCATCGAGTCCTTCATCGAGACCGCCTCCGCCGAGGAGGTCCAGGCCCTCTTCACTCCGGTGAAGAGCGAGCTGGCCAACCTCAAGGGCCCCAAGGCCGAGCACGCCAAGAAGGTCCAGGCCGCCATTTCCCGCACCGAGGAATTGCTCGGCGTGCTCCTGGAGACGCGCGAGCGGCTGGTGGCCGAGACCAAGGGTAAAGGCCGGAGATAATTGAGGTTTTTCGGCCCGGGCCGACTTTCTGGTGGATCAGACGCAACTGTGGCGGACGATCACCGATAATTCAGGAAAAGGGAGCGCGGGAACCCCCAGTGCTCCACGAAGCCTTGGCCGTTCCATCGTCTGGAGAGGAACCATGAAGATCGACAGCAACCTGAACATGCCGCGGATGTCCACCAACGTGACCACGGCCCGCGTGACCCCTGACACGAGCTTCGCCGCTCGCGTGCAGAACGGCGTCGGCACGGCGGCCAACATGGTGGCCGGCGGCGTGGGCGTGGTGGCCAACATGGTGCCCGGCGGCTCCGTGGTGTCCGCGGCGGTGTCCTCGCTCACCACCTTCAGCAACACCAGCGGCTCCGGCTCGGCTCCGTACTACGGCGCGGCCCTGGGCTCCGGCGCCTCCCCCATGAACACCACGCTCAACGCGGGCGGCGGCAGCGCGCTCGTGTCGGGCTCCACCTCCATCGGCGCCTCCGGCGGCAACAGCGGCCAGGTGAGCCTGCCCGGCGGCGGCAGCGGCGTGGGCGGTGAGTTCAACGGCGAGATGCAGGGCATGTTCGCCGAGCAGAAGAAGCTGCTGGGCCTGCAGGTCGCCATGCAGCGCGAGAACCAGGTGTTCAGCACCATCTCCAACGTGCTGAAGACCCGGCACGACTCGGCGAAGAACTCGATCGGCAACATCCGCTAGCGTCGGCGCTGGCGGTCTCACGGGTCCGGTGCTCCGGGGAGGACGAGGCCTCGTCCTCCCCATGGCCGGGCCGGAAAAGGAAGCAGACGTCACATGGCGGAGACTTCGGAGATCTCGGGCAGCCTCGTGCCGCTCGCCAGGCGGGAGGCGATGATCCTCCTCGAGGCGGGCTATCTGTGGCTGGACATGGGCCAGTTCGACAAGGCGCGCGAAATCTTCGCTGGCGCCGCGCTGCTGATGCCCAGGAGCGAGGTGCCTCAGCTGGCGCTCGGCTCGCTCGAGTTCGCCCAGGGCCGCCATGACAAGGCGCTGCAGGCCTACCGGGCCGCTCAGCGGCTCGCCCCCAATTCGGCCCTGCCTCGCGCCCACGTGGGCGAGGCCCTGCTGTTCATGGGGAAGGTGCCCGAGGCCCTCAAGGAGCTGAAGGCCGCCATTGATCTGGATTCTGAAGGTGATGGGGGACGGCTGGCCCGCGCCCTCATCGACGCGAAAGAAGCGGGGGCCCTGCCTCCGCCCTCCGCGAAGAAGTAGACTGTGCTGAAGGAAGGAGATGCCGATGTCGGTCGGTGGAGTTGGACGAGGGGGCGGAAAGGGACGTGCTGGAGGCGCCAAGGGCCCCTCCGGCAAGGCGCCGGCCGGCAAGGCAGGGGCGACGACTTTTGGTGGCTCGGTGGATCGCACCGCCGGGCTGGTGGGCCCCTCTGGAGCCGTGGGCTCCGGCAACGTTCAGGGGCCCCAGGCCGCTGACCCCATCACCTCCCAGGCGCTCGCCATCGCCAAACAGCTCAAGAACGGGGACTTCAAGAACAAGGAAGAGGCGACGCGCAAGCTCGTCGCCGAAGTGCTCAAAGAGAAGCTGCGGATGAAGTCGTCGGCGCTCACGAGCAAGATCGCCGATGCCTTGCAGGATGACCCCCGACTGAATCAGGCCCTCGAGCGGTTGTGGTCGAAGGCCGAGTGAGCGCCCCGCTTGGCTCTCGGCGAAGACAATAAGGTCCTGCTGGAGAAGTACGGCCCCTACGTGCGGTCGCTCGCGGCCACCGTGCGCAGGCAGTTCTCCGCCCAGCTCGAGCTCGATGAGCTGATCGCCTACGGCCAGATTGGCCTGTTGGAGGCGGCGGATCGTTTTGATCCGAAGGTGGGCGCCAACTTCCTCACATTTGCCCACTACCGCATCAAGGGCGCCATCTACGACGGCCTGCGCAAGATGGGGATTCTCAAGGGCAACGACGCGCGCAGCTCCTACATGGGAGAGCGGGCGACGGCGTATTTGGGAAATCTTTCGGATCGCGAGCAGGGAGGAGGCAACCGCGGGGGGTCCATTGACGATGATGTCATGGAGATTTCCAACGCGGTGGCGGGGCTGGCGATGGTGTTCGCGACCAGTCTCGAAGGTGCGGACACCCTCGGCTTCTCGGACGAGTCGCTTCCGGCGGATCAACGGATAGAGCTCGAGCAGCAGCGGGTGAGGTTGAGGGCGGCCATCGAGAAGTTGCCGGAGAAGGAGCGCCGGCTGCTTCAGGGCTACTACTTCCAGGGCAAGACGCTGGAAGAGGCGGGGGCGGAGATCGGGCAGTCGAAGAGCTGGGCGTCGCGGCTGCATGCGCGCGCCATCGAACGGCTCAAGGAGCTTTTGAACGAGGAGGACTCTTCCTCCTCCGAGGATTCAAGGAGGCAGTCACATGGCGGGTCCGATGGCCGGCGTCTCGGCGGCGCAGATCGCTCAGCAGAAGTTGCAGGATCAGGGCGCGCAGCAGGTCAACAAGCAGGGAGCCTCGAAGTTCGACGCGGCCCTCGCTAACAAGGCCCAGGCCGCGGGCGGGCCTGAGCAGGTCCAGGCCACCCAGGCCACTCAGGCGACCCAGCGCGCCGAGCAGATCCGCCACACCGAGTCCGTCGGCAAGACGGAGAAGGCGGCGCTCAACAAGGTGAACACCGCCGGCCAGGAGCCCGCCACCGCGCGCGGCGCCGAGGCCGTCAACGGCAAGCAGGAGGCCAACAAGGTTGGCAACATGCTGTCGCACGTGGTGGGCGAGCTGGAGAAGGGCCAGGTCAACATGGACAAGCTCATCCAGGCCGGCGCCTCCGGAAAGACGTTCTCCAACGCCGAGCTGCTGTCGCTCCAGGCCGGCATGTACAAGTACACGCAGGAGCTGGACCTGACGAGCAAGGTCGTCGAGAAGGCCACCAGCGGTCTGAAGGACACCCTGAAGACCCAGGTGTGAGCGAGCAACCGGCCGAGCCGGTTCCTCCACCGCGAAGGGCGTCTCCTCGAATGCGAGGGGGCGCCCTTCCTGCTTTCCAGGCTGTTTCCGGGTTGGGTCTTGTTGCGAGGGAGCCCGCCCATCTAAGCTAGGCGCGCCCATGACGCTCCGACCGTACGCGCTCGCCGCCCTCCTCGTTCTCGCGGTGGGGACCGGCTGCACCATCGACCTGCAACACGACCTGACTGAACAGGACGCCAATGAGATCTACGTCCTGCTCAGCAAGAACGGCATCGCCGCCACGAAGATGAAGGAAGAGGGTGGCAACGAGCTGCGCTTCCGGATCCAGGTGCCCAAGGCAGATGCGGCCCAGGCCGCCGAGCTGCTGCGCGCGTACTCGCTACCGCGGCCGATGGAGAAGGGCCTGAACCACTTCGCCAAGGGCGGAATGGTGCCCACCGCCACCGAGGAGCGCGCCATGCTGCTCAAGGCGCTCGGCGGCGAGGTGTCCAACTCGCTCAATCAGATCGACGGCGTGCTGGAGGCCCGGGTCATCGTGATGATTCCGGAGAACAACGACCTCACGCAGCCGGAGAACAAGCCGGAGCCCTCGGCGTCGGTGTTCATCAAATTCCGGCCGGGCCTCAAGAACGAGTCGCCCATCAAGCGCGAGGACGTGCAGCAGTTCGTCTCCACGGCGGTGCCGGAGCTGAAGCCCGCGGCGGTGACGGTGCTGCTGACGCCGGCGCTGCCTCCTGATGCCGAGGTGGGCCCGGAGAGCCGCCTGCAGGACGTGTTCGGCATGCGGATGACGGCCTCCAGCGTGAGCCAGTTCCGGATGATGGCGGGCGTGGCCGTGATGGTCATCCTGGCGGCCATCGGCCTGGCGGTGTGGCCCATGCTCCGGGGCGGTGGTGCCGCTCCCGCCACGGGCCGTCCCCGCCCGAAGCAGTGAGCCGAGCGACGTCCGCTCCTTTCCTGGAACGCCTCCCACCCGCGGGGTGACCGTTGGATCAGTTCTTCACCTCGCTGAGCAAGCGGCAGACGATGATGCTCCTGACCGCCGTCACCTTCGGTGGCCAGGAGGGCATCGCCGCGCTGGAGCATCTGCCCGAGGAAGAGGCGGAACTGCTCCGGCACCGGGCCCAGGAAATCCTCCAGATTCCGCGCGAGAAGCGCATCCCGCTGCTGGTCCAGGAGATCAAGCGGCTGGTGAAGGACCGGCGCGGCCAGTTGTGGAGCGCGGATCCGGAGCGTCTGGCGGGGTTGCTCAAGCGCGAGCGTGCCGCCCTGGTGGAGGTGATGTTGCGCGCGCTGCCGGCGCAGCTGGCCGAGGCGGTGCGCTCCCATCTGCCCAACACGGGGAAGGTGAAGCTCACGCGCGAGGTCCGGCCTCAGGTGCTGGACATCGTGCGCTGGAAGCTGGAGGAGCGGCTGTCGCGCGAGTCCGCGGCGCATGTTCCCTTCAAGTTCACCGACGTGCTGCTGCTGCAGACGCGTGAGCTGCTCACCATGTGTGACCGGCTGGGCGCTCGCGTGCTGGGGCCGGCGCTGGCGGGCATTCCGGATGGCGCTCGGGAGCCGGCCTTCGCCGTGCTGCCGCCCCACCTGCGTCAGCTCGCCACGCGCGCCGTGACGGCCAACGCCCCGCGCAAGCTCGCCGAGGAGGACGCCCAGGCGCAGCTCGATCTGTACGGCGGCATGGACAACCTGGCCGCCGCCATTCGAGGCGCTGGCGTGCACCGGCTGGCGCGCGCCAGCGTGGCGCAGTCCGCCGAGTTCGCCTCGCGCCTGGTGGAGAAGCACCGCAGCGAGTTCGGGCAGATGCTCGCGAAGTGGGTACGCGAGGAGCGCGCCAAGCCGACGACCCGCGGGGATGGTGGCCGCACGGACATCGTCACGGACCTGGAGCGGCTCGCGGCCCGGGGTCTCATCGAGCGTCCGGTACGGCTCACCCCGCCTCGTCCGCCCGCTCTCGGCCCTCCGCCCTCGGTGGCCGGCAAGCCGGCGGTGGTGTCTCCGCCTCCCGCGAGCCGGAATCCCGCCATGTCGCGCGAGATGCGCGCGGGCGCCAGCTCGGAAGCCTCGGTCCGCCGGTCCGCGTCCTCCCAGTCCGTCAGCATGCGGAGGGATCCCATCGCCGAGCGAGAGGCTCGCCGGGCAGGTGCCAGCTCGGCTTACGGAAACCGCCAGGAGGCCCCGCCCGAGTCCTCGCCCTCGCGGGTGAGCCGGGTAGCCCCCCGGAGTGCTCGGGATGGGGCTCGGGAGGGCGCGGAGGTGAAGCCGGATCCTTCCGGGGCGCGTATCGGGCCGCCGCCGTCGTCGCGGCCCCCCACGAACGTGGGCTCCCGGTCCCGGGTCGAGGTTCCCGCGCAGGACTCGGAGGTCTCGCGCATCATCCGCTCCCCGGTGGCGCGCACGCACAGCCGGAGCGCCGTATCCCGGGTGGAGGGTGAGCCTGAACGGCCGCCCAGGGTGCTGGGGACCAGCACGTCCCTCCCGGCGGTGAAGACGGAAGGTTCCCAGGTCCAGCGGCGCGTGCAGCGGCCGGGCGGGCCGGGCACCAGCGGGCGTGGACCGCGGGGCGGAACGCGCTAGCATCCGGCGGACAAGGAGCTTTCCATGGCGATCGGCAAGGTGATCAAGGGCGATTCGGGGGCCGAGCCTCTACCCGGTGGGGACAGGCCGGCCGGCGGGGACAGGCCGGTGCTGCGTCCTCCGCGCCCGGGCGTGATGAACGCCGAGGTCTTCGATGCCCGGCAGAGCGCCCAGGGCATCATCGAGGAGGCCAATCGCGAGAAGGAGCGCATCCTCGCCGAGGCCCAGCGCGAGCGCGAGGATTTGCTGGCCAAGACGCGCGAGCAGGGCCGGCAGGAGGGCCTGGCGCAGACCACGGAGACCCTCCTGCGCGCGAAGATGCAGGCCGGGGAGATCCTCGCCCAGCAGGAGCGCGACGTGGTGGCCCTGGCGTGCAAGATCGCCGAGAAGATCATCGGCCGCGACGTGGAGCGAGATCCCACGCTGCTGGCGGACATCTGTGCCAAGGCCATCGAGGAGCTGCGCAACGCGCGGGCGGTGGTGCTGAGGGTCAATCCCAAGTCGGCGGCGGTGCTGCGCGCCCGCAAGGCGGAGCTGATGGAGCTCATCGGCCGGGCGGTGGACGTGTCCATCAAGGAGGACCCGGACGTGGCCCCGGTGGGCTGCATCGTGCAGACGGAGTTCGGCAAGGTGGACGCGCAGCTGCCCACCCAGTTCGAGATGCTGCAGAACGTCCTCTTTCCGGATCAGGGCAAGAAGGAAGGCCCCGCGTAAGCCATGCCTCTCGATCTCCAGCGCTACTTCTCCATCATCAAGGAAGCGCCGCTGTACCGGGTGCAGGGCCGCGTCACCGAGCTGACGGGGCTGGTCATCAAGGCGAGCGTGCCCGGCGTGCGCGTGGGCGAGCTGGTCATCATCAAGGGCCATGGCGGCCGCTCCGCGGTGAAGGCCGAGGTGGTGGGCTTCCAGGGCGACGAGGTCATGCTCATGCCCCTGGGCGAGCTGCTCGGCATCGGCCCGGACAGTGAGGTCGTCCCCACCGGCAGGCCCCTCTCCATCAAGTGCGGCGAGGGGCTGCTGGGCCGCGTGCTCAACGGCATCGGCGAGCCCATGGACGGCAAGCCGCTGCCCTCCGAGGGCTTGTTCGACTGGTCGGTGGACCGGGACTGCCCGGATCCCTTCACACGCCAGCGGGTGGAGCGGCCGTTGCCCCTGGGGGTGCGCTGCATCGACGGGCTGCTCACCGTGGGCGAGGGCCAGCGCGTGGGCCTCTTCGCCGGCTCGGGCGTGGGCAAGTCCACGCTGATGGGACAGATAGCGCGCAACAGCCATGCGGACCTGTGCGTGGTGGCGCTGATCGGCGAGCGTGGCCGCGAAGTGCGCGAGTTCATCGAGGACGCCATGGGCGAGGAGGGCATGAAGCGCTCCGTGCTGGTGTGCGCCACCTCGGACCAGCCCAGCCTCGTGCGTCTGCGCGCCGCCTACGTGGCCACGGCCATCGCCGAGTACTTCCGCGAGCGCGGCGGAAACGTCCTCTTCATGCTCGACACGGTGACCCGTCTGGCCCGTGCCCAGCGTGAAATCGGCCTCGCCATCGGCGAGCCCCCGGCGCGTCAGGGCTACCCGCCCAGCGTGTTCTCCATGCTGCCGCGCATCCTCGAGCGCACGGGCAACTCGGAGAAGGGCAAGTGCACCGCCATCTACACCTGCCTCGTGGCCGGCGGTGACATGGAAGAGCCCATCGCCGACGAGGTCCGCGGTATTCTCGACGGCCACTTCATCCTCAACCGTGCCCTCGGCGAGCGCAACCAGTGGCCCGCCATGGACGTGCTCGCCAGCCTCTCCCGTGTGATGAGCGGCATCGTCTCCAAGGAGCACAAGAAGGCCGCGGGCAAGCTGCGCGAGACGCTCGCCACCTACGAGAAGCAGCGCGACCTCATCCTCCTGGGCGCCTACCAGTACGGCACGGACCCCCGGACGGACTACGCCATCGACAAGTACGACTCCATCATCGACTTCCTCAAGCAGGACACCCACTCCAACAGTGGGTTCGACGAGACCGTCGAGAAGCTCATCGGCCTGTTCGAGGAGTGACGGGGAGGCCCCAGGGCGTGAAGTAGCGGGCAGGCCTGTCCGGGAGGGGTGACGGACCCGGGGTTTTCCAGGTTAGGATGGGGCCATGCCCCCCTACCGGTTGCAGACCCTGCTCGAGATGCGCGAGCGCGCCAAGGAGGAGGCCGAGCAGGCCTTCTCCGACGCCGTCAAGGCGCTGGACAAGCAGAAGGCCGAGCTCAAGCGCCTGGAGCAGGAGCTCGAGACGCGCAAGGCCGAGCGCAAGCAGAAGGTCATGGCCTACCTCCAGGGACTCATGGCCAAGGGGACCACCGGTCCCAACAGCTTCACGATGATGAACCGGTACGAGGAGCGCCTCAAGGACGAGGAGGCGCAGCTCGCGCTGGAGATCGAGCGCCAGAAGGAGGTCGTCAAGACGGCCGAGAAGCTGGTGGAGCAGCGCCGGCGCGAGATGGCCGAGGCCGCCAAGGAGCTCAAGGCCATCGAGAAGCACAAGGAGAACTGGCAGAAGCAGATCCGGGCCGAGCGTCAGGCCAAGGAGGAGCTGAACCAGGAGGAAATCGGGAACACCTTGTTCCTGATGAGGCAGCGCAAGTAACCTCCAGCTCCCCCCAGGTGGTGTCGAGATGAGCCGAGTCGAAGACGATCGTCAGGCGCAGAGGACCGCGGAGCGGCTGGTCCAGGAGAAGCGTCTCCAGGAATCCAAGGGCAAGCAGCGCCAGGAAGGGGAGTCCTCCTTCTCCAAGCTGGTCCAGCAGCAGAAGTCCGCGCAGGCGCAGCAGCCTCCGCAGCAGAACCTGGGCAAGTCCGTGCTGGCTCGCCTGCAGCAGGAGGGCAAGGCGGGAGACCTGCGCGGTCAGCAGCGCCAGACGGGCATGTCCGAGGGCCAGGTGTCCGGGGGCCGCCAGTCGGAGTCCCCCCAGATGGCGCAGGCCAAGAAGCAGGACCAGGGCGTGACGCAGACGCGGGTCGAGTCCCGCGCGGCGGACGCGAAGGACACCAGCAAGGCCCTGGACGAGCGCGGCGAGGCGCTCGACAAGGACAGCGAGAGCGCCGCCATGGGCGTGCAGGCCCGGCGGGAGGGCAAGGGCTCGCTCAAGGCCGATGCGGACGGTGGGGGCAAGGGCGGCGGGGAGGGCAAGGACAAGAAGGACGGCGCCGAGGCGGCCGCCAGCTTCCGCTTCAACCCCGCGTTGATGGCGCCCGTGCCGGTGGCCAAGCCCAATCCCGCGTCGGGCTCGGAGCGGCTGCGCGCCATCGCCAATGAGATCGCCCAGAAGATCGTCGAGCGCGTGCGCGTGGGTACCAACGCCGCGGGCAACGCGGAGTTCCAGATCGACCTGCGCAACGACGTCCTCAAGGGCCTGTCCATCAAGCTCAGCGCGAAGAACGGGAAGATCCACGCCACCTTCAGCGGCAGCGACAGGGAAGTGCTGAAGATGCTCGAGGGGCAGCGTGAGACGCTCAAGAACGCGCTGGCTGGACGCGGCCTCACCCTGGAGGAGCTGCGCGTCGAGGCGAAGTCATGAGCAGTCTCGACCTGGATGACGAGCCCGGTCCCCAGGAGCGCACCATGCTGGTCGACACGCGGCAGCTCAAGCGTCCGACCGCCCCGGCCGTCCCGGTTGCCCCGGTTGCCCCGGTTGCCCCGGGCAAGCAGTGGAAGCCCTATTCCTTCCCCAAGCTGGAGAAGGTGTCGCTCAACGAGTTCCGGCTCACCTCGCGCGCCCGGTGGCTGACGCCGAAGGCCGAGGCCGTCGAGGCGCTGTGCACCCGGCTCAAGGGCCTCTTCGACACGCCGGTGGCCTTCTCCGTGGAGTCGGTGCGGGCGATTGGCGCGGGCGAGTTGCGCCGCCACCTGGCGGAGCCCACCTTCCTGTCCTTCCTGGTGCCCGGTCCGCACCGCGGGCGCGCGGTGCTGGAGATTGGCTTGCCCCTGGCGCACGCGGCGGTGGACGCGCTGCTGGGTGGCGCGGGCGAGGCCGTGGGCGTGCGGCCCCTGACGGACATCGAGGAGGGGGTGGCGGGCTTCGTCATCCTCGAGGCGCTCAAGGCGCTGGTGCCGGGGATGGATCCGAACCAGCCCAAGCTGCGCCTGGAGGGCGTGGCGCGCGGCCTGGACGAGGCGGTGACCCGGCTGAGCGAGGACGGGCCGGTGTTGGTGGTCCAGTTGCGGACCCGGCTCGGCTCGCAGGATGGCATGGTGCGCCTCTTCGTGCCCTCGGGCGTGCTGGACCTGATGGAGCCGGCGCAGGCGGCCGAGCAGCGCCGGGCGGCGTTGCAGGCGGACATCCAGGCCAACCTGGGCCGGCTGTCCTCGGTCCGCACCTGGCTGCGCGCGGAGATCGCCCAGGCGGAGATCTCCAGCGGCGACCTGGCGAGCCTCCGGGTGAAGGACGTGGTGCTGGTGGATGCGTTCTCGGCCCGGCCGGACCGGGGGGAGAACGGCACCGCCCGGGTGCTGCTGGGGCTGGCCCGCAAGGGCTGCCTGGCCGCGGACGTCTACCTGGAGAATGGCCAGTACCAGGCACGTATCACCGGGCTGGTGGCGGGAGATCAGTCCTTCCCACGGAGCGTGCCCTCCGAGGCGGATGAGGCCGCGGCGGGGGCCCTGGGAGAGTCGGGGGACGACGAGGAGTTCACCAACCCCGAGATGCGCAACCCTTTGGCGGAGAGTGGTGCCGTGGACGACAGAATGGATTCGGGCGACCTGCTGGGTGACATCCCGCTGCAGATCTCCGTGGAGCTGGCGCGGGTGCCGGTGACGGCGGATCAGGTGGTGGCCCTGCGGGTGGGCCAGGTGGTGGAGCTGCGCCGGGCGCCGGGCGAGCCGGTGGACCTGTCGGTGAATGGCAAGGTGATTGCCCGGGGCGAGCTGGTGGAAATCGAGGGGCAGCTGGGCGTCCGGGTCCTCTCGCTCGCGGGCTGAGAGGAGCGCGGCGCGTGTGGGGTGACCCGGGCAGGCAAGCGAGGGAGCGGGGCAGGGCGGCGGCGGCCCGTGGCGGTCTCCTGCCCGATGCACTAGCCTCGCCCCCCACCATGGCAGTGTCTTCCGTTTTTCCCCCGCGTCCGGTCTGGCTGGTGTGCGCGTGCGTCCTGCTGGCGCCGCTGGCCCGTGCCGACGCCCCCGCCTCGAGCGCACCGCCCGCTCAGGCCGCCACCCCGGCCCAGGCCGCTCCCGCCGCTCCGCAGCCGCCCTCCGTGGAGGACTTCGGGGTGCCTTCCCAGCCGCCCGCGGGCCTGGAGGAGGAGCCCGAGAGCCTCGGGTGGATGCTGACGCGCACGTTGTTGCTGTTCGGCGCGGTGGTGGCCTCCATCTACCTCACGCTCAACGTGGGCCTGCGCAAGCTGATGGGCTTGCAGGGCGTGCCCGCGGGACGGCCCTCGGTGGTGTCGGTGTTGGAGCGGGTGCCGCTGGATCAGCGCCGCACCCTCTTCGTGCTCAAGGCCGCGGACGAGTACCTGCTGGTGGGCGGAGGCGAGAACGGCCTCCAGTTGCTCTCCAAGCTCGACACCGCGGCGGTGGAGCGCATCCGCTCCGAGACTCCGCCGTCCAACGTCATCTCCCTCTCTCCCTTCCTCCAGAAGCTCCTCGCCCGCCGCGACGCCACGCAGCAGGGGACTACTGCTACCCAACCGAGCGGCACCGAGCCGCCGGGCGCCTGATCGAGACGACTCGTGAGATTCACCAACGTCCGCCTCCCCGCCCTCCGCCTGTCGCCCTGGCTCTTCGCCGTGGTGTTCGCGCTGGAGCCCTTCCTCGCCTTCGCCCAGCGCGCCAAGCGCGGGGGTGGTGCCGCCGCCGACGCCGCCGTGAACGTCGACGCGGTGAGCCCCGACTCCTTCGCCTCCCGGCCGCTGGTGCTGATGCTGGCGCTGGCCGCGCTGTCGCTCGTCCCCTTCGTTTTGATGATGGTGACGAGCTTCGTGAAGATCTCAGTGGTGCTCTCCATCGTGCGCTCGGCACTGGGCACCCAGCAGATTCCGCCCACCCAGGTCATCACCGGCCTGGCCATCATCCTCACCGTCTACATCATGGCCCCGGTGGGACAGGCCATGTACCGGGCAGCGGAGGTGGACATCCTCTCCAAGGGACCTTCGCTCCTGTCCTCGGAATCGGTGGGCACCTTGTTGGAGGCGGCCAACAAGTCCAAGGAACCGCTGCGGGCCTTCCTCATCAAGAAGGTCACCGCCAAGGACCGGGCGCTCTTCTTCAACCTCGCCCGGAAGATGCGCACCGAGGAGGACAGGAAGGACCTCACGGACAAGGACTTCATGACCATTGTCCCGGCCTTCGTGGTCTCCGAGCTCAAGGAAGCCTTCCAGATCGGCTTCCTGCTCTTCGTGCCCTTCATCGTCATCGACATGGTGGTGGCCAACATCCTGCTGGCGCTGGGCATGCACATGCTCTCGCCCACCACCATCTCCATGCCCTTCAAGCTGCTCCTCTTCGTCCTCGTGGACGGCTGGTACCTCATCGCCAAGGGCCTGGTCGTCGGCTACCTGTGAGGCGCACATGCACCAGCTGAACTCCATCCTCCAGCAGGCGCTCTACCTCGTGCTCGTCGTCTCGGCCCCGCCGGTGCTGATGAGCCTCCTGGTGGGCTTCATCATCGCCGTCTTCCAGGCCACCACGCAGATTCAAGAGCAGACGCTCTCGTTCGCTCCCAAGGTCATCATCGTCTTCGGCGTGCTGGCGCTCGCCGGCCCGTGGATCGGCCACCAGCTCATCCGCTTCACCTTCCACGTGTTCGATCAGTTCCCGGCGCTGATCAAATGAACGTCTCCGATGTCATCGCCCGGATGACGGAGCAGGCCAACCTCTCGCTCGTCATCTTCACCATGGGCCTGCTGATGTGCCGGATCATGCCGGTGCTGGTGCTCTCCCCATTCCTGGGCGGCGAGGTCATCCCCCCGGAAATCAAGATGGGCGTGGGCGTCATGCTCTCCGGCGTGCTCTTCCCGGCCGTCAGCGCGCGCATGGGGGCCCTCCCCACCAGCGCGTTCCCCTACATCGGGTTGATGCTCAAGGAGATCTTCATCGGCGTGGCGCTGGCCACCATCATCAACGTCGTCTTCGAGGCGGCGCGCGTGGCCGGCAACCTCGTGGACACCATGTCCGGCAGCAACAACGCCCAGCTCTACGTGCCGCAGCTCGGCACGCAGGTGTCCATCTTCTCCAGCCTCAAGGTGCAGCTGGCGGTGGTGCTCTTCCTCACCCTCAACGGCCACCACCTGGTCATCGAGGCGCTCGCCGAGAGCTTCGCCATCGTCCCCCTGGACCGCTTCCCGCGCTTCAGCATGGGCGAGTGGGCCTTCTTCGAGCTCTTCATCCGCTCCTTCGCGGACCTGCTGAAGATCTCCCTCGCGCTCGCCGCGCCGGCCATGCTGGCCGCCTTCCTCACGGACATGGCGCTGGGCGCCGTCAACCGCGTGGCGCCCCAGGTCCAGGTGTTCTTCATCTCCATGGCCATCAAGCCCCTGGTGGGCGTGGTCATCATCTTCTTGTCGCTCGGCCTCATCACGGAGCGGATGCAGACGGAATTCGCCGCCATGCTGGCCATGCTCCGCCACGCCATCCGCCTGCTCGGCTGATCCAGGGTCTTCGCCATGTCCGACGAGAAGACAGAAGAACCCTCACAAAAGAAGCTCGACGACGCACGCAAGAAGGGCCAGGTCTGGAAGAGCAAGGACCTGACGGCCGTGTTCGGCTTTGTGGTGGGCCTGGGGGTGGTCAAGGCCACCTGGTCCAGCGTGGAGGAGCGCGTCAGCGAGCTGTTCCGCTTCAGCTTCGAGCACATCGCGCACCCGGAGAATCTGGCGGCGGCCACCGGTCAGCTCATGACCATGGGGCTCAACGCGGTGCTCCTGCTCACCCTGCCCGTGGTGGGGGCCGTGGCCGTCATCGGTGGCCTGGTGGAGTTCCTTCAGGTGGGTTCGCTGTTCACGATGGACCCGCTGATGCCCAAGCTGGAGAAGCTCAACCCCATCGAGGGGTTGAAGAACCTCTTCACCAAGAAGCAGGTCGTCGAGCTCATCAAGAACCTGTCGAAGATCGGCATCGCCGCCTACGTCACCTATGGCGTGGTGCGCGACTCCATGCCCCTGGTGGTGGAGACGGTGCGCCGGGACGTCCCGACCATCCTCGCCATCATGGGCGAGCTCACCTACCGCGTCGCCGTGCGCGTGGGCATGGTCTTCTTCCTCTTCGGCATCTTCGACGTCTGGTGGCAGCGCAAGTCGTACATGAAGGACCAGATGATGTCGAAGGAGGACGTGAAGAAGGAATACAAGGAGAGCGAGGGCGATCCGCACAACAAGGCCAAGCGCAAGGAGATGGCGCACGAGCTCCTGGAAGGCGCGCAGATGGAGGCCGTGAAGGATGCGGACGTCATCGTCACCAACCCGGACCACGTGGCCGTGGCGCTCAAGTACGACAAGGACGGGGACGTGGCGCCCAAGGTGCTGGCCAAGGGCCTGGACTTCAAGGCCGAGCGCATCAAGGCCCTGGCGCGCGACTCGGACGTGCCCACGCTGCGCAACGTGCCCCTGGCGCACGCCCTGCTGCGCGTGGAGGTCGGCGAGCAGATCCCCGAGGAGCTGTATGACGCCGTGGCCGAGGTGCTCAACTTCGTCTACAGCCTGAAGAATCCCACTCCGGCGGCCCGGGCCTGAAGCGGCCCCGCCCCCTGTCCCTGACGCGAGGTTCCCATGAGTGACGACGCCGAGATGGCCATCGCGATCAAGTACGACAAGGAGAAGGACACCGCTCCGCGCGTGGTGGCCAAGGGGATGCGGCTCAAGGCGGAGAAGATCCGGGAGATCGCCAGGCAGTACAACATCCCCGTCATGAGGAACGTGTCGCTGGCCAACGCGCTCTACCGCATCGACGTGGGCCAGGAGATCCCCGAGGAACTGTACGACGCCGTCGCGGAGGTCCTCAACTTCATCTTCGAGCTCCAGCGGGAGCAGCAGGCAGGCGGCAAGCGTTGAGTCGAGTACGGTAGACTCTGGCGTCCCATCCCGGCAGTGAGGTTCAATCCAGGCCATGGCCAAAATCAATAATCAGCCCCCGAGAACACCCGTCTGGCCCTGGGGCGGCCCCCGCGCGGTCCGCGAGAAGCTGGTCGATCCCTCCCAGTTCGACCGGAAGAAGCGCAAGGCGGGCAACCCGAAGAGCCCGGCGCTCGCCTCGGCGGCGCTGCTGGACTTCATCGGCCCGGCGCACTCCTCGGAGGAGCTGCGGCTGCCCACGCCGCCCAACCCGAAGGGTCATGACGCGGACCTGGAGGGCTTCTCGGATCGTCCCTACCTGGGCAGCGTGGCCGGGCGAGGGGACAGCGATCAGCGCCAGCTGCTGGAGCGGAGCATGGCGCGCATCAACGCGCCCCCGGAGCGCATGGATCGCCTCAAGGGCCTGCTGCAGCGCGAGGCGCAGATGCTGGCGCTGGTGGGCCAGGTCCACTCCGAGGTCCAGGAGATCCAGCGCCGCATGCGCGAGGAGCAGCAGGAGGAAGGGTTCTAGCGCCATGGCCGCATCCGACAGCAACAACCCCCAGGACGAGGCCCGCCTCACGTCGATGGTGCAGCGTTGGGCGGACGGCAAGGCGACGCTGCGCGACGTGCGCGGCTACACGGACGATGAGCTGTACGCCATCGCCAAGACGGCCTACATCTTCTTCTACCAGGGCCGCATCGCCGAGGCGCGCACGCTCTTCCAGGGCCTCTACGCCGTGAATCCCGCGGACGCCTACTTCGCCAAGGCGCTCGGGGTGGTGGAGATGGCGGCGGGCAACCCGCAGGGCGCACTGGCCGCCTACGACGTGGCCCTCAAGCTGGATGCCCGGGATGCCCAGGCCTACGTGGGCCGCGCCGAGGTCCGCCTGTCCCTGGGACAGAAGGCGCAGGCGGTGGAGGATCTGCGCCGCATCCCCTCCCTGGTGGACGCGGATGAGCCGCTGGCCCACAAGGCCGAGGCGATGCTGACGGCGCTGACCCAGCGCTGAGCCGGCAGATGACCCCTTGGGTCATGGGTTTACGAGTTTGCTGGCTTGATCCGGGAATCCATCCATCCCTAACATGGGTGGGGTCGTGCATTGAGACTTCCCGCCTCCCCCCGCAGAAAGAGACGCGCTCATGTCGAAGAAGCAGAACGCCAACGAAGAGTATCCCCTTCCTGTCGAGCCGCCCGAGCTGGTGGCGAAGCGGGAGAAGCTGCTGGCCGCGCTGGAGAAGCAGGCCAAGGCCGCCACGGGTACCGCCCAGCCGCTGCTGCGCAAGATGCACGAGCTGGTCGCGAACACGAAGGTGGGCGTGCCTCTGAACGTGAACCTCTACACGGACGTCAAGGACGCGTTCATTCGTTTCACGAAGGACCCGGTCCTTCCTCCTCCGACCATCATCATGGAGGTCGTGGAGTTCATGCAGGAGCGTCTGGCCGCGGTCGGCTTCACCGGCCAGATGGAGTGGCCCGAGGGTGCGCCGCCGATCCCGGCGGGCTTCGTGGGCGCCCTGCTCGAGGGTACTCCCGCCGCGGGTGGTGCCCCGGTGGCGCCGGCGGCCCAGCAGCGTTCCGCCGCTGGCCCGAAGGATGGCTTCGAGGGCTCGGGGCAGCGCAAGAGCGGCATGACGCTCAACCCGGAGACCGCTCCGGCTCCCGCCGCCCCCGCTGATGCGAACTCCGAGAAGCAGAAGCTCGAGGAGTTCAAGACGTGGATGAAGAACCCCGGCCTCGGCAACGTGAAGGGCTAGTTTTTCAACCCCTCGAAAACACTGGAGAATACAATGAGCCTCTCTTCCATCGCGAACGCCGGCATCGGAGCAATGGGCAAGCTGTCTGGCGCGCAGCAGGACATGCTGGACAAGGCGCCCGCCGAGATGAAGCCGTTCATGGAGGCGCAGATGAAGATGCAGAAGGAGCAGGAGCTGACCCAGCTCATCACGCAGATGATGAAGCAGATGCACGAGATGGCGATGTCCGTCATCCGCAACATCGGCGGCTGATAGCTCCCTCTGCGGTTGTTGGTCCGAACCGGTCTCGCGCGGTCCTCCCAGGAGGCCTCGCGGGGCCGGTTTCGCTTTTGGGGCTGTGGGGCGAGTGGGGGCGCCGGGAAAAAAATGATCCGGAAAAGAAGGAGGAAACTCCGAGGGGGAGGGGCCGATAATCAAGTCATCAGGTAGCTGCAGCACCCCTCCCGAGTTACCAACCCTTCGAAAACACTGGAGAACACAATGAGCCTCTCTTCCATCGCGAACGCTGGCATCGGAGCAATGGGCAAGCTGTCTGGCGCGCAGCAGGACATGCTGGACAAGGCGCCCGCCGAGATGAAGCCGTTCATGGAGGCGCAGATGAAGATGCAGAAGGAGCAGGAGCTGACCCAGCTCATCACGCAGATGATGAAGCAGATGCACGAGATGGCGATGTCCGTCATCCGCAACATCGGCGGCTGATAGCGCCCCCTGCAGCTGGGTAGTCCCAACCGGTCTCGCGCTCCTCGATAAGAGGCGTCGCGAGGCCGGTTTCGCTTTTGGGGCCACTTGGCACCTGCCGCCGGTTGCGCCGTGAGGCAGGAGCTGCGGTGCGTCGTTCCGTGGAGGAAACGCCGGGAAAAAATGATCCGGAAAAGGGGCAGGAAACTCCGAGGGGGAGGGGCCGATAATCAGGTTGTCAGGTAGCTGCTGCGCACCCCACCCAAGTTCCAACCCCACGAATTCCTGGAGACGACAATGAGCCTCTCTTCCATCGCGAACGCCGGTATCGGAGCCATGGGCAAGCTGTCTGGTGCCCAGCAGGACATGCTGGACAAGGCGCCCGCCGAGATGAAGCCGTTCATGGAGGCGCAGATGAAGATGCAGAAGGAGCAGGAGCTGACCCAGCTCATCACGCAGATGATGAAGCAGATGCACGAGATGGCGATGTCCGTCATCCGCAACATCGGCGGCTGATAGCGCCYCCTGCAGCTGGGTAGTCCCAACCGGTCTCGCGCTCCTCGATAAGAGGTGTCGCGAGGCCGGTTTCGCTTTTGGGGCCACTTGGCACCTGCCGCCGGTTGCGCCGTGGAACTGGAGCCGTGGTGCGCGGTGCCGTGGAGGAGGCCCCGGGAAAAAAATGATCCGGAAAAGAAGGAGGAAACTCCGTGAGGGCCGGACCGATAATCAGGATGTCAGGTGGCTGCTGCACYTCCACCGAGTTACCAACCCTTCGAAAAYACTGGAGAATACAATGAGCCTCTCTTCCATCGCGAACGCCGGCATCGGAGCAATGGGCAAGCTGTCTGGCGCGCAGCAGGACATGCTGGACAAGGCGCCCGCCGAGATGAAGCCGTTCATGGAGGCGCAGATGAAGATGCAGAAGGAGCAGGAGCTGACCCAGCTCATCACGCAGATGATGAAGCAGATGCACGAGATGGCGATGTCCGTCATCCGCAACATCGGCGGCTGATAGCGCCTCCTGCAGCTGGGTAGTCCCAACCGGTCTCGCGCTCCTCGATAAGAGGCGTCGCGAGGCCGGTTTCGCTTTTGGGGCCACTCGGCTCCTGCCTCTGGCGGCGCCGTGGAACTGGGGCCAGGTGGAGCCGTGGGGCAGGAGGGGACGCCGAAAAAATGATCCGGAAAAGAAGGAGGAAACTCCGAGGGGGAGGGGCCGATAATCAGGATGTCAGGTAGCTGCTGCACCCCCACCGAGTTACCAACCCTTCGAAAACACTGGAGAATACAATGAGCCTCTCTTCCATCGCGAACGCCGGCATCGGAGCAATGGGCAAGCTGTCTGGCGCGCAGCAGGACATGCTGGACAAGGCGCCCGCCGAGATGAAGCCGTTCATGGAGGCGCAGATGAAGATGCAGAAGGAGCAGGAGCTGACCCAGCTCATCACGCAGATGATGAAGCAGATGCACGAGATGGCGATGTCCGTCATCCGCAACATCGGCGGCTGATAGCGCCCCCTGCAGCTGGGTAGTCCCAACCGGTCTCGCGCTCCTCGATAAGAGGTGTCGCGAGGCCGGTTTCGCTTTTGGGGCCACTTGGCACCTGCCGCCGGTTGCGCCGTGGAACTGGAGCCGTGGTGCGCGGTGCCGTGGAGGAGGCCCCGGGAAAAAAATGATCCGGAAAAGAAGGAGGAAACTCCGTGAGGGCCGGACCGATAATCAGGATGTCAGGTGGCTGCTGCACCTCCACAGCGTCGCCAGCCTTAGAAGTGTATAGGAGAAAACAATGAGCCTCTCTTCCATCGCGAACGCCGGCATCGGAGCAATGGGCAAGCTGTCTGGCGC